>JAZKFW010000010.1:0-111717 GCA_040386255.1 Pseudomonadota bacterium
CGAAACCACGGATCTCGATGCGCTGACCAGTCGATAAAGCATTGGTCATTGCATCGAGAATGGTCTTGACAGCGTACTCCGCATCTTTGGCCACCAGCTGAGAATAACGCTCAGCCAGACGGTTGATCAACTCGGACTTCGTCATCTGGTCGATTCCGAAAACTTAGTTCTTGTTATCGAACTTGGCTTTCAACAGCGCGCCCAGGCTGGTGGTGCCCGAAGCTGCGTTGTTGTCGGACGACGAAGCCATCTTCTGCATCGCTTCCTGGGTCTCGACATTGTCTTTCGCCTTGATCGACAGCTGGATGCTGCGAGCCTTGCGGTCAATGTTGATGACCAGCGCTTCAACCGAATCGCCAACTTTCAGGTGGGTACCGGCATCTTCAACGCGGTCGCGCGAGATTTCGGAAGCACGCAGGTAGCCTTCGACTTCTTCGGACAGCTGGATGACAGCGCCCTTAGGCTCGACCGACTTGACCGTACCCGTTACCAGGGAGCCTTTGTCGTTCATTGCCGCGAAGTTGTTGAACGGGTCGCCTTCGAGCTGCTTGACACCCAGCGAAACACGCTCGCGCTCAACGTCGATTGCCAGCACGATGGCTTCGAGCTCGTCACCCTTCTTGAAGCGGCGGACGGCTTCTTCGCCAGTCTCGGTCCACGACAGGTCGGACAGGTGCACCAGGCCGTCGATGTTGCCGGCCAGGCCGATGAACACGCCGAAGTCGGTGATCGACTTGATCGCGCCGCGGACTTTGTCGCCCTTCTTGTGGGTCACGCCGAAGTCATCCCATGGATTCGCTTTGCACTGCTTCATGCCCAGCGAAATACGGCGACGCTCTTCATCGATTTCCAGGACCATCACTTCAACTTCGTCGCCCAGCTGGACGACCTTGTTAGGAGCGACGTTCTTGTTGGTCCAGTCCATTTCGGAAACGTGGACCAGGCCTTCGATGCCCTGCTCGACTTCGACGAAGGCGCCGTAGTCGGTGAGGTTCGTGACTTTACCGAACAGGCGCGTGCCTTGCGGGTAACGACGGGACAGACCGGTCCAAGGATCGTCGCCCAGCTGCTTGACACCCAGCGAGACGCGGTTCTTTTCCTGATCGTACTTGAGGACCTTGGCAGTGATTTCCTGGCCAACCGTCAGCACTTCCGACGGGTGACGCACGCGGCGCCATGCCAGGTCGGTGATGTGCAGCAGGCCATCGATGCCGCCGAGGTCGACGAAGGCGCCGTAGTCGGTGATGTTCTTGACGATACCGGTAACGACGGTACCTTCCTTCAGCGTTTCCATCAGCTTCTGGCGCTCTTCGCCCATCGAAGCTTCGATGACGGCGCGGCGCGACAGAACGACGTTGTTACGCTTGCGGTCGAGCTTGATGACCTTGAATTCCAGGGTCTTGCCTTCGAACGGGGTGGTGTCCTTGACTGGACGGGTGTCGACCAGCGAACCCGGCAGGAATGCGCGGATGCCGTTGGTCAGAACGGTCAGGCCGCCCTTGACTTTGCCATTGACGGTACCGACGACGATCTCGCCCGATTCCATGGCTTTTTCCAGTGCCAGCCACGACGCCAGGCGCTTGGCCTTGTCGCGCGACAGGATGGTATCGCCGAAACCGTTTTCCAGCGACTCAATCGCTACGGAAACGAAGTCGCCGACTTGAACTTCCAGTTCGCCCTGGTCGTTCTTGAATTCTTCGATAGGAATGAAAGCTTCGGACTTGAGGCCGGCGTTGACGATCACGAAATTGTGGTCGAGGCGCACGACTTCAGCGGAAATAACTTCGCCGGAGCGCATATCTTGACGCGACAACGATTCCTCGAAGAGCGCTGCAAAACTTTCCATACCGGTTGCTTCAGTTGTTGCTGTAGACATAGGATTTACACTTGTTAGCCAGCAGAGTTCGCACGATGCGACTTAAACTGGGTTAGGTTGAACCACGCCTGAGAACGGCACCATTGCCGCGCCAGGCACCACCAACTACTTATTTACTTTCATGCGCATACCACGCCAGCACCGCTTCGATGGCTTGAGCGGCCGTCATGTCGGAAGTGTCGAGCAGATGCGCCCCTTCTGCCGGCACCAGCGGTGCGATTGCCCGATGAGTATCACGGTCGTCGCGCGCTTTCAAATCTGACAGGAGGTCTTCCATATTAGCAGAAATTCCCTTGTCAATCAATTGCTTATATCGGCGTTGCGCCCGCGCCTCAGTGCTTGCGGTGAGGAACACCTTTAGCTTGGCATGGGGAAAAATCACGGTGCCCATGTCGCGGCCGTCGGCGACCAGGCCGGGCGCCTTGCGAAAGCCCAGTTGCAGCGCGAACAGCGCCTGACGCACGGCCGGCAGCGCGGCGATTTTCGACGCCAGGTTGCCGACGTCCTCGGCGCGGATTGCCTCGCTGACGTTTTCGTTGGCCAGCAGAATCAGCGGACCGTCGAAATGGACCGGCAGGTGCTCGGCCAGCTTGGCCAGCGCGTGCTCGTCGTTCAGGTCGGCGCCGCGGCGCAGCGCCGACAGCGCCGTCAGCCGGTACAGCGCGCCCGAGTCGAGGTAATGGAAGCCGAGGCGGTCGGCCACCTTGTGGGCGACGGTGCCCTTGCCGGAAGCGGTCGGGCCGTCGATGGCGATGACTGGAACGGGATTGTTTGGCATTGTTCTTAGATTGATTAATTAAATTACACCCCGGGGTCAGTGCCGACAATCGGACACGACCTCGTCTGTCAGGCCGGCGTACTGCTTAGGCCGTGTCCGAATGTCGGCACTGACCCCCGGTGGAAGTAATACCCGGGTCTGACCCCGGTTTTAGAATAATTCTTTTTCGACGGCGATGCTGGCGAAGGCTTCGAAATAGTCAGGGAAGGTCTTGGCCACGCACTTGGGGTCGTTGATGCGCATGGCGTTGCCGCGCCTGGCCTTGCCGTCGAGCGAGGCGAGCGAGAAGCACATCGCCATCCGGTGATCGTCGTAGGTGTCGATCGTGGCGGCATGGATTTCTTCGGCCGGCGGCGTAATGGCGATGTAGTCGGCGCCCTCTTCCACCGTGGCGCCAAGCTTGCGCAGCTCGATCGCCATCGCCGCCAGGCGGTCGGTCTCCTTGACGCGCCAGCTGGCGATGTTGCGCAGCGTGCTGGTGCCGTCGGCGTACAGCGCCGCCACCGCAATCGTCATCGCGGCGTCGGGAATGTGGTTGAAGTCGGCGTCGATTGCCTTCAACACGCCGTTGGAAGTCGCTTCGATCCAGTTGTCGCCGCGGGTGACCGTCGCGCCCATCTGCTCGAGCGCATCGGCAAAGCGGACGTCGCCCTGGATGCTGTTGCGCCCCACCCCGACCACCCGCACCGGGCCGCCGGCAATCGCGCCGGCGGCGAGGAAGTAGGAGGCGGTCGAGGCGTCGCCTTCGACGTGGATGGTGCCGGGACTGGTGTAACGCTGGCCAGGCTGCACCGTGAACGAGGTCCAGCCGTCCTGCTCGACCGTCACGCCGAAGCGGCGCATCAGGTTCAGCGTGATCTCGATGTACGGCTTGGAGATCAGCTCCCCTTCGACGTCGATGCTGACCGGGTGCTCGCGCGCCATCAGCGGCGCCGCCATCAGCAGCGCGGTCAGGAACTGGCTGGAGACGTTGCCGCGCACCGACATGCGCTGCGCATGGATATGCCCGCGCCGGATCCGCAGCGGCGGGAAGCCCGGCTCGCCGGTGTAGTCGATCTGGGCGCCGACCGCATTCAGGGCCTCGACCAGGTCGCCGATCGGGCGCTCGTGCATGCGCGAGACGCCGTGCAGCGTGTAGTCGCCGCCGATCACCGCCAGCGCCGCCGTCAGCGGGCGGATCGCGGTGCCGGCGTTGCCCATGAAAAGATCGGCCTCGTGCACCGGCAGCACGCCGTCGGCGCCGTGCACGATGTGGGTGTGGTCGTCGATCTGCTCCCACTTGATGCCGAGCGAATGCAGCGCACCGAGCATGACCATGGTGTCGTCGGAGGCGAGCAGGTCGACGATGGTGGTGCTGCCGCCGGCCAGCGCGGCCAGCAGCAAGGTACGGTTCGAGATGCTTTTCGAGCCCGGCAGGCGCACGGTGCCTTCCACCTGGGTCACCGGGTGCAGGTCGAGATGCTGGGGATAGTATTTTTGCTGCGTCATGCGTGAAGCCTTTCGAATCTATTCTGCGCCGTTGCGCGGGGGTGGCGCTTCGGCCGCCTCGATCTCGCCGGTCCACTGGCGGCGCGCGCGGCGTGCATTGGCGTAGACGCCTTCGAGCGCGGCGCCGTCGCCGGCCGCGAGCATCGCCCGCATCGCGGTCAATTGTGACAGATATGCGTCCAGCTCACCGAGCAGCGCCGGCCGGTTGGCCAGGCTGATGTCGCGCCACATCTCGGGCGAGGAGGCGGCGATGCGGGTGAAATCGCGAAAGCCGCTGGCAGCGTACTGGAACAGCAGCTCGGCGTGGGGCTTGCTGGCGATGTCGTCGACCAGCGCGAACGCCAGCAGGTGCGGCAGATGACTGACCGCGGCGAACACCTTGTCGTGCTCGGCCGGCGTGAGGCGGTGGACGATGGCGCCGCACGCTTCCCACGCCGCGGCCACGCGCGCGACGTACACCGTGGGATTTTCCGCCAGCGGCGTGAGCACCGTTTTCTTGCCGACGTACAGATCGGCGATGGCGGCGTCCGGCCCGTTCGATTCGCGCCCGGCGATCGGATGGCCGGGCACGAACTGGGCGCTGCGCTCGCCGAGCGCCTTGCGCGCGGCGGCGGCGACGTCGGACTTGGTGCTGCCGGCGTCGGTAATGACCGTGCGCTCTTCCAGGTAAGGCAACAGCGAGGCGAGGATCGCTTCGGTCTGGGCGACCGGCGCGGCGACGAGCACCAGGTCGGCGTCTTGCATCGCGTCGGCCAGCGAGGCGCCGACGCTGTCGACGAGGCCCAGTTCGAGCGCGCGCGCCATCGCTTCGGGCGAGCGGCCCATGCCGACGATGCTGCGCGCGGCGCCGGCGCGCTTGAGCGCCAGCGCGAACGAGCCGCCGATCAGGCCGACGCCGAAGATGACGACTTTACTGAGCATCGGCGAGCGCTTTTTTCAGGGCCGCCAGGAACACCGCGTTCTCCTGCGGCAGGCCGATCGAGATGCGCAGCCACTGAGGCAGGCCGTAATTGCCGACCGGGCGCACGATCACGCCCTGCTTGAGCAGCGCCAGGTTCACGCGCGCGCCGGCCTGGTCGTCGTCGCCGACCCGCACCAGCACGAAGTTACCGTATGACGGCACGTATTCAAGCCCGAGTTCCTCGAACGCTTCGACGAACTGCTGGTAGCCGGCGGCGTTGTTCTTCGCGCCCTGCGCCAGAAATTGCTTGTCGCCCAGCGCCGCGATGGCCGCCGCCTGCGCCAGCGAGTTGACGTTGAACGGCTGGCGGATGCGGTTCATCAGGTCGGTGACGGCCGGCTGCGCGATGGCGAAACCGACGCGCAGCCCGGCCAGGCCGTAGGCTTTCGAGAAGGTGCGCGAGACCAGCAGGTTCGGATACTTGCGCACCCACTCGGCCGATTCGAACTGCTGCTCGGGCGCGAGGAATTCGTTGTAGGCTTCGTCCAGCACGACGATGACGTTGGCCGGCACGCGCTGCAGGAAGGCTTCTATCTCGGGCACCGCAATGAAGGTGCCGGTCGGGTTGTTCGGATTGGCGATGAAGACCAGCCGCGTGTCGTCGGCAATGGCGCTCGCCATGGCGTCGAGGTCGTGGCCGTAGGCTTTGGCAGGCACCACGATCGCGCGCGCGCCGACGCCTTGCGTGGCCAGCGCGTACACCGCGAACGAGTACTGCGAATACACCACCGACTGGCCGGTCTGCACGAAGGCGTGGGCGGCGATTTCGAGGATGTCGTTGCTGCCGTTGCCGAGCGTGATCCAGTCGGCCGGCACGTCATAGCGCTTCGACAGCGCGGCCTTGAGCTCGAAGCCGTTGGCATCCGGGTAGCGGCCAAGTTCGGCCACCGCCGCGGCCATCGCCTGCTTGCTCGACTCGGGCACGCCGAACGGGTTTTCGTTGGACGCCAGCTTGACGATGCTGGCCTCTTCCAGGCCGAACTCGCGCGCCACTTCGGCGATGGGCCTGCCGGCCTGGTAAGGGGCGATGGCGCGGACGTATTCTGGACCAAATTGATTAGGCATGTGGATCTCGAAAAGTTAGAGGCTGAGCGGGTAGGAACCGAGCACCTTGAAGAAGGCGGCGTTGTCCTTCAGTTCTTCCAGCGCGGCGGCGACCGAGGGATCGAACACGTGGCCTTCGATGTCGACGTAGAAGTAATATTCCCAGGTGCCGATGCGCGCCGGGCGCGATTCGAAGCGGGTCATCGATACCCCGTGCTTGGCCAACGGCGCCAGCAGGTTGTAGACGGCGCCGGCCTTGTTCGGCACCGCCAGCACCAGCGAAGTCTGGTCTTCGCCGGACGGATTGGTCTGCAGGTGGCCGATGATGGCGAAGCGGGTGCGGTTGTGCGGATCGTCCTGGATGTGCGCCTGCACCACGCCGAGCTTGTACTGCTCGCCCGCCATTTCGCTGGCGATCGCCGCGATGGTGGGATCCTGGCTGGCCATCACCGCCGCCTCCGCGTTCGAGGCCACCGCGCGCCGCTCGATGCTCGGGTAGTGCTGGTTGAGCCAGACCTGGCACTGCGCCAGCGCCTGCGAATGGGCGCAGACGACCTTCACGCCGTCCATCGAACCGGTCCTGGTCATCAGGCTGTGATGGACCGGAATCGATACCTCGCCGCTGATGATGGTGGTGGTGGCGAGCATCAGGTCGAGCGTGCGGTTGATGGCGCCCTCGGAGGAGTTCTCGACCGGGACCACGCCGAAGTCGGCGGTGCCGGCTTCGGTGGCGCGGAACACTTCGTCGATCGACACGCACGGCAGGCCGTCGACGGCGCCGCCGAACTGCTGGTAGACGGCCTGCTCGCTGAAGGTGCCGGCCGGGCCCAGGTAGGCGACGGTGACGCGCTTTTCCAGCGAGCGGCAGGCCGACATGATCTCGCGGAAGATGGTCTGGACGTCGGCATTTTTCAGCGGGCCGGGATTGCGTTCGGCGACGCCGCGCAGCACTTGCGCCTCGCGTTCGGGGCGAAATACCGGCGCCATGGTTTCCGCCTTGACGTGGCCTACTTCCTGCGCCAGGCGGGCGCGCTGGTTCAGCAGGTCGAGCAGCTGCGCGTCGATTGCATCGATCTGCACGCGCAATGGAGTTAATTTGTCTGTCATCGTCTGCTTACATTTGGTTCGATTGGAGCCAGACCATACTTCAACTACCGGTTGGCGAATTCGTTCAAATAATCGACCAGGGCTTGCACGCCCTCGATCGGCATCGCGTTGTAGATCGATGCGCGCATACCGCCGACGGACTTGTGGCCCTTCAGTTGCAGCAGGCCGCGCGCTTTTGCGCCGGCCAGGAATTGTTCGTTAAGTGATTCGTCGCGCAGGAAAAACGGCACGTTCATGCGCGAGCGGTTTTCCGGCGCCACCCGGTTCGAATAGAAGTCGTCGGCGTCGAGCGCGGCGTACAGCAGGCGCGCCTTCTCGATATTACGCTGCTCCATGGCGGCTACCCCGCCCTGGCGCTTGAGGTGCGCGAACACCAGGCCGGCGATGTAGATCGCGTAGGTCGGCGGCGTGTTGTACATCGAGTCGTGTTCGGCGACGATCATCCAGTCGAAGGCCGACGGGCAGATCGGCAGCGCGTGGCCGAGCAGGTCGTCGCGCACGATCACCAGCGTAAGACCGGCCGGACCGATGTTCTTCTGGGCGCCGGCGAAGATGACGCCGTACTTCGAGACGTCAATTCTCCGCGACAAAATGTGCGAGGACATGTCGGCCACCAGCGGCGTATCTCCCTGCACGGTGGGCACGAAATTGTATTCGACGCCGTCGATGGTCTCGTTGGTGCAGATATGCAGGTAAGCGGCGTCTTTTGTCAGGCGCCAGGATTGCTGCGGCGGCACACTGGTAAAGCCGCCGCCTTCGGGCCTGGCGGCGACATTCACGTTGGCGTAGCGCGCCGCTTCCTTGATCGACTTGCCGGACCAGGAACCGGTGTGGACGAAGTCGATGGTGGCCGGCTGCGTGGCCCGGCCAAGGAGATTCATCGGCACGATGGCGTTTTCGCCAAGGCCGCCGCCCTGCAGGAACAGGATCTGGTAGTTGGCCGGAACGGCGAGCAGTTCGCGCAGGTCGGCGATGGCCTGCCGGTAGATCGAAATGAACTCGGGACCGCGGTGGCTCATCTCCATCACCGACATGCCGCTGCCGTGCCAGTCGAGCATTTCGGCCGCGGCCTGCTGCAGTACTTCTTTCGGAAGGACGGCCGGGCCGGCGGAGAAGTTGTAGACAATGCTCACTGGCGGATCCTGTTCGATTGGCTTATTTGGCGGCGGGTTTCATCATTTCGGCCATCAGCTTGTTCAGGCGCGGGGTGACGATGCGGTTGCCCGCCTCCATGCCGGCGGCCATGATCTGCGGCATCGACGCGATGGTCTTCTTGCCGACCGGGCTGGAATAGAACGCGGTAAGCTGATCGAGTTCGCCGACGGTGAAGGTGCGCGCGTACAGCGGCACCATTTCGGCCGTCATCTCGTCGAGCAGGGCCGGGTCGTTCATGACCTTGTTGACCGCTTCGAGCGCGCGCGGCATGGTCCGCTCGGCGTCTGCGATTGCCTGCTTGCGCTGGTCGTCGGTCAGGCGCGGGTCGGCGGCGACCCTGCCTGCAACCGAATTGCGCATCATGGCGGGCATGTTCGCGCTCATCTGCGCCATCGTGCGGGCCATCGAGGCGCGGTAATCCATCGCCGTCAGCAGCTTGCGGACGGCCGCTTCGGCGGCAGGGTCCGGCCGCGCGGCTTGCGCGAAAGCGGAGCTGGCAAAAACGAGGAAACCGAGGATGACTGCGATTTTTTTCATGAAGGTGCTTTGCAAGAGAACTCAGGGAGGCGGCCGCCCGGGCGGCCGACCAGAAACGAATCGGCCAGGATGATTTTCGCACGGTATGCGAAACGCCGCTGACGCGGCGGCCATCCTGGCCTGGCTGGCTGTTATTCCGGCGCCTGCTCGAGGTCCGGATCTTCGAGGTCGGTCTCGACGATGCGCTGCAGGCCGGACAGCTTGGTGCCGTTTTCGACCGCGATCAGGGTCACGCCTTGCGTCGCGCGGCCCATCTCGCGGATCTCCGCCACGCGGGTGCGGATCAGCACGCCGCCGGTGGTGATCAGCATGATCTCGTCGCTCACCTCGACCAGCGTGGCGGCAACCACCTTGCCGTTGCGCTCACTGGTCTGGATCGCGATCATGCCCTTGGTGCCGCGGCCGTGGCGGGTGTACTCGGTGATCGGAGTACGCTTGCCGAAGCCGTTTTCGGTTGCCGTGAGCACCGACTGCTGCTCGTTCTCGGCCACCAGCAGGGCGATCACGTTCTGGCCGTCTTCCAGGTTCATGCCGCGCACACCGCGCGCGGTACGGCCCATCGGACGCACGTCGTTCTCGTCGAAGCGCACTGCCTTGCCGGAGTCCGAGAACAGCATGACATCGTGCTCGCCGTCGGTCAGCGCGGCGCCGATCAGGAAGTCGCCCTCGTCGAGGTCGACCGCGATGATGCCGGCCTTGCGCGGATTGCTGAAGTCCTTCAGCGGCGTCTTCTTGACGGTGCCCAGGCTGGTCGCCATGAACACGTAGTGGTCTTCAGGGAAGGTGCGGTTCTCGCCCGACAGCGGCAGGATCACGGTGATCTTCTCGTTGTCCTGCAGCGGGAACATGTTGACGATCGGCTTGCCGCGCGAATTGCGCGAGCCTTGCGGCACTTCCCACACCTTCAGCCAGTACATGCGGCCGCGGTTCGAGAAGCACAGCATGTAGTCGTGGGTGTTGGCGATGAACAGCTGGTCGATCCAGTCCTCTTCCTTGGTCGCCATCGCCTGCTTGCCGCGGCCGCCGCGCTTCTGCGCGCGGTACTCGGCGATCGGCTGCGACTTCATGTAGCCGGTGTGCGACAGGGTCACCACCATATCCTGCGGCGTGATCAGGTCTTCGGTCTCGAGGTCGGTGGCGTTCATCTCGATGGTCGAGCGGCGCACGTCCTTGTTGCCGGCGCCGTACTCGTTCATGATCGCCGTCATTTCGTCGGTGATGATGACGGTGACGCGCTCCGGCTTGGCCAGGATGTCCAGCAGGTCGGCGATGTGCGACATGATGTCTTTGTACTCGTTGACGATCTTGTCCTGCTCGAGGCCCGTCAGGCGCTGCAGGCGCATCTGCAGGATCTCTTGCGCCTGTTCGTCGGACAGCTTGTAGAGGCCATCGGCCTGCATGCCGTAGTGCTTCGGCAGGTGCTCGGGACGGAACGCCTCGATGCCGCCGACGGTGGTGCCTTCGGCGGTGCGGGTCAGCATCTCGCGCACCAGCGACGAATCCCAGGCGCGCTGCATCAGTTCGGTCTTGGCCACCGGCGGCGTCGGCGCCGCCTTGATGATGGCGATGAAGTCGTCGATGTTGGCCAGCGCGACGGCCAGGCCTTCGAGCATGTGGCCGCGTTCGCGCGCCTTGCGCAGTTCGAACACGGTGCGGCGCGTGACCACTTCGCGGCGGTGCGACAGGAAGTAGAACAGCATCTGCTTGAGGTTCAGCAGTTTCGGCTGGCCGTTGACCAGCGCCACCATGTTCATGCCGAAGGTGTCTTGCAGCTGGGTCTGCTTGTACAGGTTGTTCAGCACCACTTCCGGCACTTCGCCGCGCTTCAGTTCGATGACCACGCGCATGCCGGACTTGTCGGACTCGTCGCGGATGTCGGAAATGCCTTCGAGCTTCTTGTCGCGCACGTTCTCGGCGATGCGCTCGAGCAGCGACTTCTTGTTGACCTGGTAGGGCAGCTCGTCGACGATGATGGCGATGCGGCCGCCGTCCTTGCCGTATTCCTCGAAGTGGGTCTTGGCGCGCATCACCACGCGGCCGCGGCCGGTGCGGTAGCCGTCGCGCACGCCGGAGACGCCGTAGATGATGCCGGCGGTCGGGAAGTCCGGCGCCGGGATCAGCTCGATCAGCTCGTCGATGGTGCAATCGGGATTGCGCAGCACGTGCAGCGCGCCGTTGATGATTTCGGTGAGGTTGTGCGGCGGGATGTTGGTCGCCATGCCGACCGCGATGCCGGACGAACCGTTGATCAGCAGGTTCGGAATCTTGGTCGGCAGGACCGTCGGCTCTTTTTCCTTGCCGTCATAGTTCGGCTGGAAGTCGACGGTGTCCTTGTCGATGTCGGCGAGGATCTCGCTGGCAATCTTGTCGAGGCGGCACTCGGTATAACGCATTGCCGCGGCGCTGTCGCCATCGACCGAGCCGAAGTTGCCCTGGCCGTCCACTAATGTATACCGCAGCGAGAAATCCTGCGCCATCCGCACCAGCGTGTCGTAGATCGAGGCGTCGCCGTGCGGGTGGTACTTACCCATGGTTTCGCCGACCACGCGCGCGCACTTGACGTACGGGCGGTTGTACACGTTGTTCATTTCGTGCATCGCGAACAACACCCGGCGGTGCACCGGCTTGAGGCCGTCGCGCACATCCGGCAATGCGCGGCCGACGATCACGCTCATGGCGTAATCGAGATAGCTCTTGCGCATCTCTTCTTCGAGGGAAATCGGGATTGTTTCTTTTGCGAATTGATCCATTGGCGGGGGGCTGGTCTCAGGCTGTGGTTATGTTACAAGCGGGCGATTTTACCACGGGGGATATAGCAGTAGCGCAATTCCCCCATTCTGCCTGCCATAGCAAACGATGCGCCGTTTGTTCGATCTCAAGGTCGATGCGATGTCCTTTCGCCGATGTTGCACGAAAACAACGTCACTTTCATATTGATCCGTGTTTGATTTGCGTAGCATTCGTGCTATCTCGTCCGGTGTGGCAAAATGATCAGGAGTCGTTGCCTGTTTCGCAATCCGGAGACGGGCGAAGCAGGATGAAGTGTTACTATTTCGTCTATGCACGCCAAGTTGCGCAGTTTTTGCTGCGGATATCACCCCCGAAAGGAAGACACAATATGAATAAATTAGCAACCTTCGTCCTCGCAGCCTCCGCAGCGATCGCTGGCAGCGCCTTTGCGCAGAGCTCGGCTCCAACCGCGCCTCCTTACGCACCGGTGACCACCGACATCAAGGCGAACTCGCCATACAGCGCGTACGTGCAAGATTCGCGCGGCATTATCGTGCGCAACCCATTCGGCCTGTGCTGGCGTACCGGTTACTGGACGCCTGCCGATGCGGTGCCAGGTTGCGACCTGCCGCTGTGCGTGGCGCCAGAAACCCTGGTCAACGGCAAGTGCGTCGCCCCTGCCCCAGTCGTGATGGCTCCGCCTCCTGCGCCAGTTGCAGCGCCAGCGCCGGCCCCAGCGCCAGTTGCGCCGGTCGTCACCTCGGAAAAAGTCAGCTACTCGGCCGACGCGTTCTTTGACTTCGACAAGTCCGTCCTCAAGCCAGCCGGCAAAGCCAGCCTCGACGACCTGACCTCGAAGCTGCAAGGCATCAACCTGGAAGTCATCATTGCCGTCGGCCACACCGACTCGATCGGCACCGACGCCTACAACCAGAAGCTGTCGATCCGCCGCGCCGAAGCCGTCAAGGCCTACCTGCAGTCGAAGGGTATCGAAGCGAACCGCGTCTACACCGAAGGCAAGGGCGAGAAGCAGCCAGTTGCTGACAACAAGACCAGCGCCGGCCGTGCCAAGAACCGTCGCGTCGAGATCGAAGTCGTCGGTACCCGCACCAAGTAATATCGCGCGGCTTGCCGCCCGTGCTCGCCGCCCGCATCTAAAGAACCCCGCTTCGGCGGGGTTTTTTTATGGCCGGCAAACCGCTCGCGTCCGCCCACACCGCCAATTTCCCGCTATTATTCCGCCTATGAACGCCGACCCGCATGAAATCCAGAAATTCAGTGACCTCGCCCACCGCTGGTGGGATCCCACGTCCGAGTTCCGCCCGCTGCACGAGATCAACCCGCTGCGCCTCGAATGGATCGCCGCGCGCGCGCTGCTGAGCGGCCGCAAAGTCATCGACATCGGCTGCGGCGGCGGCATCCTGGCCGAATCGATGGCGCGCAAGGGCGCCGACGTCACCGGCATCGACCTGTCGCAGAAGGCGCTCAAGGTGGCCGACCTGCATAGCCTCGAGTCGGGCGTGCAGGTGCGCTACCAGCTGATCGCCGCCGAGGAGATGGCGGCGCACGAGCCGGGCCAGTACGACGTCGTTACCTGCATGGAGATGCTCGAGCACGTGCCGGATCCGGCGTCGATCGTGCGCGCCGCGGCGGCGCTGGTGAAACCGGGCGGCCACGTGTTTTTCTCGACGCTGAATCGCAATCCGAAGTCGTATTTGTACGCCGTCATCGGCGCCGAGTACCTGCTGCGCATGCTGCCCAAGGGCACCCACGATTACGACAAGTTCATCACGCCGGCCGAGCTGTCGCATTTCGTCCGCCAGGCCGGCCTGCAACTCGATGCGATGAAGGGGCTGGGCTACAATCCGCTCACCAAGATGTACTCGCTTAACGCCGACACCAGTGTCAATTACATGGTGGCGTGCAGCCGTCCGCTCTGACGCGCCTTCCCTTTTCTTCCCAGACTTCATGACCGCTACTTCACTGCCGGCACCGCGTGCCATCCTGTTCGACCTCGACGGCACGCTGGCCGATACCGCGCCGGACCTCGCCGCCGCGGTCAACTTCCTGCGCACCGAGCGCGGCCTGGCGCCGACGCCGTATTCGCTGCTGCGCCCTACCGCCTCGGCCGGCGCGCGCGGCATGATCGGCGCGGCGTTCGGGCTGACGCCGGCTGACGAGGGCTACGAGGAGCTGCGGGTGCAGTGGTTCGACCGCTATCAGTCGGCGATGGCAGTGCACAGCACGCTGTTCGGCGGCGTGCCGGAATTGCTGGCGGGTATTTCTGCCGCGGGCATGGCGTGGGGGATTGTTACCAACAAGCCGGCCAGGTTTACCGATCCGCTGATTCCGCAGATCGGGCTGTCGCATGCGGGGTGCATCATTTCGGGCGACACGACGGGGCACGCGAAGCCGCATCCGGCGCCGCTGCTGGAGGCCGCGCGCCGGCTCGGGATTGCGGCCGAGCATTGCTGGTATGTCGGCGACGATCTGCGCGACATCGAGGCGGGCCGCGCGGCCGGCATGGTGACGGTGGCGTGCGCGTGGGGGTACTGCGGCAGTGTCGAGCCAGGCACCTGGGGGGCCGACCTGCTGCTCGATACGCCGACCGACTTGCTCGACACCTTGCGCGCGATGAGCAGCACGGCGAGCGGATCCGCGCTGGTGGCATAAGGCGCGTCTCTGCGCGTGCGCACGCGGCCGATTGCTTTGGCTATGTGCGCGTTAAGTCGGGGATATTGAACTAGCGCCTGCGGCTGAGGTCTGAACCAGACCCTATGCCGCCGGAGCCAGCGTGGAAGCGCGTCATTTCAAGCAGTTCCTTGAGCAAGCCGATGGCTTGTCGCCGGCCCAGCGGGCCGAGCTGGCCGACGCCCTCGATCGCCGCGCGCGGCGGGAGCGAACCGTCGCGGTGATCGAGGCGGCGCGCGCGCCGCATCCCTGCCCGCGCTGCCAATCGCCGCGGGTCCACCGCGACGGCCACAAAAACGATCTGCAGCGCTATCGCTGCCTCGACTGCGCCCGCTCCTTCAACGACTTGAGCGGCACCGCGCTGGCGCGGCTGCGTCACAAGTTCAAATGGCTGGCCTACCTCGACTGCATGCTGCAATCGGGCACGGTGCGCCGCGCCGCCGCCGCCGTCGGCGTCGACAAGACCACCAGCTTCCGCTGGCGCCACCGCTTCCTGCACACGACGAAGTGCGACCGCAGCGTGCCGTTGGCCGGCATTACCGAAGCCGACGAGACCTATTTGCTGGAATCGCAAAAGGGCTCGCGCACCTTGAGCCGGCCCGCGCGCCGGCGCGGCGGCAGCGCCACGCGGCGCGGCCTCTCGCATGAGCACGACTGCATCCTGGTGGCGCGCGACCGGTCCGGCAGGACAGTCGACTTCGTCACGGGCCGCGCCCCGCTACGGCCAGGCCACTTGCACAACTGCCTGCCGCCCGTGGTGGCGCCGGATATCCTGCTGGTCACCGATGGCCACGCAGCCTATCGCAGCTTCGCGCGCAAGGCGGGCATCGCCCATCGCGCCGTCAACCTGTCGGCCGGCGCGCGGGTTGCCGGCGCTCTGCACGTGCAAAACGTCAATGCGTATCACAGCCGCTTCAAGCAATGGCTGCGCCGCTTCCATGGCGTCGCCAGCCGCTACTTGCCGAATTACCTGGGCTGGCGCTGGGCGATCGACGGCAAACGGATCAGCTCGCCGGAGGCACTGCTGAGATCGGCACTGGGCGGCTTCCCCGACTTAACGCTGACATAGCCATTGCTTTCCGAGCGGTCGACAGGCGCACTGCCATCGTCTACTCCGGTTCGCCAACGTACTTCGACGCAAGACCGCAGGCACCAGGATGGACGATCCGCCTGTTGAAGTCAGGCCCCTGCCGCATCCGCCGCACTGGCAGGCGTCGCTGCAGTGCCATTCGATCGGGAGCGATACAGATCCGGTAGCTGCCTGCGCAGCAGCTTGCCATGCGGATTGCGGGGCAGCTCATCAACCATAAGCACATCCGCCGGCACTTTTTCCTTAGGCAGGCGGTCAGCGCAATGGCTGACGATCTGATCCGGCTGCGGCTGGCATCCGAGGCGCGCAACTGCCAGGCAGACGACCTGGTGTCCAAAGACCGGATCGGGCATGGCCACTACGCCTGCGTCGACCAGGTCCGGGTGCGCCAGCACGACGTCCTCGATTTCAACCGGCGAAATCTTGACCCCGCCTCGCATGATCAGATCATCGCTGCGGCCGAAAATGCGGACATAGCCGTCGGCATCCATCGTCGCAATGTCATTCATGGCGAATGGCTGACCGCGTATCGCCTGCAGTGAGCCATCCGACTGCAAATAACCGAGCGCCAGCTTGTCGCCGGACACAGTTATCCGGCCAGTCTTGCTGCCTTCCGGGGCCGTCGCAGCTTCATCCGGAAGGCTGAGGTGCACGCTGCCGACCGGCTGCCCGACAGTGCCGATACGGCGGGCAGCAGGTCGGTTACCGCAGATCCATCCGGTTTCTGAACTACCGTAGAGGTTGGTAACCGGCACGCCGTATACCTCTTCAAACTGGCGCCAGTGCGTCAGAGGAAGCGGTGCGGTACTGCAGGTCATGGTTCGAAGCGTGGCCAGTTTCTGGCGTGCCTGCGGCACGGGTGCGTTGAGCAGGATATTAATGACCGCCGGGACGCCGACGCAGACCGTGATCCGGTGTTGTTCTATCCAATCCGGCAACTTGCGCCTGGAAAAGCGGCGCGCCAGGTGCAGTGTCAGTCCCAGTTGCAGGAATGGCATGACGCTGAGGATCTGGGCCGAGTACCATCCGAGGGCACGGTATTCCAGCGTGCGGTCGTCGCAGTCCAGTGCCAGCAGTTCGATGCTGTCGACGCCGTTTTGCCAATAGGCGTAATGATCGTAAGCGACAATCTTGGGCAGGCCGGAAGTACCCGAGGTGCAGCACAGGCATGCCAGGTCGCCAGCCGCCGGCGCCGTCAGATGGTCTGTCGAGGCACCCTCAGGCAGCATGCAAAATCCGATTGTCGTGCTGTCCGCTGCAGCCGGCTGATGATCCGGGCGCCATTCATCGCAGTAGATGATCGGCGCCGACAACTGCTGCAGGAAATTCTGTCCGCTCCAGCTCGCATCGGTGACCACCAGGTCAGGCTCTATCGTCTGCAGGACCTGGGAAGCGGTAGCCCGGATGAACGACAGGTCCAGCGGGCAGACCACCGCACCAATCCGCCACAGGGCGAACCAGACGACCAGTTTTTCGATGCTGTTATCAAGATGCAGCAGAACCCGCGAGCCCTTGCGTACGCCGCGGCCCCACATCTGCAGCGCAACTGAATCGACCAGTCCGGCGAGCACACCGAAAGACAGGGTAACGCCACGATCGAGGTCCACCAGCGCTGGTTTGGCAGGATCTCGCAACCGATGCAGCGCCAGCAGATCGCCGACCCCAACATAGTTGGCGGGGTCGAACCGTTTGCTGCCCGGGCCAGCGGTCATTGCGCTGGCACGCCCATGCCGAGCCGCTCACAGGCCCATTGCCGGAACAGGCACACTTTTTCCTGGTCGGCCTTATCTTCCGGAGAAACCAGGAAATAGCCCGATCCGGTACGCAAACGGAACGCCAGTGGCGCAACCAGCGCACCGCGTGCAAGGTAGCCGTCAACCAGCGGCGTACGTCCGAGTCCGATGCCGACACCGTCCAGGGCCGCCTGCAGCGACGTCAGCTGCAGGTTGAAGATCGCTTCACCGTCGAAATCGATCGGCCCCACGCCGGATGCCTCCAGCCAGGCCTGCCAGTCATCCTTGTATGCCGACGAATAATAAGTGCGTATCTGGGTCAGCCCGGCCAGGCCCTCGGCCGGGGATTCCATATCGACTGATCGCCCCATTTCCCGCGTGCAGACCGGGAAGATTTCCTCTTCGTGCAGCAAGTCCGACCGCAAACCGGCCCAGCGCCCCGTTCCGTAGCGAAATGCCACGTCATAGGAGCGGCGCTTGAACTGGTCGAAGGACTGGCTGGTCAGCACCTGCAGCATGATGTCTGGGTAGCGGCGCCGAAAATCAGGCAAGGCCGGAATCAGGCATTGCGTAGCGTAAGTCGGAAGGCAGCTGATACTGAGAAGTTCCGTGGATCTTTCGCGCTTGGCGCGCGTCGTCGCACCGTGCAGCATGTTAATCGCTTCGCGCACGGACTCCAGGTACTGACGGCCGGCCACGGTCAGTTGCAGCGCATTTCTGCGCCGAACGAACAGCAGCGTACCCAGCCTTTCCTCCAGATTCTTGATCTGGTGGCTGATTGCAGTCTGGGTCAGGTCCAGCTCGCGCCCGGCACTGGTAAAACTGAGATGACGTGAGGCTGCCTCAAACGCCAGCAAACTCATCAGTGAGGGGATGTCCCGTCGCATTTGATGCCGCTTATAACTGTAGCTGGAATAGAATAATTCGATTTTCCTTGCCACATATTAACTCAAACTCGCCCTGTCCTATCAAGCGGCCCGAGCCAATGATGAAAACTACGCCGATTCGGACTTGCACGCATCGGCAGAAGCCGTAGATTCGCCTTCGGATCGCGCCATGACATTAAAGCATGAGGATTTTTCATGGCCATTATGAAGAATAATCGCTTGCCCACCCGGGGCCACTGCAACAGAATCGGCGCATACATCCAGGGCAGGCCAGGCAGTCATTGTGCAATAACCGGCAAAGCGACTGGCCAGCCTGTGGGTCAACAGGAGACGCGGTTTCCAATACCGGAAGTTCCTTCGCACGCCCCGAAGATTGCGGAGCGGTAGTCGGCCTGCCGTCGGCATCGCGGTCACTCATAACTTGTCCTGACCTGGTCTTTTACGGTGTTGTCACCGGCACAGACCGTTGCAGGACGCGTAATCAGATCAATCTTTCATCCGATAATAAACAGGAGGTTTTCATGAAACGACGCGACTTACTCAAGGGGGCGGCGGGAGCGACAATGACCGGGCTGTCCGGCATGGCGTTCGGACAATCGGGGTTGATGGGCAATGCTTCGTCCATCAAATACGTCGTCCCCTTCGCACCCGGCGGACTGACCGATGTGATGGCGCGCCTTGTCGCCCAGAAGCTCAATGCCATGCTCGGCATCTCGGTGATCGTCGAGAACAAGTCTGGCGCCCACGCACAGTTGGGCGCCGACTTCGTGGCAAAGGCGGCTGGTGACGGCACTACCATCCTGGCAATAAACCAGGCGCATGCAGTCAATGTCAGCCTGTTTCCGCACGCGCCTTTCAGTCTGAGCAAGGACCTGCGTACGGTCGCCTTGCTGGCCGACTCGCCCATGGCGATCGTCGTTCCTTCCACCAGTTCCATCAAGACCTTCAGGGATTTGATGGCGGTTTCAAAAACCAAGCCCCTGAACGCCAGCTCGGCAGGCAGCGGCTCCGGCCCGCACCTGGCGCTTGAGCTGTTCAATGATCTCAACGGATCGTCGATCACGCACGTGCCTTACCGTGGCGGCGCACCGTCCCTGACAGACCTCATTTCCGGCGTTGTCGATGTCAGCTTCGCCAATTACCCGCAAGCGCTGCCGCATATCAAGAGTGGCAGACTGCGTTTCCTGGCCAATTGCAGCGAGAAGCGCCATCCGGATTTTCCGGATGTCCCGACCGCGCGCGAATCGGGCATGCCGAAGCTGGTCATGGAAAACTGGACTGGAATCATGGTGCCGACATCGACGCCGAACGATATTGTCGATAAATATTCGAAAGCACTGATCAAAATCGTCAGCGCACCGGACATGGCGGCCGCGCTTCAGGACCGTGGCTTCATCGTCAACGCCAAGGGACATAAGGAATTCGACGCATTCCTCAAGTCCGAAATCGAGCGCTGGGCCGCAGTGGTCAAAAAGGCCGACATCAAGGCAAGCTGAACACGTAAGTAAAATGGCCTGCCGGTGATCCGGCGGGCCAACTTGGTTAACTAACAAGAAAGACTCCGGTGGCGCCTCAGATCGCCATCGCAGTCCATAGGAGCGGGAAATATGAGTAACGCGGCAGGTGGTAATCCGCTGGATTTGCGCGCATGGATAGATCAGGCATCAAAGCTCGGAGAACTGACTGAAGTGTCCGGCGCGCACTGGGATCTCGAACTGGGCGCCATCAGCGAGCTGAACGTCAAGAAGGATTTGCCGCCGGCCTTGCTGTTTGATGATATTGCCGACTATCCCAAGGGGTTTCGCGTGATGACCTGCAGCACCAGTAGCCCGGCCCGACTGTCGTCGATCCTGCGCCTGGGTATCGAACAAACCAATCATGGCCTGACCCAGGCGCTGCGCGGCAAGCCCAAACAATGGCAAGTCGACGCCGCGAATTATCCGCCTCTGCAGGTAGAAACGGGCCCGATTTTCGAAAATGAACAAAGCGGCGACGACATCGACGCCTTCGCCTTTCCGTCGCCGCTGTGGCACGAAAAGGACGGCGGACGCTATATCGGCACCGGCTGCATGGTGGTAACCAAAGACCTCGATTCCGACTGGGTCAACGTCGGCACTTACCGTGTCATGGTCCATGACAAGAACCACGTCGGCCTGGACATGGTGCCCGGCAAGCACGGCGCCATCCAGTACGACAAGTACATGAAGGCCGGCAAGCCGTTTCCGGTCGCCATCGTGATCGGTTGCGACCCGTTGGGCTTTCTGATTTCCGGCATCGAGGTACCGTTCGGCATGTGCGAGTACAACTTTATCGGCGCGATTCTCAAGCAGCCGGTTTCTGTGGTGCCCGGCAAGGTCACCGGATTGCCCATTCCAAGCGGCGCCGAAATCGTCATCGAGGGATGGGCTCATCCCGGCGACGAGCGCATCGAAGGTCCGTTTGGTGAATTCCACGGCTACTATCCCGGCAAGCCTGCGACCGCCCCGGTGGTCACCATTGAACGCATCTACTACCGCAACAATCCCATCATCATGGGTGCGCCTCCGGCAAAACCGCCCAATGACTATTCGTATTCCAAGGCAGTGATGCGATCGGCGCTGCTGATGGATGCACTCGAAGCATCCGGCGTGCCGGACGTGCAGGCAGTCTGGGCACATGAAATTGGCGGCGCACGCATGTTCAACGTCGTGTCGATCAAGCAGCGCTATGCCGGTCATGCGCGCCAGGCCGGACACATCCTGAGCCAGTGCGGCGTGGGTGCATACATGTCGCGCTATTCGGTGGTGGTGGACGAGGACATCGATCCTTCCAACATGCAGGAAGTCATGTGGGCGGTGGCCACCCGCACCGATCCCGACCTTGACATAGACATCATCAAGCGCGGCATGGGATCGAAGAATGACCCGATGTCGATTGCCTATCAGTCCAAGGCTCCCTTCACTTCCAAAGCAGTGATCGACGCCTGCCGCCCGTATGACTTCATCAAGGAGTTTCCTGAGGTTGCCGAAGCGAGCAAGGAGCTGCAGGAAAAGACCCGGGCCAAGTGGAAGCATATCCTGTAGTACCCGCAAGCCGGTAATTCGTGCGGGGAAAAGCTGCTTCGGTCGCATTCCCCGCCTGAATTTCCGGCTAGGCAAAGCAGTCGCCCGCAATGATGTCGACATGCTGGTACAGCCACCTGAAGACTGAAGAAAATGGTATATAAACTAGACAGCCCGTTTCTCGAAGCGATAGGCGCCAAACTTGTCGAGTGGCGCGATGGCTATGTGGAACTCGAGCTGGCCATATCGCCTGTGCTGCTCAACCGTACCGGCGTCGTGCAAGGCGGCGTCATGTGCACAATCCTTGACGCCGCCGCCGGCTACGCGGGGCTGTATGCGGCGCCGGGCATGCCTGCGCTGCATGGCGTGACGCTGTCGCTGACCACCAATTTCCTGTTCAACGGCCTCGGCGAAACGCTGACCTGCAAGGGCTTCCTCGAGCGCAAGGGCGGGCGGGTGTTTTTTTCGCGGGCAGAATTGTGGCTGGACCAGGAAACGCTGGTCGCCACCGCAGTGGGCACCTTCCGCTACCAGCGTTCCCCCGCAGAGGGAGAATAACCCCTGCCATGCCAGGCCGGCGCCGCGCCGGCCGCTCTACGCCAGACATGAAAATCCTTCATGCGCGGTATGACAGATCATCGTTCGCCCATTCTTCTTCCCTTCGCTATCCTCACAATCATTCGGCAATTCTGCTCCGGCCTGTCCGCCAGCGGACCTGCGGCAGTAGCAGGATGCCGGCTTCCTGGAAGAGAGAGAGTATGAAAACAATCACCGCTGAAAAAGCGCCAACACCCGCCGGCCATTATGCGCAGGCCATGGAAGCGAACGGATTCATTTTCGTGTCCGGCATGCTGCCAACCCTGAGTGCAGCCGGCGCCGACGATTCATTCGAGAACCAGGCCAGATCGGCACTGGGCCATTGCCGCCACATCCTGGCAGCGGCCGGCTGTACGCTGGACGACGTAGTGCTATGCACCGCCTATATCGTCGGGGTGCGCCACTGGCCTGAATTTAACAGCGTCTATGCCGACGTGTTCGGCGCGCACCGGCCCGCCCGGGCAGTCGTGCCGGTGCCGGAATTGCATCATGGCGCGCTGGTTGAGTTGCAGATGGTGGCCCGTAAGCCATAACGCGCTGGTTTCCCGATTCTCTCAATATTCTTTTAACATTCCCGAAGATCCGCTGAAATGACAAATTGCATTAACCCTGCAAACACCCACGCAACGCTCTCCCGGGCATCAGCAAAAGACGGTACTGCCATCGCCTACACGGTGCATGGCAAGGACAGCGGCTTGCCGCGGCTGGCACTGGTGCATTCGCTGGCGATGACAGGCGCTTTCTGGAACCGTGTCGTCGCACGCCTGGCCGGCCACGCCGAGATCCTTGCTATCGACTGCCGCGGCCACGGCGCCTCGGACAAGCCGTCAACCCCATACAGCATCGAGGTAATGGCCGACGACCTGGCAGATGTAATGGATCACCTTGGATGGGCGTCGGCCACGGTCGCCGGCGCTTCCATGGGTGGCAGCGTGGCGCTGGCATTTGCCGGCAGGCATGGCAATCGCACCCGTACTCTCGGCCTGTTCGACACCACCGCATGGTACGGCGCAGACGCTGCGCAGAAATGGGCCGAGCGCTCTGCCAAGGCGCGCCATGAAGGCATGCAGGCGCTGGTCGGCTTTCAGCAGACGCGCTGGTTCAGCGACGCATTCCGCGAACAGAACAAGGATGTCGTCAACGATTGCGTGTCGCTGTTCCTTGACAACGACGTTGCAGCCTTCGAAACGACCTGCACAATGATGGGCTCCTTCGACCTGCGCTCCACACTGTCGTCGCTGACGATGCCGACGGCAATCCTGGTCGGCGAGGAAGACTTCGCCACGCCCCTGCCGATGGCCACCATCCTGCATGAAGGCATCCGCGGCTCCACCTTCGGAATCATTCCGTCTGCGCGCCACCTGACACCGGTCGAATGTCCCGACGTCATCGCCGACGTCCTGCTTAAACTCATCTCGAAAGGCAACAAATGAACTTCGCTGGAGCAATAAAAGTCACGGCACCACGTGTCGCGGTTTTCGCCAAGCTGAACGATCCGCGCTTCTTTGCTTCTTGCATCGACGGCGTGTCGAACCTGGAAGAAATCGACGCGACCCACTTCAATGCCGTGCTGGAAACCAGGGTTGCCTACATCCGCTTCGAGTTCAACATCTCAGTCGAGATCGCCGAGAGCGTGTCGCCGAGCCGTATCGTCGCCAAGTCCACCGGATCGCCGATGGGCATGGTTGGCCGTCTGACATCGACATCGACTGCGGAACTGACCGAAGAAAACGGCGAGACCACGATCAGCTACGTCATCGAGGTGGCACTGACCGGAAAACTGGGCAGCCTCGGCCAGCCGGTGTTGAAATCCAAGGCCAAGGAACTGGAGCGTCAATTCGCCGCCAACCTGAAGGCAGCCTTCGCGCCGACCGCGGCAGTAGAGGCATAACCATGCAGCCTTTCGATCTTGTCGAACCCGACACACTGGCCGAGGCGCTGTCGCTGCTGGACCCGGACGACCATACCGTTCGCCCGATCGCGGGCGGAACAGCACTGATGCTGATGATGAAGAGCGGCGTGTTCCAGCCGAGCCGGCTGGTCAGCCTGGCTCGCCTGGATGGCTTTACCGGCATCTCGCAGGCGGCCGACGGCGCCCTGCGCATCGGCGCCATGACACCGCTGACGGGGATGGAACTGTCGCCGCTGCTAAGCGCGCATGCGCCCGTCGTGGTGAAGGCGATGGCCCGCCTCGCCAACGTGCGAGTACGTAACGTCGCCTGCATCGGCGGCGCGCTGGCGCATGGCGATCCTCACATGGACATGCCGCCGGTACTGTCGTCGCTGGGTGCCGAGGTGGTTGTCGTCGGTCCGAATGGCGAGCGCACGATTCCGGTGATCGACCTCTACCTTGGCTACTACGAAACCGTGCTGGCCAAGGACGAGCTGATCCGCGAAGTGCGCATTCCGGCACTGGCAGGACGGCAGGCTGCCTACCTGAAGTGCACCACCCGCTCGGCCGACGACTGGCCGGCGCTGGGAGTGGCCGTGAATGCAAAAAACCATGACGGTGTCCTGAGCGATGTCTGTCTGCTGCTGGGCGCGGTGACCGAAAGGCCGACCCGCATGCAAGAGGCAGAAAGCGTTCTGGAAGGACAGCAACTGACTGCCGCGCGCATTCGTCAGGCATGCGATGCGGCTGCCGCAGCGGTCGACCCGCAGTCCGACGCGCGCGGCTCCGCCGCCTACAAACGCCAGCTGGTGCGGGTGTACATGGGTCGGGCGATCGCCGCCGCATTTGATGGAGTAGCGCCGCAATGAGCACACAAATGAAGAACACCACTGAAGTCGGACGCAGCCTGCCGCGCCTCGAAGCGCGCCAGAAAGTAACCGGGAGGGCCGAGTACACGCACCACCTGAAGCTGCCAGGCATGCTTCACTGTAAGGTATTCCGCAGCACCGTCGCGCACGGCCGCATCCTGTCGATCGACGTCTCGGCGGCGCTGGAAGTACCGGGCGTGCATGCTGTCATTACCGGACAGGACATGCTGAAATTTGTGCCGGAACCGTATTTCGGGCCGGCATTCCTGGACCAGCCGGCGCTTGCGCTGGACAAGGTGCGCCACGTGGGCGAACCAGTGGCAGTCGTGCTGGCCGAGGATATCCATGTAGCGGAACTGGCGGCGCAACTGATCGTCGCCGAATACGACGAACTGCCTGCCGTCTACGACGAGATCGAGGCGATGACGTCGCAAGCGATCGTGCATGATGTGCTCAAGCCATCCGGCACCTTCCCCGATCTGAAGCACCTGATCGGCAAGAAAGACACGAATGTCGCGCTTGACTATCATCTCAAGCGTGGCGATAGCGAGAAGGCATTTGCCGAAGCGGATCATGTTTTCGATCACACCTTCCGCACTCAGCAGGTGATGCATACGCCGCTCGAGCCCATGGTATCGGCCGCCGATGTCCGTCATGACCGCGTGACCATCTACACCGCGTCCCAGAGCCCGTCCTTCGTGCGCCTTGAAATTGCCCGCCTCCTCGGCTGGCGTGAAAACCAGGTGCGCGTCAAGGTGCCGCACCTCGGCGGCGGATTCGGCGCAAAGTTGTACATCAAGCTGGAAGCGCTGGTGACCATTCTGTCGCTGATGGTCAAGCGCCCGGTCAAGCTGTCGCTGACAATGGAAGAACAGTTCTACACCATTACCAAGCATGCAACCACGTTCCGCATCCAGAGCGCCGTCACCAATGACGGTCGCATCGTCGGCCGTCGCTGCGAGGTCTGGTGGAATGGCGGCGCCTATGCCGATATCGGACCGCGCGTGACCCAGAAGTCCGGCTTCACCGCCCCCGGTCCGTATGACATCGACAACGTCGATATCGACTCCTACGCGCTGTATACCAACCGTCCGCCTGCCGGCGCACTGCGCGGCTTCGGCATTCCTCAGCTGGTCTGGGCCTATGAGAGCCATACCGACATCATTGCCCGCGCCATCGGCATGAACCCGCTGGAAATCCGTCGCAAGAACATTCTGCGCGAAGGCCGACCACAGGCGACCGGCACGGCAATGCACGGCGCAGAAATCGACATGGTGCTGGAGCACCTGGCCAAGCGCATGCAGTGGGACGAGCCGTTCGAACAAGGCACGGGCACGGTACGCCGTGGACGCGGCATTGCCATCGGATTCAAGGCAGTCGTGGCGCCGACCACCTCCACCGCGCTGGTGACAATAGCGGCTGACGGCAGCGTGACGCTGTCGATGAGCACGGTCGACATGGGACAGGGCTCCGATACCGCGATGGCACAGTGCGTGGCCGAGGTGCTGGGCATCCGCACCGAACTGATCCGCGTGATGAATCCCGACACCGACATCACGCCCTATGACATGGCGACACTCGGATCGCGCTCCACTTTCCACATGGGCAATGCGGTACGCCTGGCAGCGGAGGATGCACGCGGCAGATTGCGCGCGCTGGCGAAGGAAGCCGGCCTGCCGGAAGATTTCAGTGGCCCGGTGCGGGAGATTTTTTCCAAGCGTTACGGCATGCAGGCAGGAACCATCGTTGGATTCGGAAGCTATATTCCGAGCTATGTTCCGCCAGATAAAAAGGATGGCCAGTCAACCAATGTCACGCCGTTCTGGATGATCGGCGCTACCGGCGTGGAGTTGTCGGTCGATACTGAAACCGGTCATGTGAAAATTGAACGGATGGTCAACGTGGTTGATTGCGGCACGCCACTGAACCCGAAGATCGTCGAGACCCAGTTGTCCGGCGCCGCCATCATGCAGCTTGGTTTCACGATGCAGGAAAAGATGGAGCTCGATGCCGGCCAGGTGACCAACGCCTCGTTTGCCGACTACAAGATACCCGGCTTCCATGACATTCCTGAACGGATCGAAAACCACATGGTCGAGGCTTATCAGCCAGAAGGTCCCTTCGGCGCGAAAGGCGTGGGCGAAAGCACGACCTTCGGCGTGTCGCCGGCAATCGCCAATGCAATCGAAGATGCGGTCGGCGTACGCCTGACCGAGTTGCCGATGACCCCGGAAAGTGTATACCGGGCGATCCGCGCTAAAGAAAACAACCCGCTTGAGGAAGAATGAAATGACTGCGACGCGCAAGATTCAATTCACATTAAACGGCGCGCCCGTATCCGCCGAAGTAGGCACACACCAGAACGTGGTCGAAATGCTTAACGACCTCAATCTGTGCGGCGCGCGCGAAAGCTGCGGCCAGGGGATGTGCGGCTGCTGCACCGTGATGATCGACGGCCAGGCGGTATCAGGGTGTCTGAAGTTTGCGGCAATGGTAGACGGCAAGGAAGTATGCACCGTCGAAGGCCTGGACCAGTCCGGCAACCTCGACCCGGTACAGGAAGCGTTTATCGAAACCGGCGCATTCCAGTGCGGATTTTGCACGCCTGGCATGATTCTGATGACCAAGCATCTGCTGGAGCGATATCCCGACCCGGACGAAGATCAGATCCGCACTTTCTTGTCCGGCAACCTTTGCCGGTGCGCGGCTTATCCGGAAATCATCCGGGCCGTGCGGCTGGCTGCGCAGCAGAACAAGATCACATCCTGATATACGGATTACTGCAATGAGGGGATGCGGCATGGCGGCAACGCCTGCCCAGCATTCGTTTTTTATGCCATCGATAATTTCATCGATGTCATTCATTTACGGGAGTAGACGACACATGAAAAAACTTGTTCAATGCATCACAGCGCTGACGCTTGTCCTGGCCGCTTCTGCCAGCCATGCGCAAGAGTGGCCGAACCAGACGATCAAGTTGCTGGTACCGTTTGCACCCGGCGGCGTGGTTGACGTAACGGCGCGTCTGCTGGCCGTCAACATGTCGAGCAGGCTCGGCTGGAAGGTGATCGTCGAAAACAAGCCAGGCGGCAACGGCTTCATCGCCGTCAACGCCGCCGCCAAGGCAGAGCCGGACGGGTACACCTTCCTGGTTGCACATACTGGCGAATTCGCCGGCAATCCGGCGCTGTTTGAAAGCACCATCCCCTACAACCTTGAACGCGACTTTGCGCCGATCACGATGATCAGCGACACGCCGATGCTGGTGGTTGCCCACAAGGATGTCCCGATCAACAATTTCGCGGACCTGATCGCGGTGGCCAAGGACAAGCCGCAATCGGTGACGTACTCGTCGCCGGGCAATGGCAGCGTGAACCACCTGGCCGGTGAGTGGGTCGCCAGCGCAGCCGGCGTCAAGCTGCTGCATGTGCCGTACAAGGGAGGCGCCCCGGCTGCCGCCGCTGTGGCATCCGGCGAAGTCATGCTGGGCGTGGTGGCTGTTCCGGCCGTGTCCGCTTTTATCAAGAGCGGCAAGATCAAGGTGGTCGGCGTGACGACTGCAAACCGCGCCGAGTACAACAAGACCTGGACGACCGCGCGCGAGCAAGGGCTGACCGAGCTTGATGCCAGCAACTGGGTCGGCATGTTTGCGCCGAAAAACGTACCGCAAGCGATCCTGGACCGGATGTACGCAGAAGTCCGCATCACCTTGCAGGACGCGGTGGTGAAAGAGCGTTTCGCCGCAGCTGGCGCAATTACCGGCGGCATGCCTCCGGCAGCCTTCCTGGCTCGTATCAAGAAGGACGCTGCTCGTTACCGCGAGATAGTCCGCAGCGCCAACATCAAAGCGCAGTGATGTTCTTCCCGTTGCTGGCCGCGGCTGCCGCGGTCAGCAACGGGATTGCGCCTGAACCAGGCTGTGCGTTCCGATATGCGGCAGGGCGTGCCCAGGCAAGGGCCGCGCTCCTTCATCACACCACCGCCGCATCTACGCCACTTCGCCTCGGCCACAAGAGCTTCGCAGTCATGGGTCCGCTCGCCCTGCTCGGCAGCGCCTTCTATGCGGTTCGTGTTCCACAGGAGTGCGCCCATGCCGGGCGCACGCACAAAAAACCGCCCACCGGGCTGCTCAATGGGCGGTTTTTTTCGCCGACACGAACGCTGGCGAACGCAAGCGCAAAGATCTGTCATTGAACCGCGCCCCAATTTTATCTAGAAGATAACTTTTAGAATGCGTGGATGTTTCGATATAGACAATATGATTGCTTGTCGAAAAACTTTACATCGTCTCGCGCCAAGTCCCGCGCGCAGCGTTCAAGTGATTGATTATTATGCAATACCCATACCGGGCACATGTATTGCTTAAGTCTTGAAAAAACAATGATTCTCGGAAAATTAAGTTATTTCCGAATAAAAATTTTCATCACTAGGAAGATGCCATGAACACCACTCTACTCAAATTCGTTTCCGCTCTCGCACTCGCAACCTGCAGCTTGTGCGCAACAGCAGCGCCAATCAGCGTGACGGACACGATGACGTTGAACTTACCTGTCACCAACACCGCACAGAACTCCTTCACCATCAACTTGCTGGATAACGGCACTGCCTACGTGGCTGGGGTCGGGTCGGTGGTCAACGCAACGTTACACCTGACCTTGAGCGATCCGTTGGGCGGGAACGAAAGATATTCGATTTTCTTCGGTTCGAACCCAAATGCGGTCTTGTCTTCCAATAACATCACGTCGACTGCGATGTTTGACATCGTGCTTGACGCAGCCGCCCTAGCAGACTTGTCGTTCGATGGCCAATTGCAGGTCATCCTCCGCTCCGCACTGCAAGGTCGCGACGACGACACTGCCAACTATCTGGCGGTAAGCTCGCGCCTCGATGCAAACCAGGCCGGCGGCGGTGCTGCTGCGATCCCGGAGCCAGCCTCGTTCGGATTGATGGCCATTGCCCTGGCTGGCCTTGCTGCTGTTCGCCGCCGCAAGCAAAAGTAAGGTGCGTCCTCCGCGTCAGTGAGTTGACTTGCGGGGCTCAGCAGGGCCGGCGCGCCGACGCGAATGTTCACGAGAAAAACCGTCCACTGGGACGGTTTTTTTTTGCGATGGGGGCTCGCTGCACGCGGAGCACCACGGGGGTGGCTTTGAGGAGGATGAGGGGGAGTGTTGAGGTAGAGAAAATGGCATCGCCTTCGGCGATGTGGGAAAGGCATGGAGACGGAGGGCAAGAAATCGCTCACGCGATTTCCCTCTAGTCGGACGAATCGGAGAGCCTTGCCTCGCTAAAAACACTTTGCGCTCGGGCGATGGAAGTATGCCTTGCAAGCCATACTCGTTGCGCAGGCGCGCGGCACGCCGCGCGAATTCCCTGCTTCACCGCTTGCAAGCGCAAGTCGCTCCGCAGGCTCGCCGCATGCGGCTCGAAACCCCTGCTTCGCCCCGCGGACGGGTTTTGCGAAGCAAAACCGACCCGAGGGGCTCCTGGGAACAACCCGCCGTCTGCGATGCCCGCAAAAAAAAACCGCCCACCGGGCGGTTTTTTAGGATGCTATGGTGGAGACGGCGGGAATCGAACCCGCGTCCGAAAGCACTCTACAGACAGTTCTACATACTTAGCACTGCCATTTAATTTAACCGGTACAACGCGGACGTGCACGCTGTGTACAAGCGAGTTACCTATTATTTAGTCCGGAACTAAGTAACCCAGTTCAAGACGAGTCCCTGTAAATGACTCTAGAGCTTTTGACGGCCCACCCCAGGGACGAGGTGTTCTAGAGCTAGCAGCAATTAAGCTGCGAGTGCGTACGAGTTATCGTTTGCAGTTAAGTTTTTCAGGTTGTATTTACGAGGTAGCCCGCCCTCGGTATGCCCTGCGCTGCTTTGTAACCCCCGTCGAAACCAGGTCGTCCCCACAGAACCTCCATTGTAACGCATCTCCTCCCACCGTGCAGTCACACATTCCATGACAGTGTTGACCAGCAATTTAGTTGTGCATGTTCCGCCATGTTGGTATGGTTCGCATCGTGCCAGATAAATCGGAAATTGCGCTCCAGCCACCTGACCGGCAACGCCGATTTCCAGACGAACACGAGCAATTATGCGATTCGCCCAAACAGGACTATCCTCGTAGCGAACAACTTGCTTCAATTCAGATAAGTAGTATATTTAAATCAAGGTTGTGATATCGAAATCGAGGGGCCGGCAGCCCCCAGCAATCGGTCGCAACGCGTTTTTGGGAATGATGACATGGCAACGGATGACGATTCACCGCGAGAATTGATCGAGCGCGAACTGGCGCGCGATCCCGACTCGATCGTCAATACCAGCATCGAGCTGCTCGAGCTGCTCGCCAACGCGCTGATCGAAAGCATCGGCGAACAAGGCTTCGAAATTCTGCTGTTCCGCTCGATCCAGAGCGTCAACCTCGACTTCACCTGGCTCATGTTCGATCCGCGCTCGCGTCCCGCCGACCCCGAGTTCAATGCACTGCGCCGCTGTCTCGAGGGCGAGGACCTCGCCGAAGCCGCCGCCGCCAGCGTGCTGCTGTTTAATACACTGATCGATAGTCTCGAGCTGCTGATCGGGAAGCATCTGACGATGACGACCCTGCAGGCGGCATTGGGTCGCGCCGAAACGCAAAAAAACTAGACAGGAGCAGGACAATGGGCCAGCGAGTTGGAATCGGCCGTCTGCGCACCGGCGTGCCGGGCCTGGACGAACTGATGGGCGGCGGCGTGCCGGAGTTGTCGCTCAACTTGATCGCCGGCAGCGCCGGCAGCGGCAAGACGACGCTCGCGCACCAGCTGATGTTTTCGCTGGCCGGCGCCGAGCGCCGCGCGCTGTTTTTCACCGTGGTCGGCGAGCCGCCCTTGAAGATGCTGCGCTACCAGCAGCAATTCGATTTCTTCGATTTCGAAAAACTCGACAGCTCGGTCAAATTCGTCAACCTCGCCTCCGACATGGTCGACGGCGACTTCGACCGCCTGATCGCGCGCATCATCGACGAAGTCCAGGAGTTCACGCCCAGCCTCGTGTTCATCGATTCGTTCCGTTCGGTCATGCAATCGGCGCAGACGAGCGACGAGGGTGCCGCCGACCTGCAGTACTTTATCCAGCAGCTCGGCATGCAGATGACCAGCTGGCAGGCAACCACGTTCCTGATCACCGAGTTCGCCCAGCTGCAGGACGACGGCGACTGCCTGTTCACCGTCGCCGACGGCATCTTGTGGCTGTCGCAAAAGCCACGCGGCAACACGCTGGCGCGCCAGATCCAGGTGCTCAAGATGCGCGATGCGGCGCACGATCTCGGCGCCCACGGCTTTCGCATCAGCCGCACCGGCCTGCAGGTGTTTCCGCGCGCCGTGCCACAGGCTACGCCGCCGGCGCTCGCCGCCACCGGCCGCCGCCTGTCGACCGGCGTGCGCGACCTCGACGCGATGCTGGGCGGTGGCGTGCCGGCCGGCTATTCAGTGCTGCTGGCCGGCCCCTCCGGATCCGGCAAATCGATACTGGCGGCGCAGTTCCTCGCCGAAGGCGTGCGCGCGGGCGAAAAGGGCGTCATCGCCGCGTTCGAGACCAGTTGCGGCGAAAAGCTCCGGCAATTCGTCGTCGACGGCGAGATTGCCCTGCTGAGTCCAGACACAGCGGACCTGTCGACCGACGAGTTCCTGCACGACCTGGTGGCGCTGATCGACCAGAGCTGCGCCCGCCGGCTCGTGATCGACTCGCTGGCGGGATTCGAACTGGCGCTGGCGGACGCGTTTCGGCCGTCGCTGCAGCGCGTGCTGAAGACCTTGAAAGCGATGGGCGTCACGGTGATGATGACCGCGGAGCTGGAGGACGGCGACACAGCGCCGAACCTCGGCTCGAAAGCGAATGCCTTCCTCGCCGACGCCATCGTCATGCAGCGCTACGTCGAACAGGCAGGCCAGTGCAGGCGCGCCATTGCCGTCGTCAAGGTCCGCGGCAGCAGCCACAGCAAGGACATCCGCTTCTACGACATCGTCGACGGCCTGACCGAAATCGGCGAACGGCTGGCGTAACTACGACGACGGGCCGGTGTCGTCGTCGAACCCGGCCTGCAACTCCTTGAGCAGTGCGTCGTTGAATGCCGGCAGGTCGTCCGGCTTGCGGCTTGTAATGAGCCTGCCGTCGACCACCACCTCGTCATCGGTCCACTCGGCGCCGGCATTGCGCAAGTCCTGCTGCAGGCTCGGCCAGCTGGTCATGTGCTTCGAGCGCGCCACGCCGGCGTCGATCAGCGTCCACGGGCCGTGGCAGATCGCCGCCACCGGCTTGTCGGACGCGGCGAATTCGCGGATGAAGGCAATCGACTCCGGACTGAGCCGCAGCATATCCGGGTTGGCGACGCCGCCAGGCAGCACCAGGCCGTCGTAGTCGCCAGGCTTCGCTTCCTTGACGTTTTTCTCCACCTTGAACTGGTCGCCCGGCGTCAGGTGCGTGAAGCCCTGGATCGCCTCGCCGGCATTTTTCGGCGACAGCAAGATCACCTGCGCGCCATGCTTCTCGAGGAATTCGCGGGGCGATGTGTATTCGATCTGCTCGACACCGTCGGTCATCAGTACGGCGACGCGCTTGCCCTTCAGGGCCTGGCCATCGTCCATGTTCGCTGCCATTGCTGCTCCCGGTTCGTTCATATGATGACAACGATTTTAGTGCGCTTCAGCGGCCGGCGGCGCGCGTCTGCGGCTGGACAGACGGGCCGATCTGTGGGGTGAGAAATATTCGAAACGAAATAAAAAATGTTGCTCACTGATCCACGCATTTTGTCGTTGATGCGCTTAGAATAGGATATGCAATTCGGTTAGCGTGCCCGCGCGGGTTCTGGTCGGCGCGCGCGCTGTCAGAACGAGAGCTACCTATGTCGATAAAAAGAATAATCTGCATATCGGTAAAAGGCGCCGGCGCGCTGCATGAAAAATGCGGCACGCTTCCTGGATGGGACGTGTGCATTGTGTCGAGCTTGCAGGAGGCGCACCGCGTGCTGCAGACGCAACGCTACATGGTGGGGCTGCTGCTCGACGTGATCAGCATCGATTCGGCGGCCGAATCGGATCAATTTCTGCGCCGCCATTGCACCGTGCAATGGGTGGGCGTCATCGAACGCAGCGTGCTCGATCATCCGGCGCCGCGCGCGCTGGTCGTCGATCACCTGTGCGATTACCACACGACGCCGCTCGACCATGCCCGCCTGCAGCATACGCTCGGCCATGCCCACGGCTGGGCAATGCTGCGCGAACGCCCGCTCGACCAGCCCGATCATGAGGCCATCGAAACCATCCAGGGCGATTCCGCCGCGATCGGCGCGTTGCGCGCGCAGATCCGCAAGGTGGCGCCGGTCAACGCCCCCGTCTTGATCTGGGGCGAAAGCGGCAGCGGCAAGGAGCTTGCCGCGCACGCGATCCACGCCAATTCGCCGCGCGCCAGCGGGCCGTTCGTGCCCATCAATTGCGGCGCCCTGCCCCCCAGCCTGATCCAGTCGGAGTTGTTCGGTTATGAACGCGGCTCGTTTACCGGCGCGGCCAAGGAAAAGGCCGGCCTGATCGAATCGGCTGCCGGCGGCACCATCTTCCTCGACGAAATCGGCGACCTGCCGAAAGAAATTCAGTCGAACCTGTTGCGGTTCCTGCAAGAGCGCACCATCACGCGCATCGGCGCGACGCGCGAAATCACGGTGGACGCGCGCGTGATCGCGGCGTCGCACGTGAACCTGAAAACGGCGGTGGCGCAGGGCCTGTTCCGCGAAGACCTGTACTACCGCTTGAATGTGCTGCCGATCGTGGTGCCGCCGCTGCGCGAGCGCAAGGCCGATCTGCGCCGACTGGCCGAGCATTTCTTTCGTGCCTATTCGGCCGAAAAAGGCGCCCATGTCAAAGGGTTCAGCAGCAAGGCGATCCACGCCATGGAACAGTACGACTGGCCAGGCAATGTGCGTGAACTGATCAATTGCGTCCGGCGTGCGATGGTGCTCGCCGATGGTCGGCTGATCACCCCGGCCGACCTGAACCTGGCCGACGAAGCGTCGTCTTTCAATGGCGACGCGCTGGGCGAATCGCGCGTGCGCGCCGAGCGTGACGCCATCTGCGTCAGCCTTGCCAACGCCGGCAAGAACGTCACCCACGCCGCGCGCGACCTGGGTGTCTCGCGCATGACGCTGTACCGCCTCCTCGCCAAACACAACATCACCGTCTGATTCCGCCTGGCCACCCAAAAAGGTAACTGGTTGTATCGAAATGTAAGTACTTGTAACAAGCTAGTTACACTTTATCCTGTCTGCATATTTTCCCCTCTATCAAAACAGCACCGTTTCGCTGTGCCAGCGGGGCTGTGCTGTCGCTTCCGCCGAACACTGTCACAAAAATGTGACACGTTCGCTGCCTTCATTTTCCAGTCGGAATGAAAATCGCAAAGCGAACACAAGCGCAGAAATTTTCGCCACTAGATTCAAGCACTTGGGTTTCGTCAAATCTCAGGCATCGATATTGCTATGACTCCCTTGTCTGGCAAGAACATGCCGGTCGCCATTTTCGACTTTTTAACCGGAGGGGATATTCATGAAACGGACCACAATTGCAGCGGCCATCTTGATGGCGTTCAGCCTGTCGGCACAAGCGGACGACCCACAAAATACCAACCGCAGGGGTGACAACAACACCCAGACAGCCACAGCGACTACCACAACCACGAACACCGACCTCAACAACGACAAGAGCGGACAAAACAACAGCACCGGCGACGCCCTCGCCAGTGCCCAAGGCTCGGCTGCCGCCAACAACGGCAGCAACGCCACGGTCAGCAGTTCGTTCAACCAGTCGACGGCGACCGCCAACAGCAATCTGAACGGGACGGTTGCGGGTAACACCGTCAACAATATCGGCAATGTCGCTACCAACAATGGCACTGCCAACGGCGGAAACGGCAGCGGCGCGATGGGCGGTACCGGCAATGGCGGCTCTGCCAGCAACGCCAACGGCGGCGTCGGCGGCGCAGCGAGCGGCGCCGATGCATCGTCCGGTTCGACCGGCGGCAACGCCGCTTCCGGCGCGTCCAGCGTCGGTAACGCCGACGTCGGCGCCGCCACTGGCGGCGGCGGCGGCTCAGGCGGCACCGCCAGCAATGCCAACAGCGGCCCTGCCGGCGCCGGCGGCAGCGGCGGCGGCGGCGGCTCGGGCGGCGCCGCCACTTCCAGCAACGGCAATGGTGGCGGCTCGACCGCTGCGGCCGGCATGGGCGGCGGCTCCTCCAGCGGCGCCGCCACGGGCGGCGGCGCCAACGGCGGCGGCGGCACCGGTGGCGGCGCCAACGGCGGCATCGCCTCCGGCGGTGCGGCAACGGCCAGCGGCGGCACAGGCGGCGGCGCGAACGGCGGTGCCGGCACCGGCGGCGGCTCGGGTTCGACCGGCGGTGCTGCCGGGATGGCAGCGGCGACCGGCGGCAGCGGCGCTGCAGGCGCAAGCGGTGGCGCCGGCAGTGGTGGCTCAGGCGGCCAAGCCGGTCCACAAACCGGCGCCGATGCCGGCTCGTCAGGCATGGCGCAGGGCGCGAACGGCGGCGCGGCCGGCACCAGCAATTCGACCGGCGGTGGCGCCGGCGGCGGCGGTACCGGTGGCGCGGGCGGCTCGGGCGGCCTGGGCGGCGCCTCCAGCGGCTCGACCCAGACCGCATCGAATAACGCTCCTGGCGGCGCCGGTGGCACGTCGACCGGCGGCACCGCAGATTCGCGCGAACGCGGACCCGGCGCCGGATCGGCGACGGCGGCAGCGGGCAATACGGGTGGCGGCAACGCCGCTGCCGGGCCAAACGGTATCGGCGCGGGTGATTCGATGGCAGGCGCCGGTGGCGCCGGTGCGGCCGGCGCAGCCGGTGGCGGCGGCGGTGTCGGCGGTGCGTCGGGCAGCACCTCCGGCGCCGGCGGTGCCGGTGGCACGGCGGCGACCGGAGCAGCAGGCGCGGGCGGTAGCCAGGCAAGCAATGGCGGCGCCGGGGCTGCCGGCAGCGGCGGCGCCGGTGGTGGCGGCGGTGCGGGCGCAACGGCCAGTGCGAGTGGTGGCGCCGGTGGCGGCAGCTCATCGACCGCGGGTGCAGGTTCCGGCGGCACGGCAGCCGGCGCTGCTGGCACTGGCGGTACGGCGACAGCGGGCGCCGGTACCAACGGCGACGTCGGCGGAGGCGCCGGCACCGGAGGCCTGGCAACTGCGGGCAGCGGCACCAGCGGCAATTCGGCCGGCGGTGCCGGCGGCGCCAGCAATTCGAACGGCGGCGCGGCCAACGGCGGCACGGCCAATGGCGGCGCGGGTGCGGCCGGTGCTGGCGGCGGTGCAGGTGGCAGCACCGGCATGGCTTCGAACGCCGGCGGCGCCGGCGCGGCGGGCGGCGGTGCGAATGGCGGCACCGCCACCGGCGGCACCAGCGGCAGCGGTGCGGCAAGCGGCGGCGCGGGCGGCAATGGCGGCAATGGCGGCAGCAATACCGGTGGCGCAGCGGGCGCCGGCGGCACCAATACCGCAGGCGTGGGTACTGGCGGCGCAGGCGGCAACGGTGTCGGTGGCAATGGCGGCTCCAACGCGGTCAACGCCGGCGCGTTCGACATGTCGAATGCGATGAGTGGCGCCGCGCAGTCTGCAGCCGGCATCATGGTGATCAGCCAGAACAGCGGCATTTCTTCCCTGGTACAGCAAAGCGTCAACGTCCAGGCTAACCTCGCGGTCGGTAGGTAGGCCCTTTCGGTAGGCCCTTTCGCCGCCATGTCGAGCCCGGCATGGCGGCGTTTTTTCCAACCTGGGGGGAGCAGATGAACAAGCTTTTGATGAGGATGACTTTACTGGGCGGCGTGGCTTGCGCCAGCGTGCATGCGCTGGCCACGGAGCCGGCCCGCGCCAGCGGCGATCCACCGGCACCGGTCGCGCCAGCGCCGGCAGCCAGCGCGGCGCCAGCGGACGATTCAACCCGTGCGCTGCCCGGCTGGGGTGCGCCGCTCAAGCCGGCACAACTGGCCAGCGCGCGCGGCGGCGCCGACACCGCCACCGCGATCAGCGATGCGCGGCTGAATGCAACCGTGACGAACAACACGGCAACCAACGTTTCAAGCGGAAACAACACCATCGACAGCGGTTCGTTCGCCAACATGAGCGGCCTGCCGATGGTGATCCAGAATACCGGCGCAAACGTGCTCATCCAGAATGCCACAGTGATCAATCTGCAACTGAGATGAAGCTAAACAAACTACGCCTGATGCTGTTCCTGGCGTTGGCGATGAGCCTGACGCAACAGACCGTGCGCGCCATCGAACTGGGCGTGGCGTCGGGGATGAGGATGGTGGTGCCGCTGAAGACGCTCAAGCAGGTGCGTTTCGACGCGACAGTGCGCCAGCAATACGATTTCAGTTGCGGTTCGGCCGCGCTGGCGACCTTGCTCAGCCATCATTACGGCGTTGTGGTTTCCGAGCAGGAGGCGTTCGAACAGATGTTCAGGAACGGCGACCAGGCCAAGATCCGCCAGCAAGGATTCTCGTTGCTCGACATGCAGCGTTTCCTTGCCACCCGCGGCTTCCGCGCCGATGGCTTCGAATTGCCGCTCGAAAAGCTAGCCGAGTCGAAGTTGCCCGCGATCGTGCTGGTGGCGGACAAGGGTTATAACCATTTCGTCGTCATCAAGGGCATTGCCGAGGGCCGCGTGCTGTTGGGCGATCCTTCGAGCGGAGCGCGCTCCGTGCCGCTCGACCAGTTTCGCCAGATGTGGACTAGCAAGTTGTTATTCGTGATCCACGGCTACAAGGGCGAGGTGGCCTTCAATCGCAGTGCCGACTGGCGTGTCGCGCCGAAAGCGCCGCTTGCCGAAGGCCTGGCGCGCGCCAGCCTGGATAACATCAGCCTTCCCAAATTCGGGCCAGGCGATTTTTAGGAGGACTCTGCCATGCTGTATCGATCCACGCCGGTCCTGTTGTTGGCCATCGCGAGCATGGCGGCGTCGGCGCACGAGCCCGTGCCGATGGACGGGCTGGCCACCCGGGCACTCGATCTGGAAGTCGTCTGTGGCGCCCCGGAGGGCTGGCATCGGGTCGATGCCGATGCCCTTGACAGCATGCGCGGCGGCTTCATTGCGCCTGGCGGACTGACCGTCTCGATCGGCATCGAGCGCCTGGTCTCCATCAATGGCGCAGTCGTGGCCTATTCCAATTTTCAGATTGCCAATGTACGCAACATCACTGCCGACGAAGCGCGCCAGGCGCATGACGCGCTCGCTTCGGCCAAGCTGGTGCAGAACGGCGCCAACAATTTCGCCGTCGGCGATGCGCTTGCCAACGGCGGCACCTTCATACAGAACACCCTGGACGGACAGTCGATCAACAGCCAGACCACCATCAATTCCAGCGTCAACAGCGCGTCGCTGCTGAAGGAAATGCATTTTCAGTCCGGCATGCGGGATGCCGCAATCCGGGCGATCGGAACGCACTAGGCTGGGCCGGTGCGCATATTGTATGTCAAGCCAGGAGATATCAATGCAAGGAAAAATCGTATTGGGACTCGGTGGAGCCAGCCTGACGGCCCTGCTGCTCGCGCCGCCGGTGTTTGCCCAACAACCCGGCCCCACCATGCAGGAGATGGAAGCGACGTTGAAGAAACTGCAGACGGCCCTGGACGACCAGCGCCGCCTGGTCGAAAAACTGTCGGGGGAAGTCAGCGCCCAACGCGAACATCTGCAGGCGATGCAGCGCAGCTCGCCGGAACACTTGGCAAGCCAGCGTGGCGCCGGGCCGGGCGGCGCGGACCAGGCCCAGGCCCAGAGCACGCAGCTACCGGTGGGCAAGGCTCCCGCCAAGGACGGCCGTCCGCCCGAAATCGCGCCGTTGTTCGAACAACCGGGCGTACTGACCCAGAAGGGCAAATACGTGCTCGAGCCGGCGCTGCAGTTCGGCTACTCGTCGAGCAACCGGGTGGCGCTGGTCGGCTACACCATCATCCCTGCCTTGCTGATCGGCCTGATCGACATACGCGAAGTCAAGCGCAATACCTTCACCGCTTCGCTGAGCGGTCGCACCGGCCTGTCGAACCGGCTGGAAGTGGAAGTGAAGGTGCCGTATGTGTACCGGTCGGACGCCACGGTCAGCCGCGAAATCTTTACCGGCACCGCAGTCGAGCGCGCGTTCGATACGTCCGGCAAGGCGCTCGGCGATGTCGAGCTGGCGGCGCGCTACCAGCTCAACGACGGCGGCGCGAACAAGCCCTATTACATCGGCGGGGTGCGCTTCAAGTCACGCACCGGGCGCGACCCGTTCGATGTCGTCACCGACTGCACCAAGCGCTGCATCGGCGAAAACGTCACCGGCACCGGCTTGCCGCTGGAGCTGCCCACCGGCTCGGGCTTTTACTCGCTGCAACCCAGTCTGACCTGGCTGTTCCCGTCCGATCCGGCCATTTTCTTCGGCAGCGTCAGCTACATCCATACCTTCAAGCGCGCCAATGTCAGCCGGCTGATCCTCGAAGGCGTGCGTGAACCGGTCGGCGAGCTGGAGCCGGGCGGCGTGATCGGCTTCAATTTCGGCATGGGCCTGGCACTCAACGAGAAAACCTCGCTCAGCCTGGGCTACGACCACAGTTCGATCGCGCGCATGCGGCAGAACGGCCTGGCGGTACCGGGCTCGGTGCGCACCCAGCTCGGGACCTTGCTGATCGGCTATTCCTATCGCCTCAGCGACAAGCGCACACTGAACGTGTCGATCGGCGCCGGCGTCACGCGCGATACCCCGGACGTGTCGCTGTCGTTGCGGGTGCCGATCAGTTTCTAGGCCGGCGCTATTCGGCGCCGAGCACCCGCAGGCGCGCGCGCAGGCGGTGAATCTCGTCGCCGAGGTCGAGCACCAGCGCGGCGATGTCCTCGTTGGCGTCGAACACGCTTTCGAGGCTGAGCAGGCGGCGCGCGCGCACCAGGTCGGCGCTGCCGAACAGCATGCGTTCGAGCGCCGCGGCGTCGATGTCGATGGCGATGTCGCCGCTGCCGAGCACGCCGGCGCGCACATGCCGCACCACCCATTCGGCTTCGACGTCGCAGGCGCGCGCCAACTCGTCGACGCTGAGCGCCGCCTGGTCGATCAGCACGCCGCTGAGGATATTCTCGGCCGTCATCGCTCAGCCTCCTTTCGCGCGCGGATTGAAGGAAGAAAACTCGCGCGCCATGGTTTCGTACAGCTGGCGCGCCTTGTCGTTGTCGGCCGGCGGCAGCACCACTTCGAGCACCAGATAGAGGTCGCCCGGCGGCTGGGCGGGGATGCCGCGCCCCTTCAGGCGCAGCTTGCGCCCGGTCTGCGAATTGAGCGGCACCTTGACCTCGACGTCGCCGGACGGCGTCGGCACGGTGATGTGGGCGCCGAGCGCCGCCTCCCACGGCGCCACCGGCACGGTTTCGTAGACGCTGCTGCCTTCGACCCGATAGCGCGCATCCGGGTTCAGGCCGATTTCGAGGAACAGGTCGCCGGGCGGGCCGCCGCCGACGCCGGGGTGGCCCTGACCGGCCAGGCGCAGTTGCTGGCCCGGCAGCACGCCCCTGGGAATGTTGACGTTGAGCTGTTTGTCGGCGGAAACCACGCGCCCGGCGGCGTCGCGCTGGGGCGAGCGCATGCTGACGGTGCGGGTGGCGCCGTGATAGGCGTCGTACAGGTCGATGCCGATGCTGGCGTGAATGTCCTCGCCGCGCATCTGGTATGCGCCGCCGCGCCCGCCGGCGCGCGAACGCCGCCCCACATGGGCGAACAGGTCGGAGAAGAAATCGCTGTCCATGTCCATCCCGCCGTGGGCTGAGGCCCAGTCCGGCGGCGGCTGGAACTCCTGGCCGGGCCGGCGCCCACTGCCCAGTTCGTCGTAGGCCGCCCGTTTTTCCGGGTCGCCCAGCACGCCGTAGGCTTCGTTGATTTCCTTGGTCTTCGCGTCCGCATCCTTGGCCTTGCTGACGTCCGGATGGTATTTGCGCACCAGCTTGCGGTAGGCCTTCTTGATGTCGTCGGCCGACGCGCCCTTTTCGACCCCCAGGGCCTGGTAATAATCCTTGTATTCCACGAAGGGCACTCCCGCGACGCTTTTCCTCAATCGTACTGCGAACGGCGGCGGACAGGCGCACGCGTCGACCATCGAAGTTGATTGGTTCGCAATGAAAAGCCGCTCATTCCTTGACTTTTTACTATCGACTTTTTTGTCATGATGATAAATTAACAGCCGCGGCCAATACTGTTGAGAAAAGGAACTTAACATGAATAAATGGGTGAAACGCACCAGCCTCGTGCTGGTCTCGCTCGCGCTGATCGGCGTCGGCACGGTCGTCGTCGGCAAGGCCGAAGGCGAGCGCAAGCTGGCGCGCAAGATCGCGCTGACGGTCGCGCCGGTGGCCGTGCGCAGCGACCCGGCCCACATCGAACAGGGCCGCTATCTGTTTACCACACGCGGCTGCGCCGACTGCCACGGCGCCGGCGGCGCCGGCAAGACCGTCATCAAGGACGGCCCGATGCTGGTGATCTCGCCCAACATCACCGCTGGCGCCAACAGCGTGACCACCGGCTACCGCAACGAGGACTGGGTACGCACCGTGCGCCATGGCGTCAAGCCGAACGGCAACCCGATCATGATCATGCCGAGCGAAGACTACAACCGCCTGACCGACGACGACATGGCGTCGCTGATCGCCTACATCCAGACGCTGCCGCCGGCCGCCGGCAACGAGCCGGTGGTGCAGCTGCCGACCGCGGTCAAGGTGCTGTACGCGTTCGGCGTGATGCAGGATGCCGCTGAGAAAATCAACCACGCGCTGCCGCCGTCGCAGCCGGTGGCCGCCGCCGTGTCGCTCGAGCACGGCGCCTACGTCGCGAACACCTGCATCAGTTGCCACGGCGCCCGCCTGAGCGGCGGCAAGATCCCGGGCGCGCCGCCGACCTGGCCGGCCCCCGCCAACCTGACGCCAGGCAAAGGCAGCGTGATGCAGCGCTATCCGAGCGCCGAGGCCTTCATTGCCGCCTTGCACAGCGGGCGCCGCCCGGACGGCAGCGAGATCAGCCCGGTGATGCCGTTCACGTCGTTCAAGGCGATGAACGAGACCGACCTGCGCGCGCTGTTTGTCTATCTGAAGAGCTTGCCGCCGGTGGAGGCCGGCCAGCGCTGACGACACCAGTTCGCGCACTCGCGTGGTGCAATCGGGGTCAGCGCAAACTGATCCCGACCTTCTCCAAGGGAAGCGTAACGTTGCAGATAAAGTAGAATCACCGGTTTCGTCCGCTGGTTCGTTCATGTCCACCGTCATCGCCGCCTCCCCTTCTTCCGCCGTCATCACCGAAATCAAGGCGCTGTGGCGGCTGTCGTGGCCGATGCTGGTCGGCCAGCTCGCCACCGTCGGCATGGGAGTGGCCGACGTCGCCATGACCGGCCACGTCAGCGCCGAGGAACTGGCCGCGGTGTCGCTCGGCGCCTCGGTGTGGTCGATCGTGCTGGTGACGGTGATGGGCGTCATGATGGCGATTAACACCGTCGTCGCGCACGAAATGGGCGCCGGCAACTTCCACCTGATCCCGCATTCGGTGCGGCAGTCGCTGTGGAAGGGCCTGGGGGTCGGCTTGCTGGCGTGTGGCGCGGCCAACCTGGCGACGCTGCTGTTCAACCATATCGGGCTCGACCAATCTGTCAACGACAAGGCGTCGATGTTCGTGCACGTGACCAGCCTCGGCATGCCGGCGTTCGCCTGCTACCGCGCGCTGTACGGCTACACCACCAGCATCAACCAGACCAAGCCGGTGATGGTGATCGCCATCCTCGGGCTGCTGTTCAATATTGCCGTCAACTGGCTGCTGGTGTTCGGCAACCTCGGCATGCCGAAGCTGGGCGCGGTCGGCTGCGCGGTGGCGACCGCGGCCGGCATGTGGCTGATGCTGGGCGCGATGCTGGCCTGGATGCGGGTGGCGCCGGCCTACCGGCAGACGTATCCGTTCACCCACTGGGAGTGGCCGAACTGGCCGGAAATTGCCGCCATGCTGAGACTCGGCGTGCCGATCGGCATCACCTATTTCGCCGAAGTGAGCGCGTTCGGCGCGATCAGCCTGCTGGTGGCGCGCTTCGGCGTGGTGCAGGTATCGGCGCACCAGATCGCGCTGAATTTTTCGTCGCTGGTGTTCATGGTGCCGCTCAGCTTCGGCATCGCGCTGATCACGCGGGTCGGCCAGTCGCTCGGCGAAGGCGATCCGCGCAAGGCGCGCTTCGTATCGTGGGTGGGCGTGTGGATGTCGATCGCGTTCGGCGTGGTGTCGGCCGCCTGCATCGCCATTTTCCGCTGGGAAATCGCGCGCGCCTACACGTCCGACCCGGCGGTGCAGGAACTGTGCGTGCAGCTGCTGCTGTTCGCGGCGCTGTTCCAGCTGTCCGACGCCACCCAGGTGGCGACCTCGAGCGCGATCCGCGGCTACAAGGTGACGCGCCAGCCGATGGTGATCCAGCTGGTCGCGTTCTGGATATTTTCGCTACCGCTCGGCATCGTGCTGGGACTGGCGCCGGCCTGGCTGCCGTGGGCGCCGCGCGAACCGATGACGGTATACGGATTCTGGATCGGGCTGGTGCTGGGGCTGACGATCGCCGCGGTGCTGCTGACGGCGGCGCTGAAAAAGCTCGCCAACCAGCGCATAGTGGCGCGCTGACAACACTGATAAACGCTGGTGTCCGGTCTGACATTCGGACAAATGTCCGAATGTCAGACCTGACACCAGCGTTGAATTAGCGGGCCCATATTTACAGCGTTTTGCGGCCGACTCTGGTATCTTCTCCGGGTTGTTCCAGTTCAACCTTCACTACGAGACAATCCATGCGTTTTATCCTTTGTTTTCTAGCCGCATTGTCGGCCATTCCGGCATCCGCCGAACGGCTGACACTGGACCGTATCCACGCCGACCCGGCGCTGGCGGGACCAGGCGTGCGCAACCTGCGCGTGTCGCCTGACGGCGAACGCATCACTTTCCTGCGCGGCCGGGCCGACAACCAGTTCCAGCTGGACTTGTGGGAATTCAACATGAAGGACAAGACCGCGCGCCGCCTGGTCGACTCGAAAGTGCTGGTGCCGAACGAATCGATTTCGCCGGAAGAGCAGGCCCGCCGCGAACGCGCGCGCACCGCCAGCCTGAACGGCATCCTCACTTACAGCTGGTCGCCTGACGGCAAGCAGCTGCTGGTGCCGATCGGCGGCGACCTGTACCTGATCGACGCGGCCAAGCCGGACGCCGCCCGCAAGGTCGCCTCCGGCAACGTCGCCGACCCGAAGATCTCGCCGAAAGGCCGCTACGTGTCGTTCGTGCGCAACCAGAACCTGGTTGTCATCGACCTGAAGACGGGCGCCGAAAAGCAGCTGACGACCGACGGCAAGGGCACCGTCCACAACGGCGAAGCCGAATTCGTGGCGCAGGAAGAAATGGGCCAGCGCACCGGCTACTACTGGGCGCCGGACGACTCCGCCATCGCCTACAAGCGCTTCGACGAAGCCCAGGTGCCGGTGGTGCGCCGCTTCGAAATCTTCGCCGACCGCACCGACGTCGTCGAGCAGCGCTACCCTGCCGCCGGCGACCCGAACGTCATCGCCGAACTGTTTATCGTGTCGCCGGTCACTGGCGTGCAGCGCAAGGTCGACGTCGGCGCCGACACCGACATCTACCTGGTGCGCGCCGACTGGAGCGGCGACAGCAAGCAGCTGTTGTACCAGCGCCAGACGCGCGACCAGAAGCGCCTCGACCTGATCGCGGTCGACGCCGCCACGCTGGCGCAGCGCACCGTGCTGACCGAAACCTCGAAGACCTGGGTCAGCATCCATGACGACCTGCGCTTCCTGAAGAACCAGAAAGCCTTCCTGTGGTCGTCCGAACGCAGCGGCCGCAACCACCTGTACCTGTACGGCATGGACGGCAAGCTGCTGCGCACCCTCTCGAGCGGCGAATGGGGCATCGACGCCATCGCCGCGGTCGACGAGAAGAACAACCGCGTGTTCGTGTCGTCGAACCGCGACAACGTCGTCGACAAGCAGATCTACTCGCTCGCCCTCGACGGCAGCAACGCCGGCAAGCCGGTGCGCATCACCCAGGGCGACGGCTGGCACGACGCCTCGTTCGCGCGCAACGGCGAAGTGTTCGTCGACACCTTCTCCGATCCGGCGACGCCGCCGCAGATCTCGATCCGCCGCCCCGACGGTTCGATGGTCGGCTGGCTCGAGCAGAACGAGCTGAACGCCAACCACCCGTACGCCAAGTACAAGGCCGACCACCTGGCCACCGAGTACGGCACGCTGAAGGCCAAGGACGGCCAGGCGCTGTACTACTCGATGATCAAGCCGAGCAACTTCAACCCGGCCAAGCGCTATCCGGTCTACCTGTCGACCTACGGCGGGCCGCACGCGCAGCACGTCGCGCGCAAGTGGGGCAACATGTTCGACCAGTACATGGCGCAGCAGGGATTCGTCGTGTTCCGCCTGGATAACCGTGGTTCGTCGCGCCGCGAGCGCGCCTTCACCGACGTCATCTACAAGGAGCTGGGCAAGCACGAAGTCGAAGACCAGCTCACCGGCATCGACTGGCTGGGCAAGCAGAGCTTCGTCGACGCCAAGCGCATCGGCGTGTTCGGCTGGAGCTACGGCGGCTTCATGAGCCTGCGCCTGCTGTCGGCGGCGTCGGACAAGATCGCGATGGGCGTGTCGGTCGCGCCGGTGACCGACTGGGCGCTGTACGACACCCACTACACCGAGCAGTTCGTCGGCGCCACGCCGAAATCGGATGCGGAGGCCTACAAGAAGAGCGGCGTGTTCGCCCACCTCGACGGCCTGAAGTCGCCGCTGTTGCTGGTCCACGGCATGGCCGACGATAACGTGTTGTTTACCAACACCACGCGCCTGATCGACGGCCTGGTCAACCGCAACATCAAGTTCGACCTGATGACCTATCCGGGCGCCAAGCACGGCATCTCGTCGCGCGCCGGCCAGCGCCACGTGTACGGCACCATCGAGTCGTTCTTCAAGAAGAACCTGGCGCCGTAAATAACGCCAACACAAAGAAAAACAGCCGCGAAATTCGCGGCTGTTTTTTTAAGTACGGGACCACCCCCGGGGTCAGTGCCGACAATCGGACACAGTCTCGACTGTCCATCGGGGAATCGCGCCACGCTAGAGATGAGGTCGTGTCCGATTGTCGGCACTGACCCCGAGGTGACCCCGAGGTGAGCGGACCCCGAGGTGAGCGCTTCAAGAAGAACGTGGCGCCGTAAGCAACGCCAGCACAAAGAAAAACAGCCGCGAAATTCGCGGCTGTTTTTTTAGTACGGGACCAGATTAGTTGGTCGCGTCCTTGATCACTTCCTTGGCATCGCCGAGCTTTTCCTGGGTCTTGCCTTCAACCTGGTTTGCCAGGCCTTTAGCCTGCTGTTCGGTGCTACCGACCAGCTTGCCAGCTTCTTCCTGAATTTTGCCGCCGATGTCTTGCAGTTTGCCGTTGACTTGGTCTTTGTTCATGATGAGCTCCTTGGGAAAGCGCGTGGCGAAATGGCCATGCAGTGAAGCCAGAATAACCGCCGTTTCGGTGGCGGTCTGTGCGGGAGCGAACGGAAGCTCATCAATTAGCCCTGCCTTACGCAATATCAAACAACATCGATTCTCATCGGTCAGGAGTCGAACGGCTGGCTCTAACGATCAATACCAATCATCGATAGGAGGCTGTCATGACCCACTTGGCCAGATGGACATTGCCGATCGCAGCGAGCGCCGCCCTGCTCGCAGCTTGCGGTGGCGGCGGCGCACCCGCCGTCGGCATCCCCGCCCCTCCGCCCGTGATTGCGCCGGAGCCGGTGGTCGCCACCATCAACGTCGGCGCCGCCTGGCGCGACTACCTCACCGTGGCGCACACCTGGAAAATGGCCGGCAAAGGCACCGACGGGCGCGCCTTTGAGCTGGCGGTCGACATGAAGCCGGGCACCGGCGCGACGTTTTCCATGACCGGCTCAAACGGCCAGACCATCGACCAGTCGGTGCGCTTCACCATCGACGGCGCCACCAGCGTCACCAACGGCACGCTGTTTTTCACCGCCGACACCTTCATCGGCGTCGCCAGCACCGACGGCGCCTGCGCGCCGGCGCGCGGGGCGATGGCGGCGCTGCCGGTTGGCGCCATTGTCGGCCAGCAGGGGCCGATGTTCGTCCTCGAAGGCTACGCCGGCTGCCGCATCACCGGACAAAAGCTGGGCACGACGACCTTCAGCTGGTCGATCGAAGAAGATGCCGGCGTCAACCTGTTCTGCATCACGTCGAAGCAGCAGAATGCCGACGGCGCCAATATCGGCAGCGAGGTCGACTGCATGGAGGCGAGCGCCAGCGGCACACTGGGCAACCGCGCCAAGTTTACGATCACCCGGGCGGACGGACAAAGCATTACCGGCCGCAATTACTAGCGACAAAAAAAACAGCCGCGAGAACATCGCGGCTGAATTTGTGAGAGTGAAGATCGTCAGCGGTTGCCGCGATTGCTGTCCTTGATCACTTCCTTGGCATCGCCTACCTTCTCCTGCAACTTGCCCTCGGCCTGATTGGCGAGTCCCTCGGCTTGCTGCTTGCTGCTGCCTACAACCTTGCCGACTTCCTCCTGAATCTTTCCGCCGATGTCTTTTGCCTTGCCTTTGACTTGGTCCTTGTTCATGACACTTACCTCACAACGTGGATGAGGCTTTCACCTTAGGACGATTGCGGCACCGTTTCTGTTCGCTACTTCACTTACCGGGCTTGCGCCAGACGCTTGCCAGCCATGGCTGCTGATCGCGCGGCAGGTTCGGCGGCCGGTAGTAATGATGAACAGGAGAAAATTTCGCTGCTGTCATGAACTGCGCCCAGGTGTCGTAGTCGTAATAGCTGCCGTAGCGCGGCCCGTTCCAGCCCTCCTCGTTGTGGCCGCGCGGGTTCGAGCTGAACAGCACGGCGCCCGGTTTCAGCGCGCCGTACAGGTCGTCCAGCACTTTCGGCAACACCCGGCTCGGCACATGGAACAGCACCGCATTGGCGAAGATGCCGTCGAACATTTCCGCCGGCAAGTCGAGGTGGACAAAATCCTGCTGCCATACCTCGCAGCCGCTGTAGGCGCGCGCCATCTCGACGAATTGCGCCGAGCCGTCGACGCCGATCGCGCGGTGTCCCATTGCGCTGAAGGTTTTCAGGTCGCGGCCCGGCCCGCAGCCGAGGTCGAGGATGGTGAAAGGCGGCGCCGCTTCGATCGCGCCCAGCAGCGCAGCAATATTCTGCGACACGTCGTGGTCGATGGTGCCGTCGAAAAACTGGCGTGCGTTGCCGTCGTAATAGTCGAGGGTGCGGCGGGTGATGTCGTCGATGTCGTCGTTCATGTTGGGCAATGTGAGCGGGCCGTACGGCACGTGCCGCACGGCCCAATGCGACACATTACCAGACGCGCACGCGCTCGGCCGGCGCCAGGTAAAGCTTCTGGCCAGGCTGGACGTTGAACGCCTTGTACCAGGCGTCGACGTTGCGCACGGTGGCGGCGCGGTATTGCGACGGCGCGTGGCCATCCGTCATGATGATGCGGCGCAGGTAAGCCTCGCGCATCTTGCTGCGCTCGCTGTGGGCGAAGCCGAGGAAGAACGCCTTGTCGGCATCGGCCGGCACCGGCTTGCCGGCCAGCGTGGCGCGGTAGGCGTCGTAGGCGGCCGACAGGCCCGCCAGGTCGGACAAGTTCTCCGACAGCGTCAGGTTGCCGTTGACAGCCAGGTCAGGGAAAGGCTTGTACGCCGAGTATTGCGCAGCCAGCTTTTCGGACGCCTTCTTGAAATACTCCTTGTCTTCCTTGGTCCACCAGTCGCGCAGCCGGCCCTGGGCGTCGAACTGGGCGCCCTGGTCGTCGAAGCTGTGGCTGATTTCGTGGCCGATCACCGCGCCGATGGCGCCGTAGTTGGTGGCGTCGGACGCCTTCGGATCGTAGAACGGCGGCTGCAAGATCGCCGCCGGGAACACGATGGCGTTTTGCAGCGGCATGTTGACCGCGTTGACCAGCTGCGGCGGCATCGACCATTCGGTCTTGTCGACTTTCTTGTTCAGCTTGGCGAGCGCTTGCGCCGTGTGGAATTGTTCCGCGCGCACAACGTTGCCGAAGGCGTCGCCCGCCACCACGTTCAGGCCGGCATACGAATCCCAGCGGTCCGGGTAGGCGACGCCGACATACAGCGTCTTCAGCTTTTCCTGCGCCTGGGCGCGGGTGGCCGGCGCCATCCAGTCGAGCTTGTCGACGCGCTTGCTGAACGCGGCGATGATGTTGGTCACCATCTGGCGCACGCGGGCCTTGTCTTCGGCGGCGAAATTGCGTTCGACGTAGACCTTGCCGACCGACTGGTCGAGCGCGACGTTGGTGGCGCCGAGCGCCCGTTTCCAGCGCGCCGATTGCTCGGGCGTTCCGGACAGCGCCTTGCCGTAGAAGGCGAAGCGCTGGTCGACGAAGGCCTTCGACAGGTGCGGCGCGAAGTGGTTGATCTGGTGGAACGCCAGGTAATCCTTCCAGCTGGACAGATCGGCGCTGGCGACCAGCGCCGCTTCGCCCTTGACCGCGCCCGGATGCCAGACGATGAACTTGCTCTGCCCTGCCAGGCCGGCGCTCTTGAAGAAGGCCGGCCAGTCGATGCCCGGCGCCTTGCTGGCGAAATCGCGCAGCGTCCAGGTGTTGTTGCCTTTCTGGACGTCGGCCGAATCTTCGCGCGTGGCGTGCGATTTGGCGATTTCCATTTCCAGCGCGAACACCTTGGCGGCGCGCGCATCGCTGTCGGCGTAGCCGGCCAGCTTCAGCATCGCCGCGATGTGCTGCTGATACCTGGTGCGCAGCTCCGCCATGCGCGGGCTGTCGGTCAGGTAGTAGGCGCGGTCCGGCATGCCGAGGCCGCCCTGCAGCAGATAGGGCATGTTGCGCGACGGATCGGTCAGGCCCTGGGCGACCCACAGGCCGAACAGGTTTTCGGTGAAGAAGTTGGTGTTGTTGAGCGGATCGACGTCGGCGCGCAGCGAGGCGCCCAGCGCCTGCGTCAGCGCGGCCTTGTCCTTGATGGCGTCGATCTTGGCCAGCATCGGCTTGAGCGGCGCGGCGCCCTTCGCTTCGATCGCCGCTTCGTTCATGTACGTGCTGTAGAAAGCGGCGACCTTGCGCGCTTCGGCGCTGGCCTTCTTGTCGGCGTTGATGGTATCGAACATCTTGACGATGCGCTGGTTGGTGTCTTCGGCGATGGCCGCGAACGCGCCCCAGCTGCTGCGGTCGGCGGGAATCTCGGTCTTGTCGAGCCACTCGCGGTTGGCAAAGGTGAAGAAGTCGTCGCCCGGCAACAGCGCCAGGTTGGCCTGCGCCGCGGGGGCGGCGGCCGGCGCCGTCTGCGCCCCGGCGTGCGTCATGGTCATGGCGGCGCCACACAGGGCGACGCCGAGGGCGGTCTTGATGGGAGTCCAGCTGATTTTCATGGTGTCCGTTTCTGTGTTGGATGACTTTTATTTGAGCGCCGCGCGCACTTGCGGCAGCAGCCGCGCCTTCAGTGCCGCGCGGATGCGGATGCCGTTGCCGACCCGTTGCGCTTCGGTCACGGCGTCCGGACCGAAGTGTTGCTTGACGTATGACTCCATCATGTCGGCGTGCGCCTCCTTCGTCGAGCTGGCTACGATACCCGAAAACGCCCGATTCTGGCTCATCGAATCCATGTTCTTGTTGAGCGCGTCGCGGTGGACGACCGCGAAGGCCCAGGCCTGGTCGATGTGGCCGTTGCCGGCCACCATCGGCACGATCCAGGTGGTCATCTGCACCGGCAATTGCGGCGACAGTGCCAGCTGCAGCGTGCGCGCGCTGAGCGCGGGATCGCGCGTGCTCGCCAGCGCCGCGCTGATACGGCCGCGCTCCTCGGCGCTCTGGGTCTGCAGCACGCGCGCGGTGAGCGCGTCATGGGTGGCCTGGTCGGCGTTGCGGCCGGCGGCGCCGACGACGAAGTCGATCATCGACGGGCTGACGGCCGCCGGATCGGCCAGGTAGCGCGCGAAGCGGCTGCGCGCCTGCGCAATGGCGGCGGGGTCGCCGGCGCGCACCAGCATGCCGGCCAGGCGCGAGCGCAGCTGGCGGTCTTCCTGCGGCTCGCCGGCGCGTTCGTCCCAGCCCAATCTGGCGAACTTCGGACTCACCAGGTCGACGATGAAGCGCTGCACCAGCGCCTGTTCCGGCTCGTCGGCTGCAAGGCGCTCGAGCGTTCCGAGGTTATCGAGGACGCCGTCCCAGATCGCGAAGCGCGGTTCGGCGCCGTATTTCGACACCAGTTTCAGGTAGCTGTCGAGCTGCATGCGGTTCGCCATGACCATGCCCCAGGCGTCGCTTTGCAGCTTCAGGCGGGTGCTGTCGGCCAGCTTGCCGACCTGGCCGGCGAGCGCGTCGAACGAGGCCTGGTCGTATTGCACCCGGAAAAAGCCGACGCTGGCCGGGTCGACCACGAGCGTGCCGTCGCAGCTGCCCTGCATCACCGTCGTGCTCGGACCGGAGAGCAAGGTGTAATAGGCCTTGCCGCCTAGCGTGCCGACCTGCACCGGCACATTCCACAGCCGTTTTTCGGCCGCCGGTTCGTCGAGGCGGAACTGTTCCTGCGACAGCGTGACCTTGCGCTTGCCGGCCTCGCACACCTGCTCGACTTTCACCAGCGGGAAGCCGGGCTGCGTGGTCCAGTCGGACGCCACCTTTTCGACCGGCTTGCCGGATGCCTTTTCGAGCGCCATCCACAGGTCGGCGCTGGTGGTGTTGGAATACTGGTGCTTCGCCATATAGGCGCGGATGCCTTTGCGGAACGGCTCTTCGCCGAGATAGGCCTCGAGCATGCGCAGGAAGGCCTGGCCCTTGCCGTAAGTAATCGAGTCGAAGGCGTTGGCGGCCTGCGATTCGTTCAGTACCGGCGTCTGGATCGGATGCGTGGTCTTGCGGGCGTCGAGGTTGAGCACGTATTCGCGCCCGACCTGGACGTCGAGGAAGGGCCGCCATTCCGGGTGGAAGTGGTCGGTCGCCTTGCTCGCCATCCACGAAGCGAAGCCTTCGTTGAGCCACAGATTGTCCCACCACGCCATCGTCACCAGGTTGCCGAACCACTGGTGCGCCACTTCGTGGGCGTTGATCTTGAAGGTGGACTGGCGCGTGCTTTCGGTGCTGCTCTTCGGGTCGAACAGCAGCGCGCCGTCGTTATAGACGATGGCGCCCCAGTTTTCCATCGCGCCGTTGATGCCGCCCGGGATCGCGATCTGGTCGAGCTTGGCCAGCGGATACGGCACGCCGAAGTAGTTGTTGTAGTAGCGCAGCACGTCGCGCGTCACCGCCAGCGGATAGGCCGCCGAGCCGAGCTTGCCTTCGGTGGTGACGACGCCGATGTCGACGCCGTCGTGGCGGGCGCCGAGCCGCTCGAGCTCGCCCGCCACCAGCACCACCAGGTAGCTCGGCATCTTCGGCGTCACGCCGAACGAGAAGCGCTGCAGGCCGCCGTCGAGCTTTTCCTGCTTCTCGACCGGCGTATTCGAGTAGGCCTTGAAGCTGGCCGGCAAGTCCACCGTCAGCCTGAAGGTGGCGCGGAACGCCGGCTCGTCCCAGCTCGGCAGCAGGCGCCGGGCGTCGGTCGGCTCCATCGTGGTGGCGATCATCTTCTTGTTGGCGCCGCCGGCCTTGTAGTCGAGGTGGAACAGGCCGCGCCCTTCGCGGTTGATCAGGCCGTGGAACTTCAGGGCCAGCTTGTAGCGTCCCGGCGCCAGCGGGCGCGCCAGCTGGAAGCTGAGGGTCTCCTGCTCCTTGTCGATCTGCGGCGTCAGCCTGAGCTCGCCGATGTCGCGGCCGGACAGGCTGGCGGCGTCGATGTCGATGTTGACCACGTTGAGCATGATCTTCGAAGTCGCGCTGAGGACGTCGATTTCGACCGTCTGCGCGCCGAGGAAGGTGTTGTCGGCGAGATTGGGCACCAGGTGCACGGCGTACTGCACCGGCACCACGTCTTTCGGCAACTTGCCGGGGGTGGCGCTGAACTTGTAGGGGGCCTCGGCGTGGGCCGCAACGGCGGCCATGGCCAACGCGGCGGCGCCGGCGAGTTGCCTGACTCGAAGATGTCTCATGGTTCTCCTTTTTATTCTGGTCGGTGCGTGCGGCGTGGGCGCCGAGCTTGCACTGTATTGAAAGCCGGGCGGCGGCGGCGGCCGAATGCGACGAACTGCAAAAAGACGGGTCAGAACGTCGAAACAGCGGAATGGCTGAGCGCAAGCGCGATGACGATTGGTTAATGTTTCCGGATGAGGTAACAAATTGAAAAAATTTTTAATTATTTTGAAAAAAACCCTAAAGTTCTCCTCAGGCACACCGTTATGTAGGGACACGCGGTGATCCGCCCAATTTTTTTCAGCTGGTGCAACGATGACGTCAAACGAAGTTCTCTCGATGTATGAAAACCTTGCAGGCCTGACAGCCAAGATGTCGCTGGCGGCGCAAGCGGGCGACTGGAACGCGCTGACCAGCATGGAAAAGCAGTGCGCGAGCGCGGCTTCGGCGGCCGAGAGCGGCGTCCCCGCCCTGTCCGGCGCGTCGCGCATGCGCAAGATCGACCTGCTCAAGCAGATCATGGCCAACGACCGCGCGATCCGCGACGTCACCGAGCCGTGGATGGGCCAGCTGGAAAACGCGATGTCGTCGCACTGAATTCGCAAGCATGAAAAAAGCGCCCCGCGGGGCGCTTTTTTTACGTCGGTCAATCAGCGAGACCAGACTGGAATGAGGGAGAGCGAGCACCAGGTATCTCCTGGTGTCGCCTCGTGCCGGTTGCATCCGGCGTCCGCGAGCACATCGTTGGCTAACAGACCGCTTCCGGGACAGGCGTTTCTTCAACGTTCATCTGCTTGCCGCGCCACGCTATCGTTGGTGGCTGCGCCAGATCCTGGCCCCGTTTTTTGTGATCCCTCAGGACCACGGAAATCAGTATAGCGCAAAAAGCAATCTTGTGTAGACAAGCGTGCGCCCTAATCGTTTATTTGCAACATTTCATGAATGTCATCCCGCCGCGGGCTCTTCAGCGGGAGCGGCCCTGCCCTCTTTTTTCGCCGGCAACAAGCGGTTCTTGACGCTGGCGATGAACCCCGCGCCGGTCTTGGCCGCCGGCTGGACCTTCGGCCTGGCGCCCTTGCGCCGGCGCAGCAGCACGAAAGCCAGCAAGCCGACCAGCGCGAACACTGCCGCGCTGGCGATGCCGATGAACAGCCACGGCGTCGCCGCGGCCGGCTTGACGGCCGGCGCGCCCATCGGCGTCAGCGTCGCCGGCAACGGCCTGGCGACGGGCGCCGCAAGCGCCGGCACCACCGCGCCCGCTTGCACCGCCACCGTCAGACGCCGTACTTTTTCTTCCAGGTCGACGATCTGCGTCTTGAGGGCGGCGTTCTTGGCATCGAGGGCGGTGCAGGTCTCGATCTGGGCAGCGCTGAATTGCTGCACGCACGCAGCCGGCGGTGTCACGCGCAGCATTGGCGCCACAATCGGCGCCACAATCGGCGCCACGATCGGCGCCCGCAGCGGCACCGGCATCGGAGCCGGCGCTGCCTTCACGACGCGCGGCGCGGCGGCCGGCAACTCCGGCGGGGGCGCCACCTTTACCGGCGGCGGCGGCGGATCCGGATCGGGCTTGAACCACAATGTCGCCTGGCGCACCGAGCGCTGCCCATTCTCGGTCAGCTCGAAGAACACGTTCACCAGTTCCGACTCCACCCGCCGGGGCGATGCAATGCGCAGGTAGCGCCTGGCGCCGAGCTGGACGACAGTGATGCTCGCCGCCGCCAACGCCGGGTGCATCGCGGTGTTGGCGCCGCGGTAGACGTCGATGTCGGCCAGGCCGGCGTGCAAGGGCGCGTTGCCATCCGCCATCCCGGTCAGCTCGATGTCGGCCGCCAGCGGCTGGCCGATATACGAGCGTACCCGTGCGTCGCCCAGTTCCACCGCGTATGCACCGGTCAGCGTGGACAGGAGCATGGCAACGAGTGCGATACGGGGAAATTGGCGTTGACGCATATGCATGGACTCGATCGGCTTGTAATTGTTGGATGTCAAAATCTGTACTCCCAGCGTCGTTAACGAGCGTTGGAGTAAACTCTTTAATACTTATCCTCACAAAGAACAGGAAATCGCCATGGCAAGCAGGATCGAAAAGGACAGTTTCGGGCCGATCGAGGTACCGGCTGACCATTTGTGGGGCGCGCAGACGCAGCGCTCGCTCGAACACTTCCATATTTCCTCGGAGCGGATGGCGCCCGAGCTGGTCCATGCGCTGGCCCAGGTCAAGCGCGCCGCCGCGGCGGTGAACCGCTCGCTCGGTCTGCTGACAGCGGAGCAGGCCGCCGCAATCGTCGGCGCCGCCGACGAAGTGCTGGACGGCCGCCATCCGGACGAGTTCCCGCTCGTTGTCTGGCAGACCGGATCCGGCACCCAGACCAACATGAACATGAACGAAGTGCTGGCCAACCGCGGCTCCGAACTGATGAACGGCACGCGCGGCGAGGGCCGGCTGCTGCATCCGAACGACCACGTCAACCTGGGGCAGTCGTCGAACGACATCTTCCCGACCACGATGCACGTGGCGGCGGCGCTGGCGGTGGCGCAGGCGGTGCTGCCGGCGCTGGCCAGGCTGCGCGGCAGCTTCGAGGGCAAGGCGCGCGAATTCGCCGACATCGTCAAGATCGGCCGCACCCACCTGCAGGACGCCACGCCGCTGACACTGGGCCAGGAGTTTTCCGGCTACGTGGCGCAACTCGAGTATGCCGAGCAGCTGATTCGCGGCGCCCTGCCCGGCCTGCTGCTGCTGGCCGCCGGCGGCACCGCGGTCGGCACCGGCCTGAACGCCCATCCCGAATTCGCCGCCCGCATCGCCGCCGAACTCGGCTCGCGCACCGGGCTGCAGTTCAAGACCGCGCCCAACAAGTTCGCCGCGCTGGCCGGCCACGACGCGCTGGTGGCGGTGCACGGCGCGCTGAAAACGCTGGCCACCGCGCTGATGAAGATCGCCAACGACGTGCGCTGGATGGCGTCCGGGCCGCGCTCGGGACTGGGCGAAATCACCATCCCCGAAAACGAACCGGGCAGCTCGATCATGCCCGGCAAGGTCAATCCGACCCAGTGCGAAGCGCTGACAATGCTGTGCTGCCAGGTGTTCGGCAACGACGTCGCCATCACCATCGGCGGCGCTTCCGGCAACTTCGAGCTGAACGTCTTCAAGCCGATGATCGCGCATAACTTCCTGCAAAGCGCGCGCCTGCTGGCCGACGGCATGCGCTCGTTCGACGCCCATTGCGTCCACGGCATCGCGCCGAACCGCGCGCGCATCGCCGAACTGATGGAGCGCTCGCTGATGCTGGTGACCGCGCTGACGCCGCACATCGGCTACGACCGCGCGGCGCAGATCGCCAAGCTGGCCCAGCACGACGGCAGCACGCTGAAACAAGCGGCCCTGCAACTTGGGTTTGTGTCAGAGGAGCAATTCGACCAGTGGATCGTGCCGTTGGAAATGACCCGGCCCGCGCCCGACTGAAATTTCCAACGCGAATCGCTACACTGTGCGTTATCGAACAATCAATCACCAATGACAGGGATAAGATGCAAAAACTTACTTTCGAACTGAACTCTGAATTCGTCGAGGTCAACCAGCTGCTCAAGTTGTCGGGCCTGGTCGACAGCGGCGGCGCCGGCAAGAATCTGGTGGCCAGCGGCGCCGTGTCGGTCGACGGCAAAAAGGAGTTGCGCAAGACCGCCAAGATCCGCGCCGGCCAGACCGTCAGCGTCGGCGATGTGCGGATCAGCGTGGTAGCGGGCGCCTGAATATGCGCCGCGGCAGTGCGAAGGTAAAACGCAGGTAAGCGGTTCCTGTCATTTGCGCCGACACAAAATGACATGGGCTTGCTTGCTCATATTATAAGACGTGATCAACCGGCCCCAAAGGTGACCGCCATGAATAGGCCCGAACACAGCCCGCAAACCCAGGAACGACTCATCGGCGACTTACGCCTCGTCATCGAAAACGCCGAAGAGTTGCTGAAGAACACGGATCAATACACGAGCCTGCTCTATCAGAGCGCACGCGCCAAGCTGGCACTGGCGCTGTCGGCGGCCACGGAGGAACTGGCCCGCTTCGAGGACGCCCAGCTCGAGCGCATGATCAGCGCTGCCGATGCCTCCTGCGCCCGGCACGGCGACACCAGCGGCGAGGCCAGGGTCTTCCGCGCATTCCACTAGATCATCGCTTCGGTAACATCAACGGCGCCCGTGAGGCGCCGTTATCAATTGTGACGGCAAAAAAAAACCGGCACCTGCATGCGCAAGGGGCCGGCTTTGAGTCGGAAGCGTGTTGCCGTCAGGCGGTGGTGTTGATCTTGCTGCCAAGGTGAGCCGGCAGGTTCTGTACCGTCGGCACCGACTTGATGGCGTCGATCAACTGGGTTGCGGTCGCGCTTTCGATCTGCTGCGCCTTCTTCAGCACCGCGATGCCGACTTCCTGCTTGCTACCTGTCTCGGCAATGCTGGTTGCCAATTTGGCCATTCCTGTTACATCCATGTCGGTCTCCGGTGAAAGGGCTATCCCTTCTTAACGGACGTTTTTGCCGAAACTTTAGGATGACCGGTCGAGATAGGCTTCAAGCCACTGCAATACCTGGTCCGGCCGGTTCAGGTCCAGCCAGGCGAGTCCTTGCGGCACGGTTTCCGGCCGCGGCGCGTCGGAGGCCACCGCGACCACGCTGGCGTCATCCTGAAACAGCGCCGGCTTGCCGAGCGACGGCCGGTACACCTCGAGCTTGTCGATCGGTTCCCACTTGTAGCCTTCGACCAGCGTCAGGTCGGCCGGCGCCAGGCGCGCCACGTGGTCGGCCAGCGACGGCTCGGCGGCGCCGCGCAATTCGCGCACGATCGCAACGCGAAACGGCGACGCCAGCATCACCTCCGCCGCGCCGGCCATGCGCAGCCGCGCGCTGTCCTTGCGCGCCGGCTCGAGCAGCACGTCGTGATGGCTGTGCTTGATGACGTTCACGCGCAGTCCGCGCGCCGCCAGTTGCGCGATCAGGTATTCGAGCAGCGTCGTCTTGCCGCTGCCGGACCAGCCGACAACGCCGAGAATGGGTTCAGTAAGGGACTCGATAGCGGTATCCATTGAAATTCATGACGGCGGCCTTCGGCAGCAGCTTTTCGAGCACGAGGCCGGGCGCCACTTCCTCGCCTTCGCGGCGCAGCGACTTGTCGATCAACAGCAGGCGGTCGGCCGGATTCTTCGAGTACATGTAGCCGCCGAAGGTTAGCGGCGGCACCGTGCGCTGGATCGCCTCGGGCAGTTCGCGCAGCGTCGGCAGCTTGTCCTCGTCGGCGGACGGCGGCGGCGGCGGCGGCGGCGGCGCGGCCGCCTTCACCGGCGCCGGCGGCGCCGGCCGCGCGACGACGCGCTTAGGCTCCTGCGGCGCGGATGGCGGCACCACCGCCAGCGGCGGCGGCGCCACCGCCACCGTCACCGCCACCCCCACCGGCGGCGGCGTCGCCGCCAGCACCGCCACTGCCGCCTTCGGCGCCGGCGCCATCAGGCGCCAGGCCAGCAGCGCCAGCGCCACCGCCAGCGCGGCGGCGGACAAGGCAATCCACAGCGGCCGCCGGCTCGGGCGCAAATCCGCGTGCGGCGCGGCGCCGACCGGCACCGCGTTGATGGTCGGCGCGCTGCCCAGCTGGCGTTCGGCCTGCGATTTTTTCAGCGCTTCAAGAATATAGGACATCTTATTTCCCCTGCCCTTTGGCCGCCAGCAGGCGCGGTTCGGCGACCCCGCCCAGTTGCGACAGGCGCATCCAGGTGCGCGGTCCGGTGACGCCGTCGGCCTTCAGGTTTTGCCTGGCCTGGAAATCGCGCAGCTGCTTGCGCGAGCGGGCGTCGAGCGGCTGGCCAGGCGCCGGCGCCGCCATCCCGTTCAACTGCGCCAGGCGCGCGGCGATCCAGTCGACGTCCTCGCCGGCGGCGCCGACCGCCACCTGCTCGCGAAAGCCGCGCGGCGCCGTCCAGAAGGTGGTGTATTCGCCGTCGAAGCGCGCCGCCAGCGCCGCCACGCCGAGCGTATGCGGCTTGCCGTTCACGCGCAGCGTCGCGCTGTTGTCGTCGAGGGCGGCGAGTACCGCGTAGCCGACCTGGCGGCCGTCGTGCAGCGTGAGGATCGCCGGCCGGTCGAGCTGGCGCAGTTCGTACAGGCCGCCCTTGCCCTGGTGGCAGCGCAGATTCAGCTTCAGCGCCGCTTCGCACGGCTCGCCCGCAGGCAGCGGCTTGCCCCAGAGGCCGGCCAGCTCGCGCAGCGCGTCGCTGGTGCTGGCGTAGGCCGGCGTCGCGGCGGGCGCCGCCAACGGCTTGACCACGGGCGCCGGCGCGGCCACGCTCACCGCGGCCTTTTGCGGCATCAGCTGCCACGCAGCGGCGGCGCTGATGGCGGCGCCGGCCAGCACCGCCGCGCCGATCAGCGGCCAGCTGCGCCCCGCCGCGCGCGTGCCGGCCACCACGGCGAACACTTCGCCGGCCGCCTTGCGCAGGATCGCGCGCGTCACCACGCTGCTGTTCTCGACATAGGCGCCCAGCAGCGCGCGGTCGCACAACAGGTTGATGCGGCGCGGCACGCCCTTGCTGAGCCGGTAGATCGCCCCCATCAGCGCGCGCGGGAACGGCGTCGCCGCGCCGGCGCCGGCCACCGCCAGCCGGTGCGCGACATAGCTGCCGGTCTCGCTTTCGGTCAGCGAACCGAGGTGGTAGCGCGCGATGACGCGCTGCGCCAGCTGCTCGAGCTCGGGCCGCGCCAGCATCGCGCGCAGCTCGGGCTGGCCGATCAGGATAATCTGCAGCAGCTTGCGCTCGCTCGTCTCCAGGTTGGTCAGCAAGCGCAGCTGTTCGAGCACGTCGGCCGACAGGTTCTGCGCCTCGTCGATCACCAGCACGTTGTTCTTGCCCTGCGCATGGCTGTCGAGCAGGTAGCCGTTGATGGCGTCGACGTAGCTCTTGACGCTGACCGCGCCGGCGCCGGGTGCGGCCAGCATTATGCCGAATTCGTCGCAGATCGACAGCAGCAGTTCTTCGACCGACAGCTTCGGATTGAAGATGTAGGCCAGCCTGCAGTTGTCGGGGATCTGCTCCATGAAGCAGCGGCAGACGGTGGTCTTGCCGGCGCCGATTTCACCGGTCAGCAGCACGAAGCCGCCGCCGCTGCCGACGCCGTACAGCAGGTGCGCCAGCGCTTCGCGATGGCGTTCGCTCATGAACAGGTAGCGCGGGTCGGGCGCGATCGAAAACGGCGGCTGCTTCAGGTTGAAGTATTGCGTGTACATGGATGCTAGGGCGCCACCGGCAGCGGCTTGTACTTGGCGCAGTAGATCTTCGACTTGTCGTTGAAGTAGACGATCTGGCTGCCCGGGCTCGAGACGCGCACCGGGAACGCCGAGCCATCCTGCGCGCGGTGGCGCGTGCCGACCGCGGCGCGGATCGCCTCATCGAGCTTGTCGGGCGGGCTCAGTGTGACGGCGCCGATGAATACCAGTTCGCTGGTGTCGTCGCTGACGATGATGTCGGTGACGGTGGCGCCCCACAGCGTGCCTTCGGTCTTGAACCAGAACGCCCCGCCCTCGTGCTTGTAGGACGGCCCGAAAGCGCCCGACAAGTAGGAATGGAAGTAGGCGTTATCGAGATGGCTGCGGCACAGCACCGCATTGCCGATGACGGGGCCGAAGGTGGACGGCATCGGGCCGGCCGCAAGCTGCGCCGGCGCGGCCATCCACAGCAGCGCGGCGCCGATCGCCGCGCGCGCTGCTGTCGAACCGTGGCCGGTGCGCTGGCGCATCCAGATTGCCCTGTGTGGCTTACTGGCTGGCTTACTGGCGCGAGCGCTCTTCTTTCTTGACCTTCTTGGCTTCCTTCTTTTCCTTCATGGTCTTGGCCGGCTCTTTCTTGGTTTCTTTTTTGTTGTCTTGTGCTTTGGTCATGGGAGGCTCCTTGTTCTGCGCAGGTGGGTATCGGCTGCATTATGACACTGCAAGGCGCGGTTTCGCCATCCCTGCATCAAACGCCGCAGTCAGGCGCCGGCCAGCCAGGGATCGCGCTCCGGGTGCGGGAACTGCGCGTTCATGAAATCGACGAAGCTGCGCACCTTGGCCGACAGCAGGCGCCGGCTCGGATACACCATGCGCACTTCGAGGTCGCCGAGGTGATGGCCGGGCAGCAACTGCACCAGCCGCCCGCTCTCGAAGTCGCCTTCCAGAGTAAACGACGAACGCACCATGATGCCCATGCCGGCCAGCGCCGCCTGGCGCAGCACGGCGCCGCTGTTGGACACCATGCGGCTGACGATGGGCACGTTCATCTGCTGGTTGTCCCACTCCACCGGCCACGAGTGGCGCACCTGTTCGAAGGCGAAATTGAGGCAGTCGTGCTGCGACACTTCGGCCGGCGTGGCCGGCGCGCCGCGGCGCGCGATGTAGTCGGGCGAGGCGCACAGCACCAGCCGCGACGTCGCCAGGCGGCGCGCGATCATGCTGGCGTCGAACTTCTGCAGGCCGATGAAGATGCCGACGTCGAAGCCTTCCTCGACCAGGTCGACGGCATGGTCGGCCAGCGTGACGTCGAGCACGACGTCGGGCATCGCCTGCGCGTATTGCGGCAGCAGCAGCGCCAGTTGCGACTGCCCGAAGCCCGGATGGCAATAGATGCGCAGCGTGCCGCTCGGCTTGCGCGCGCTGGACGAGGCGATGGCGTCGGCGTCGTCGATGTCCGACAGGATCTGGCGAACCCGCTCGAGGTATTGCTGGCCGGTTTCGGTCAGCGACAGCCGCCGCGTGGTGCGGTTGAGCAAGCGCGTGCCGAGATGCGCCTCGAGATCGGCCACATTGCGCGTCACCACCGTCGCCGACATGGCCAACGCTTCCGCCGCGCGCGCAAAGCTGCCCTGCTCGACCACTTTGGCGAACACCCGCATCGTTACCAGCCTGTCCATACGTCACTTCCTTTCCATTATTGCGATCCGCGCAATTATCCATTGCGATTATTCGCCTTTTTTGCGCAAGCCGCAATGCGTACACTGGTTTCATTGACTCGCCGATAACCCACTCAGGAGAAATACCATGACCGTACAAAAATTCCTCGCCGCCGCCGCCGTGTTCGTTGCCGCCGGTTCCGCTTTTGCCGCCGATGCCCCGATCGCCATGCCGGCAGCGGCCAGCGCCTCGTCGGCCGTGCTCGCCGCCAACCTGAACCTGCCGGTCGTCACGATCAACAACAACGCCGGCGCGCTGCGCGCCGATGTCCGCGCCGAGGCCGTCCAGTTCGTCAAGAACCACAAGACCACCCTCGCCGTCCAGCTCGACCAGTACAAGAACTAAATCCCCCGGGGTCAAATCCCCCGGGGTCAGTGCCGACATTCGGACACGGCCCCAGCCTTGCCCGACGGCGGCAGGCCAAGTGATCAGCCCGCGGCAGTGCTGTCATTGTGATAATGTAAGCGGCGGCGCGCCTTCAGGGTGCGCCGCCGTTTCTGCGTTGTGTGCTGACGTTCACGTCCGACGTGCTGACGGCGCCGCTCAAGATCAGCGGCGAGCCGATTGCGAATCTGGTCGCCTCCACCAGCGGCACCGATTCGGACTGGGTGGTGAAGGTGATCGACGTCTATCCCGACCAGGTCGCGGGCCAGAGCGCGATGGGCGGCTACCAGTTGATGATCTCCGCCGACGTCTTCCGCGGCCGCTATCGCGAGGGTTACGAGACCGGCAGGCCGATTGCGGCAAACAAGGCGCTGGCGTACAAGTTCGCGCTGCCGACCGCCAATCACGTTTTCCTGCCGGGACACCGGATCATGGTGCAGATCCAGTCCAGCTGGTTTCCGCCGTACGACCGCAATCCGCAGAGCTTCGTGCCGAGCATTTTCGATGCAAAGCCGGCGGACTATAAAAAAGCGACACAGCGCATCTACCACACCAGTTTCGTCGAACTGCCGGTGGTCGAAGCGGCCAGGCAGCCCTGAGCGCGGACCCGCTTTTACAAGCCAGGTGTGACCTCGAAAAGTCACGCCTGGCCTGGCGGCAGAAATGCCAGAGCAATACCAATTCCCGGCCACCCGAGCCGTGCAAGCGCATACGCCTCCTCACGAAAGCGACCCGGCAAACCACCACCGTTAATACCAGTTAAATACCTGTTGACAAGCTTGTGAGCCATACCTATAGTGCCCTGACCTCCTGGCAGCTCACTATCACATCAACATGATCGAATACTTCATCGGCGTCGACGGCGGCGGAACCGGCACCCGCGTACGGCTCGCCAACGCCGACGGCGTCGAACTGGCGCAAGGCCAGGGCGGCCCGTCGGGACTGGCGCATGGCATCGACAACGCATGGAGCAGCATCGGCGGCGCCGTAGCGATGGCGTTCGCGCAGGCCGGCATCGCGCAGCCGGCCGCCGGCGCCATGGCGATCGGCCTGGGCCTGGCCGGCGTCCACAACAAGCTGTGGGCCGCCCAATTCATCGACGCCAACCCGGGCTATGCGGCGATCCGCCTCGAGACCGACGGCTACACCACGCTGATGGGCGCGCACGGCGGCAAGCCCGGCACCATCGTCGCCATCGGCACCGGCAGCGTCGGCCAGGCCCTGCTGCCCGGCGGCGAACAGCGCGAAGTCGGTGGCTGGGGCTTCCCGGCCGGCGACGAAGCGAGCGGCGGCTGGCTGGGCCTGCGCGCCATGAACCACATCGAACAGGTGCTCGACGGCCGCAAGCCTGCCAGCGCCTTCGCCCAGGCCGTCATCGACGCCTGCGGCGGCGCGCGCGACCCGATCCAGGTCTGGCTCGGCCAGGCCACCCAGACATCCTACGCGCAGCTGGCGCCGATCGTCATCGCGCATGCGGGCACCGACGCCACCGCTCGCGGCTTCCTGTCCGCCGCCGGCCTGGAAGTAGCCAGCATCGCCGCCGCGCTCGACCCGGCCGGCACGCTGCCGCTGGCCCTGTGCGGCGGCCTTGGCGCGCCGCTGCGCGCCTACCTGCCGCCGGCGCTGCTGGCGCGCAGCGTGGCGCCGCAAGGCGACGCCGCCAGCGGCGCGCTGCGCATGATCGAGCAGCACGTGCGCGCTCCCCAATCCAATTCATAGCGAGCCACTTCGATGAGCGAAACAATCAAGGGCAATATCCTGACGCCGGCCGGCTGGATCGCGGGCGCGATCAGCTTCGGCGACCGCGTCACCGGGATCGACGGCGCCGGCGCCGATCCGACCGTCAACGACGACGACTACATCCTCCCCGGCTTCATCGACCTGCACGTGCACGGCGGCGGCGGGCGCGACGTCATGGAAGGCGGCGACGCGCCGCACGTGATCGCGGCGATGCACGCAAGGCACGGCACCACCAGCCTGCTGGCCACCACCATGACGGCGCCGCCGGAAGACATCGTCGCCGCGCTGAAGGCGATCGGCGCCGCCGCCGGCGCACGCCGGCCGGGCGCGGCGCGCATCCTCGGCGTGCATCTCGAGGGCCCGTACATCAATGCCGGCAAGCTCGGCGCGCAGCCGCCGTATGCGCGCGCGGCCAACCTGGCCGAAGTGCAGCAGCTGGGCAGCTACGCGCCGCTGCGCCTGATCACGGTGGCGCCGGAAATCGACGGCCACCTGGCGCTGGTGCGCGCGCTGGCCGACGCCGGCATCCGCGTCCAGATCGGCCACACCACCGGCTCGTACGACGACGGCGTGGCCGCGCTGGAGCACGGCGCGGCCGGCTTCACCCATTTGTTCAATGCGATGAACCCGCTGCACCACCGCGAACCGGGCATGGTCGGCGCCGCGCTGGCGCATGCGCAGTACGCCGAGATCATCCCCGACCTGCTGCACGTGCACGCTGGCGCGATCAAGGTGGCGCTGCGCGCGATTCCGCATCTGTACTGCGTGACCGATTCCACCGCCGCCACCGGCATGCCGGACGGCGAGTACATGCTGGGCCGCCAGCAGGTGCACAAGTGCATGGGCGGCGTGCGCCTGCCCGACGGCACGCTGGCCGGCAGCACCCTGACCATGGACCAGGCACTGCGCAACCTGGTCGGCACGATCGGCCTCGACCTGGCCGATGCCTCGCGGCGCGTTTCCACCAACGCCGCCGACTACCTCGGCGAGACCGAGCGTGGCCGGCTCGCCCCCGGCTGCTTCGCCGACATCGTCGTGCTCGATCGCCACCTCAATATCAAAGCCGTATATATAGAAGGAGAAGCTTGTGACCTCACTGATGCTTGAAGAGGCGCTGTCGGCCGCCGAATGCGTTTCGCTGCAGCTGTCGAACGACGTCGAACGCTACGCCGAACTGGGACGCAAGCTGCGCTCCACCAATTTCAACAGCGCGCTGACGGTGGCGCGCGGCAGTTCCGACCATGCCGCCAACTACTGCGCCTACCTGATCATGGCGCGCATGGGCCGCATCGTCGCCTCGCTGCCGATGTCGCTGGTGACGCTGTACAAATCGCCGCTGGTGACGCGCGACACGCTGACCATCGCCATCTCGCAGTCGGGCCAGAGCCCGGACGTGGTCGAGCCGATCCGCTACTTCCGCGACGGCGGCGCCACCACCGTGGCGCTGGTCAACGACATCGATTCGCCGCTGGCGCATGCGGCCGAGTGGGCGATCCCGCTGCATGCCGGCAAAGAGCAAAGCGTGGCCGCGACCAAGAGCTTCATCACCAGCCTGGTGGCCGGCGCGCGCCTGGTCGCGCACTGGCAGAACGACCCGGAACTGATCGAAAGCCTGGCGGCGTTGCCTGAAGCGCTGGCCGAAGCGGCGCGCAGCGACTGGTCGGCCGCGCTCGAGGTCCTCACGCCCGCGCGCAACATCATGGTGGTCGGGCGCGGCATCAGCTTTCCGATCGCGCTCGAATCGGCGCTCAAGTTCAAGGAGACCTCGGCGCTGCAGGCAGAAGCGTTCAGCGGCGCCGAGATCAAGCACGGCCCGATGGCGCTGATCGAGGACGGCTATCCGCTGTTGATCTTCGCCACGCGCGGCCCGACCCAGGCCGGCCTGGTCCAGCTGGCAACCGAAATGCGCGGCCGCGGCGCGCGCGTGCTGCTGGCGGCGCCGGCCGACATCGCCGAACGCGACCTGACGCTGCCGGTCGCCGCCACGCCGGACCTCGACCCGATCGTCGCGGTGCAGGCGTTCTACGTGATGGCGGCGCACCTGTCGAAAGCACGCGGCATGGATCCGGACCGCCCGCGCCACCTCAACAAAGTCACCAGGACGCACTAGCCATGAACGACTCCCGACAACTCGCCGGCCAGCTGATCATGGTGCGGCTCGCAGGCACCGAACTCGATGCCGCCACTGCCGACTTCTTGAAGGCCAACAGCGTGCGCGGGGTCTGCCTGTTCCGCCAGAACATGGTCGACGCCGAACAGCTGGCGCGCCTGACGGCCGCCCTGCGCGCGGCGATGGGCCCGGGGGCGCTGATCGCGCTCGACCAGGAAGGCGGCGCCGTGATGCGCTCGACCTGGGTGCCGGCGGCGCCGTCGGCGATGGCGCTCGGCGCCGCCGACGACCTCGAGCTGGCGCGCGCGACCGGCGCGGCGGTGGCGCGCGCGGTCAAGGCGCTCGGCTTCAACTGGAACTTCGCGCCGGTGCTGGACCTGAACAACAACCCGCACAATCCGGTCATCGCCGAGCGCTCGTTCGGCGCCGATCCGCGCCGCGCCACCGAGCTGGCGATGGCGTGGATGGCAGGCAGCGAGTCCGAAGGCGTGGCCTGCTGCGTCAAGCACTTCCCCGGCCACGGCGACACCAGTGTCGATTCGCACCGCGACCTGCCGACCGTCGACAAGCCGCTGGCCGAACTGGAGCAGTTCGAGTTCGCGCCGTTCCGCATGGCGGCGCCGCACGCGCCGGCGATGATGACCGCGCATATCGTCTATCCGACGCTCGATCCCGAGTTCCCGGCGACGATGTCGCGCCGCATCCTGACCGGCCTGCTGCGCGAGCAATGGGACTACCGCGGCGTGATCATCACCGACGCCATGGACATGCACGCCATCGCCCACCGCTACGGCGCCGGCCACGCCGCCGTCAACGCGCTGGTCGCCGGCGCCGACATGGTGATGGCGCTCGGCACGCCCGAGATCCAGGAAGAGACCATCGCCGCCATCGCCGCCGCGATCGACGCCGGCACCCTCGGCGCGCAGGACGTCGCCGAGCGGCTGGCGCGCTTGTCGGCGCTGGCGCGGCGCTATCCGTGCGCGCCGCGCGTCTACGCTGAAGATGGCGGCGACCGCGCGCTGATGGCCGACGGCTGGCGCCGCGCGCTGACCGTACGCGGCGACGCGCGCCGTCCCGCGGCCGGCGCCAAGGTGCGGCTGGTGGTGCGCCAGGACGTCGTCAGCGACGGCGTGTCCGAGGCGGGCGTGCCGGCGGCGGTGCTGACGGCATCGCTGGCGCGACTGTACGATGTCGATACCGTGACGTTTGCCGATGCCGAGACGTTCGACTGGAACTCGCTGCCGGCCGACGGCCGCTTCACGCTGCTCGCTTCAACGTCGCGCCTGCGCTACGGCCCGCACGCCCGCGCCAGCTGGCATCCGGACCTGCACCTGGCGTTGTGGAACCCCTACCAGGCGCTCGATATCGACGCGCCGGCGCTGATCACCTACGGCTTCGTGGCGCCGGCGCTGGACGCGGTCAATGCCTGGCTGGCCGGTGACCTCGACGCCTGCGGATGCAGCCCGGTGGCCGGCTTCTGAAGGGCCGCGCGTGCGTGATTTCCCACAGGAATGATCCGCACACAATTGCAGAGTGGATCGGTAAAGTTTATGGGACAATACGCGCTTATTTTCGCGCGTCGTTGTCGAAACAGCATGTGCACGGATCGTCGCACTCGCGCGTTGTACCCACTGAGTTACCAGCCTCAGCTTCATTTTCTTGTTCATTGATCGAAGGGTTGTCCATGTCCCAATTTCGTCTTGCCCGCCTCACTCTGATGCTGGCCGCTATCGGCCTCAACGCAGCCCCGGCGCTGATGACCGGCGCGCACGCCCAGAGAAATCCTGACGCCCGGCCGGCGCCGGCAGCGGACCCGCGCGCCAACGACCGCAAAGCGGCCAACGTCCTCAATGAAGTCACGAGCGACAAGCCGAAGCCCGATACCGTCCGCCCCGAGCTGTTCAAGCTGATCGACTCCGCCGTCATCAAGCAGCTGATGGTGGAGAAGAAGTACGACGAGGTGCAGACCCGCCTGACCCAGGCCGATGCGTTCCCGGCCAAGACGCCGTACGAAACGTATGTGGTCGACCGCATGAAGGTCGCGCTCGGCTCGGCCACCGGCAATGACCCGATGACGATTACCGCGCTCGAGGCAGTGATCGCATCGGGCCGCCTGACGCCGACCGAGCAGAGCGAGTTCATCCTCGCGATCGGCAACATGAACTATAACGCCAAGAATTACCCAAAGGCGATCGAATGGATGAAGCGCTACCAGAAGGAAGGCCTGACGCCGGAGAAAGTCCGCAGCCCGCTGACCCGCGCCTACTATCTGAGCAATGATTTCACGACGGCCAAGACTGAGCTGCTGACGCTGATCGCCGATACCGAAAAAGCCGGCAAGCAGCCGTCGCTGGAAGACCTGCGCCTGCTGGCCAGTTCGGCCGCCAAGCTGAAGGACAACCCGACCTACCTGATGTCGATGGAAAAGCTGGTCACGCTGTATCCGGCCGACGACTACTGGACCGACCTGCTGCGCCGCATGCAGAACAAGCCGGGCTTTAGCCAGACCCATCAGCTCGACGTGCTGCGCCTGCAGGCGGTGGCGCAAAAGGCGATGGCGCCGGAAGAGTACCTCGAACTGGCGGAGCTGTCGTTGACCGCCGGCTTCCCGACCGAGGCGAAGAAGGCGCTTGACGCCGGCGCCGCAGCCGGCGTGCTGGGCTCCGGCAGCAGCGCTTCCGTCTACAAGCAGCTGCGCGACCGCGCCAACAAGGGCGCCGCCGACGACACCAAGAACATCGCCAGCGGTGAAGCGAGCGCGGCCAAGGCGAAAGACGGCACCGGCCTCGTCAACCTCGGCTGGGCCTACGTCACGATGGACCAGTTCGACAAGGGCATCCCGCTGATCGAGCAAGGCATCGCCAAGGGCGTCGGCAAGAAGCCGGAAGAAGCCAAGCTGCGCCTGGGCATGGCCTACGCCAAGGCCGGCCGCAAGGACGAAGCGACCAAGACGCTGGCAACCGTCAAGGGCAACGACGGCGTGGCCGACCTGGCCAAGTACTGGACGCTGTGGGCGAACCGCTCGGCGACGGCGGCAGCGGCCCCTGCCGCCGCTGCGGTAGCGCCAACGCCTGCCGCCACCAAGTAAGCGGCGACGCGCATTGCCGCCACGAGGCGGGTTCGGACTTCGGTCCGGCCCGCCTTTTTTCATGGCCGCCGGTTAGTTGGCGCACATATGCCGCCCCTCATTTCTCGGATACTGAACGTACTCTTGAGAAAGGTTGACCATGACATCGGTACGCAAAGGACAAGCTCCCGGCAAGCTGGGGCGCGACGAATTCCACCTGGTCTTCAAACGCTCGTTCATGGATCCGGCCTTCGGCGAGGTGGCCGGCGAACTGGCCGCGGTCGAGGAAGTGGCCTGGAACAACTACAGCGCATCGCACAAGGCGCCGGTGACGCACAAAGCCGGTCCCGGGTTTGCCGATCCCGAGTACGAATTGTCGGTCGAATGGACGGCGGCGCGCGATCGGCTGGTGGCGGCCGAAGCGGTGCAGAAGGATCCGGCGACGCGCTCGTGCGTGCTGGTCATCAACGGCGCCGCGCGCAACGACGGCACCTGTCCCGGCGAGATCTCCAAGAGCTACCGCATGACCCAGCTGGCGCGCGAAGTGCTGGAAGCGGACGGCATCGACGTCGACATCCTCGACCTCAGCTTGCTGACCTCCGACTACGACCGCCACATCCATCCCTGCAAGGCCTGCGTATCGACCGCGATGCCGCTCTGCCACTGGCCGTGCAGCTGTTATCCGAACCATTCGCTGCGCCAGACCAACGACTGGATGAACGAGATTTACGAGAAGTGGGTGGCGGCGCACGGCATCCTGATCGTCACGCCGGTGTACTGGTACCAGACGCCGGCTGTGCTCAAGCTGATGATCGACCGCCTGGTGTGCGCCGACGGCGGCAACCCCGACCCCACCAGCACGCACGGCAAGAAGGCGGAGGAAGCGAAGGCGCTGGAACTGGCCGGCTGGGACTATCCGAAGCACCTGGCCGACCGCGCGTATGGCCTGGTGGTGCATGGCGACGTCGCCGGCATCGAAGGCACGCGGCGCGGTTTGTCGGACTGGCTCGACTGGATGGGACTGATCGATGCCGGCAGCTTCGCGCGGCTGGACCGGTACGTCGGCTATTTCGAGTCGTACGCCGAGAGCCACGAAGCGATGGACCGCGACACCGATTTCCAGGAGGAGGTGCGCAACGTCGGCCGCGCGCTCGGCAAGGCGGTCGGCGAACTGCGCGCCGGCAGGCTGTCGTCGCCGAACCGCGCAATACGCTCGCCGCGGCCTAAATAGCCGGTGTCAGGTCTGACATTCGGACATTTGGTCTCTAAAATGTCCGAATGTCAGACCTGACACCAGCACTTTGCTCTTAAATGTCCGAATGTCAGACCTGACACCAGCACTTTGCTCGGTCAGATCGCGGTGAGGCCGCCATCGACCGCCAGCTGGTGGCCGGTGACGAACGACGCCTGGTCGGAGCACAGCCACAGCGCGGCGGCGGCGATTTCCGACGCTTCGCCGAAGCGGCCGATCGGATGCACGTTGCGCAGCTTCTTCTGGCGCGCCGGCTCGCGCTCGAGCGCGCGCGCCAGCATCGGCGTGTTGATCACGCCGGGACAGACGCTGTTGACGCGAATGCCGTCGCGGCCGTATTCGGCGGCGGCAGTCTTGGTCAGGCCGACCACCGCGTGCTTGCTGGCCGCGTAGATCGCCTGCGTCGGCGCGCCCACCAGCCCGGCCACCGACGCCGTGTTGACGATCGCCCCGCTGCCCTGCTTGAGCATCTGGCGGATCTGGTACTTCATGCACAGCCAGGTGCCCTTGACGTTGACGTTGACGATGCGGTCGAACAGCGCCTCGTCGGCGTCGGCCAGCGGCAGGTACTCTTCTTCGATGCCGGCATTGTTGAAGGCGCAGTCGAGGCGGCCGTAATAGGCCACCGTCTTGTCGACCAGCGCCTCGACTTCCGTCGCGCGCGTGACGTTGGTCTGCACGAACAGCGCCTTGCCGCCGGCTTCGACGATCATCGCCGCCGTCGCATGGCCGCCGTCGACCGACGTGTCGGCCACCACCACGCTGGCGCCGGCGCGGCCAAAGGCGAGCGCCGTCGCGCGGCCGATGCCGCCCGCCGCACCCGTCACCAACACGACCTTGCCCTCGAACGAGGTATCCCGCTGCTGCTTGTTCTTGACCACCATCACGCGCACCCCATTATTGAACAACGGCAGCATTTGCTGCCGTAAGGCAACATTATACCGTCGCGTGAACAATCAATCAAACAATTGTGCGTCGTTCAGTAGCAAGAAAAATACTATTTTGGCCCCGGCGTGGCCTTTTGCTGGTCGCCGGCCATCACCACGCTCAGTTTGGAAGGGTCGATCGCCTTGCGGAACGCCGCGTTCAGCTGCGCCAGGGTCACCGCGGCCAGCTTCTGCTCGAAGCGGCGGCTCCACTCGAAGGTCTGGCCGCGGTACAGGTAGCCGGCCCAGCCGGCCGCCAGCACGGCATCGTCCGAGCGGTTCTGCAGGCGCTGCTGCAGCATGCCCGACTTGGCGCCCGCCAGTTCGGCCGCGGTAAAGCCGCCGTTCAGCGCGCGCGCCAGTTCCTCGCGCACCGCCGCATCGAGCTTGCGCAGGTTCTGCGGCGCCGCGATGGCGTCGATGCCGAACGTGCCGGCGCGGTCAAGCTCGCCGGCCGACAGCTGCGAGCCGCCGCCGTACGACAAGCCGTCCTTCTGGCGGATGCGGTCCATCAGGCGCGACTTCAGGCTGCCTTCGCCGAAGATGAAATTGGCCAGCGCCAGCGCCGGATAGTCGGCGTCGTCGATGTTCAGGTCGAGGTTCAGGCGCGCCGTATAGAAGCCGTTTTCCTTGTCCGGCGTGTCGAGCGTCTTGCGCAGCGGCGCCGCCTCGGCGTGCTTGCGCAGCAGCGGCGCGGCGTTGGCAAGCGGGGCCCATTGGCCGAACAGCTGATCGACCAATGGCGCCACGGCGGCGGCATCGAAGTCGCCGACGATCGCCAGTTCGGCCGGCCCGGCGCCGTAAAACTCGCGGTGGAAGTCCTTCAGCTGGGCCAGCGTGGCGGCGCGCGTGTCGGCGATGTCCTGCTCGATGGTGGTCGCGGCGCGCGGATCGCCGCGCGGATACATGTCGAAGTGCTCCGCCAGCGCGCGCGACGCCACCTCCTGCGGTTCGCTGCGGCCCGCCTCGATCGACACCAGCGCCTGCTGGCGCAGCTGCTCGAACTCGGACTCGGGGAAAGCCGGCTCCTTCAGCACGTGCGCCATCAGCCGCAGCGCCTCGGGCAGGTTGGCGCGCGTGGTCTCGAAGCGGTTCGGGCCGCCGCTTATCTTCAGCCGGTCGAACTCGTCGGCCAGCTCGATGCGATTGAACTTGCTGGTCCCGCGCATCAGCATCGCCGCGGTCAGCTGCGGCACCGCGCCTTTGCCGAACAGGTTCTTTTCGTCGCCGAAGTGCTGGACGAATTCTACCGACACAGCCTCGCCGCGGTTCTTCTTGGGCAGCAGCGCCATCTTCACGCCGCCCGCCGTCGCCAGCGTCGTGCGCTTCATGATGTTGTCCTGGCTCGGCTCGAAGTCTTCCGACACCAGCGACGCGGCGCGCGGCTTGAAGTCCTTCAGCAGCGCGGCCACGGCCGGCGCCGGCGCGATGTCGGCGCGCTGCGGGGCGTCGTCCGGCACGAACAAGCCGGTCACCCGGTTGTCGCGCCGCAGGTAGCGGCCCGACACCTTCGCCACGTCGTCGGCGGTGATGGCGGCGACCCGCTCGCGGCCGACGAAGTACAGGCGCCAGTCGCCGAGCGCGATCGCCTCGGACAGCGCCACCCCCACCCGCTGCGGATCGTTCAGGCTTTTCTCGATGTCGTTGTTCCTGGCGCGCCGCACCCGCTCCATCTCCTCCTGCGTGGGCGGGTTACGCGTGAAGTCCTCCACCGCGGCCGTCATCGCCGCCCGCACCGGCTCGATCGGCGCGCCCTTCTTCACCACCGCGCCGACCAGCTGCAGGCCCGGCGCGTAGCCAGTCTGGCCGAAGGCGAACACTTCGCTGGCCTGGCCGCTCTCGATGAGCAGCTTGTGCAGGCGCGCCGCCGGGCCGTTGCCGAGGATGTCGGAGGCGAACGACAGCACGTCGGTATCGAGGTGCAGTTCGGACGGCACCTTGTAGCCGAGGGCGACGATCTGCACGTCGCCCTGGCGCCGCACGCTGAAGGTGCGTTCGCCGTCCTGGGTCGGCTCGATGGTCCAGAACGCTGGCAGCGCGCGCTTCGGCCTGGGGATGGCGCCGAACTTCCGGGCGATGAAGCGCAGCGTGCTGGCGGGGTCGAATTTGCCGGCCACCAGCAGCACCGCGTTGTCCGGCTGGTACCAGGTGCGGTAGAACGCCTGCAGGTTGGCGATGCCGACGTTCTCGATGTCGCTGCGGTTGCCGATGGTCGAACGGCCGTAGGCGTGCCAGTCGTACGAGACGCTCTGCATGCGCTTCAACAGCACCCCGCCGGGCGAGTTCTCGCCGCTCTCGTACTCGTTGCGCACGACCGTCATCTCGGAGTCGAGGTCTTTTTTGGCGATGAAGGAGTTGACCATGCGGTCCGCTTCCATCTGCAGCGCCCACTGGAGATTGTCGTCGCCGGCCTTGAACACCTCGTAGTAATTGGTGCGGTCGAGCGAGGTGGTGCCGTTGTACTGCATGCCGCGGTCGGCGAACTGCTGGGTGATGGCGCGGTTGTTGCGCGAGCCCTTGAACAGCAGATGCTCGAGCAGGTGCGCCATGCCGGTTTCGCCGTAATTCTCGTGGCGCGAGCCGACCAGGTAGGTGACGTTGACGGTGACGGTCGGCTTGGAGGCGTCGGGGAACAGCAGCACCTTGAGGCCATTGGCCAGGCGGTATTCGGTGATGCCTTCGACGGCCGGGCCCTGAACGACGCCCTGAGGCATGGCTGGCGCCGCCGCGACGGCGCCGGCCAGCGCGCCGGCGAAAATGAATGCGCCGACGCGCAGCCTGCAGCTGTTTGGGTTCATGCGATCTCGCTCAGGAGGGAAAACGCCCCGCCTTCGCGAGGATGACGCCTATTATTACTCGCCGGCTCGGCTAACGGGATTTCCGCACGCTCTTTTGCCCAGTTTAGTGGCGGGCGCGCTTCTCCTGCGACTGCTGGTGCGGGCCGATGCGCGCCAGCTCGCCCATCTCCTCGGCCAGGAAGCCGAGCAGGTCGTCGGCGCTGACGATGCCGGTCAGGCCGCCATGCGCATTGACCACCGGCACGCGGCGGATACCGCGCAGGCGCATCCGCTCGATGGTTTCGTAGACGTCGTCCTTTTCGCTGCAGGTGAGCAAGTCGTCGCTCATGATGTCGCCGACCAGCAGGCTGGCCGGGTCGAGGCCGAGCGCGATGACCGAGACGACGATGTCGCGGTCGGTGAGTATTCCTGTGGGAACGCGTTCGCCGTTGGGCTGCTCGACGACGACGACGTCGCCGACGTGGTGGGTCCGCATCAGCAGCGCGGCGCGCTGGACGCTCTCCTCGCGCGTGCAAACGATGGTCTGGGTGGTGCACATTTCGCCAATACGCATGTCAGTCTCCTACGCGGCGCCGGGCCGCTCGTCCTTGCGCGCCGACAGACGCGCGTACATCAGCATAACGCTAACGCGCCGATTCTGCAGCAGCCTTGATCTTGCTCAACGTGACGGGAACGGAGAATTACTTTGCGGCAGTGGGATCGGGCAGGATGCAGGCATCGATCACTTGCAGATCGTTGTCCTTGGCGAAGTTGACGACGAAATGGTAGGCTAGCGGCTCGATATTGCGCAGGGCGCCGTCGACCACCACCGCCTTGACGCCATCGAGCATGGTCGGCCGCACATACGGGGAAAACTGCAGGTGCGAGTCGCGTCCGCCGGAGCCTTCCGGCTTGAAGCACGACATGACGCCGCACAGGCGATCGGCCCAGTCGCTGGGACGAAACTGCCTGCCATCGCTGGTGACGCCAAGAATGAAAAACTCTTCGGCGAGTTCTTTCTTGATTTGCGGTGACTCGACCATTGGCGGGATACGGACAAGAGTGCTGCGTGGAGGGGCCCGGGGCAAGCACCGGGCGCTGACGCAGTATTATATCTTATAGAAGACTTGAAGTCGCCGTTCGCGCGGCCGGGCCTGCGCCGCGCGGGCCGCTTAGCCCAGCCAGACGGCGCCGGACAACAGCAACAGTAGCATCATCCACAGCAGCAAGGCGCGCCACACCAGGCCGACGGTGCTTTGCAGCGCGCGGATGTTGGGTTCTTCGCCCGGCAGCACTTCGGCCTCGGTGTCGAGCGAGTCGACGGTGGCGGCGTCGGCCGGGATGACGACGCCGGACGCGTTCTCGTAGGGCGTGCCGAGGCGCACGCCCATGGCGCCGCCGCCGGCGGTGAGGATGATGCCCTTGGCCTCGTCGCTCCAGCGGTGGGCGAAGTTACGCCAGGCGTAGATCGCGTCTTCGAAATTGCCGACCACGGCGAAGGCGACGGCGGTGAGGCGCACCGGCAGCCAGTCGATCCAGTAGAAGGCCTTGGCGGCGAACTGGCCGAAGGCTTCGCCGCGCATGTGGTCCGGCTCGTTCCAGGCGCGCGCCAGGTATTCGGAGACGCGGTACATCACCGCGCAGGCCGGCCCGAGCGGCATCAGGAACCAGAAGAACACGCCGAACACGTTGCGGTGGGTGGTGACGAGCGACTTCTCGACGGCGAGGCGGCAGATCTCGGTCGTTTCCATGCCGGCGGTGTCGATGCGGGTCCATTCGGCCAGCAGCGTGCGGGCGGCCGGTTCGTCGCCGGAATTGAGGGCCAGCTGGATCGACGTGAAGTAATGGCTGTAGTGGCGAAAACCCAGCGTCAGGTAGACGATCAGCACGTTCCAGGCGAAGGCGGCGAAGACCCAGTTGAAGTGCAGCAGCGTCCAGTAGATCAGTGCGGTGGGCACCATCAGGGCCGCCATCATCAGGATCCAGCCGAGGCGGCCGTGGCTGGCGTCGCCGGCGTTGAACCAGCTTTCCATGCGCATTGCGAAGCTTTTGATCTCGGCATAAATCATGTTATCCGCGCGCAAAGGCTTGAGTTGCTCGATCAGCAACGCGCACAGAATAGAGAGAAAAGTCATTGCATACGTCCTTTGTTAAATAAAGCAATACTGCCCGGCCCCGCTACGATAGCGCAGAGCACTACCCAAATCAAACTTATTGGCTCGCCCCCCGGTTTTAAACCATTCCAAAACCGGGGTCAGACCCAGGTATTAGAACATTGCGAACTCGAAAACATTCCAAAACCGGGGTCAGACCCGGGTATTGGAACGTTGCGAACACGCGCTCGGATTGATGCTGAATTCTTCTAAAACCTGGGTCTGACCCCGGTTTTGGAACATTTCGGCGCTATCGGGTCGGATGGATCAGGCGCGCAGGAAATGGAACAGGTTGCGCAGCATGCCGGCCGTGGCGCCCCAGATGAAGTGGCGCTCGTACGGCATCGCGTAAAAACTGCGCCGCCCGGTGGGCAACTCGACCGACAGCCGCTGGTGGTGCGCGCCATTCATCAGGTGCGCCAGCGGCACTTCGAAGATTTCGGCCACTTCGTGCGGGTCGGGCATCAGGTCGAACGGCGGCATCAGCAGCGCCACCACCGGCGTGACGTGGTAGCCGGTGCCGGTCAGATACACCGGCAACTGGCCGATGATTTCGACATGGCTGGCGTCGATGCCGATTTCTTCCTGCGCCTCGCGCAGCGCGGTGGCGGCCGGCGAAGCGTCGTATTCTTCGGCTCGGCCGCCAGGAAAGCTGATCTGGCCGGCGTGGCTGGACAGATGGTCGGTGCGCTGGGTCAGCAGCATGGTCAGGCCGCCGGCACGCGCGACCAGCGGGATCAGCACCGCCGCCGGTATCATCGCCGGGCGCTGCACGACGGATTCGTCGAGCGCTTCCGGCTGCCACTCGGGCGGTGCGGCGAAGTGGCGGCGCAGCCAATCGGCCGTCAGGCGGCCAGGCTCGACCGGCGCTTCGCCGCCTATCGAATCTATCGGTAACTGCTCGGGATCGAACGGGAGCTTGGCCAAACGCGTTTCCTCCAGCTAAAACAAAAAAGGCACCCAGTCGGATGCCTTTTTCCAGGCATCCGGCAAGGATGCCTTCGTTCGCAACGCAGTCGCTATTATTACTTGGCAGCGGCCGGAGTTGCAACGCGACGTTGTGGCAGCTTCTCTTTGATACGCGCGGATTTACCCGAACGCTCACGCAGGTAGTAGAGCTTGGCGCGGCGAACATCACCACGACGCTTGACTTCGATCGATGCGATCAGCGGGGAGTACAGCTGGAACGTACGCTCGACGCCTTCGCCGGACGAGATCTTGCGAACGATGAAGTTCGAGTTCAGGCCACGGTTACGACGGGAGATCACCACGCCTTCGTATGCCTGGGCGCGCTTGCGGGTGCCTTCGACTACGTTGACGTTGACGATAACGGTATCGCCTGGTGCGAAGTCAGGAATAGTCTTGCCCAGACGGGCAATTTCTTCTTGCTCAAGAATTTGAATCAGGTTCATTTTTATGACTCCATTGACCATCGTGCTGGCGCTGCATTCGCCCAGTAGAGGATGGGGTTAAAACGGACGGGCAACATGCCCGCCAGGTACCACAACAGGTTTTTATAAACCTGCCAAAAATTTTTCGTCCAGCTTGGTCAGCACGCCGGCTTCGCGCGCCTTGACCAGCAGGTCGGGCCGCTTGCGCGCGGTCGCTTCGAGCATCCGCTGGCGCCGCCACTTGACGATCTCGGCGTGGTTGCCGCCCATCAGCACCGGCGGCACGCTGACGCCTTCGTACGTCTCGGGCCGCGTGTAATGCGGCGAATCGAGCAGGCCGTTGACGAAACTGTCTTCGATTGCCGAAGCATCGTCGCCCAGCACGCCCGGCAACTGCCGCAGCACCGCATCCATCAGCGCCATCGCCGGCAGCTCGCCGCCGGACAGCACGAAGTCGCCCAGGCTGATTTCTTCATCGACTACCCGGTCCAGCAAGCGCTGGTCGACCGCTTCGTAGCGTCCGCACAGCAGCACCAGGCCCGGCTCGTCTTTCAATTGCATCACGCGATCGTGGGTCAGCGCGCGCCCCTGGGGCGACATGAAGACCACCCGCGGCGCGGCAAGCCCAAGCGCGACCTGGCGCTGCTTGGCAGCACCGATCGCCGCTTCCAGCGGCTTGGCCATCATCACCATGCCGGGACCGCCGCCGTAAGGGCGATCGTCCACGGTGCGGTGATTGTCGATGGTGAAATCGCGTGGATTCCACAGCGACAAGCCCCAGCGCTGCTGCTCGTAGGCGCGGCGGGTTACCCCCGACTGCGTCAACGCGGCAAACATTTCGGGAAACAAGCTCACGACGTCAAATTGCATCGCGTTTTCGCTTCATGCTTCGCTTCGGGATTGATGCCTTAATAATCCAGGCCCCAGTCCACAGTAATTTTCTTGGCTGCAAGGTCAATCGTCTTGACGTACTGATCAACGTACGGGATCAGCCGCTCCTCGGCTTTCGCTTCAGCAGTGGCGTCTGCCACCGGCGTGATCCGGAAGATCGACTGCACGCCGTTGTCCATCATGTCGGTGACTTGCCCGAGGGCCTCACCTTGCAGATTGACGACTTCCAGTCCGATCAGGTCGGACCAGTAAAACTCGTCGGCCGGCAGTTGCGGGAATTCGCTGCGGGGAATCGTCACTGCGGCGCCTTTCAGCGCCTCCGCGGCATCCCGCCCCACCACGCCAACCAGCTGGGCCACGACGTCGCCGCCGTGAAGTTTTGCCGTGCGCACCTTGAGTGCATGCAGCACCGGCTTGTCCAGCCACCAGGTCTTCGCACTTTGCAGCGCATCGGCGTCGGCCGAAAACGGCGTGACCCGTATCGAACCGGTGACACCGAAGGCGCCGGACACATACCCGACTTGCGTCAGGTCGTCCGGGGGAATTGCCGCAAGATCGGTCAAACCTGGCCCAGCGATATTACGCTGCTACTGCTGGCTGCGAAGCCACCAGGCGTGCAACGGTTGGCGACAGTTGTGCGCCAACGCCTTGCCAGTAAGCCAGACGGTCTGCGGTGATACGCAGGCCGACTTCGCCACCAGCTGCCATCGGGTTGTAGAAACCGATGCGCTCGATGAAGCGGCCGTCGCGGCGATTGCGCGAGTCCGTTGCAACGATGTTGAAGAACGGGCGCTTCTTGGCGCCTCCACGAGCTAAACGAATAACGACCATAATTAAATCCAAAAAGTTATGCTGGGCGGAAAAAGCCGACAATTATAGCGCGCAATGCCGCGCAGCAGCAAGCAGTAATGACAACAGGGCGCGCAATTCGGGCCGAAGTCGAGCATTATCGCCGATTTCGGGGCTCGGCGGCAAAGCGAATTTAAGGGAAAACAGATGCCGGCCGGCGGTTTTTGACCGATACTGCGTGCTTTCCCGCTTAAAGGTTGCCCGCTTTCATGTCATCCGCCCGCCCCCGCCACAAGAACAAGACCATTGCCACCCTGCTCGCCGCCGTTCTGGGCGGCACCGGCGCCCACCGCTTTCTTCTGCGCGGCATGCGCGACAAGTGGGCGTTGCTGCATTTCGCGAGCGTGCCGGCCACCGCGGCGGTCATGGCGCTGGCGCCGACGGCGGACATTTTCTATCAGCTGCTGCCGCTGACGCTGTCGTACCTGGCCGGTTTCCTGGAGGCATTGGTGCTCGGGCTGATGCCGGACGAAAAATTCGACGCCCGCTTCAACGCCGGCTCGGGCGGGCGCACCGATTCGCGCTGGCCGCTGGCAATCATCCTGGTGGTCACCATGCTGGTCGCTTGCACGACGCTGATCGCCACCATCTCGCGCCTGTTCGACCTGCTCTACACCGGCGGCGCCTACGGCTAGGCCGCCGCGCGTGCGTTAGTGGGCTGCGCGCCGCAGCTTCAGGTCCTCGCGCAGTTCGCGCGGCGACGCCGCCGCCGAACCGGCACGCAGGCTCGACGGCTGCGACGGCGTGCCGCCCGCCAGCACCAGGTTCGCATCCCAGCTCGACCCCGCCCGCATCATGATCGGCGCCGGCAGGTTGTCCACCGCCGACGGATCGATCCACGGCGCGATGCGCTGCAGCACCAGCTTGATGCGCGGCCTGATGGCCGGCTCGCCGATGCGGCCGCGCTGGCCCCAGCCGACGATGAGCTGGTCGGCCGTCATGCCATCCTTGAACACGTTGGTGAACGCGACGTCGTAGCGCACGCCGTGCCGGTAGCTCATCATGAACTCCTCGAACAGCATCGCCAGGTCCTCGCGCGAATTGATGCCCGGCACCAGCGAATAGGCATAGTCGTCGGTGGCGCGGTCGGAGGCGAAGAAGCCGCCGACGTCGGCCGGTCCGTACGCCTTCTGCGCGTCGGTCGCGGCGGCGCCCTGGTACATGACCTGGCCGAGCCCTTTCATCTCCGCCGACGTCAACGGATACAGGATCGCCAGCGCATCCGACGGCAATGCCTGCGCGCCGATGCGGCCGGAAACGCTCGCCCAGATCGACTCGGACGGATTGAGCGTGCGCTCGCTCGGCGGGAAGAAGTCGCCCGCATGGCCGAGCTCGTGATACAGCAGGCGGCCGATTTCCAGCACCAGTTCTTCGGTCGTTCTGGTGATGCGCGATGACGACGGGAAGCTGCGGCGCGCGTAGGCATTGCCGCGCACCTGGCGCCCGAAGCTGGTGAAATTGAGTTCGTCGTCGAAGGACGTGCGGTAGTCCGGCACTTCGGTGACGACGTCGCGCTGCTCCGGCGTGAGCCACAGGTTGTTGGCGTCGAGGTAGATGGCGCCGCTGACGGCCCAGTAGAAACTCGGGCGCACGTGCGAACCGAGCACGATCGCCGTCACCCCGCCGAGCAGGCGGCGGAAGTCGCCATGCGGATCCTGGGTCAGCAGGAACTGCTCGAAGTTGGCGCCGAGAAAATCGTGCGAGGTCAGCACCCGCCCCATGATCTGCGCCACGCTCGGGATCGCACCCGGGCCGGCTTCGGTCTGCAGCAGCGGCAAGGTGGCGCTGCTGCAGAAATTGGTGCGCTCCGAATCGAGGTAGTAGATGCTGTTGCTGTAGGCACAGCGCGCCAGCACGCCGGCGTACAGGCCAACCGGGCGGTACGGGTGCACGCGCGCCGTCTCGTCGAACAGGTAGCCGTTCGGCAGCGCGGGTTCGGTTTCCACGCCCACCATGACGTCGTCGCTGTCCTGGCGCCCGCTGCTGGTCGTCATCACGGCGCGGAACTTGAGCACCGTATCGACGGTCACCTTCGGCGCCTTGAACATCAGCAGCTTGTTGTTGTTGGTATCCATCGTCACGGATGGCCCGGCGACCTGGGTCCAGACGATCGTGCTCACCGTTTCGCCGGCGGCCAGGGTCGGCCACGCCCGCACCGAGGTATTGATTTCCGGGCGCACCGAATGGTCGGCGCGCAAGGTCAGCGAACTGGCCGTCGTTGCCGCCGTGACCTGGACGTCGGCGCTGCCGCTGGCGGTGCGGCCATCGTCCAGGCGCACGTCGGCGCGCAGCCGCACGGTGCCGGCGGTGGACGGCTCGAACGCGACGGTGGCGCTGCGCGCGGCCAGCATTGTGACGGACGGACCGCTGACCTGGGTCCAGGTGACGTCGGCCAGCGTGCCGCCGCACGCCAGCGCGCTGGCGCCGGCGGTCTTGCCTGCCTGGACGGTGCTGTCGGCGACAACGTGGACGGTGCAGCCGGCGGGCGCCGGCGCAATCGGCGATGGCTCGGGCAGCGGCGCCGGGCCTGGCGCGGGCACCGGCACCGGCTCGGGCACGGGAGCTGGCGTCATCGCCGACGAGCCGCCGCCGCCGCCGCACGACGCCAGCAATGTACCCAACAACAAAACGCCCGAAAGCCGGGCCGGCAGCGCGGAAAATTTCAAGATAGTTCCCTGTCCTGTTTCTCAAATTGAGGCGTGGGGTAAATTGCCGCAGCGCCAGTGCTCTTAAGACAGGGAAGATACAGGAAATATCGCACTGGAATCAGCGCGAAAGAATTTGAAACAAAAAAATTATTGACAACTTTTTACGCGCTGTGGTTTCGTCATCCTCGCGCAGCGGCAACCCATGCTGAGCGCAGAGCATCGGCTCGGCACACTCAACGATGGATCCCCGCTGCGCGAGGATGACGCCGATCAGGGCGCGTGACGCCCGATCAGAACTGGTCTTCCTCCAGCGCCAGCACGCCGGCGCTGCCGTCGACGATCGCCGCGCGCAGGCCTGGCGCCTGCGACAGGATGTGGTCGGCGAAGAAGCGCGCGGTGGCGATCTTGGCCTTGTAGAACCCCGCATCGCCCTCGCCCGCGTCGAGCTTCTGCTGCGCCACCAGCGCCGCGCGCGCCATCTGCCAGCCGCCCAGCACGATGCCGGCCAGCCGCAGGTACGGCACGCTGCCGGCGAACACGCCCTTGATGTCGGAACGCATGTTGGTCACCATGTACTCCACCACCGCCTCGAGCGCGGCGCTGCCGCCGGCCAGATGGCAGGCGATGGCGCCGAAGTCGGCGCCGCCGGCGCTGGCGAGCTGCGCTTCGGTGGCGCGCACCTGGGCGATGAGGCCCTTGGCGACCGCGCCGCCGTCGCGCACCGTCTTGCGCCCGACCAGGTCATTCGCCTGGATGGCGGTGGTGCCTTCATAGATGGTGAGGATCTTGGCGTCACGGTAGTGCTGCGCGCTGCCGGTTTCTTCGATGAAGCCCATGCCGCCGTGGACCTGCACGCCGTCGCGCGTGACGTCCTGCGACATCTCGGTCGACCAGCCTTTGATGACCGGCACCAGGTACTCGTACACCGCCTGGTTGGCCGTGCGCGTATCCGCGTTCGGGTGATGGTTGGCCAGGTCGCTGATGCCGGCGCCCACATACGCCAGCGCGCGCGCCGCCTCGACATGGGCGCGCATCGACATCAGCATGCGCCGGACATCCGGATGGTGGATGATCGACACCGGCCCGCTGGAGCCGGCGAGGTCGCGCGACTGCACGCGATCCTTGGCGAAAGCGACTGCCTGCTGGTACGAGCGGTCGGCCAGGCCGATGCCCTGCATGCCGACGGCGAAGCGCGCCGCGTTCATCATGATGAACATGTACTCGAGGCCGCGGTTCTCTTCGCCCACCAGGGTGCCGATGGCGCCGCCGTGGTCGCCGAACTGCAGCACCGCGGTCGGGCTGGCCTTGATGCCCAGCTTGTGCTCGATCGAGACGCAGTGTGCATCGTTGCGTTCGCCGAGCGAGCCGTCCGCATTGACCATAAATTTCGGCACGATGAACAGCGAGATGCCCTTCACGCCCGGCGGCGCGTCCGGCGTACGGGCCAGCACCAGGTGGACGATATTCTCGGCCATGTCATGCTCGCCGTAGGTGATGAAGATCTTGGTGCCGAACACCTTGTAGGTGCCGTCGCCCTGCGGCACCGCGCGCGTGCGCACGGCGGCCAGGTCCGAGCCGGCCTGCGGCTCGGTGAGGTTCATGGTGCCGGTCCACTTGCCGGTGATGAGCGGCTCGAGGTAGAGCGCCTTCTGCTGGTCGGAGCCGGCGGTGAGCAGCGCTTCGATGGCGCCGTCGGTCAGCAGCGCCACCAGAGCGAACGAGATCGACGACGCGTTGAGCATCTCGATGCACGGTGTCGCGACCAGCTTGGGCAGGCCCTGGCCGCCGAATTCGGACGGATGCTGCACACCCTGCCAGCCGGCTTCGGCGAAGCCCTTGAAGGCCTCCTTGAAGCCGTTGGCGGTGGTGACCTGGCCGTCGTGCCAGAAGCTCGGATCCTTGTCGCTGCTGTGGTTCAGCGGCGCGACGACGTTGCCGCAGAATTTCGCGTTCTCTTCCAGTACCGCTTCGACCGTGTCGGCGGTAGCGTCTTCGCAGCCTGGCAGCTGGTTGATGGCGGACAGTCCGGCCAGTTCGTTCATCACGAACAGCATGTCTTTCAGCGGGGCTTTGTAGCTCACGTAGATCTCCTAGTATTTATATTTCGCGCACCGTTAACAAAACCGGGGTCTGACCCCAGGGGATCAGACCCCAGACGCGACGCGTTGGCGGTCATGCGGCCGACTTTGATCAGCCCAGCTGCTTGACCAGGTCAGGCACCACTTCGAACAGGTCGCCGACGATGCCGTAATCGGCCACCGAGAAGATCGGCGCTTCCGGATCCTTGTTGATGGCAACGATGGTCTTCGAGTCCTTCATGCCGGCCAGGTGCTGGATCGCGCCGGAGATGCCGACGGCGATGTACAGCGCAGGCGCGACGATCTTGCCGGTCTGGCCAACCTGCCAGTCGTTCGGCACGAAGCCGGCGTCGACGGCGGCGCGCGAGGCGCCCATCGCGGCGCCCAGCTTGTCGGCGAGCGGCTCGAGGATCTTGAAGTTCTCGCCCGAGCCCATGCCGCGCCCGCCCGAGACGATGACCTTGGCGGCCGTCAGTTCAGGGCGATCCGACTTGGCCAGTTCGCGGCCGACAAAGCTCGACTTGCCCGAATCGGCGACAGCGGCGACGTTTTCGATCGCCGCCGTTCCGCCCGTGGCCGGTGCCGAATCGAAGCCGGTGCCGCGCACGGTGATGACCTTGACCTTGTCGCCCGACTGCACGGTGGCGATCGCGTTGCCGGCGTAGATCGGACGCTCGAAGGTATCGGGCGAATCGACCTTGGTGATTTCGGAGATCTGCGCGACGTCCAGCTTGGCGGCCACGCGCGGCAGGATGTTCTTGCCGTAGGCGGTGGCCGGGGCCAGGATGTGCGAGTAGGCGCTAGCGACGGCGAGCACCTGCTCGGCGACGTTTTCGGACAGGCCGTCGGCGAAGTGCGGCGCGTCGGCGACCAGCACCTTGGTGACGCCGGCGATGGCGGCAGCCTGCGCGGCGGCGGCGCCGCAGTTGCTGCCGGCGACCAGCAGGTGCACTTCGCCGCCGCATTGCGCGGCCGCGGTGACGGTGTGGTGAGTGCTTCCCTTCAGGGATGCGTTATCGTGTTCAGCGATGACTAATGCGACCATGATGATTCCTATTCTTGTGTGAGCCGGGCAGGCGATCAGATTACTTTGGCTTCGGTGCGCAGCTTGGCCACCAGGGTCGCCGCGTCAGGCACCTTGATGCCGGCCGAACGCTTGGCAGGCTCCACCACCTTCAGCGTCTTCAGGCGCGGCGCGACGTCCACGCCAAGGTCTTCCGGCTTGATCACTTCCAGCGGCTTCTTCTTCGCCTTCATGATGTTCGGCAGCGTGACGTAGCGCGGCTCGTTCAGGCGCAGGTCGGTGGTGATAATCGCCGGCAGCGTGAGCGCCAGCGTCTCGAGGCCGCCGTCGACTTCGCGCGTGACCGTTACCTTGTCGCCGTCGACCACCACTTTCGAGGCGAACGTCGCTTGCGGCCAGCCCAGCAGCGCCGCCAGCATCTGGCCGGTCTGGTTGGAGTCGTCGTCGATCGCCTGCTTGCCGAGGATGATCAGCTGCGGCTGCTCCTTGTCGGCCACCGCCTTGAGCAGCTTGGCCACGGCCAGCGGCTCGAGGTCGGCGAGCGTCTCGACCAGGATCGCGCGGTCGGCGCCGATCGCCATGCCGGTGCGCAGCGTTTCCTGCGCCTGCGTGACGCCGCACGATACCGCGATCACTTCGGTGACCTTGCCGGCTTCCTTCAGGCGCATCGCCTCTTCCAGCGCGATCTCGTCGAACGGATTCATCGACATTTTGACATTGGCAATATCGACGCCGCTGCCGTCGGACTTGACGCGGACCTTGACGTTGTAGTCGACCACACGTTTGACGGGAACCAGAACTTTCATGGGGTGCCTTTGCAAAGAATTGAAATTTGGTGACTGACTAGTGGCCTAGATTATATGAGAAAAACACCATCAGGGCGAAATTAAAGCACGATCGTGCCATTTTTGATTAAAACCCGACGCAGGAATCGCTCTCGCCGTCGGCCGCGCGAACGCGGCGACAACGGCTGGGGTAGGAATAATCTTACTTGCGACGCATCAAAAAGGTGAACTCGAGGCCGTTTTGCGAATGCGCCAACAGGGCGTTGCCGGTCTGCTTGGCGAATGCCTGGAAGTCGCGGACGGAGCCGGAGTCGGTTGCGACGATGCGCAAAACCTGTCCGGTTTCCATCTCGGCAAGCGCTTTCTTGGCCTTCAGAATCGGCAACGGACAATTCAGCCCGCGCGCATCGAGTTCTTTCTGATATTCCATGATGTCGCTAACAATGGAGAGGTCGCTCATCGAATGGTTCACTGGGTTGGTTACGGTGCTCATAGGAGTCAATATACTCCAATTGGAGGATTATGACGCACCGCACCAAAATAAACTTCGGTCGTTGCAACTTCACAACGACCGTATCCAACTAGCAAACTTTACGATACGCGCTGTCCGACCCACGCTGCCACGCCCGCCAGCGCCGCCGGCAAGCCGCTCGGGTCGGTGCCGCCAGCCTGCGCCATGTCCGGACGGCCGCCGCCCTTGCCGCCGACCTGCTGGGCGACGAAGTTGACCAGATCGCCGGCCTTGACCTTCGAAGTGGCGTCGGCGGTGACGCCGGCGATCAGGCTGACCTTGCCGTCGGCCACCGCCGCCAGCACGATGGCAGCCGTCTTCAGCTTGTCCTTGAGCTTGTCCATCGTCTCGCGCAGCGTCGCCACGTCGGCGCCTTCCAGCGTCGCCGCCAGCACCTTGATGCCGTTGACGTCGACCGCCTGGGTCGCCAGCTCATCGCCCTGCCCCGACGCCAGCTTCGACTTCAGCTGCGCCAGTTCCTTCTCCAGCGACTTGACCTGGTCCTGCACCTGCGCGATGCGCGTGGTCAGCTCTTCCGGATTGGTCTTGAGCGCGCCGGCCGCTTCCTGCAGGCGGCGGTTGAGCCCCTGCACCAGCGTCAGCGCGCCTTCGCCGGTGACCGCTTCGAGGCGGCGAATGCCGGCGGCGACGCCGCCTTCGTTGATGATCTTGAAGAAGCCGATGTCGCCGGTGCGTTCGACGTGGACGCCGCCGCACAGCTCCTTGGACGAGCCGATGTCGAGCACGCGCACTTCGTCGCCGTACTTCTCGCCGAACAGCGCCATCGCGCCGTGCTTGACGGCGTCGTCGAACGACATGTGCTGCGCGCGGGTGGCGTGGTTCTGCAGGATCTCGCGGTTGACGATGGTCTCGACCCTGGCGATCTGCTCGGCCGTCAGCGGCGCGTTGTGGCTGAAGTCGAAACGGGTCTTGTCGGGGTCGACCAGCGAGCCTTTTTGCGCCACGTGGCTGCCCAGCACTTCGCGCAGCGCCTTGTGCATCAGGTGGGTCGCCGAGTGGTTGCGGATGGTGCGGCCGCGCTTTTCCTCGTCGACGATGGCGTCGACCTTGTCGCCCACTTTCAGCACGCCGGCAACGAGCTCGCCGTGGTGGCCGAACACGTCGGCCTGGACCTTGAGCGTGTCTTCCACTTCGAAGGCGCCGGCGGCGCTTTTGAGGACGCCCTGGTCGCCGACCTGGCCGCCCGATTCGGCGTAGAACGGCGTGGTGTCAAGCACCACGATGCCGGACTGGCCGGCCTTCAGTTCCTGCACCGGCGCGCCTTCGTGGTACAGCGCGATGACGGTGGCGTTATGCACCAGATTCTCGTAGCCGACGAACTCGGTCTTGGCGCCGGAGTACTCGACGCCGGCGGCCATCTTGAATTTGCCGGCGGCGCGCGCGGTCTTCTTCTGCTGTTCCATCGCCGCGCTAAAGCCTGCCTCGTCGAGCGTCACGTTGCGCTCGCGGCAGATGTCGGCGGTCAGGTCGAGCGGGAAGCCGTAGGTGTCGTACAGCGTGAAGGCGGTGCCGCCGTCGAGGTTCTTGCTGTCCTTGGCCAGCTGCGCCTCGAGGATCTTCATGCCGTGTTCCAGCGTTTCGCCGAAGCGCTCTTCTTCCTGCCGCAGCACCTGGGCGACGCGCTCGCTCGCTTCGGCCAGTTCCGGATAGGCGACGCCCATCTCGGCCGTCAGGTCGGCGACCAGCTTGTAGAAGAACGGCTTGCTCTGGCCCAGCTTGTGGCCGTGGCGCAGCGCGCGGCGGATGATGCGGCGCAGGACGTAGCCGTGGCCTTCGGGGCCGGGGATGATGCCGTCGACGATCAGGAACGCGGCGGCGCGGATGTGGTCCGCGATCACGCGCAGCGATTTGCTTTCGAGGTCGGTGGCGCCGGTTTCGCGCGCGGCGGCCTTGATCAAATTCTGGAACAGGTCGATCTCGTAGTTGCTGTGCACGTGCTGCAGCACCGCGGCCAGGCGCTCCATGCCCATGCCGGTGTCGACGCAGGGCTTCGGCAGCTTGTTCATGTTGCCCGCTTCGTCGCGGTTGAACTGCATGAACACCAGGTTCCAGATCTCGATGAAGCGGTCGCCGTCTTCATCGGGCGAGCCAGGCGGGCCGCCCGGGATGTCGGCGCCGTGGTCGTAGAAGATCTCGGTGCACGGGCCGCACGGGCCGGTGTCGGCCATCTGCCAGAAGTTATCCGACGCGTAGCGCGAGCCCTTGTTGTCGCCGATGCGGATGATGCGCTCTTTCGGCACGCCGATCTCGTTGGCCCAGATGTCGTACGCCTCGTCGTCCTCGAAGTAGACGGTGACGGTCAGCTTGTCGGCCGGCAGGCCGTACACCTTGGTGAGCAGCTCCCACGCGTAGTTGATGGCGTCGCGCTTGAAGTAGTCGCCGAAGCTGAAATTGCCCAGCATTTCGAAGAAGGTGTGGTGGCGCGCGGTGTAGCCGACGTTTTCCAGGTCGTTGTGCTTGCCGCCGGCGCGCACGCAGCGCTGCACCGAGGTGGCGCGCGTGTACGGCCGGCTGTCGGTGCCGATGAATACGTCCTTGAATTGCACCATGCCGCTGTTAGTCAACAACATGGTCGGGTCGTTGCCCGGCACGAGCGGGCTGGACCGGACAATCGTGTGTCCCTTGGATTCGAAGAATTTGAGGAATTTGTCGCGAATTTCAGATGATTTCATGGATTGTATGGGCGTAAAGAGGCAGCATGCTTTAAAAAATTGATTATAGCTTAGGCAGGAGCGTCGGGCTAAACCAGCGGCTACACCAGCGGCTACACCGGGGTCTGACCCGCCGGGTCAGACCCCAGAAGCGCCAGACGCGAAATCGGCGCCGATCAGGTCGATGCGGTCGGTGCAGAAACCGTCGACGCCCCACATCAGCAGTTCGCGGGCGCGGATCCGGTTGTTGACGGTATAGCAAAACAGGCCGAAGCCGGCCAGCCGGATCTCGCGCGCCATGTCCGCGGTGAGGTGCTTGTGGTTGGTGTGAATGGCGACAGCGTCCAGTGCCCGCGCGCGCGGCTCCCAGTTGCGCGGCACCGCGTCGAACAGCACGGCGCGCGCCACGTCCGGCGCCGCCTGCTGCGCGGCCGCCAGCGCGACCTCGCTGAACGACGACAGCAGCGGCGCCCGCGCCACGTCGCCGGCGGCGATTTCGTCGGCGAACAGCGCGCGCGTTGCCGACGCCACCACCGCGCCTGTCTCCGCCTCGAACCCAGGCGCCGGCTTGATCTCGATGTTCATCCAGATAGCGTTGGCCTTGCAGAAGGCGACAAAGTCGGCGAACAGCGGCACCGGCTCGCCGCGGAACTGCTTGCCGAACCAGCTGCCGGCGTCCATCGCCGCCAGTTCCGCCGCGTCGTAATCGAACACATTGCCCGAGCCGGCCACGGTGCGGCCGAGATAGGGGTCGTGCATCACCACCGGCACGCCGTCGCGCGCCAGCATGACGTCGAACTCGACGGCGCGAAACCCGTGCGCGAGGCCGCACCTGAGCCCCGCGATCGTGTTTTCCGGCGCCAGCTTGCCGCCGCCCCGGTGCGCCAGCACTTTTTTATATGGCCACATGATGAGGAAGATATCACGGCCACGGAAGCGAGGCTACCGTGAATGGGTCAGACCCCGGACGTGTCGCGCGCGGCTCGCACAATGAAAAAAGGCCCGGTTCGCACCGGGCCTTCGTTACCGCATCGCTTATTTGGCGCCGGCTGGCAGCTGAACGGCGCCACCCGCTGCTGCCGCTTTCCTGGCGGCGCCGGCGAAGTCGCCGGCATACACGTGCAGGAACTTCGACGGCTCGATGTACTTCCTGATCGCGCCGTTCACCTGGGCCAGCGTAAGCGCCTGCAGCTGCGCGTCGGAGTCGGCGCTGAAGGCCATCGTGCGGCCGGTGCTGAGATGCGCGACGTGGCCGCCGGCCAGGCTGGCGTCCTGCGAACGCGTGGTCTGGCGCTGCTGCATGATGCCCTTCTTGGCGTCGGCCAGTTCCTGCTCGGTGATGCCGTCGCGGACAAAGCGCTCGAGCTCCTCCTTTACGCCCAGCTTGACGCGCTCCAGGTTCTGCGGGGCGTACATCGCGTACACCATCACCGCGCCGCTCGGCTCGAAGCTCGACGCCATCATCTGGCTGCCGGCGCCGTAGCTCATCCCGTCCTTCTGGCGCAGGCGCGCCATCAGGCGCGACTGCACGTTGCCGCCGAGGACATGGTTGACCACGCCGAGCGCCGCGTAATCCGGCGAGGTGTCCTGCAGCTTGATCGGCAGCTGCGCCAGGTAGAAGGCGTTGGCCTTGTCGGCCGTCTCGATCTGGCGCGCGTCCGGTTTCGGTTCTGGGGCCGGATTGGCCAGGCGCGCATACTTTGCCTTGCTGGTCCAGTCGCCGAAGGCTGCCTTGACCTGGGCTTGCGTCTCGACCGGGTCGAAGTCGCCGACCAGCGCCATCTTGGCATTGTTGGCGCCGTACATGGTGTCGTAGAAGCGCTTGACGTCGGCCAGCCTGGCGTCCTTGTAGGCGGCAATCGACTCGTCGATGCTGGCGGCGTAGCGCACGTCGCCCTTCGGATAGCGGTTCATCACGCGTGCCAGTTCGATCGGACCGACCGCGTTCGGCTCGTTGCGGCGCGCCTCGATCTGGGCCAGGTTTTCACTGCGCAGCTGTTCGAATTCGGCGGCCGGGAAAGTCGGCGCGCGCATGATGTCGCGCACCAGCGCCAGCACCTCGGGCAGGTTCTTGCGCAGCGTGTCGAAACGGACCGATACGACCGCACCGTTGCCGCCGACCGACAGCTTGGTCTTGAGCGCGTCGAGCCTGGTGGTGATGTCGGCGCGGCTCAACTTGCCGGCGCCGCGCATCAGCATGTCGGCCGCCAGGTCGGCATCGGCCTTGTGCCCGAACAGGCTCTTTTCGTCGCCGAACTCGAAGATGATCTGGCCGGACACCGCGTTGGCGCGGGTCTTTTTCGGCGTCATCGCCAGCTTCATGCCGTTGGCGAGGGTGACGCGCGTGGTGCGCTTTTCGATGTTGGCCGGCGTGACATCGAACTCTTCGCCCTCCGCCACTGCCGCCTTGCCCTTGTAGCTGGCCACCAGCTTGGCGACGTCGACCTTGGCCGGCATCGCGGTGCGGTCGATCGCCTTGGTCGGCACGAACTGGCCGAAGGTGCGGTTGGTCGGCTTGAAGTAGTTTTCGGCGGCGCGCTGGACGTCGGCCACGCTGAGCGCCTCGATGCGGTCTCGCGCGATGAAGAACAGGCGCCAGTCGCCTTTCGAAATCGCCTCCGACAACTCCACGGCGAGGCGCTGCGAGTCGTTGATGGTCTTGTCGATGTCGTTGAGCAGGCTCGATTTGGCGCGCGCCAGTTCAGCCTCGGTGATCGGCTTCGCTTTGAGGCCCTCGACCTGGTCCTGCAGCAGCTTGCGCGCGGCATCGATCGACTGGTCCTTCGCCAGCTTGGCCCAGAAGATGATGTAGCCAGGTTCGGCCAGGTCCATCGCCCACGCTTCGGTGCTGACCGCTTTCTTGGTCTCGACCATGGCCTTGTGCAGGCGGCCGTTCGGCGTGCTGCCGAGGATTTCGCCGAGCGCGGCGATGGCGGCCGAATCGGCGCTGGCGCCCGGTGCGGTCGGGTACAGCGCGGCGATCAGCTGGGTGTCGGCGATGCGGTTGACGGTCACTTCGCGGGCGCCGTCGCGCGGCTCGTCGAGCGTGTAGGTGGGATCGATCACCCGGCTTGGCCTGGCGATGGCGCCGAAATGGCGCTCGACCAGCGCCAGCGTCTTGGCCGGATCGAATTTGCCGGTGACGACCAGCACGGCGTTATCGGGCTGGTAGTACTTGCGGTAGAAAGCCTGCAGGTTCTCGATCTTGACGTTTTCGACGTCGGTGCGCGCGCCGATCGTGTTGTGGCTGTAGTTGTGCCAATCGTAGGTGACGGCCGTCAGCTGCTTCCACAGCACGCGGTTCGGATTGTTTTCGCCGATTTCCATCTCGTTGCGCACGACCGAGAATTCCTTGTCGAGTTCGCTCTTGGCGATGCTGCTGTTGACCATGCGGTCCGCTTCCATCGCGATCACCCAGGCCAGGCTGTCGTCGGAGGCCGGGAAGGTTTCGTAGTAGTTGGTGCGGTCCATGAAGGTGGTGCCGTTGAAGCGCATGCCGCGCCGGCCCAGCTCGTTCATGATGTTGCCCTGGGTTGGCGTGCCCTTGAACACCATGTGCTCGAGCAAGTGGGCCATGCCGGTCTCGCCGTAGTTTTCGTGGCGGCTGCCGACCAGGAAGGTGATGTTGACGGTGGTGGTCGGCTTGGACATGTCGGGCGCCAGCAGCACGCGCATGCCGTTCGGCAGCGTGTACTCGGTGATGCCTTCGACCGTGGCGGCCTTGGTGGCCTTGATGGCCGGCGCGGCGGCGGCCGGCGTGGCGGCGGCGGCATTGGCGGCCATGGCAGGCGCGGAAACGATCAGGGACAGCGCAACAGCAAGCGCGAGGGGCTTCAAATTCATTTATTCTCCGGTCTTCGTATTTTTGTCGAATGGCCGGCAGCGGCTCTATGCGCTACGGGCGGCAAGATTCAATCATGCCGCACGGCATTATGTCCATGAATACTTCATATGCATGTTGTTATCGGAGGATGGAGGGCGGCGACGCCAGCCAGCCGAAGGAGACGATATTGATGGCCACGGTGGCGTGGAAGGGGATGCGGAAAGACTGCTTGGCCGACTTGTGGCGCAGCCACTGCTGGGCCAGCACGGCGCCCGGCCAGCCGCACGCCAATCCCATCATCAGCAGCGTGCTCTCCGGGGTGCGGCGGCGACCGGCGCGGGCGGCCGACTTGTCCAGCGCATAGGCGCCGAAGCAGGCCGCGCTGGCGGCCAGGTAGGCGGCGCCAACGAACAGCGGCATGCCCCAGGCGAGCGTCGCGTAGGCATACATCGCGGCAAACAGCAGGATCGGGGCGTAGGGCATTGGTCGAATTTAGTGATGAGCGGAAAAAAGAGCTTACGTTGATTTTTCGCTCCGTGCACTGGCGAACAGAGAAGCGTTGGCAACGCGGCTAATATTGCTGAATCAGCATCGCGCAAGCAGGTGCTCCGTTTCAACCAACGTGGAGGTCGATATGAGTTTCGATTTAGGTAACCTGTTACAGCAATACGCCAGCCAGAATCCAGCCAACCCGCAGCAAGCCGAAAATGATTTCGACCAGATCGCTCAGGCAGCGCCGCGTCAAGACCTGGCGCAAGGCGTCACCGAAGCGTTCCGCTCGGACCAGACTCCGCCGTTTCCACAGATGCTAGGCCAAATGTTTGGCCAGAGCAATTCCGGCCAGCAAGCTGGCATGCTGAACCAGCTGCTCGGCGGCCTTGGCCCTGGCGTGCTGGCATCGCTCGCCGGTGGCGCGCTCGGCAACCTGGGCAATTTGTTCGGCGGCAACAACAACACCAACAACAACGCGCAAGCGCCGCAGATTTCGCCTGAACAAGCCTCGCGGATGACGCCGGAGCAAGTCCAGCAGATCGCCGAGAAAGCCGAACAAGACAATCCCGGCATCATGGACCGCATGGGTGAGTTCTATGCCGAGCATCCGCAGCTGGTCAAGGGTCTGGGCGGCGCCGCGCTGGCGCTCGTGCTCGGCCGCATGGCTCAGGGCATCCGCCGTTAATTCATTCACAACCACAACAACACGAAAAGGATCACATCATGGGCATTCTGAGCAATATTTTCCGCAAGATCTTCCCGTCGTCGCATCCAGCGGCGACCCAGGCCACCACGCCGGCAGCCGGCACCGCCGCCGCGCCGGCCCAGCCGACGGCGACAGCTGCACCAGCGCCGGCGGCGCCGATGGCCGAAGTCGATGTCGAAGCTATCCTGAATGGCAAGTCCGGCGCCTCGGCGTTGAACTGGCGCACGTCGATCGTCGACCTGCTCAAACTGCTCGATCTGGACAGCAGCCTGCAATCGCGCAAAGAGCTGGCCGCTGAGTTGCACTACACCGGCGACACCAACGATTCGGCGTCGATGAATATCTGGCTGCATCGCCAGGTGATGAACAAGCTGGCGGCAAACGGCGGCAAGGTGCCGGCCGACCTGAAGGACTAATCCCTTCCGGTCAGTCCGCCAGGCTGACGTTGGCCGGTGTGCCGCGCGCAAGGCAGTAGCGCGCAAACGCACTCTTGCGCGCGGCGCATCGTCCGTACCGGTCGAACAGGCCGATGCCGCAATGAGGGCAAAAGTCGAGTGCTGGATCCTTCAGGTCGACGAAGCGCTCGCAGCCTGGGCAAACACCTTCGCCAGGCGCGCGACTGCGCTGTCATAGGGCAGCGTCTCGCGCACAATTTCAAAACCGGGGTCAGACCCAGGTTTTCGAACAAATTGCCCATCGCGACAGTCACTAATTTCAAAACCGGGGTCAGACCCAGGTTTTAGAAGATTTCGTCATCGCGGCTGTGAAGTTGCAAAACCTGGGTCTGACCCCGGTTTTGGAATGCCGGGAGCGTGACGGCGTTCGCGCGGCTTTCGCGGTGGTGGCGCGAGGAAAGTCGAACTTTCGGGTTTTGGCGGGTATCTAAATTGTTTCGAGCAAGCATTAGGTGCAACGTATGCATGCGAAAACGACCTCCGAAACTGTCGCTCCGCTGCAATTGTGGGGCGGCCTCGAGTGCACCGTCAATCGGGTGCGCGACCAGTATTTCAATCAGCTCGACCGCAACGGCCACCGCCACCACGACGGCGACATCGCCCGCTTCGCCTCGCTCGGCATCCGCGCAATCCGCTATCCAATCCTGTGGGAGACCACGGTTCCCGACGACATCACCGGCGCCGACTGGGGCTGGGCCGACCGGCGCTTGCTTGCGCTGCAAAAGGCCGGCATCACACCGATCGCGGGGCTGGTGCATCACGGCAGCGGCCCGCCCCACACCAGCCTGACCGATCCGGCCTTCGCCACCGGCCTCGCCAAGTTTGCCGGCGCGGTGGCAGCGCGCTATCCCTGGCTCACGCACTACACGCCCGTCAACGAGCCGCTGACCACGGCGCGCTTCAGCGGACTGTACGGGCTGTGGTATCCGCATGGAAAAGACGACAACACCTTCATCCAGGCGCTGCTGGTGCAGTGCCGGGCGATCGTGCTGTCGATGCGGGCGATCCGCGCCATCAATCCGGCAGCGAAACTGGTGCAAACCGATGACTTCGGCAAAACGTACAGCACGCCGGAGATGGCCGGCGTCGCCGCCTTCTACAACGAGCGGCGCTGGCTCGGATGGGACTTGCTGTGCGGCATGGCGGGGCCGGATCACCGGCTGTGGCCCTACCTCACCGCGGCCGGCATCGAGCCTGCCGAGCTGCTCTGGTTTCGCGACAACCCATGTCCGCCCGACATCATCGGCGTCAATTATTACGTCACCAGCGAGCGTTGGCTCGATCACCGCACCGACCGCTATCCGCCGCACTTTACCGGCGCCACCAGCGACACCCGCTTCGCCGACATCGAAGCCTCGCGCGCGCTGGCGGCGCCGACTCCGGGTCTGGCTCCGCTGCTCGACGAGATCTGGCATCGCTACCACTTGCCGATGGCCATCACCGAGGCGCATATCGACGCTGCCCGCGAGGAGCAGTTGCGCTGGCTGCTGGAACTCTGGCAGGGCGCGCTGCAGGCGCGGCAGAACGGCGCCGACATCCGCGCCGTCACCGTCTCGGCGCTGCTCGGCTCGTTCGACTGGAACAGCCTGGTGACCGCGTCCAATGGCCACTACGAGGCCGGTCCGCTGGACGTGCGCTTTGCCGAGCCGCGCCCGACCGCGCTGGCGCAGATGATGCGCGAGCTGTCAGCCGGCGAGCCGCTGTCGCATCCGGTGCTGCACGGCCGCGGATGGTGGCGCCGCGCCGGCCGTTTCCTGTGTCCGCCGGTGGCGACCGCCGACGCGCCGACATCGATAGCCGCGGGCACGCACCGGCTGGCCGGCCGCAGCGCCGCGCCGATTCTGATTGCCGGCGCTAACGGCACGCTGGGCCGCGCTTTCGCGCGCATCTGCCAGCAGCGCAACCTGGCGTTCCGCTTGCTGAGCCGGCGCGAAATGGACATCGCCGATGCGGCCAGCGTCGGCCAGGCGATGGCACAATGGCGTCCTTGGGCGCTCGTCAACGCCAGCGGCTACGTGCGGGTCGACGATGCCGAGCATGACGTCGAACGCTGCTTCCGCGAAAATGCCCTCGGCCCGGCGGTGCTCGCCGCGGCCTGCGCACGCCACGGTGTGCAGCTGGCCACTTTCTCGAGCGACCTGGTGTTCGACGGCCGCCAGGACCGTCCCTATGTCGAGGCCGACGCGGTGGCGCCGATCAACATTTACGGCCGCACGAGCGCGCTGTGCTCGCGTGCAACCCAGCCGCGCTGGTGGTGCGTTCCAGTTCGTTCTTCGGTCCGTGGGACGAGTTCAATTTCGTCGCGCAGGCACTGAGCGCGCTCGAAAGCGGCGCGCCGTTCGCGGCCGCCGACGACATCACGGTGTCGCCGACCTACGTGCCGGACCTGGTGCACGCCTGCCTGGACCTCATCATCGACCGCGAAAGCGGCGTGTGGCGCCTGACGAACGGGCATCCGGTGACGTGGGCGGAGCTGGCGGGCACGGCGGCGAAGCAAGCCGGGGTGAACTCCAGCCGGCTCAAGCCACAACCCGGGGCCGAGTGCGGTTACGTCGCGGCACGTCCGTCATACACCGCCTTGCACTCGAGCCGCGCGGTGTTGCTGCCGACACTAGACTGCGCGCTCAAGCGATATCTGCGCTCGCGCGAGGAGCGTCCGACCAAGGCGGCACGGTCCCTGTAGCGGCGGCCCGATGCCCGTCGTTCTCATGCACGCGCGGATGAGGTCGATTTCAGCGGGGGCGCCCTGCACCGCCACGGCCTCGTTATAGAATGCAAACACACTAACCCACCGACAGGCCGCCCGTGCAAGAAGATCACGCCTTCCCCTTTTTGAGGGAAATCCTCTTGTTCCTGACCCTTGCCGGCATCATGATCCCCTTGCTGCAGCGCCTGCGCATCAACCAGGTGCTGGGCTTTCTCGCCGTCGGCGCCCTGCTCGGGCCGTTCGGCCTGGGCCTGCTGGCCGACCAGTCGCCCTGGCTGGCCTACCTGACGTTCCCGCGCGCCGAAGGGGTCAACGTCCTCGCCGAACTCGGCGTGCTGTTTTTGATGTTCATGATCGGCCTCGAACTGTCGGCCGCCCGCCTGTGGTCGCTGCGGCGCTGGGTGTTCGGCGCCGGCACCGCGCAGGTGTGCGTGAGCGCGGCGCTGATCGCCGGCGCCCTGCTGTTGCTCGGCCAGCGCACCGAGACAGCCGTCATCCTCGGGCTGGTGCTGTCGCTGTCGTCCACCGCGGTGGTGATGCAGCTGATGACGGAGCAGCACACCAGCGCCACTCGCCTCGGCCAGGCGACCTTCTCGATCCTCATGCTGCAGGACCTGGCGGTGGTGCCGCTGCTGATCCTGATCGGCGTGATGACCAAAGGGACCAGCGGCGGCGTCGCCTCGCTGGTGCTGATCACGCTGGCCAAGGCCGGCGGCGCCATCGCGCTGATCTACCTGGTCGGCGGACGCGTGATTCGTCCGCTGTTCCGCACCTTCGCGCACCGCCACCAGCCGGACGTGTTCATGGCGCTGATCCTGCTGTCCACGCTGGGCATCGCCGGCCTGTCCGCGGCCGCCGGGCTGTCGATGGCGCTCGGCGCGCTGATCGCCGGCCTGCTGCTGGCCGAGACCGAATTCAAGCACGAGGTCGAGCTGATGATCGAGCCGTTCCGCGGCCTGCTGATGGGACTCTTCTTCATGACGGTCGGCATGGGCATGGATGCGCGCCAGGTGCTCGAGGCGCCGTTGTGGCTGGCCGGCGCCGTGTTCGGCCTGGTCGCCATCAAGGCCGCGGTTGTCGCCATGCTGTTTCGCGCCGGCGGCTTGAACTGGGGGCGCGCCGTCGAAGGCGGCCTGCTGCTCGGCCAGGGCGGCGAATTCGCCTTCATCGTGATCGGCTACGCCATGGCCGGCGGCCTGGTCGACGCCGCGCTCGGCCAGCGCGTCATGCTCGCCGTCGGCCTGTCGCTGTTCGTCACGCCGATGCTCGCCAAGCTCGGTCGCGCCATCGGCGACAGCTGGGAGCTGCGCCAGCATGCGCTGGAGGCGGGCGACGAGGGCGAGCTGGCGTCGGTGCGCGGACGCATCATCATCGCCGGCTACGGGCGCGTCGGGCAGATGCTCGGCAAGCTGCTGGCGGAGCAGAAGATTCCGTTCGTCGCGTTTGAAAACGACGCGCGCCTCGCCTCGGAACTGCACCGGCAGGGGCAGCCTGTCTTCTTCGGCAACGCCTCGCGCGCCGAGCTGCTGCGCCGCGTGCACGCGCACGAGGCGCCGGCGATCGTGCTGACGATGGACCATCCGCAATCGGCGCTGCAGGCGGTGCGCGGGATCCGCCGCGAATTCCCCGATGTGCCGCTGTTCGCCCGCGCCCGCGACGAGCAGCAGGCGCGCCTGCTCAAGCTGGCCGGCGCCACCGTGGTGGTGCCCGAAACGCTGGAGGCGAGCCTGCAGCTGTCGGCCTTCGTGCTGGAGTCGCTGGGCCTGGAGGAACTCGAAGTGGACGGCATCATCGACGACGAGCGCGCCGTGTTTACCGAAGCGCTGTCGCTCGTCAAGCCTGGCGCCAAGGCCAGCCTTCAGTAAACGCTGCCGTCCGCCGGCCTCAGTTTCATCAGGAACCAGTCGGCGCGATCGGTATTCGGGTTGGGCGCGCCGAAGGTGCCGATCGTTTCGCCGGCCACCACCAGGTCGCCCCTGCGATCGACCGTGACGGCGTGGCCGGCGTCGTTGCGCGTCGCCTGGGCCGGGATGCCGGCGCCGAACTGGCGCACCCAGCCGAGCGCGCCGCCGCCTTCGTAGCGGGCGACGAAAATGTCCTGCGCGCCGAGCGACGCCTGTCCCGGCATGACGCCGGCCGTGTGGCCGGTGACGAAAGCGGCGCTGCCGCACGGATCGGTGGCGACTGCGGTACCGATATCGTTGAAGTTGGCCTGCAGCGGCTGCGGCACCGACGACAGGTTGTGAATCCACTGGATCGCGCCGCTGCCGTCGAGCCGCGCGATAAAGACGTCGCAGCAAGGGCCGCTCTGCGGCGGGTAGTCCGGCAGCTCGAAGTCGCTGTTGGTGCTGCCGGTGAGGTAGATGGTGTTGCCGTCGGCGGCGACCGCGATGGCGTTGGCGTCGTCCGGGCCGAGACCGCGAATGCGCGAGAACCAGAGCTGGTTGCCGGCGCCGTCGTACTTGGCGGCGAAGCCGTCGCCGGTGCCGCCAGGCGTGGTGCCGCCATACGGGCGCGGAATATAGCCCGTCATGTAGGCGTTGCCGGCGGCATCGAGGGCGACGCCGCGGCCGACGTCGCGGTTGGCGCCTTCGCCCAGCGATCCCCACTGGCGGATCCAGAGCCGGTTGCCGTTGGTGTCGAACTTGGCGATGAACAGCTCGCCGACGGCGGGCGGCTGCAGCGGCAGCTGGCCCTGCGAATTCCCCACCACGAACACGTTCCCCGCCGCGTCGACCGCGATGGCGCGTCCGAAGTCTTCGTTGTCGGAGCCGACCTGGCGCGCCCACAGCAAGTTGCCGGCCGAGTCGTACTTGAGCACAGCGACGTCGCGGATGCCGCCGGCGTGGATCTGCCCGGCGAAGGTGCCCTGGACACTGCCGGCGGCATAGACATTGCCGACCGAATCGGTGGCGACGCCGGCGGCAACGTCCGGCACGCCGAAGTTGCCCGGAACTGGAAACCGGTGCACCCATTCGCGCGTGCCGCCGGCGCCATACTTGGCCACGTAAGCATTCGAGCGCAGGCCGGCCGGATCGCCGGGGAAGTCGCCGGCGTCGGAAGTGCCGCCGATGACTACATTACCGCGCCAGTCGGCCGCCACCGCCAGGGCCAAGTCGCGCGCCAGGCCGGGCGCGCCGTCCTCGATGACGCCGCCCCAGCCAGCGAATACGCTCAGTGTGGCTTCGATGCTGATGGTCGCCCCTTGCGCGGCATTGGTGACGACGACGCTGAACCTGGCGCCGTCATCGGCCACCCCGGCCGGCGCCGTGGTGTAGCTGGCGGCGGTGGCGCCGGCGATATCGACGCCGTTCCTGCGCCACTGGTACGCCAGGTCAGCCCCCTCGGCGGCGACTGCGAAGGTGACCGTGGCGCCAACGGCGACGCGCGCACTTGCCGGTTGCTGCATGATTGCCGGGCCCACCGCAGTGACGACGGTGAGCGCGGCGGACGAGCTGGTGGCAGCCTCGCCGGCCGCATTGCCGACCACCACGCTGATGCGCGCGCCGTTGTCGGCCTCCGCAAGGGGCGCTGTCGTGTAACTGGCCGTGATGGCGCCGTCGATCTGCACGCCGTCGCGCAGCCACTGGAACGAGAACGGCGCGCTGCCGCAGGCCGCCACCAGGAAGGTAGCGCTCTGGCCGGTGGTGACGGTGGTGTCGGCTGGGTGAATGGCAATCGTCGGCGCCAGCGGCGCGCGGGCGCCGCACAAACCGGTGAACAGCATCGCCAGCCCAAACGTGGCGCAGCGCCGACCGAACCGGCGGTGGAAGAAAGTCGACATGATGGTCTCCTCGAGCAAGTTGAACCGATGTGCCTGCGTCGACGCGCGTTCGACTTGCACAGTCGACCTGATTAGTGACCGAAATCATTCAACTTTGCTGTGATCCGAACCAGTTCGACCTACGGCTGTCTAAGGATCATTCTTGGGGAGCTGCCTCTTTCATCGTTGCGTATCATCAGTCGAGGTCGCTTAATCACGGCGATCTCGACGACTGTGCGGCGCTTATTTCCGTCGAAAATCTTCTGCGTGCAGGCGCCCTACTCTTTCGGCATGTCCGCCGGCACTGAGACTTGCGGATCGCTGCTTGCGCCCTCTTGCCTGTCCCCTTTTTCTTCTTCGACCTGCTTGATCTGGTCCGATTGAATGTCCTGCATGTCTTTTTGATCGCCGCCCGGGGTCAGCACGTCGCCGCGCTGGTTGTTGGGTGTGTTGTTCATCGTGTTCTCCAAAGAAGGCTTAGCCGCCTGATCCTTGACTGTACTCGCAACAGCAGAGTCCCGATGCACCGTTGAAACGCCTTTCCCGCCGGGGTCAGTGCCGACAATCGGACACGAACACATCTGTCCCGCCGGGGTCAGTGCCGGCATTCGTACACGAACACATCCGCTAATCGATGGCGGGGAGAAATTTCGGCAAGAGCAGCCGCTCAGCTCGTGTCCGAATGTCGGCACTGACCCCGCTGGGGATGGGCGAGAGCAGCTGCTCAGCTCGTGTCCGAATGTCGGCACTGACCCCGCTGGGGATGGATGCTTGACTGCCGCCTTAGGCCATCGCTTTTTGCGCCGCGCGGACGCCCCACCAGGCGGCTTCCTCGAACACCGAAAAGCCCGACAGGTCGGCGTGCGCAAACACGATCGGCCCGTCCGCCGCGCGCAGCGCCTTCAGCCCGGCGTTGGCGCGAAAGCCGGGCAGCGGCACCGCCATCGCGTGGCCGCGCAAGGTGATGTCGACCCGCTCGACGCAGGGCGCGAACTTCCACCCGTAGGCGGCCTTCAGGTCGGCGCTGGCCAGCGCCACAAGGTCGTCCGCACTGGCTGTCATCATCCACTTGCGCGCGGCGTCCGGCGTGCGGTCGGACAGCGCGACGTAGGCGCTGAAGACGGTCTTCTCGGGCGGTCGCACGCGAATGTCCTGGTGGGTCGAGACGACGTAGCCCAGCCCGGGCTCCTGGTACACCACGTTGTCCCACGCCAGCGGCGCGTCGGGCAGCTCGGCCGGGAAGTCCTTCATCAGGAAGTTCGCCACCATCCACGGGGCGTAGCTCGGCGTGTGCAGCTTAGGGTCGAAGCCGTAGTCGCGGATCGACTCGACCACGCGCGCTGCCACGTACAGCGGCATCGCGCAGATCGCCTTGCGCGCCTTCACCACGTAGCTGCGCGCGACGCCGTTCTCCAGCGTGAAGCACAGCGCCTCGACGCCGGCGCCCGCGCGCCTGAGCGACACCGCGGTGCCGGCCTGGCGGCGCACGCCGGACTTGGCCGCCAGCGCCGCGGCCACCGGCGCCATGCCGCCCGGCCAGGTGAGCCAGGCGCCGTCGCCGGCATTGGCGGCCTGGCCCCAGCGACTGCAGTAGTAATGCAGGCCGGCCCATGCCGACACCTTGTCGTAGCGGGTGCCGTAATCGTCGCGGCAGCAGTAGTTCAGGTACCAGTGCAGGGTCGGCGAGACGTAGCCGTTCTGGTCTAGCCATGCCTTGAGGGTCATGCGGTCGAGCGCATCGAAGGCCGGATCGCTGGAAGACTCTAGGGTCGGAAACACGAAGATGCGCCGGCCGTCCGTGCCGCGCAGCGCGCGCAGGCGCTCGACTTCGGCGAAGAAACGGCGGTGCTCGGCCAGTTCGGCGGCGCCGACGCCTTCGGTCGGGATGAAGCCGTCCTGCCAGGCGCCGTTGAACAGCAGCCGCTCTTCCGGACCGTGCAGCACATAGCGTTCGTCGTAATGCGGCTTGTCGGCGTATGGGTCGCGCTCGATGATGCCGAGGTCGAACAAGATCTCGCGCACATGCCTGGATTCCGGCGACGGCAGCGGCAGGTAGTGGCCGCCGGTGGGATACGCCAGGTCGCCGAAGTGGCCGCCGGCCGCATTGCCGAACGGCTGCGGGCCGTCGATCATCAGCGCGCCGCGATGCCCTTCGCGGTTCAGCTTCCAGGCCGCGGTGAGGCCGGCGATGCCGGAGCCGAGGATGACGACGTCGGTGTCGATGACGCTGGACGGCGCCGGCAAGGCGCCGCGGTCGCGCAGGTAGTGGCCCTCGGCCCGGCCCGGGTAGTGCACGCGCGGCGAGATCTCCTGCCAGTGCTGGAACACGCCGGCGCCGGCCAGCGCCGACAGGCCGGTGCCGCCGGCGACGGAGAGAAACGAACGGCGGTCCATCAGCGGATCACCTGGCCCCAGTCGTGCTCGAACTCGCGCACCAGCGACTGCGTGTTGAGGCGGTTCGGCTCCATCTCGATGCGCTTCATGTCAGGCGGGAAGATGAACATCTCGCGCGTGGTGTCGGCGTTCAGGAAGCGCATCGGCAGCCGGTAGCTGGTGGGCGGCACGTACTGCTGCTGCGGCGAGGCGAGCACGAAACCCCATTCGCCGAACGACGGCACGTAGGCGTGATACGGATACGTGCGCATGCCGACGTCGCGCAAGGTGGCGTCGATGGTCCAGTAGGCGTGCGGCGCGAAGAACGGCGACGTCGACTGCACCACCACCAGGCCGTTGGCCGCCACATGCTTCTTCACCATGCTGTAGAACGGCACCGAGTACAGCTTGCCCAGTGCGAAGCTGGACGGATCGGGGAAGTCGATGATGGCGGCGTCGAACATGGCGGCGCTGTCCTTCAACCACACCGCGGCGTCGGCATTGACCACCGTCACGCGCGGGTCGGAGAAGGCCTTGTTGTTCAGCTTTGCCAGCTCCGGGCGCGTGGTGAACGCCGCCGTCATCGCCGGATCCAGGTCGACCACGGTGACGTGCTTGATGTTCGGGTAGCGCAGGATCTCGCGCAGCGCCAGGCCGTCGCCGCCGCCCAGCACCAGCACGCTGCGCGCCCACGGCAAGGCCTGCAGCGCCGGATGCACCAGCGCTTCGTGATAGCGGTATTCGTCGCGCGAGGAGAACTGCAGGTTGCCGTTGATGTAGAGCCGCAGGTCGTCCTTCCAGCGCGTTATCAAGAGCCGCTGGTATGGCGTGGTGGTCGAATACACGACCTTGTCGCCGACCAGGCCCTGCTCGCCCCACTCGACCATGCGGTCCGACAGCGCAAAGCCGAACATCAGCAGCACCATCACGCACGATGCGCGCAGCACGCGCCCGCCAAGATTGGTCAGCTCGTCGCGGCAGGCGTGCAGGGTCCAGAATGCGACAGCGACGTTGAGCATCCCGAACAGGAAGGCGGTGCGCACCAGCCCGAGGTGCGGCGCCAGCACCAGCGGAAACAGCAGCGACACGGCCAGCGCGCCGAGGTAGTCGAAAGTGAGCACGCGGCTGACCAGTTCATTGAACTCGGTCTGGCGCGCGTTCAGCGCGCGCATCACCAGCGGCACCTCCATGCCGACCATGCAGCCGATCATGAATACCAATACATACAACAGCGTGCGAAACGGGCCGGCCATCCACGAAAACGTCATGAACAGCACCGCCGCCGAGACGCCGCCGATCAGGCCCACCGCCAGCTCGATGTCGATGAACCGCGCCAGCACGTCCTCGTCGCTTACATACTTCGAGAAGTGGGCGCCGACGCCCATCGCGAACAGGTAGCAGCCGATGATGGTGGAGAACTGCAGGATCGAGTCGCCCAGCAGGTAGCTCGACAAGGCGCCGGCGATCAGCTCATACGCGAGGCCGCACGAGGCGACCACGAACACGGAGAGAATAAGAATTCGTTTGGTCATAAATCGGCTTTTGATCTAAGATCGTGCTGTCCTGTCATTCTGACTATATTTATTAGGGGAAACCACGTGCCCGCCATCCTAGCCTATCTGCTGCACCTTTTGACGGCGGTCGCCATGGTTTTGGCTTTTTTTGTCATTTACACGCGCGTCACGCCGTATGACGAAGTGGCCTTGATACGCGCCGGCAACCAGGCGGCGGCGTTCTCGCTCGGCGGCACCCTGCTCGGCTTTTCGATCACGCTGGCGTCGGCGCTGTGGCACACGCCCGACTACTACCAGTTCCTCGGCTGGGGCGCCGGCGGCATGCTGGTGCAGGTAGTGGTGTTCGCGGTGGCGACCCGGCTCCTCAAAATGTCGAAGGACCAGATTGAAGCGAACAACAAGGCGTTCGGCGGCCTGCTCGGCTCGATCGCGCTGTCGATCGGCGTGATCAACGCCGGCTGCATTTCCTGATCAACCGTCGCATTCACCGGAGACCCATCATGTCCATTGGCTCATTCATCAAGAAGCAGTTTATCGACGTCCTGCAGTGGAACGAGGAGACCGAGGGCGTGCTCGCCTGGCGCTTCCCGATGCAGGACTTCGAAATCCAGAATGGCGCGATCCTCAACGTGCGCGAGTCGCAGGTCGCGGTGTTCGTCAACGAGGGCACCATCGCCGACGTCTTCGGTCCCGGCACCCACAAGCTGACCACGCAAACGCTGCCGGTGCTGACCAACCTGAAAAACTGGGACAAATTCTTCGATTCGCCGTTCAAGTCGGACGTCTACTTCTTCAGCACGCGCGTGCAGACCGGCCGCAAGTGGGGCACGCCGCAGCCGATCACGATCCGCGACAAGGACTTCGACATGATCCGCGTGCGCGCGTTCGGCATGTTCTCGTACCGCGTGGCGGACGCGCGCAAGTTCTTCACCGAGATCAGCGGCACGCGCGAGATTTACACCCGCGACGAGGTCGAAGACCAGCTGCGCGGCATCATGCTCGCCACCATGGCGACGTCGCTGGGCGGCTCGAACGTCGCCTTCCTCGACATGGCGGCCAACCAGGCGCTGATGGCGCAGCAGGTCAAGGGCGACCTGGCCACCGCGTTCGCCCGCTACGGCGTCGGCCTCGATGAATTCAACGTCGCCTCGGTCAGCCTGCCGGAAGAACTGCAGGCCGCGCTCGACGAGCGCATCGGCGCCGGCATGAAGGGCGGCCTGTCGGCCGACAAGATGGGCGGCTTCACCAAGTTCCAGGTCGCCACCAGCATCCCGCTGGCGGCGCAAAACGAGAGCGGCCTGGCCGGCATCGGCGCCGGCCTCGGCGCCGGCGTCGCGGTCGGCCAGGCGATGGCGCAGGGGATGAGCGGCGCCTTCGCGCAAGCGCCGGCCGCCGCGGCTCCGGCTGCTGCCGCCGACGACTCGATCGAAAACCGCCTGCAAAAGCTCAAGGGCCTGCTCGACAAGGGCCTCATTTCCGCAGCCGACTACGACAGCACCAAGGCCGAACTGCTCAAGAAGCTGATCGGCTAAGCGGCTGTCCATGCAAATCGTTTCCTGTCCGAGTTGCGGCGCCGAGGTCAAGTTCGTTTCGCACGCTTCCGTGGTGGCGGTGTGCGAATACTGCCGCGCGACGGTGATGAAGGATGCCGACGCCGTCAAGGACCTCGGCAAGATGTCGTCGGTGCTGGAAGACTTCACCCGCATCCAGGTCGGCACCGCCGGCGTGCTCGGCGGGCGCAATTTTTCGGTCGTCGGCCGCATCCAGCTGCGCTATTCGGCCGGCATGTGGAACGAGTGGTTCCTGTCGTTCGACGACGCCGGCACCGGCTGGCTGGGCGATTCGTCCGGCCTGTACACCGTCACCACGGAAACGAAGGCGGAAGGCGACCTGCCCGCCTTCGACATGATCCTGCCCGGGAAGCTGTACACCATCGGCGGGGAGCGCTACACCGCGTCCGAGAAGCGCGTGGCCGAATGCGTCGGCGGCGCCGGCGAGCTGCCGTTCCGGGTCGGCGAAGGCTGGCAGGCGCGGGTTGCCGACTTTCGCGCCGGCGCTTCCTTTGTCACGCTCGACTACTCGGACTCGGACACCCCGGCGCTGTACCACGGCGTGTCGGTCACGCTCGAAGAGATGCAGTGCCAGCTGCTGCGCGACGATGAACAGATCAAGGCCAGCGCCGGCAAGTACCGCGGCAAGCTCGAAGCGCTTGACTGCCCATCGTGCGGCAGCGCCATCAAGTACCTGCCGGGCGTGACGACCGCGCTGGTGTGCCCCGCGTGCTCGGCGCAGCTGGACGCCGCCGGCCCGCAGGCGCAGATCCTGGCGCAGGGCGAAGCGGTGGCGAAGGTGCGCACCACCATCCCGCTGGGCGCCGTCGCCAAGAACAACGGCGTCGAGCACCAGGTCATCGGCCTGATGGTGCGGGCCGACGACGAAGGCGCCGAGTGGACCGAATACCTGCTGTACAACACCCGCTCGGCGTTTTTCTGGCTGGTCGAAACCGACGAGGGCTGGTCGCGCGCAACCGTGATGAGCACCTGGCCGACCTGGCACTCGACCGGCTCCGACCACGCGGACCTGGAGAACGTCACTTACGACAAAACGTACGAATATCCGGCGACGGTGAAGTTTGCCGCCGGCGCCTTCAACTGGCGGGTGGCGGCCGGCGACGTCGTGCGCGTGTTCGAGTTCGAGCACGGCCAGACCACGCTGGCGGCAGAACTGACCGACGCCGAACTGACCTGGTCGCGCTCGACGCCGGTGGCTTTCGACCAGATCAAGACCTGGTTTCTCAGCGACCTGCGCAGCGATGTCGCCGCGGCGCCGTCACGCGCCTTGCCGGCGTCGAGCATCGCACAGAAGTTCATGTGGTGGATCCTGGGCCTGAACGCGATTCCGCTGATCTTCAATTTTTCAGGCACGATCTTTTTTGTCGTCCTCGCGCTGCTGGCGATCTTCCTGCCGGCCAAGCTGTTCGCACCGAAGGACAAGCAATGAACAACAAGTACTTCATCTACGCGGTGTTCGTCACGCTGATCACCACCGCGACCAGCTGGTCGAAGATGTTCAGTTCATCGACCGGCTCGCGCGGCGGCAGCAGCTGGACTTCGCATTCGGGCGGCTACACTGGCGGCGGCGGCTACAGCGGCGGCGGCCACAAGTGAGCGTGCCCGCACATCGTCCGGCCGGCATTCACCTTCTCGCCGATTTTCATGGCGTCGATGGCGGCCTGCTGCTGTCGTGCGATACCATCGATGCATTGCTGCGCGAGGCCGCGCTGGCGGCCGGCGCCACCATCCTGCATGGCCACTTCCACAGCTTCGGCCCGCAGCAGGGCGTGACCGGCGTGCTGCTGCTGGCCGAGTCGCACATCTCGATCCACACCTGGCCCGAATACGGCTTCGCGGCCGCCGACATCTTCATGTGCGGCGACGCGCAGCCGCAACTGGCGCTCGGCATCATCGGGCGCGCGCTAAGCCCTTCCTCGAGCAGCATCCAGACGATCTCGCGCGGCGCTGCCGCCCTCACCCAGGAACTTTAATGAAACGCTCGCTGCTCGCAATCGCCCTTTTTGCAGGCACGCTCGGGACGTCGTTCGCCGAAACCCCAAAGACGATGCAGGAGCTGACGCGGACGCTCAATTCGCAGCCGGGCTTCGTCGACGTCTGGCGCGACACCGAGAAAGGCCGCGTGCTGCTGTCGGTGGCCAACCTCGACCAGCCGTTCCTGCTGCTGGTGTCGCTGCCGTACGGCCTCGGCTCGAACGATGTCGGGCTCGACCGCGGCCTGCAAAGCGAGCCGCGCATCGTGCGCTTCGAAAAACGCGGCGCGCGCCTGTTCCTGGTGCAGGAGAACACCCGCTTCGTCGCCGGCTCGCTCGATGCCGACGAGCGTGCGAGCGCGGTGCAGGCGTTCGCCGGCGCGGTGCTGTGGTCGGGCGACATCCTCGCCAGCGACGGCGGCAAGCACCTGGTCGACTTCTCCAGCTTTCTGCAGGCGGACCGGCATGGCATCGCCGCCAGGCTGAGTGGCGCCAAGCAGGGCGCCTACAAGGTCGACGACAAGCGCAGCGCGGTGCTGGCGGAACTGGCCAAGAGCTTCCCCGACAATACGGAACTCGAAGCGATGCTGACCTTCGAAGGACCGGGCAGCGCCGAATTCGTGCGCCAGGTGGCGGCCGACCCGGCCAGCCTGACGCTGCGCCAGCACGTCAGCCTGGTGCGGCTGCCGGACGACGGCTTCCAGCGGCGCGCCTACGATCCCTATTCGGGCGGTTTCGATACCGGCTACATGGACTTCGGCACGCCGATCGGCGCCAGCATCGACGTGCGCTGGCAGGCGCGCTTCCGGCTCGAGAAGAGCGACCCGAACGCCGCGTCGAGTCCGGTGAAGAAGCCGATCGTGTTTTACGTGGACCGCGGCGCGCCGGAACCGGTACGCAGCGCGCTGATCGAGGGCGCCGGCTGGTGGGCCAGCGCGTTCGAAAAGGCTGGCTTCAAGGACGCCTACCGGGTCGAACTGCTGCCGGCCGGGGTCGATCCGATGGATGTGCGCTACAACGTGATCCAGTGGGTGCACCGCGCCACGCGCGGCTGGTCGTACGGCATGGCGACGCTCGATCCGCGCAGCGGCGAAATCATCAAGGGCGTCGTTTCGCTCGGCTCGCAGCGGGTGCGGCAGGACATCCTGATCGCCGAAGCGCTGCTGGCGCCGTTCGGCAAGGCCGGCGCCGGCAAGGAAAAGCTGGCGGAGCAGATGGCGCTGGCGCGCCTGCGCCAACTGGCCGCGCACGAAGTCGGCCACACGCTCGGCTTCGCGCACAACTTCGCCGCCAGCCGCAACGGCAATGGCTCGGTAATGGATTATCCGCACCCGATCGTCAGCCTCGCTGCCGGCGGCGCTGTCGACATCGGCGACGCGTATGGCGTCGGCGTCGGGCCGTGGGACGACTACATCGTGCGGCACGCCTACGCGCAGTTCGCGCCGAAGGACGAGGCGGCGGGCCTCGCGCAATTGCGCCTGCAGGCGCGCGCCAGGGGCTTCGAGTACGTCAGCGACGGCGACGCGCGCGCGCCGGGCGCGAGCCATCCGAACGGCCTGCTGTGGGATTTCGGCGGCAATTCGATCCAGACCTACGACAAGCTGATGGCGGTGCGCCAGAAAGCGCTCAGCGCCTTTTCGATCGACGTGCTGCCCGACGGGCGCCAGGCCGGCGAACTGGAGGCGCGGCTGGTGCCGCTGTACCTGCTGAACCGCTACCAGCTCGAGGCGGTGGCGCGCATGGTGGGAGGCGGCGAATTCGAGTACAGCACCAGCGGCGACGTGCGTTCGGGAGCGGCGAAGAGCGGCGTGCGCGCGGTGCCCGCCGACCAGCAGCGCCAGGCGCTCGAGCGCCTCGCCGCCAGCCTGATTGCGGAGAGCCTGGCGCTGCCGGCCAACGTGCTCGATGCGATGACGCCGCCGGCGATGGGCTTCGAACGCAACCGCGAATATTTCGGCACCCGCATGAACAGCGTGTTCGACGCCATGTCGGCGGTCGAAGCGGCTGCGGCCCAGACCTGCACCTACCTGTTCGACGCCGCCCGCTTCAACCGGCTGGCGTGGCAGCATGCGCGCGATCCGAAGCAGCCGGGCGTGCAGGAAGCGCTTGACCTGGTACTGGCGCGCAGCTGGAAGCGCGCGGCGGTGGCGCCGTCGGTGCCGGCCGGCGAAGCGGTGCAGATGGCGGCGAACTGGGTGGTGCTCGACGCCATGCTCAAGCTGGCCGGCAGCACCGACCTGCATCCGGGCGTCGCCGCCCAAGTGCGCCAGCAGGCCGCCGATTTCGGTCAGTGGCTGGCGGCGCATCCGGCCAAGGGCGCAAGCGGCCAGAGCCGCAAGCAGGCGGCCGATTTGATCCGGCGCTGGCTGGCCGATCCCGCCAAAGTCGAGCTGCGCGCCCTGCCGCCGATTCCGCCAGGCGCGCCGATATAATAAGTGCTGGTGTCAGGTCTGACATTAAGACATTCACGCGTGAATGTCTTAATGTCAGACCTGACACCAGCG
>JAZKFW010000011.1:0-251004 GCA_040386255.1 Pseudomonadota bacterium
ACATTCGCGCGCGAATGTCTTAATGTCAGACCTGACACCAGTGTTTATTTGCTCGGGGTCGATTCGGCGCAGGGCTGCTGCAGCATCAGGGTGATTGCTTCATGCGGCGACGGGTGGCCGAGGTAGAAGCCCTGCACCAGGTCGCAGCCGTATTCCTGCAGCAGCCCTAGTTGGGCGTCGGTCTCGACGCCTTCGGCCACCACCACCATCTTCAGCCCGTGCGCCATCGCGATGATCGCCCGCGTGATGGCGGCGTTCTCGGAATCCTGCGGCAGCCCGCTGATGAAGCTCTTGTCGATCTTCAGCGCCCGCACGTCGAAACGCTTGAGGTAGTTCATCGACGAGTAGCCGGTGCCGAAATCGTCGATCGACAGGTGCACGCCGATCCCGCGCAGCTGCTCGAGCGTGGCCATCGTCGCGCGCGCGTCGTCCATCAGCGTGCCTTCGGTCAGTTCGAGTTCGAGCAGCTTCGGATCGAGCCCGGTGTCGTGCAGCGCCGACACGACGATCTGGGTGAGGTTCTCGTCCTTGAACTGCTTGGCCGACAGGTTCACCGCCATCCGGATCGACCGCTTCGCCAGCCGCTGCCAGGCGCGCGCCTGGTTGCAGGCGGTGCGCAGCACCCATTCGCCGATCGGCACGATCAGGCCGGTCTCCTCGGCCAGCGGAATGAATTCGGTCGGCGAGATGATGCCGCGCTCGGGGTGGCGCCAGCGCACCAGCGCTTCGACGCCGACGATGTCGCCGCTGCGCACTTCGATCTGCGGCTGGTACAGCAGGTACAGTTCCTCGTTCTTGAGCGCCTTGCGCAGGCCCACTTCGAGCTTCACGTGGCTCATGATCTGCATCGTCAGCGACGAGCTGTACAGCTTGGCGTTGTTCTTGCCGCAGTTTTTGGCGTGGTACATCGCGGTGTCGGCAAACTTGAGCAGCGAGTCGCAGTCGTCGCCGTCTTCCGGGAACAGCGAGATGCCGATGCTGGCGGTGACGAAAATCTCGTTGCCGTCGATGAGGAAAGGCCGGCGCATCGCCTCCTTGACGCGGTGTGCCACGTTCAGCGCGTTCTCGACCCGTTCGAGGTCGGGGATCAGGATCGTGAACTCGTCGCCGCCGAGGCGCGCCAGGTTGTGCGACTGGTCGCCGCGTGACACCAGGTCGCTCGGGCGGATGGTTTCGCGCAGGCGCTCGGAGACGATCTTGAGCAGGTGGTCGCCGACGTTGTGGCCGAGCGTGTCGTTGATGCGCTTGAAGGCGTCGAGGTCCATGAACAGCACCGCGAACTTCTTGTTGCCGACCTTCGAGCGGTGCAGTTCGCGCTCCAGCGTTTCGAGGAAGGCCTGGCGGTTCGGGATGCCGGTCAGGCTGTCGCAGTAGGCCAGGCGGCGGATCTGTTCTTCGGTGCGTTTGCGCTCGCTGATGTCGCGTACCAACCCGAGTACTTCGCTGGCGCCGGTGGCGACCAGGCGCGCCTCGTAATGATGGATGACGCCGAAGCGCACCAGTTCGTAGTCGACCGAGCGCACGTGCAGCGTGTCGAGCACGCCGCGCATCTGCTCGAGCAGGCGCTCGGCGATGTCGCGCGGCAGCACTTCGGTGATGTGCTTGCCGACGCAGGTCTCGACCGGGAAGGCGGCAATGGCGTCGTGGCCCTGCATCTCGTTGCCCGGCTCGTAGTCGAGGTAGAAGCCGTCGCGGTTGAGGCGGAAGAAGGTGTCGGGGATCGCCGCCAGCACCGCGCGGTTGTGGGCGTCGGCCATGCGCAGGCGGACGATGGCGTCGGAGGCGCGCAGCACGTACAGCACGCGGTGGCCGAGGATCGGCCAGTTGATCGGCTTCGACACGAAGTCGGTGGCGCCCACTTCGTAGGCGTTGGTGACCGCCTCGATGTCGTCGCCGCCGGTGACCATGATGATCGGCACCGGCGCGCCGGTTTCGATGCGGCGGATCTCGCGGCAGGCCGAGAAGCCGTCCATGTTCGGCATTTCGACGTCGAGCAGGATCAGGTCTGGCGCCATGCCCTGGAAGTAGGCGACCGCTTGCGCGCCGTCTTCCGCTTCGATGCCGTCGAGGCCGACCTGTCCGAGCATTTCGAGCATCAGCAGGCGCATCACCGGATCGTCGTCGGCAACCAGGACGACGCCGCGTTTGCTGGGGGTGGCAGAGGCCATGTCAAATTTCCTTCTCTAGGATGGCACTGAGCGAATCCCGGACGGCCTGGAATTCCTGCTCCATGTCGATGAGGATGCCGGCAGCGCCTTCAGTGCTGTCGCTGCGGCCAAGGTTCTCGATTTCCTTGCACATCTGAGCCAGCGCCTCGGCGCCGACGTTGGCGCTGCTCGACTTCAGGCTGTGGGCGACCTTGCGCAGGCTGCCGGTATCGCGGCCGGCGATGGCCTGGCGCAGCGTCTGCAGGTGCTGCGGCGTGTCGCCGACGTAGGCGTTGACGACGCGTTGCACCAGCGCGCCGCCGCGCTCGGGCGACAGCGCGCGGATGTTGTCGAGCGCGTGCATGTTGATGACGTCGCGCTGGACCAGTTCGCGCGCCTCCGGCGGCAGCTGCGGGCGTTGTTCGCTGTGGTGGACCGTGGCCGCCAGCGCAGCCTGCACCGCCTGCGGGCGCGGATCGGTGCGGCGCGTCTTCAGCGCCGGCGACGGCAACGACGCCGCCATCGGTTCGGGCGCCGGCGCCGCCTCGACGCGGCGCTCGCCGTCGTTGGCCACGCTCGACGCCAGCGGCAGCGCGATCCAGCGCGCCATCACGGCGCCCAGCTGCTGCTGGGTGAACGGCTTGCTCAGATAGTCGTCCATGCCGGCGGCCAGGCACGACTCGCGGTCGCCCTGCAGCGCGTTGGCGGTGATGGCGATGATCGGCAGGTTGCGCGCGCGGCCGTTGTCCTTTTCGTGGCGGCGGATCTCGGTGGTGGCGGCAAAGCCGTCCATCACCGGCATCTGGCAATCCATCAGCACGACGTCGTATTTACCGGCGCGCACCGCCTGCAGCGCTTCTTCGCCATTGCGCGCGCAGCTCACTTCGACGCCGAGGCTGTCGAGCATGGCGGTGGCCACTTCGACGTTGACCGGGTTGTCCTCGGCCAGCAGCACCTTGCGCAGGCGCGCCGGGCCGCTGACGGCGGCCGCCTGGCGCAGCGCCGGCGGCGGCTCGGCCAGCGGGGCGGCGACGACGGGCTTGCGCTGGCGCGCGGCGAGGCACTCGAACAGGTCGCCGGCGCGCACCGGCTTGATCAGCTGGTAGGCGACGCCGGCTTCGCGCCGCTGCACCGGGTCGGCCGCCAGCCGGTCGGAGCTGACCAGCAGCAGGCGAGTGGCGCGGGTGGCGGGATCGGCCTTGATGCCGGCGGCGACCGACAGGCCGCTGGTGCGTTCGAGGTCCATGTCGAGGATGGCGACGTCGTACGGCCGGCCGGCGGCGGCGCCGGCCACCAGCCGCTCGGGCGCTTCCATGGCCGAGCCGACGCTGTCGCAGGCCACGTTCCAGGCCAGCATCTGGCGCTCCAGTTCCTCGCGGCTGCTTGGGTGTTCGTCGACGATCAAAACGCGCAGTCCTTCGATGGCGGTGAGCGAGAATCCAGGCTCGTCGGGGTCGACGCTTCGCTTGTCGAAACTTACCGTGAACCAGAAGATGGAGCCTTGCGTTAAGGCATTGTCGACCCCGATTTTGCCGCCCATCAACTCGACCAGCTGCTTCGAGATCGCCAGCCCGAGGCCGGTGCCGCCGTACTTGCGGGTGGTCGAGCCGTCGGCCTGCGAGAAAGCCTCGAAGATGCGGCCGCGCGCTTCGCGCGAGACGCCGATGCCGGTGTCGTGCACCTCGAAGCGCAGCGCCACCGACTGCTGGTCTTCGCGCGTGACCTGGACCTTGGCGAGGATGCGGCCGTGGTCGGTGAACTTGATGGCGTTGCCGAGCAGGTTGGCCATGATCTGGCGCAGCCGGTTCGGGTCGCCGCAGATCGAGATCGGGATGTTGTTGGCGATGTCGAAATCGAGCCCGATGGCCTTGTTCTGCGCCTGCGGCGTGTAGACGTTGTTGATGTCGTCGAGCAGGTCCCACAGGTTGAAGTTGATGTATTCGACCGACAGCTTGCCGGCCTCGATCTTGGAAAAATCGAGGATGTCGTTGATGATCACCAGCAGGTGCTCGCCGGAACTCTTGACCAGCTTGGTGAACTTGCGCTGGGTGTCGGTCAGGTTGGTGCCGAGCAGCATTTCGGTCATGCCGAGCACGCCGTTCATCGGCGTGCGGATCTCGTGGCTCATGGTGGCCAGGAAGGCGCTCTTGGCAGTGCTGGCCGCCTCGGCGGCGTTCTTGGCCTTTTCCAGCTGCTCGGTGCGCACGCTGACCTGGCGCTCGAGTTCGTCGCGATGGTGGGTCAGGGCGGCGCCGCGGCCCTCGATCTGCGCCAGCATGTCGTTGAAGCTGTCGATCAGCGTGCCCAGTTCGTCGGTGCGCTCGTGCGGGATGCGCAAGGTGTAGTTCTGGCTGGCCGACACTTTCTGCGCCGCGTTGATCAGCTTGGTCACCGGGTCGGCGATGCTGCTCTTGAAGCGCGACGCCAGCAGCAGCGCCACCGTCAGCGAGCCGCCCATCGCCGCCGCGATCACGCCGAGGCTCTTGAGGATGTCGAGCCACATGTTGGTCAGGTCCGCTTCGATCATGACGGTGCCGACCTGGTGCTCGTTGCCGATCACCGGGCGGTACAGGCGCATGCGGGTGCTCCAGAAGGCGCTGCCGTGGGCGTTCGCTTCGGCCAGCGCGTCCTCGCCGGCGCCGACCGGCTCGACGTTGGCGAACGACTCCTCGGCGCGGCCGGCGGCGACGTAGCGCGCGAACACCTTGCCGTTGCGGTCGAACAGCGCCGCATTCGATATTTCGTCCTTCGCCTTCAGCGCCGACAAGGTGGCCTGCGCCGAATTGCGGTCGTTGAAGACGAGCGCATCGACGCTGTTGGTGCCGATCACGCCGGCGAACGAGGACAGCTGCATGCCCTCGTCCTTGCGGTGGTTCAGCACCGACGTCACGGCGAAAGCGATGAAGACAAACAGCAAGGCGGTGCCTGTCGACAGGAACGAGATGATCGTCAGTTTCTGGTTAAGGCTGGAGCGCTCAAAGTTCAGCATGGGGCCCACCTGGCAGGCGGAACATTAAGGGATGGGCGATTCGCCCTACAAGGGGAATGCAATTCCGGCAGGAAAAATATACGGGTAAAGAATATCGACGCACTTGATGCGTCGCAAACGAGTCCGGTCCTAGCGGAAACAGACAGGTTTTTTTTGGGAAATGCGTGGTAGGAAAACGCGAGGGGCGGATCGGAAAAGGCCTGTGCTGAAATCGAAATTGATGAGAAGCCGCATACGCAACCACCGTCATCCTCGCGCAGCGGGGACCCATGCTGAGCTTGTAGCATCGGGCTCGCCTGCTCAGTATGGGTCCCCGCTTCGCGAGGATGACGTAGAGCGGGCGACGCGTCTGTTCAGCAGCAGCCGCGGCCTTTGCCGGCGCCGCCGTAGCGCGCCTCCTGGCGCTCGCGGAAGAAGTCGTCGTAGCTCATCAGCGGCTCGCCCGGATGGGTCTGCTCCATGTGCGACACGTAGGCGTCGTACTCCGGCAGGCCGACCATCAGGCGCATGCTTTGCCCCAGATAGCGGCCCGCCTTGGCAAGTTCGCCCAGCATCACGGCACCTGCGGCATCGGCGTGAACGGCGTCTCCTTCGACGTCGGCGCGCCTTCGCCGCCCGCTTTCATCACCGTGCGCACGCCGGCGATCAGCACCGCCACCACGACGAACATGAAGAAGCCGGCCAGCGTCGCGTCGAGGTAGTCGTTGAAGACGATCTGCCGCATCTGCGCCACCGTCTTGGCCGGCGCCAGCAGCACGCCCTGGTCGATCGCCGCCTGGAACTTGTTGGCGTGGGCGACGAAACCGATCCGCACGTCGTCGTGGAAAATCTTCTGCCAGCCGGCCGTCAACGTGCACAGCAGCAGCCAGATGGTCGGCACGATCGTCACCCACGCATAGCGGCCGCGCTTCATCTTGAACAGCACGCAGGTCGCCAGGATCAGCGCGATGCCGGCCAGCATCTGGTTGGCGATGCCGAACAGCGGCCACAAGGTGTTGATGCCGCCGAGCGGATCGACCACGCCCTGGTACAGGAAATAGCCCCATGCCGCCACGCACAGCGAGGTGGCGATCAGGTTCGCCGGCAGCGACTCGGTGCGCTTCAGGGTGGGCGAGAACACGCCCATCAGGTCTTGCAGCATGAAGCGGCCGGCGCGGGTGCCGGCGTCCACCGCGGTGAGGATGAACAGCGCCTCGAACAGGATCGCGAAGTGGTACCAGAAGGCCATCATGGCCTTGCCGCCGATGACGCCGGCGAGGATGTTGGCCATGCCGACCGCCAGCGTCGGGGCGCCGCCGGCGCGCGACACGATGCTGTGCTCGCCCACATCGACCGCCGTCTGCGACAACACCTCCGGCGTGATCACGAAGCCCATCTTGCTGACCGCGGCGGCGGCCGATTCGACCGTGGTGCCGAGTACCGCGACCGGGCTGTTCATCGCGAAATAGATGCCCGGGTCGATGGTCGCGGCGGCCACCAGCGCCATGATGGCGACGAACGACTCCATCAGCATGGCGCCGTAGCCGATGAAGCGCGCGTGGGTTTCGTTCTCGATCATCTTGGGCGTGGTGCCCGACGAAATGAGCGCATGAAAGCCGGACACCGCGCCGCAGGCGATGGTGATGAACAGGAACGGGAACAGGCTGCCGGCCCAGACCGGTCCGCTGCCGTCGATGAAGCGGGTGACCGCCGGCATCTGCAGGTTCGGCGCGACGATGACGATGCCGATCGCCAGGCCGACGATGGTGCCGATCTTGAGGAAGGTCGACAGATAGTCGCGCGGCGCCAGCAGCAGCCACACGGGAATCACCGCGGCGACGAAGCCGTAGGCGATCAGCATGAAGGTCAGCTGCTCGCCGGTGAAGGTGAACATCGGGCCCCAGGTGGGGGATTCGTGCACCCACTGGCCGCCGACGATGGCCAGCATCAGCAGCACGAAGCCGATCAGCGACACTTCGCCGATCCGGCCGACGCGCAGGAAGCGCGAATAGATACCCATGAACAGCGCGATCGGGATGGTGGCCATCACCGTGAAGCTACCCCACGGCGAGCCGGTCAGCGCCTTGACGACGATGAGCGCCAGCACGGCGAGGATGATCACCATGATCATGAAAGTGCCCAGCAGCGCGATGATGCCGGCCACCTCGCCCAGTTCGGATTTGATCAGGTCGCCGAGCGAGCGGCCGTCGCGCCGCATCGAGATGAACAGCACCATGAAGTCCTGTACGGCGCCGGCCAGCACCACCCCGGCCAGGATCCACAGCATGCCCGGCAGGTAGCCCATCTGCGCGGCCAGCACCGGCCCCACCAGCGGCCCGGCGCCGGCGATCGCGGCGAAATGGTGGCCGAACAGCACGTAGCGGTTGGTCGGCACGTAATCGAGGCCGTCGTTGAATTTATATGCCGGCGTCTGGCGGTACGGGTCGAGCTGCTGCACGCGGCTGGCGATGAACAGGCTGTAGAAGCGGTAGGCGATCAGGTACACGCTGACCGCGGCGGTGACGATCCAGACCGCGTTGATCGTCTCGCCCCGCCTGAGCGCGATGTAGGCGAGCGAAGCGGCGCCGAGCAGCGCCAGCGCGACCCAGCCGAGCTGGCTTGTTAGACGTTTCATCATTGACTCCTCCGAAGGTTGGACGGCCACCTTTGGATTAGACCGGTCAAGAGCGATTTGATTTCGTGCGGAAGAGGGTGGCAGTTTGCAGGTTATGTGTCCGTGGAGCAATAAATTGATTGCCATCGATCAAGGCTTGCTCTAGTATTGATGTTATTAGAAGCTGTAAAGACGCAGATGGCCGCTCCGGATTTCCCACATACACCGTTGGTCGACATGCAAGCCGCGGCCAACACGGGTAACCAGTGGGTGGCGCTGACCTTGCGGATCGACGGCGCGCGCTTCGCCGACGCCGGCGACGCCACGGCCGCCTGGCACGCCGTGTTCGCCAGCCCCGACCTGCTGGCGGCGGTGGCGCCGCTCGACTGCGCGCTGTACCTGCCGACCCCCGACATCCTCACCGCGCCGCTGCTCGACCTGATGCCCGCCAACCGCGTCATGTTCGCCATCGACGCCGACGCGCTGGCGGACCACGGCGCCATAGCCCGCATCGCCGCCCTGCACGAAGCGGGCTACCGCATCCTGATCGACGGCACGGCGCCGGCCGGCGTGGTGCTGCCGCCAACTTTCGGCGCGGTGTCGCTCGACTGCGCCGAGCGCATGCCGGCCCCCGGGACCTTGGCGACCATGTTCGCCCCGCACCTGGCGCGCGGCGTCGACAGCGCCGCCCAGCGCGAGCAATGCGCGCGGGCCGGCTTCTCGTGGTTCAGCGGCAGCTACCCGATCCATCCGCCGCCGTCGGAAACGCCGGACGACGGCAGCTCGCGCAAGCGCCTGCTCAGCCTGCTCGGCCTGCTGGCGGCCGACGCCGATACGCGCGCGCTCGAAACGCAGCTCAAGCAGGATCCGGCGCTGTCCTACCATCTGCTCAAGCTGGTCAATTCGGCCGCGTTCGCGCTCAGCACGCCGATCACCAGCTTCGCCCAAGCCATCGGGCTGCTCGGCCGGCGCCAGCTGCAGCGCTGGCTGCAACTGTTGCTGTACGCGCGACAGCGCGACGACGGCCTGGCCAATCCGCTGCTGCCGGTGGCCGCCCTGCGCGCCGCCCAGATGGAATCGCTGTGCAAGCAGCGCGGCGGCGACCGCGACGCGCAAGACCTGGCGTTCGTGGTCGGCGTGTTCTCGCTGCTGGACGTGCTGCTCGGAATTTCGATGGAAGAAATCGTCGGCGCCCTCAACCTGGCGCCGGCCACCGCGACCGCGCTGACCGAACGCAGCGGCGCGCTGGGACGCCTGCTGCGGCTGGTGGAAACGACGGCGCCGTCGGAAGACGATTTGCGCGAAGCAGACGTCGCGCCGCTGCATTGGTGGCGCAGCCAGCTGCACGCCCACCACTGGGCGATCCAGGTCAGCCGGAATTTATAGATGCTCGCGCCCTCCGCCCCCGACTTCATTGCCAGCAGCGGCGCCGTGTGCGACGCGGTACTGCGATTGCGCGGCAAGGCGCTGCATGAAGAACTCGGGCGCATCGCCCGCTGCCTGCTGTCCAGCCCGTACGGCGTGTTCGAGCCGGCCGACGGCCCAGGCGAAGTCTTGCCCGCAGACGTAGTCCAATTGCGCCAGGAAGTCGACAGCGACGGCCACCATTTCGGCTGCTACACCGTGTTCGGCCGCAGCAACTTCAGCGACGAGGACCGCCATCACCTGGCCAGCCTGGCCAAGCTGACCGCCAGCCTGCTGCAGGTGCATTCGCTGGCGCAGCGCTCCACCCATGCCTATGTGCAGGTCGAAGCGCAGCTGGCGCACCAGCTGCAGATCCTCGACCAGATCCAGGAATCGGTGCTCACGCTCGACCCGACCGGCTACATCACCAGCTGGAACAAGGGCGCCGAGCGGCTGTTCGGCTACAGCGCGATCGAAGCGGTGGGCAACCACATCCTGTTCCTGTACGTGGACGAAGAGGTCGGCCACGGCGCCGGTTTCGCCGATGCGGACGGGCGCACGATGGAAGTGCGGCGCCGCAAGAAATCCGGCGAAGTGTTCTGGGCCAGCATGACCTTGAGCCCGCTGTGTGACGCCGAGGAACAGCCGATCGGGCTGATCGCCTACCTCAGCGACATCACCGAACGCAAGCAGGCGGAAGAGCGGCTGCACCACCTGGCCTACTACGACGCGCTGACCAGCCTGCCGAACCGCACGCTGCTGACCAAGCTGCTCGACCAGGCGCTGATGGCCGCGCAGCGCAACGCTTCGACCGGCTGCGTGCTGTTCATCGACCTGAACCGCTTCAAGTGGATCAACGACACGCTCGGCCGGCGCATCGGCGACGAACTGCTGCGCCAGGTATCGCTGCGTTTCCGCGCTGCGCTGCGCGAAGAAGACATCGTCGCGCGCCTGTCCGGCGACGAATTCGTGGTGGGCCTGTTCGACATCCGCCAGCACTTCGAAGCGACCACGGTGGCGCAGAAGCTGAAGGCGACGCTGGTGGAACCGTTCCTGATCGAAGGGCACGATCTGCGCGTGGGCGCCAGCATCGGCATCAGCGTCTATCCGCAAGACGGCGGCGACGCCGAAACCTTGCTGCGCCTGGCCGACATCGCGATGGCGCGGGCCAAGCTCAGCCATGAGCATCCCGAAGACAGCGTGGCGTTCTACAGCCTCGACATGAACCAGGGCATGCACGAGCGCATGCGCATCGAGTCCGGCCTGCGCCACGCGCTCGGCAACGGCGAGTTGCTGCTGCACTACCAGCCGAAGTTCCAGATCGACGGCGGCCGCATCGTCGGCGCCGAGGCGCTGGTGCGCTGGCTGCATCCGCAGCGCGGCCTGGTGCCGCCGGCCGACTTCATTCCGCTGGCCGAGACTACCGGGCTCATCGTGCAGGTGGGCGAATGGGTGCTGGAAGCGGCCTGCGCGCAGGCGGCCATCTGGCAGCGCGCCGGCGTGCCGCCGCTGCGCATCGCGATCAATGTATCGGCGCGCGAATTTACCGCGACCTTGCCGGGCCGGCTGGCGGCGACGCTGGCGCGCTACGGGCTCGACCCGTGCTGGCTGGAACTGGAGATCACCGAAAGCGCGCTGATGCACGACATCGAGCGCGTGATCGACATCATGGGGCAGATCAACGCGCTCGGCGTGACCTTGTCGCTGGACGATTTCGGCACCGGGTATTCGAGTCTGTCTTACCTGAAGCGGTTTCCGATCCATACGCTGAAGATCGACCGTTCGTTCACTACCGGGCTGCCGGGGGATGCCAGCGGGTGCGCGATTGCCACCACCATCATCAGCATCGGGCAGCAGCTCAAGCACAAGGTGATTGCGGAGGGCGTGGAGACGGTGGAGCAGCTGGAGTTCCTGCGCGAGTCGGGGTGCGATGAGGTGCAGGGATACTTGTTCTCGAAGCCGCTGCCGGCCGACGCGTTCGAGACGGCGCTGCGGGAGAACTGGCTGCTGCTCGGGTAGGCGAGGGCGGCCTTCGCTGCTACCGGTGGGGTGGTGATTTATGTATAATGCGGGTCTGCAGGAAGCGTGGCCGAGCGGTTGAAGGCACCAGTCTTGAAAACTGGCGACGGGTTACACTGTTCGTGAGTTCGAATCTCACCGCTTCCGCCAGTAGCACATCAGTTGGCTCCCTAACGAGGAGTTTTTTTCGCTCGGGCATAAAGGCGTAAAAAAGTTGGTAATCACATCAGTGTTTCGTTTAGTAGTCTAAATATTTTCTTCCTTTGGCGCAACTTTGGTGCCGCGCATCCGAATCCAGCCTCTATGCAACGTCTTGTCGCGCTAGCAGTCCTTTGGCAATCGAGTCCGGTACGTTCAATTCTGGCGCGAGCACTAAAAGTTCGGTCCCTATGCGCTTAGTTTGGGCGGAGTAATTGAGATCACTCGAGTACATCGGAAATCGATTGTAAAGTGCCCGTATTTCGGGCGTATCGTCGTATGTAACTAACCAAGGTCGATCGATTTCGTAAATTTCGTCTGCTAAGATCGCATGGTCAGAGTTTTTGTAAAAGTTACTATACAAATCCCGCCCCTTACCAAAATAGGGTGGGTCAAGGTTAACCAAAGTACGGGGGGAACTTTGTGGAATGATGTCGCGCAAAAAATGTACTGCGTCCAGTTGAGAGATGCTGATTTGATCGCGACGATTCGCAATTCGTCTAATTTTTCTAACCAAATCTGGTTTCATAAATCGACAGTCAATTTTGTACGTTCCTGTCTGACCAAGTCCACCGATCACTCCTGCTTTTATAATGCCAGATCTGTTAGTCCGATTGAGAAATAGTGTAGCGAATCCTTTTGATACCACATCAGTGAAATCAGTAGAGAAGTAAACTAATCGCTGTCTGTGCCATTCTTCAATGGTGACTTCAGTCGTGATAACGCGTTCACAGAATTCTTCTGTGTGATAAAGCACGCATGACCAAAAAGCATGAATAGCCGGATCAAAGTCGTTGAGATAGATGCGATCCACGTAACCTTCAAGGAGCAACGTCATAGCAATTCCGGCTCCGCCCGCGAACGGCTCAGCGTACTCGCCATAAAATAACTCATTTTCCTTAAGGAGATCGAGCACGATAGGCGTTAACTGACTTTTCCCCCCGGGGTAGCGTAGCGGTGTATTTGTGATAGGCATACCACATTTTACTAAACTAGGAAGCCGCTGGGGCAGCTATTTTAGGGTGTCGAAAATCTTTTTTAGGACACCTTCAAGCGAGTCCCACAGACTGATTACCTCTTTACGGGTAGGCACTTGCCCACCATGGACAAAATGCCCAATGCTGTCAGGCGAGTACCTACTTTCCTTGTCATTCGCCATCGTTCTCATGACCTTCAGTTCCCGGTCAGTCATGCCAGCTGTCTCCAACAAGGGCACCAGTTTTGCGATCTTCATGTGCAGTTCGCCAGGCGGAGCGACCCCGTTTTGCTTTAAGTGCAACGTTATTGCCCGTTCAATTACTGCCCTGATGAGGTATACCGCAGCAAAGGGGAATTCTTCTGCGTTTAACGAACGCAATTCGTCGTATAGCCTTTTTAGTATTGAATCGTTAATGTGTACGGCAAAATGTGACGGTACAACCTTAGCCCGCAAACTCGGGTTGCGGTTATTTCGTTTTGCAACCGAAGCGATTGTGGTTAAAGGAGGCTGCTCTACGGACGGTGGCGGCTGTGATAGGTCCACAGTAGTATATTCGCGTGTGGCTGGGGCAGTGCCATCCGCACGGAGTCGATTTGCGTATGCTTTCCTTTCATCCACACTCGTGCGCGATGAGACCCCACTGGCCTCGTTCAATACGTCATCAAAAAACCGTGTTACGGCTCGATTGAATTCGCTTTGCGGAACAGAAATGCTTAATGTTTTGTTATCGTTAAGTCCAATGGCATCTCTAAACACCGGGTTGCTCAAGTATCGCGTTAATGTAGTGATTCCTAATTTATCAATTTGATCGTCACGCATAATCGACTGCGCACGCGCGTAATCAACGAGGAGCATCGCCTGAATATTGGGGTTAAGGCTTTTGCTCGTTCCCTTCGAGTTGAACCGTGCCGTCTGGCCCACAGTCCATGATTTAGTTCCTATGCCCCCTTGTTCACCTTCGTGTCGGAGGGACACCCATGGACGGGCCTTTTCCAAATTTGCAAAAATGACGGAATCAATTTCTGTCAGTGGCGTGGTCAGTTTCGCGGAGAGGCGACGAAAATATTTCTTGTCGGCCTCCGAACCTGCTTTGTCTGGGTCGCCGAGAAGCTTTAGTGCGCAGATGCGTCGATTGCCCTCTGCCGTAATAAACGCGCCCTTAACTAATGGGTGTGGGGCTAGACCAAGCCGGTCCAGCGGATTTAATTGCCCTTTGTCCGCAATATCACGTGCCAGTGCTTTGACGTTCTCTCCCGCTATCAAATGGGCAATTATCTCTGCTTCATTCTGTATCGCTTCGTGCCGCGGATTCTCATTGTCGAGGTAGATTCGGCTCAGTGATACTTTCTTGAATTGATATACCATTTTATCCAGTCCATGTCTTCAAATCAAAGTTGTTTTAATGAAAGTAAATTAGAAATCTAACCGCCCCGTTTTAAAAGTTCTTCTTGCGCGCGCTTTGCCTTATATGCTGCCTTCACAGCGAGTTCAAAAGCTATCTCATATTCAGCGATTAATGCCGGGTGAGCTTTAGCCCATATGTCATATAGTCCCCACTCTTCAAGATACATTTGTTTTTCTTTCCACCAACTCTTGGCGGCTTTTCGATCAATGGGATCTGGTACGCCGTAAAGTAAGTTGGCCTCCAAATTGTCGGTGGAGAACGCAATCAAGCGCGGATCTGCCCAAGCGGCGAGGTGTTTAGCCTTTTCTTCAGAAACTAGCGAGCGAACGTACTTGATAATTGTGCGTTCGGGCGAAAGACCCAAGCCGTTATCTCCTTTTAGACCAGGTAGATCGACTAAATTTAGTACCGGAACCGCTGGTTTTGTGCCATCCGCATCTACGGCCAGAACGACAGTCTTAAAATAAGGATCCTTAGCCGGCAATAGGGCTAGGCTCGAACATCCAATTCCTAACGGCATTGGTTTAATATTAATATTGTATTTTATCTGCAAATTTTTTATGAGTGCTTTGCTTGTTACGATTTTAAAAACCTGGCAAGCCTCGTCGTCCTCAAAGTAAACTTTAATCTCAAGCGGCTTTTGTTTGGCTTTCGGTGGAACGAGATCCATGTCTCGCAAGATATCCGACAATCCGAAATTAGGATCATATTCGGGAGCCTTTGTGTTGCGAAGATATATAACGCTATCTTTCCCCATGCCGCCCTTGCCCGAGGGGTGCACGGCCTCGATGAGTTTAGGAGAGTGAGTTGTAGCAATAATTTGGAGCGTTAGAAGGTCTGCGGCCTTACGAAGCTCAGCAACTAGTATCCCGATAGCATGAGGGTGGAAGCTAGCATCAAGTTCGTCGATTATTAATAAACCGCCGTGGTATTCAGTACCGAGGTTGCGCTTTAGGCGATTAAACGAGGCTAAAGCCGTCACGATCGCCCCTAGGCTATCTTGCCCTAACGAAACTGATCTAGGACCGTAGTGATACGCGGGATGGGTCGAGAGTTTATCGGTTTGCTTGATCTTGTTCACAGCGATCGCGCCCGGCACCGCGCCGGCACCTGGGATCACTCGCTGAACAAAATTTAGCATAAATGCCTCGTCAATCGCATCCCATTTTTCCGGCGTATTTTGAACACGACTGTCGGGCGACTCGCCAACGGGCAGCATCCTGACCATACCTAAAAAAATTGTTGGTAAGGGCACTTTCGCATCAGGACCAACTGTCAGTCCATTATGCGTGAACGCTTTGTGCGGCACGCTGCGAGCGACGACTCGCGCTCTTGGAGACTTTCCGCGACGCGTCAGCGAGCAGTCCTTTCGCAGCTCCTTGCCGTCTATTGAATAGAGAACATAAGGTTCCGAAAGCATGCCCGCTGCCTTCGGTAGATCAACTTCAGTTGCCAGGTCTATAAATACAATTTTCGCTATGCTAGCGTCAAAGTCTACCCCAAAGTAACTTTTCTCGGGATTATTAGTTAGGCCTGAGAGACTGGATAGGAGACCTAAAATTGTGGATTTTCCTACTCCGTTATGGCCGCATACGAGAGTAATCCGACTCGCGATCGGGATGGTTAGACCTTTGAATTTTCTGAAAGGATGTTCCGGCTTAAACGTGATCGAAGTGGTCTTTATGCTTGGCATTGGTTCGAGTAAAGGATGATTGATTGCTCCTATGATACACATTTTGTTCGAAAGAACGCTCATCAATTTGAGTAATTTCCGCCGAGGAAGCGCGAACTGGATATAGGCGGCATGTGTATGGAGCATATAGATAGCGGCAAATCTCTAATAGTGGGTCGGGGTCAGAGTCCCATAGATACACAACTTCACGCGATTCATCCGCGCGGCAAGGTCTGCTTGATCAGAGTCTGGTCCAGAGTCCCATTACGGCTCGGACTCATCAGGGGCGCAGGCTCTAAGTAGGGCGGGGCCCGGGTCAGACCGGATTGCGATGCCGATATCCACGGGGCCAGCGTCCGCGTGGTCATGATCGGGATCCAGGCGAGGCCAGAACCCCCGTTGCGGCTCGGACTCGTCGACGGTGCGGGATTTAAGGGTTGGAGCGCATCACTAAATGTCGAGATCATTGAGTAATGGGGCCACTGACCCCGGCGTCCTGACTCGGCGTCCGAACCCTGACCCCGGCGTCCGTGTAGGAATGCGGGCAACGACCCGGGCTCCCGCTGACCGGCATGTCCGACAATAAGCTGACACACTCTACCGGGGTACAATATAGAAATGGAACTCTTATCTTATATAACGTTTGATCGAGTATTCGGGGCGTTAGGCTTCAGCCTGACGCTTTACCAACTCTATAAGACTAAAGCTGCGGCAATTGCTGCGAAGGAAGCTGCTGCTGATGCCGTAGCGATCGTTCGTGGGATAGAGACAGTCACCAAAATGCACGAAATATCGGGTCGGTCACGCCAGCTTCTTCAGCTATTGAGAAATAAGAACCTCGATAGCGCCGAGAATTCCGCGCTCGAGCTGTGCGAGACGGTTGCCAAATTTCGGAATGACAGCGTTGCAAGACTCGCGATCACGCAAGCTTCATGGGAACAAGCAGTCGCTGACGTCACCTCCGTACACGATAGACTGGTCACGATCACTGTTCTGAACCGGCATACACTCTCAGAACGAGAAGCCCTCATAATTGAGGCTACGAGGCTGCACACGTTCTTCACAGGACTTGCCGCTCAGGCTTGAAACTTAGGAAAAAAGATGCCAATCCCCAACGACTACCGCAGCATTGTGGCTGCCCTTATTGAAAAGACTCAGAAGAGTGAACTCGACTGGTTCCTCGATAGCCTTCACACATCAGTAAAAGTTGACGAATCCAAATTCTCGATTTGGTCAGGTAACGACGAGCGCAACGATGAACCGTTTGTGGCATTCGGTTTGAGCAACGCAAAGCAAGCGTTCGGAGGCCAGTTCATGACGAAGATGATCGACTCATGGTACGTTGACGAAACGGACCCTGATTATGCTAGCGTGTATGAGCTCTACCGAGCGGCACAGCGATACGCCAATGGCGTGCCAACGCTTTTGATGCATCTCGCGAACCGACTTAATGAAGGCAAGGAACCGGACCACGAATAGCCTAGGCTGCGCCTATGCGATGTGCGAGCACGAAGCGGCGCTGGAGCCAGAGCCCCTTTTTGCGATACGTCGTCATCCACAGCGCAACCTAATTTAGATGGCGTATGCTCGCGGCAGTGCTGCGAGTACGGTGCCGGGTCAGTGCCCTCATTCCTGGCGGTGCCGGGGTCCAGTGCCGGGGTCAGTGCCCCCACGGTGCCGAGGTCAGTGCCCGCATTCCAGCACGAATTCAGCCCTTCATGCAACGAGACAGCGATTTCGACGCCTCCGGCGGATGCCGGAGCGCCGATGTCGGGGTCAGTGCCCCGTTCCTACCGCACCACAGTCACCGTCACCTGCTTCGGCACCCAGTTGCCCGCAGCATCTGCTGCGTTGAATGTGATAGTGTGGGCGCCAGTGCTCCACTGCGCCGTATTCCACGAGTACGACAGCGAACCGCCGTAGCCCTGGCCGACCATCGTGTTGTCGATGTACAGGCGGGTGAACAGACCGGCGGGGCCGCTGTTATCGGTGGCGCGGGCGCTAATTGCGACCGTGCCGGTGACGGTGCCCGAAACCGGGTTGTCGATGGACGATACCGGCGCCGTGACGTCCTTGGCCGGGACCGGCGTTGGCGTCGGCGTGACACTGGCGTTGGCGACGCTGACCGAAACGGCCGGCGAGGCCATGACGTTGCCGGCCGCATCGTAAGCCGTGGCCACCAGTGCCACCATGCCGTTGGCGGAATTGGCCGAGTTCCAGCTGAAGCTGAATGGGCTGGCGGCGTCGGTGGCGACGACCGTGCCGTTGGCGGACAGGTCAACACGGGTCACGCCGACATTGTCGGTGGCGGTGACGTTGACCGTGACGAGCCCACTGACCGAGGAGCTGGCCGATGGCGAGGTAATCGCCGACGTCGGCTTTTGCGTATCCGCCACCGGGGTCGAGGCGCGCACAGACTTGACGGCCGCGGCGGCATTGACGCGGCCATAACCGAAGTAGGAATCACGGCCGGCGGCGCCCAGGTCGACGGCGGTCGAGAACAGCGCCTGTTCGACCTTTGCAGCGTCCAGCGATGGATTGGCCGCCATGATCAACGCCGCCACGCCGGCGGCCACCGGGCTGGCAAACGAGGTGCCGTTCCAACCCCCATAGGTACCGCCTTTCGACGTGGTCCAGATGCCCGCGCCCGGTGCGGCCAGCGACACAAACGCGCCGTAGGTGGACCAGCTCGCCTTGTTGTCGTACTGGTCGGTTGCGGAAACGGCGATCAGACTGGTGGTGGGTGTGATGGTTTCGTTAGTGCCATTGTTGCCGGCTGAGACGAACACCAGGCCGCCCTTGCTCTTCATGTAGTTGGCCGCACTCTGAATGGTGGCGCTGCCGGCCAGCGGACCATAGCTGACGTTGGCAATGCGCGCGCCACGGTCGGCCGCCCAAGTGATGCCGTTGGCAATCGTGCTCGCATAGGCCGAGCAACCGCCCGTCGCGCTGTCATAACTCGCGATCCGGATCGGCATGATCTTCGCCTGCCCGGCGACGCTGGCGACACCAGTGCCATTGTTACTGCGTGCCGCGGCCGCGCCGGCAACGGCAGTGCCGTGCCCGCAGACGTCGGACGTGTCGGTGTTGTTGCTGACCATGTTGTAGCCGGCGACAAGGTTCGGTACCAAGTCCGGGTGGCTGCCGTCGACACCCGAGTCCAGGATGGCGATGGTGACGCCCGCACCCTGCGTCGTGTCCCAGGCGAGGTCGGCGCCAATCTTTGGAATGTGCCATTCGCTGCCGATGTAGGGATCGTTGACCGCCATCGTGCTCTTGTACTTGCGGTCGAGTTCGACATGACGCAACGCCGGATTGCGGCGCAGTTTTTCGACGATGGCCGTTTCGTTGGCGCCGGCTGGCAAGTCGACAACTTGCAGGTTCGACTGCCCCATCTTGCGGCGTTTGCCACCGTGTACTTTCAGAATCTTGTCCAGCTGGTCGCCAGCCAGGCCAGCGTGTCCCTCTACCAAAATGCGGCCGCGGGCGTACTGGTGCACCCCATCGCTGAAGTCGGCGGCGTATGCGACACCGGTCATGGATAGCAGCGCGGCGCCGAGGGCCATCGCGATGCGAGTGCGGGAAGTGGTGAAACCATTAGCCAAGGCAATTTTCGACATGCATGAGTCCATTCAGAAGTGGGAGGCGAGGCGAAAGCAGTCGCCGAAAGGTTGACGCTGCTGATGAGAAACGAGATGGTAGTGGCATCGAAAAGCTGCCGCAAGTCGTGATTCCAAGCGAACGCGGGAATCGATATGTGCTTGATAATGCTGGCAAACTTCAGAGAAGCTCGGTCAGGCGCTGGCTTGATGACAGTCTGACTTCGAATGGATTTACAAGATGCAAAGACCGTTCCGCATCTTCATAGGAGAGCCATACGAGCGGTGTTATTTTATCTATTGAAAATGCCTACAGCGTAAATTGGCCGAATGACAAAGATATTTGCTCACATTTGGTAACAAAGTATTTGAACGATGTCTCGTGGAAGTCACTTGCGTCGGCGGTCGTCGTCGCCCTCGTCGACGCCGAGCAAATGGGGTCACGAATCTTCAGTTATGGATGTACTTTGTAAACACGTCACTGAAATCTCGTTTCGTGTGTGTGTCGAACATGGATGTGTTGAGGGCCTCCAGCAGCAAGCCGTATTGGACGGCCAGACCACCTTCACCTGGAGCGATATTAAGCTTGTGCACGGATGCAGTGGCGTCCAGCGTGCGCAGGGCGTTTTCCCGCGATGCCGCGTCGCGTTTCTGCTGCTTTCCGATAGTGATCAAGGCCTTGTAAATATCCTTGAGCTGCTCGATGAAGGTTTTCTTGACGTCGATAGAGAATACGATGCCCTCCAGATCGAACTTAAGCTCGATGTCCATATCGATCGTTCCGGCGGTCTCGATGGTCACCTTGGAGATCTGGTGGGAGGAATAGTCGTAGCGTTTGATTGAACGCTTCGACGATATTGCGGAGTCGCCGTCTACATGGATCAGGGCGAGGTTTGTAAAGCAGTACTCATCCTTCTTGCTTTTGATGAGAAAGAAGATTTGCTCGCCGTCTTCGTTAAACAGGTAATCGTCCGCATCGACCTTGTTGTACTCCGCGGGATCGACGATGATTCCGATATCGCTAATGCCAAGCGCACCCGCTGCCAGTTTTTTGAACATGCTTGCCTCTGTTTTGTGATTGAAAATGCATTATTTCACGGCAACGGGTGCCGTTCAAGCAAATCATTTTTTCATCGCCTTCGTCGGCTTGGCTGCCTTCGCAGGCACTGCCTTTTTCCGCTTGGTCGGCACATCCAGTTCGCCCGGATCCAATACCGGCGATTTGGTCAGCGTCACCAAGTCGCCGGTGACGCCCGAGATGTACCCTGTAAATCAGAACATGCGACTCCAGTTCACCGCCAGGGTACGGCCGCGACCAGCGTAGGTATTACCAGGGTCAGTCGCTGCGGCCGCTTGCGAATAGTAGCCGACGTATTGCTTGTCGAGCAGGTTCTCAATGCTTACGCCAAACTTGCCGTGGCGCGTATCGTAGGTTGCGGACGCGTCAAACAAGGTGTATCCCTTAAAGTGTTCTTCCAGCTTGCTTGTGCCGACTACTCGGCCAATATTGATATCGCGGTTAAATAGATGGGTGGCCTGCAAGCGCAGCTGCGACGCCGGCATCCACTTCCAGTTCCCTGCCAATACGGCTTTGTTCGGCCCCTGCGAGCGCGCACCAAGCGAAATATCCATCGGCGCGCCCTGCCTAGCGGCGGTCTTGCCGTCGGTCCTGGCGTAGCTGCCGGAGATCGACAACGGCTTGGTCGGACGCCATTCGCCGCTCACTTCCCAGCCTTTGACGGTGGTAGGAACGCGCTCGACGAGACCGACTCCGGCCGAGTTAATCCGAATCACACTGCCCAGCTTCGATCGCGAATCATAGCGAGAAATGCCGAACTGCCCTTGGGCGCCGCGCCAGTTGACGCCGATTTCATTATTGCGCGTCACGATAGGTTGAAGACTGATCAGATTCGACACCGACTGCCCTGGCGTTGTCACCCCGCGCAACACCAAGCCCGCGTCTGGCAAGCCGAAGCCCTCGGCGCTGGCGACAAAGGCCGACCACTTTGGAGCAAAGCGCCAGACTGCGCCGACATTCTTGACCGATTCGGAAAACTCCGCAGACCCGCCCTGTACCAGGCGACTGCCATAGGCAGCCAGGGTGGTGTAGGTATCGACGCGCAGTTTGGCGATTTCGTGGCGCACGCCGCCCCGGATTGTGATTGGGCCATATTCATACTCAAGCTGGGCAAAGGGCGCTGTCGAATTGAACTTCAACAGCGGCACCCAGGTGCGATCAGTCAGTGCCAGGCGTTGCTCGGTCTGATCGCGCAGAAAGTCCACGCCGAAGGTCGCCTCGAGGCCGGTCATGAGCGTATTCGGGCGCACGTAAGTCATGCGCGCCCCCATTTTGTCGGCAATGATCTGGGATTGATCCCACAAGGTGCCGCGAGCGGCGATTCGCGTGTCCTGGAAAGTGGCCACTTGGGTTGCCCCATACAAGGACTCGAACTCGTGGCTGAACAGTTGCGCGCTGAAGCTGCCGCCAGCCAGCTCCGCGTGGCGGTAGTCCAAGCTTGCGCTGCGCACCTTGTTGCGGGTCGCTTCGCCCACTGGAGTTCCGGGCAAGGAACTGGTCGGAACGCCCTCGGCCACGACGCCAGGATCATTTTTGTAGTCGCCGTCGCCCTCGAGGTTGAAGCGATTGAGGGATAGCTGCACGCGCTGTGCGCCGAAGTTCTTGCCGATCTTCAAGAACAGATCGTTCCCATGAGTGTCAAGGGTATCGCCCTGGACCGTGTCGATGCCAAGACGGCGGCCCTTTCCGTCGTAGCCCATGCCGCGCCTTTGCAAGGCTGCATAGCCGAGGAAGTCGAAGGCATCGGATTTGTGGGCCACCGAGTAGCCGGTCTTCCAGTCGAGATTATCCGACCGGAACTGGGTGGCAGCGCGCACGTTGACACCGTACGTGGTGCCACTCGTGCGCGGCGCCTTGGTGATGTAGTTGACGATGCCGCCGGTCGCGCCCATTCCCTGCACCGCGGACGCGCCGTTGATCACTTCGATACGTTCGATGATGAAGCTGTCAGCGAAATAGCCTTCACGCATGCCGGCGCGCAGGGGATTGGATTGAGGAATGCCATCAAGCAGGATCAGCGGTTGCCGCCCGCGCAGCGACTCCCCGGTCGAGGTCATTTTCTGGCGGCTCGGTGCGTAGCCAGGAATGAATGTAGCGAGTGCCTGCGATGGATCGTCCGCGATCAGGTATTGCGACGACAGTTCCTGCTGGCTGATGACGGAGATCGCACCGGGGATTTTGTCGATGGCCTTTTCGCCGCGCGTGGCAGTCACCACCACTTCAGCAGTCAGGCTTTCTGTGCTGACATCCCCCTGCTGGGCACAAGCATTAGACGTCGTCATTGCCAGGCACGCAGTGGCAACGGAAAGGGCGAGAGGCTTAATTGAGGGCATACGACAAGGGTCCTTGTGAATAGCGCGGTGATCTTTACCGCAGAGCAATGTAGAATGCGAATGATAACCATTATTATCTGACCAATCAAGCGTATTGAGAATTATTCTCATTTGCACCCACCTCTGGAACCTGTCACACCTTTATGAAGAAGTTCGCTCTCACCCTGCATTTGTGGACCGGCCTGATCTTTGGAACGATTCTCGTCGTGCTTGGCTTGACGGGATCTGCCCTCAGCTGGATGCACGAACTCGACACTTTCTTGAACCCGGACTTATTGCATGTGGCTCCGCCGCGGGGGCTGCGCATGGGTGATCCGATGCATGCTGACGCAGCACTGATCCAAGCCGTCGGTGACGCATTGGCGCGCGATTCTCGCTACGGCAAGCCGAATATGCTGGAGATGCCCGCACGTGCCGGCGATGTCTTCGTCGCGTGGTACCGTGCGTCGCCTGGCCACGGCAACGCTCTTTGGGCCCAGTCCGTCACGCGCCAGGTAATGATCGATCCTTCGAACCTGAGCGTGACGGGCGAACGCAACTGGGGGGAGGTGGGGATGTCGCGACCGCTGTTGATGCCGACCCTATTCCACATTCACCGTTACATGATCGCAGGCGATACAGGCAAGGTAATCGTGGCGATAACGGGTGTCTCGCTTTTGCTCATGGTACTGACCGGCATGATTCTGTGGTGGCCGCGCATGGTGCGCGCGGCGATCTGGAATGCGGTGACGGTCCGGCACGGCGGCTCGTGGCCACGGCTCAGCTTCCAACTGCACCGCGCGGGCGGCTTCTTCGCGGCCCCCGTGCTGCTGGTGTCCGCATTGTCGGGCATCCACTTCAACATGCCGCAATGGGTGACGCCGGTTGTCAACGTCATTTCGCAGGTGACGCCGAATGCCAAGTTGATGAACCAGAGTATCCGCCCCGCCGACGGCATGTCGGTTGCCGTCGCGGTAACAGCGGCGCAGGCAAAGTTTCCGGATGGTCGCGTTTCGCGTGTGTCCTTCCCGGCCAAGACCGGCCAGCCATTTGAGATTCGCGTGCGCCAGCCCGGCGAACTTCGTCAAGGCCCTGGCGCGACGCGCATCAGCATCGATTCAGGGGACGCCAGCGTGCTGCGGGTGATTGATCCAGAGCGGTCCCGAGGCGGCAATAAATTCCTGAGCTGGCTGTTTCCACTGCATACGGGTGAGGCTTTTGGCTTGGGGGGGAAGATATTCATCAGCCTGTTCGGATTCATGCCTTTGGCATTCTTCGTGACGGGATTGGTGATTTGGGTAAAGCTACGCAAAAAGAAAGTGGGTGTTGAAAGGTGAAACAATGGATCGCATCGATTTCACACTCCCAGAAGCGTGAGCAACGTCACCCATTGGCAGGCGCTTTGGCGGAAGAAGACTTGGGTGCCGGCGCCATCTCCACCCGCCGGTTCTGGGCGCGCGTGGTGTCGTCGGTGTTCGGTTTCACCGGCTGCCCGGAACCGAATGCGGCAGCAAACACCATCGACGAAGGCATTCCTTGCTCGACCAGGTTGCGCGTCACGATTGCTTCCCTCGGCTTTGCCGCTTCGGCTCACGCCGGCCTGATCGGTGTCAAAGACATCAAGATCACCAAGGCGGCCGGTTCGGACTTCAACGTCCAGCTGACCGAAGTGCAGGCGTTCCAGACCGGCACGGGCACCAACGTCGCCCTGGCGGCCAATGGTGGCGTTGCATTCGCGCCGAATCAGTATTCTTCAAATACCGCGCCGGCCAGCAAGGCGATCGATGGCCAGAGCGCCAACATGACCTTCCCGAACATGTACCACTCGGCAGGACTCGCTGCAGGCGACTACCTGGATATTACCCTGGGCAGCGCTACCAAACTGAGCAGCCTGACGTTGTTCGGCCGCAGCGACTGCTGCAGCACTCGTGACATTTTCGACGTGCGTTTTTTCGACACCAACGGTGTTCTGCTGCACACCGAGTCCAACGTCAACGCGACCGGCCGGACCCATTCGGCGAGCTTCGATCTGCCAAACACCGACCTGCCTGAGCCGGCCTCGATCGCCCTGCTGGGCCTGAGCCTGGCAGGCCTGCTGGGAGCGCGCCGCCAGCGCAGAGCCAAGTAAGCGTCGTGGCGTAGCTTGGACGGCCCGATCGGATGTTCGATCGGGCCGTTTGTCGTTGAAAGGGACAAGCAGTACGTTTCCTGATACTGGCCATCAGCATGAGGGGCAGAGCATCAGGGTCAGTGACGACATTCGAATGTCGGGTCTGACCCTGATTGATGCGTCGATATTTTGTCCAAGCGCGGTGCATGACGTCCCTGTGCCGGCAGACGGTCAGAGGACGGCGTCTTCCGATTACATTTGTTGGAGGTTAGTCGCAATGGTGTCATTTGTCACTGGCAGGCCAATCCACTCATTTTTTCATCGCCTTCGCCGGCTTGGCTGCCTTCGCAGGCACTGCCTTTTTCCGCTTGGCCGGCACATCCAGTTCGCCCGGATCCAATGCAAGTAGCGTATCAACGTAAGAAATCATGCGACTCAGATAATCCGGCGAGATATCCTGCATCATCGCCAACGAGCGCAGTACCAGCATGTGGGAATTGATCGGCCCGGCATTTACCGGCGCCTGCTTCATGGCGAGAGCCAGCTGTTTGTCAACGCTCAGTCTGGCCCAGGTAGCGCGTGATTCGCGCACGGTCTTCAGCTCGAGGGTGGAGGAGCCGGTCGCGTGCGACGTTGCATGTTGTACGGGCGGAAGTCCCGGAGCACCGGTCAAGGCCGGCTCAAGTTGCGATACCAGCTCAGTCAATGCCGCACATTGCTCGCGCGCTTCCAGCGTGGCTAGAAAGTACCGCAAACCTTTGAAATCGCTGCCCGCAAACAGCCGCTGCAGCTCGGTGGCATCCTGCGGATGCTTCTCGCAAGCGGTAGCAAGCAGTGTGGCCGCGGCAGTGCGCGCCTGCTCTAATCGCTCGGCAAATATGGCCAGCGCCTGCGCCAGCTTCGCCTCCAGCAAATGCCGCACGCTCCCATCGTGTGCCGCCGCGCGCCGTGCCAGCGTGTCGAGATAGTGCCACCCTGCAGCATCAAAGCGTTCTGCGCCCTGATCCCTCACGCCCGCGAGCAGGGCATCAATGCTCGATTGCGCTACCGCCTGCGCTGAATCCAGGGCCGGGATACCAGCGTCACCCATTGGAGGGCGCTTTGGCAGAAGAAGACTTTGGTACCGGCGCCATCTCCACCCGCCGGTTCTGCGCGCGCGCGGTGTCATCGGAGTTCGGTTTCACCGGCTGCTCGGAACCGAATGCGGCGGCAAACACCATCGACGAAGGCATTCCTTGCTCGACCAGCGTGCGCGTTACCGTCAACGCACGCTGCGCCGATAGTTCCCAGTTATCCGCAAACGGTCCGTTGCGGATGGGCTTGTCGTCGGTAAAGCCGCTGACCATCAACATCTCGTCGCGCGAGGCGAGGTAGGCGCGCAGCGGCACTACCAGGCTGTTGAGCAACTGGCGGCCATCCGGCTGCAATTTGTCCGAATTTTGCGCGAACAGAACCTGGCCACTGATGCCGATGCGGCCATTGTTCAGGGTAATGCGGCCGCTTGCCAGCGGAACCGCCAGGGCCTTCTCCAGCGTCATGCGGCGCTGTTCCTCGGCATGACGTTTCTTCACTTCTTCCCGCAGGCTGGAGCTCAGCTCCATCTGCACGCCCACCACTGCCACCAGCAGCAGCACGAAGGCGCCCAGCAGGCCGGACATCAGGTCGCCAAAGACGGCCCAGACCGGCGCGCCATGTTCGGATGCGTCCATGTCTTCCATTATCTGCCTTCGTCCGCCAGCAGGGCAGGCAGCTGACGCAATTCTTCGATGATCACCTTCTGTGAACTCATCGAGAGGTCGATGATCTCACGCGCCTGTGCCACGTAGTAGGCCAGTTGCCCGTCACTGCGCGTCATGGATTTGTCCAGGGCGACCTCGATGCGGTCGAGGTTGGAAGCGAGTTTTTCATTCGCTGCATTGAAGGAGCTTACCGCTACGCCGAAGGCGCCCGCCAGGCTGGCCACATCCACCGCGCTGCTGGTCACACTGGCGGCAATCTCGGAAAGCTTGCCTGATTCGCTGGCAATGTCGGCGGAGAACGCGATGCTGGCTTCGTCGAGTTTGACGGACGACGACGCCACCAGCGAGTCGATCACCGCGCGCTGTTCGTGAGAAGCATGGTTAATGACGTCGAGCAGCGCGTTCAGGGTTTCCATGATGCGGCTGCGTTCTTCCAGCAGTGCATTGTCGCGTGCCACGCTATGGGAAATCTCCTGGCGCATCTGGCCGATCACTTCAGCGGCCGCGCGCGGCGCCTCGGCGGCGGTTTCGATCAGGCGCGTGAACGGCGCTTCCAGGGCGGTGCCCAGCGTTGTCAGATGCGTGGTGACGGCGGCCTGCAGGTCGCCCAAGTGCGCCACGGCCGCGGCGCCGCGCGCGGCCTCCTGATCGCGCAGCGCGCCCAGTTCGGTCTGCAACATGCCGGCCAGCTGGTCCATTCGCTGGCGATGCTGGTCCAGCCACTGCGTTTCAGTGGCTATGCGCGAGCGAATCAAGTCTTCGGCCGTTGTGATCAGGCGTGTGGTTTCAGCCAGCGACGCACCCACGCCGGCCTGGGTTTGGTCGGCAAGCTCCCGCACGGCGTGCGTGACGGCGGTGCAGATTTCGCGCTGCTGGGTGAGCACCTGCGCGCCGCTTTCGCGCAATTCGCGCGTGAGCGTTGTCGCTATTGCTTCCAGCGACTGCGACCAGGCCTGCTGGCGCTGCTCATCCTGCGCGGCTTGCCCGGCCTGCAGGTTGACATGGGCGTCGCCTACTTTTTCGACCATCGCGGCTGCGCGCTGGTCGAATGAAGCGCTGAACGCTTCCAGGGAACGTCCCATATCGGTGCTGAGGCTGCGATTGGCTTGCTCCTGGCTGTCGAGCGCGTCGCCTACCTTTGCGACCATTGCGCCTGCGCGCTGATCGAACGAGGCGCTGAATGCTTCCAGCGAACGCCCCATATCGGAGCTGAGGCTGCGATTGGCTTGCTGCTGGCTGTCGAGCGCGTCGCCTACCTTTTCCACCATTGCGCCTGCGCGCTGGTCGAACGAGGTGCTGAAAGCTTCAAGGGAACGCCCCAAGTCGGTGGCGAGGCTGCGATTGGCTTGCTCCTGGCTGTCGAGCGCGGCGCTCCATGTCTGTGCGACGCTGGCGGTGGCGACGCCGAAGCGATCGGCCAGGCCGTCGAGCTGTTGTTGCACGGTGGCGGCGGTGCGTTCATGCATTGCCGTCGTTTCCTTCGCAATGCCTTGCATCGTTGCTTCAAATATTGGCTTGATGGTCTCGCCGGCCGACTGCGCGCTGTCGGCCAGGCTTTCGCGCAGCGATTTGTCGACCGAACGTGCCAGCTCTGTGTACGCCTCGCTTGCACGGCTGTGGAACTGTTCCTGGTTGGCGAGCAGGCGGTCGTTGAGCTGTCCGCTCATCGCTTCGATTTGCAGCATCATCGATTGCAGCTTGTCGACCACCTGCGGCATGGCCTCGGACTGCACCTGCAGCGCCCGGAAGGTTTGCTCGCGCTGACGGGCGTGCGAGAAGCCGCTCAGCACTGCAGCGGCCTTGGCATCGAGCAGCTGGCCTGCTTGGATCCGCTCGTGACGGCAAAGTGCGGACATCAAGCCCAGCACGGCCGAGGCCGCGACACCGGCAACCGACGTGCCGAAAGCCAGGCCCAGGCCCTTTACCGGCACCGCCAGTGCCGAGCGCATTGTTTCGAGGTCGGCGCCTTTCTCCAGGGTGAAGACTGCTCCCTTGAGCGTAACGACCATCCCGAGGAATGTGCCGAGCATCCCCAGCATGACCAGCAAACCGACCAGGTAGGGCGTCAGGGAAGGGCCGGGCAGGCCGGCACGCTCGCCCTCGATACGCAGGCGTACGGGATGCTGCAGCGAACCATGCAAGCCGGACAAGAATCGGTTCAGGTCCGGGAGATCTTCCGAGATCGCGCCAAGGGCCGTGGTGAGGCTGGCGGTGGCCTGTCGGAAGCGGTGCAACTCGACTGCGCCGGCGACGTACACTGCGAAGATCAGCGCCGTCATGGCCATTGCCAGGGCGCTCGAATCGATGAAGCCGAAGCCCACCCAGATGACCGCGAATGCGCCGGTGACGAAGGCAAGGTTGAACAAGAGTTTATTCATGGTGTACTTTTTGATTGAATGCTTCAAGGAGTCCTGCGCACGGCTGCAAGCGCAGTTCAGCGCTGGCCAGCAGCAGCGTTTGCAGGCTCTGGCAGAAGCGCGCCAGCCAGCCGCCGGGATGCATCCAGGCCGCCGGGGTATCGGGTTGGCCGCTCGCGGCGACCTGTTCCTGATGCGCGGCGTACAGGACATCGAAGTGCTTTTGCAACAGCAGCGGCACCCTGGACAGGAGCCGCGCCTCGCGCTCGCGCAAAAACCTTTCCATCACGACGTCGAGCTCCGCCAGCTTTCTGAGGCGGGGCGAGGCCTTGGCCAGCGCGTCGCGCAAGTTCACGCGCAGCGGCTCTACGCTCAGTTCGATGTCGCGCTGGTGGGCATCATGGAATTGCCGATAAGGCGCATACGATACCTCCAGCTCCACCATGGGCAGCTTGATATGCGTCTTGCCGCCCGAGCAGCTTTTCGTGATCGAATTGACCATGAATGCGCGGGTTCGCTCGAATTCGGCAGTCAGGCGCACGCTGGTTGCGTCGCGCAGCACCGTGCCCTGCGCCGGTAGCTTGGCCATGCCGCTTTCAAGCACGGACGATAAGGCGATCGCGTCGGTAAAGTGCATCCATTGCCCCAGCTTGTCCGCAAAGTCACGCGCCGGCTCGGCGCCTTCCAACAGGTCGAGCTCAGCAAGGCAGCGGATCAGTTGGGAACTGTGGAAATTTGTACGTGGAAGGTCGCGCGTCATGGCGCATCGAGTCAGAAGAGGGGGACGGAGGCAGAATCGGGGCGCGGACGCCGATACGCGGGCTTATGCCTTGTTTCCTGGGAAATAAGGCTACCGGATTATAGCGGCTTCGAAGGGGGAACTCAATTTAGCCGGGAATGGGGGAGAGGCGTCATCGGGATTCATTGAAATTGGCGTTTCAACAAAATTACAATATGTCGGCATTTATTGAAAACTGCCGCTAATTTGTATGGAGTACGCAAATGAGCACACATCACAACGAGCTGATCCTGCAGCTCGCCCGAACCAACGGGCTGCTGCGCACGCGCGACGTCGACAGTGCCGGCGCGCCTCGCGCGGCCCTCGCACGTCTGGCAAAGGACGGTCGCCTGGTGCGGGTTAGCGGCTGACTGTACGCGCTGCCTGACCGCACCGGTTCCGAACATGACGGCCTCGCCGAGCCGATACAGCAGTCGCTCAAGCGCGTACCGTGTCAGCATGAGATTGAAGTCCACCTTTTCGGCGCGCGCCTTCCGCCCGAAATGGACGCTGAATTGCCTTATATCTTGCGTGGTCAGGTTATAGAAATTTAATTCTAGATATTTAGTTCTAGAACGGCTATTCTATATGGCATGAAAACGCCCACACCAACTCCGCACCCGACGTCGGCCGAACTGGGCCTGCTGCGCATCCTGTGGCACCTCGGCCCTGCTGACGCCAAGCAGGTGTATGAAGCTTTGCGTCTTGAACGCGCCGATGCCAGCTATGCCACGGTCCTGCGTCAACTCCAGCTCATGCACGGCAAGGGGATGTTGACCCGCGACGAAAGCAAGCGGCCCCAGCGCTACGCTCCGGCGTTAGCGCAAGAAAAACTCCAGACCAGCTTGCTCAAAGAGCTGATCTCCAAAGTGTTCTCTGGTTCGGGTAAAGCACTGGTGCTGACTGCGCTCAAGGAGCATGTCAGCGCCGACGAGCGCTCAGAGATCGAAAAGTTACTGCGTCGCGACGACAACGCTAAATCATGAGCCCGATCGCGATGGAATTGGCCGTGCCGGCGCTTGGCTGGGCGCTTCTGCACTTCGTGTGGCAGGGTCTGCTCGTCGGCGCCGCAGCCGGTGTCCTGCTGAGATTTTTGCGAGGTGCCAGTCCACGCTGGCGTTATGCCGTCTGCGCCACGGCCCTGTTCATTTGCCTGTGCATTCCACTGACTTATCTGACGTGGTCGCTAGCTCAGCTGGGCTCGTTGCCATCCTCGTTTCAAGCGACCGAAGTGCCGGTCTGGCGGCTTGAGCTACAGGCCCGGATGCAGGCACTGGTGGTGGCCTGGTCGCTGGGTGTGGGCGTGATGACGGCGCGCCTGAGCCTGGGCCTTGTCTGGGTCAGCCGGCTGCGCCGTCACGCCGTCTTTGCGCCTGCCATCTGGCAAGATCGCCTCGACGCGCTGGCGCTGCGTATGGGGCTGCGCCGCCGCGTGCTGCTCAAATTGCATGCGTCGCTGTCGGGACCCGTGACGCTGGGGTTTTGGCGGCCCATCGTGCTGTTGCCCGCTGCTTTGCTCAGCGGTATGCCTGTGGCAGTCCTGGAGGCTTTGCTTGCCCATGAGCTGGCCCACGTACAACGCTGGGACTATCTGGTCAACCTACTGCAAAGCGTGGTTGAAGGGCTGCTGTTTTTCCATCCGGTGATCTGGTGGCTATCGAGACGTATGCGCATTGAACGCGAACAGGTTGCCGATGAGCTGGGCGCGCTGGCCCTGAACGATCCTGGCCAGATGGCTTTGGCGCTACACGAGCTGTCGTTGCAGGCCGCGTCGGGCGAACCCGGACTGATCTTGTCTGCCCGAGGTGGTCTTTTGTTCAGGCGCATTGAACGGTTGATGGCGCCGCCGCCCGAGACCGCGAGCTGGAAGCTGGCTTTGCCGGCATTGCTGATCGCATGCGTGAGTTTGCCGATGCAGGCGTCCGGCCCGCACGCAACTGGCGATGTCAGCTCCGCCAGCCTGCTGCAGTTGCCAGTGAACGCGAGGCATGTACTCGTGCTCGACGACGCTGCCGGAAAGGTTTTGATGGCCAAGGATGCCGACGCCGTGGTGCCAATCGCCTCGCTGACCAAACTGGTGACCGCCATGGTCGTGCTGGACGCCAGGCTCGATCCGGACGAGAAACTGCGCATCGCCCATGAGGACATGGGAACCGGTATGCAGGACAGTGCCTTGCTTACCGCAGGCTCGGAAGTGCCGCGCGCGACCGCGCTGCGGATGGCTTTGATGTCCTCGGAGAACCGCGCCGCCGCCGTGCTCGCACGTACCTTTCCGGGCGGTGGCGGCGCGTTCGCGCAAGCTGTTCGGGCAAAGATCCACAGCCTGGGCTTGACTCGCACCACCATCACGGATCCGATCGGGGCTGCGCCGTCCAATACCTCGACTGCCACTGAGCTGGCCAGGATCGTGGCGGCGGCAGCGCAATATCCAGAGATTGCCGAGATCACTAGCAACAAACGAGTTGAAGTCGCCGTCAACGGCGTGGCGCGTGAACTGCACAACACCAATCCCCTGGTAGGTGGCAAGGGATGGGATATCAGCTTGTCCAAAACCGGCTCCAGCTCGGAGGCGGGGCGTTGCCTGACCATGCGTATGCGCAGCGGCGGCAAAAACGTCACCGTTGTACTGCTCCATGCCGATGATTCGGAACAACGCTCGCTCGATGCGGGCAGAATCCGCGATTTGCTCGCTAATGCTGGCGGCCCCCCCATTGCACGCACATTTTTAACCTTCGAGAGAAAAATATGAAGATGGTAGCTAAATTAGTGCTGGTCGTGGCCGCAGCGACCGGTAGTGCTCAGGCGCACGACGTTCCGGTGAACTGCGGCGATTGCGAAGATTGGAACAAGCCGATCAAACCGTTCAATGTGTACGGAAACACTTGGTACGTTGGCGTCGATGGGCTGTCATCCGTTTTGGTAACCGGACCCAGGGGCCATATCCTGCTTGATGGGGGGCTACCGCAATCGGCGCCGCTGATAGAGGCCAACATCAAGGCGCTGGGCTTTCGGATGAAGGACGTGAAACTCATCGTCAACTCACACGCCCATTGGGATCACGCGGGAGGGATCGCGGCGCTGCAGCGTGCCAGCGGCGCCGTCGTGGCGGCCAGCCGCTCTGGCGCGCTGGCGCTGCAAAGCGGCACCAACGGCCCGGACGATCCACAGTACCAGGCCAATCCCGTGGTGCACGTCGCCAAGGTGGCGAAGGTTATCGTGGTTCGCGACGGAGAAATCCTGAAGGTCGGCCCAATGAGCGTGACCGCTCACATGACGCCGGGCCATGCGCCGGGGGGCACCACCTGGACCTGGGCTTCTTGTGAAGGCCAGCGCTGCCTCGATGTGGTGTTTGCCGATAGCCTCAATTCTTACGCAAGCGGCGATTTTAAGTTCATCGGTAAAGGCAAGACGCCAGATATCTCAGCCTCATTCGCGGCAAGCATCGCCAAGGTCGCGGCGCTGAAATGCGACATCATTATTCCAGGACACCCAGGCCTCGCTGATGTGATGGAGAAGGCGGCAGCTCGCACGCCGGACAGCAATCCGCTCATCGACGCCAATGGATGTCGTGCATATGCGGCGGAGGCCAGCGAGCGCCTGACCAAACGCCTTGTCCAGGAACGCGGCCGGTAGGATTTTGCCACGGTAGGCACATTTCTTTATGATCGGCATGCAATCGCTTGGCAGCGTTTGCTAGACTGTGGAAATGGACGGTTATGGGGCGTTCCCGGCCATTCCAAAAGTGGTTGCTGATTGGCAGATTGGCGGTATCGCACTGGAATATTGCGAAGATGGAAGTCCGGCCTCGTGCCTACTGCGTTCTATTGTGTCAGCTTTTCGTGGCAGCCCACGGCAGTGCGGGGTCATCGCCAATTCAAATGCCTGAAGCATCGAGCTTGTCGAGTCAGACCGAGCGCCGGCACCCAATGGCGCACAAAGTCAAAACTCTCGGCGCGTGCATTCGCACGGACCAGCGCAACCATCGTGGCTACCGCGCCCGCACCATACAATGGCCGAGCGCTGCGCAGGTCAATGCTTGTCAGCATTTGCCGCGCCATCACCTCAATCGTCGCCCCGGTCCTGCAGAACCCGCCCCCGATCAGGCCGGCAGCAAGCCGCGGGTCGAAAAGCCGGTCTCGGCGCCCCAGACGATGCTGGCCCGCGACAGCAGCACCGCCTCGCCGTCAGCGAGAAAGCCATCCGCGTCGACAATATTCCACATCGCCTGCAACAGCTTGCGGCGCAGGTCCGGTTGCTCGATTTCCAGCAGGATTTCATCCATCAGCCGGGTCTCGAGTTGCACCACGCCAAACACGGCGCCGGTGAGCAAGTCGTCGCACAGTTCCTGCAGCAGCTGCTGGAAGGCGTCATGATCGATTTCCACGTACTTGAGGATGCGCGTGCGGTCAAGCGCCACCAGTTCGCTATGGGACAGGTGGCCGTCGACAACCATGGTCAGCGCCAGCAGCCGTCCGGCCGCCTGCGCGCTGTTGCTAATATACGATCGCATTGTGTTACTCCTTGTTTCGTTGTTGAGTTGCTGCGTTGTTGCGGGGTCCACTTCAGCGGACCCCGCGCTGTGCTACTTACCGTCGTCGCTGCGGCGCGCCACCAGCAGGCTGGCCACGCAACTTGCCGTAATGAGCACCGCCACCACCGTCAGCGACGCCTGTACCGGAACGTGGTACCACGGCATGATCAGCATTTTTGCGCCGATGAACGTAAGCACCATTGCAAGGCCATACTTAAGCAGGTGAAAGCGATCGGCCACGTCCACCAGCAGGAAGTACAGTGCCCGCAATCCGAGGATGGCGAACAGGTTCGAGGTGAACACGATGAACGGATCGGTCGTGATCGCAAAAATGGCCGGGATCGAGTCCACTGCAAACACCAGGTCAGTCACCTCGATGAGGATCAGCACCAGGAACAGCGGTGTGACAAAACGCACCCCATCCTTGACCACGAAGAAACGCTCTGCGTGCTCGCCCTCGGCCACCCGCAAGTGCCGCCTTGCAAAGCGCAGCACCGGGTTGTTGGCCACGTCCGGTTCGGCGTCGGCGGCCACAAGCATGCGCATGCCGGTAAAAAGCAGGAAGGCGCCAAACACATACAGCACCCAGCTGAACTCGCTCACGACCCAGGCCCCTGCCATGATCATCACTGCCCGCATCACGATCGCGCCAAGCACGCCGTAAATGAGGACCCGGCGCTGGTACTGCTGCGGCACCTGGAATGCGGTGAAGATGAGCAGGAAGACGAAGACGTTGTCGACCGACAGCGTTTTTTCGATCAGGTAGCCGGAAAAGAACTCCAGCGCCTTCTGGTTGGCCACCGCCGCGCCTGCCGTTTCGTTCAGATACCACCACAGGCCGCCGTTGAACAGCAACGCAAGGCTGACCCACACCAGCGACCAGATGCCGGCCTCCTTGACGCTGACCTTGTGCGCCTTGTTGCCGCCGAATACAAACAGGTCAAGGGCCAGCATCAGAATCACGAAGGCGATGAAGCCAGCCCACATGGGGGCCGTTGCAATACTTTCCAAACCATTCATGACAAACTCCTTTGTGCAGTAAGCTGCGCTGCCTTGGCGGCAGCGCAGCTTCGGTTACGACGCGCCGTCGTCGCGGTCGTCAGTGGTGAGCGGGGCAGCGGCGCCGGTGGCGATCCGCGTGTGCGCGAAGCCGCGCATGCGCTCGACCCTGCGCACCAGCGCCCGGTCGGCCCGTTCGGCGGCGCGGTCGATCGCCGTGTACAGGTCCGCTTCGGTGTCTTCGATGACCACTTCCTGCCCCTTGCCCAGTTGGACCTGGATCTTGCAGCGTTTGTCGATGCCGCCGCGCGGACCGTTGATATCCGTTAGCGATACGGCAAGTTTGCGCATGCGCTCACCGGCCCAGCCCAGCGCCGTCGCCACACGCTGCTCGGTGTAGCTGCGCAATGCTTCGGTCAATACAAATCCATTTGCTTGAATAACGATACGCATGTCAGTTCTCCTTGGTTGGAAAGACCATCATAGCCATCGGAAAAGCATCGTACAATTCGAATATAATGAGATATAACATCGAATAACTCGATGTATTAGCCAGGGAGTTCGCGTGGCCTCACTCAACTACAAGCATTTGCGCTATTTCTGGATGGTGGCCCGGACCGGCAGCATCGCCAAGGCGGCCGGGCAGCTGCACCTGACGCCGCAATCGATCTCGGGCCAGCTGACCGAGTTCGCCCAGACGCTGGGCGTGGAGTTGCTGCGCAAGTCGGGGCGCGGCCTGGAACTGACCGACACGGGGCGCCGTGTCCTTAACTACGCAGAAGATATTTTCAGCACCGGCGACGAACTGATGGAAGTGGTGCGCGACAAGACGCGCAGCGCCACCGTGGCCTACCGGGTCGGGTGCGCCGACTCCGTCTCGAAGCTGATCGCCTGCCGGCTGGTCGAGCCGGCGCTGCACCTGGCCGATCCGGTGCGGCTGATCTGTCGCGAGGGACGACTCGACAGCCTGGTGGCCGAGCTGGCGGTGCACCGGCTCGACCTGGTCATCGCCGACCGGCCCATGCCGGCCCACTTGAGCGTGCGCGGCCACAACCATTTGCTGGGCGAGAGCGGCATGACGGCGATGGCCACGCCGGACCTGGCGGCCAGCCTGGCGCCCGGATTTCCACACTGCCTGGACGGCGCCCCCATGCTGCTGCCGGGCGAGGATTTTGCGATTCACCGGCGCTTGCTGCGGTGGCTCGAAGAGGTGGGCGTGCATCCGCGCATCGTGGGCGAATTTGACGACAGCGCGATGATGAAAGCGTTCGGCCAGTCGGGCGCGGGGGTGTTTTTCACCCCGACAGTCATTGCCCGGCAGGTGTGCGAGCAGTACCGGGTCGTTGAATTGGGGCGGGTTGACAAGCTGGTCGAGCAGGTCTACGCGATCACCACCGAAAGGCGACTGAAGCACCCGGCCACGCTGGCGATCAGCAAATTGGCGCGCGAGAGCCTGTTCGCCTGAGCGCGCCGCCAGGAGGCGGCGCGGCGGGACGGTTTGCCTGCTGCACGGCAATCGCGACAATCAACCAGCCACCTTCGCACGGGATCTTCACTGCGGTTCCGTGCCGGCGCAGTACGCCGACGCAGGTACTCGTTATCGGCCGGCCGGCCTGGCGCAGCGGGCTTCGCGCTTGCGTCGACGGTCTAACTCGACTATTCTCGGTGCGCTCCCTATTCTGGCCCTTCCTCTCTCTTCGAAAAAGCTAAATTCATGCGCCGCTATCAGTTTCTTCAGCCATGGCTGGCAGTTCTCCTGGTGCTGGGCCTGCCGGGCTGCACCACCTACCGAGTCGTCGCCAACACCCAGGCTGGCGCCGGAGCCGAGGCGCACCGGATACTGACGCGCTGGGTGGATTCGGGTGGCGACGTCGCCGCGGCCGCGTCCTGGACGCGCAAGGTGAAGGCCGGTGTGACGATCGCCGAAATCGAAGAGGCGTTTGCCGGCGTGGCAGTCGAGGACAACGTGCGCCCCGTGGGGGAGCTGTTCGTTTCCAATGAACTGGCAACGCGCTCGGGCAAGCCGGAGCGCTTCCTGAAAGTCTACTCGTACTGCGATCCGGCCACGGCGCGCCTCATGGTCGACTTCAGCCCGGCGATGGCAGCGTTCCTGCCTTGCCGCATCACCGTCGTCGAGCAGGCCGACGGGCTGTGGATCTACACGATGAACATGGACATGCTGATCAAGATGGGACGCCCGATGCCGCCGCCGGTGAAAGATGCGATGCTGCGGGTGCGCGGCACCCTGCTGAAGATGCTCGACCGCGGCGCCAGCGGCGAATTCTGACCCCGCCATAGAGGCCCGCGGCGGGCCGTCCATGCGGCATTGCAGCATCGAAATTGCTTGCTTCTCCGGCTCGCATTTGGTTATATGCGTATATGCTCATATGATTGCCTGCTCCCAAAGATGAACGAAGACCTCAACCGCGAACAGATGAAAGAAGTGTTCGAGGAAGTTTCGCACTATTTCTTCCTGCTGTCGGAACCGACTCGCCTGAAGATCCTGTATGCCCTGTGCGAAGGCGAGCAGCCGGTCGGCGCGATCGTCAAGGAAATCGAAGCCAACCAGGCCAATGTGTCGCGCCAGTTGAACATGCTGTACCAGGCCAAGATACTGCAACGCCGCAAGGATGGCGCCCAGGTCTACTATCGGATCGAAGACCAGAATGCGATCCAGCTGTGCCGCGTGGTGTGTGGCCAGATGGTCGACAGGGTCATCCAGCAGACCGGGCGCCTGACGCAGGCGCCGGTCGAGGCATTCATCGTCAGAGAAGACTGAAGCGAGGCTGCCAGGAAGTTCGTCCGGACAACATATGCATGCATAGTCATATGCTCATGGAGTAATTTTTACCGATAATTTTGGAAGAGTGAGACGTCGTCAGATGGTAAATATAATTCGAAAATATGGCCGCATCCTGCGCGCCCCAGAAAATTTCCTGCAGCCTGAACTGATCGACGAGATCAACCGCGGCCCGCTCGACGAAAATCGCCGCGGTTTCCTGCGCAAGAGCTTCCTCGCTGCCGGTGCATCGCTGGCGGCCGGCAGCGCGCTGGCGCAGAGCGCCGCCGCCATCGGCGCCGACGGCGACCCGAACATCCTGGTGCTGCCCGAGCATTCGCGCACTCTCGGCAAACCGGTGGCAGCCAATCCCTACGGCGTGCCGTCGTCGTTCGAAACGAACCTGCTGCGGCGCGAATCGCCCGGCCTGACGCGGGTCTCGGCGGCGTCGGTCGCATTCACCCCGCTGCAGGGGTTGTTCGGCATCATCACCCCGTCCGGCCTGCATTTCGAGCGCCATCACCAGGGCTGGCACGACATCGATCCGAGCAAACACCGTCTGATGATCAATGGCATGGTCAAGCAGCAGAAGGTCTACACGATGGACGAGCTGATGCGCATGCCGTCGGTGTCGCGCATGCACTTCATCGAATGCGGCGCGAACACGGCGATGGAGTGGGGCAATGTGGCGGTGCCGTCCGTGCAGTATTCGCACGGCATGCTCAGCTGCAGCGAATTTACCGGCGTGCCGCTGTCGGTGTTGCTGGAGGACTGCGGCTTCGACAAGCGCAACGCCAAGGTCGTGCTGGCCGAAGGCGCCGACGGCTCGTCGATGACGCGCACCATCCCGATCGACCGCGCGCTCGACGACGTGCTGGTCGCCTGGGGCATGAACGGCGAAATGCTGCGCCCGGAAAACGGCTATCCGCTGCGCCTGGTGGTGCCGGGCGTGCAGGGCGTCTCGTGGGTCAAGTGGCTGCGCCGGATCGAAGTGGGCGACCAGCCGTACGCCAGCAAGGACGAGGCGATCCACTACATGGACGCAATGCCCGACGGTACGTTCCGCCAGTACACCTCGGTCCAGGAATGCAAGTCGGTGATCACCAGCCCGTCGGCCGGGCAAGCGCTGCTCGATACCGGGTTCTACAACATCACCGGACTGGCGTGGTCGGGCCGCGGCAAGATCAAGCGCGTCGACGTGTCGGTCGACGGCGGCAAGAACTGGCGCACCGCGCGCCTCGAAACGCCGGTGCTGACGAAATGCCTGACCCGCTTCAACATCGACTGGGACTGGGACGGCAACCCGGCGGTACTGCAATCGCGGGCCATCGACGACACCGGTTACGTGCAGCCGAAAATCAATGAACTGCGGGCGGTGCGGGGCACGCGGTCGATCTACCACAACAACGCGATCCAATCCTGGCAGGTTGCACAATCGGGGGAGGTATCCAATGTCCAGGTTTATTAAGTTAGGCGCAACCGCGCTGGCGCTCGCGCTGCTGGCGTCGGCCGTGCAGGCGGCCGCGCCGCTGACCAACCTGGGGCGCCCGGCGACCACCAAGGAGGTCGCGGCGTGGGATATCGACGTGCGGCCCGACTTCAAGGGGCTGCCGAAGGGCTCCGGCAGCGTGTCGGCCGGGATGAAGGTATGGGAAGGAAAATGTGCCTCCTGCCACGGCACATTCGGCGAGTCCAACGAGGTCTTCACGCCGATCGTCGGCGGCACCGGGCCGGCCGACATCAAGAGCGGCCGTGTCGCCTCGCTCACCGACGGCAAGCAGCCGCAAAAGTCGACGCTGATGAAGGTGGCCACGGTCTCGACCTTGTGGGACTACATCAACCGCGCAATGCCGTGGACAGCGCCGAAGTCGCTGACGACCGACGAAGTGTATGCCGTGACCGCCTACATCCTGAACATGGGCGAGATAGTGCCGGACGACTTCGTGTTGTCCGACAAGAACATCGCGCAGGCGCAGCAGCGCATGCCGAACCGCAACGGCATGTCGACCAGGCACGGCATGTGGGACGTTCGCGGCAAGGGCGACGTCGCCAGCGTCGCCTGCATGAAGAACTGCCCGGTGGACGCGAGGATCCGGTCGTCGCTGCCGGAACCGTCGCGCAATGCGCACGGCAACCTGGCGCTGCAGAACCGCACCGTCGGCGCCGTGCGCGGCGTCGATACGAGCAAGCCGGCGGCCGCTGCGCGGGTTGGCGCCGCCGCGCCTGTCGCGCCCGCCGCGCCCGCCGCGGCGCCGGCGAAGGCCAGCGCCGGGCTGGCGCTGGTGCAGCAGAACGCCTGCATCGCCTGCCACGCCGTGTCGACCAAAGTGATGGGCCCGAGCTTCGTGCAGGTGGGCGACCAATACCGCGCCGACCCGAGCGCCGCAGGCAAGCTGTTCGACAAGGTGAAGAACGGCAGCAGCGGCGCCTGGGGGCCGATCCCGATGCCGCCGCAGGGCCATCTCAAGGATGAAGACGTCAAGGCGATGGTGCAATGGATTCTCGCCGGGGCGAAGTAATTGGTGTGTTTTTTTAATGGAGAAGTAATGAAGAAAGTTTTGTTTGCAGTGGCCATGTCGATCGCTTGCGGTACCGTCTTTGCCGCTGAGCATCACGTAAAAATGGCAAACACGGGCGCCGATGGGTCGATGGTGTTCGAGCCGGGATTCCTGCGCGTTGCCAAGGGCGATACCGTCAAGTTCATCAAGGTCGATGCGTCGCACAACAGCGCGTCCGCGGTGGTGCCGGCGGGAGCCACCGCCTGGAAGGGCAAGCCGGACGAGGAAGTGACAGTCACGCTGAACAAGGAGGGCGTCTACATCTATGTCTGCGATCCGCACAAGGTCATGGCGATGGCGGGCGTGATCCAGGTCGGCAAGGCCGTCAACCTGGCCGAGGCGCAGCAGCAGGCCGACAGCATGTCGAAGGGCTTCGTCTTGAACAAGGACCGTCTCTCGAAGTACATGGCGCAGGTCAAGTAACAGCAGCAGGGCCGTCACAGGCAGCGTTCAATCAATCAACGGAGGTAACTATGATTCAGAGTCGGCGCGATGTAATGCGCATCACAGCAGTACTGGGCGCCGCGTTCGCGGCAGGCTTGCTGAGCCCGAAAGATGTCTTCGCCGCGGAGTGGAGCCAGAAAGTGTTCGATGCGAAGAGCCTGGCCGATGCGGTCAAGGCCCTGGGCGGCGACAAGTTCGACGTCAGCGCGGACGTGTCGATCACCGGCCCGGACATCGCCGAGAATGGCGCAGTCGTGCCGGTGTCGATCAGCAGCAAGGCGCCCGGCACCGATTTCATGGCCATCCTGGTCGACAAGAACCCGAGCGCGATGTCGGCCAGCTTCAACATCCCAGCCGGCACCGAGGCGGCGGTGACGACGCGCGTCAAGATGGGCGCGACGTCGAACGTGCACGCACTGGCGCGGGCGAACGGCAAGTGGCTGGTCGCCACCAAGGAAATCAAAGTGACGCTGGGCGGCTGCGGCGGCTAAGCCGGCGCAGCGACAGCCAACCTAAACACAGACAAGGAAAATGAGATGGGTAACCCAATGCGTATCCGCGCCAGCATCGCTGGCGACATGGTGGAAGTGAAGATTCTGATGCGCCACGATATGGAAACCGGCCAGCGCAAGGACGCCGCCGGCGCCGTCGTTCCGGCGCACTACATCAAGACGCTGGTCGCCAAGCACAAGGACAAGGTCGTGTTCGACGCCAGTTTCGGGCCGTCGGTGTCGAAGGACCCGTTCCTGTCGTTCAAGTTCAAGGGCGGCGCGGCAGGCGACAAAGTGACCGTCACCTGGGTCGATACCGCCGGCGACACGCGCACCGACGAAGGCACAGTGAGCTGACTTCGCAGCACCCGGTTTCACCACCCCAGTGCGGCGCAGACCGCATGACCACGAACCAAGGAGACGAGATGATCAAGAAACGCTTTGGCGCGGTTGGCGCGACGTTGCTGTGCGCGCTGGCGCCGGCAATGGCGCAGACTTCCGCAACGGACGAAATCGCCAAATACCGGCAGATGCTGGCAGACGGCAATCCGGCCGAATTGTGGGAGATGCGCGGCGAGGAATTGTGGAAGGCCAAGGCCGGCCCGAAGAAAGTGTCGCTCGAACAGTGCGACCTCGGCAAGGGCGCCGGCATCGTCAAGGGCGCCTACGTCGAACTGCCGCGCTTCTTCAAGGACACCGGCAAGGTGATGGACCTGGAGCAGCGGCTGGTGCATTGCCGCATGACGCTGCAGGGCCTGAGCCGCGAAGACGCCGTCAAGACGCCGTTCGGTTCGACCGGCAAGCAGTCGAACATCGAGCCGCTGGTGGCCTACATCACGTCCGAGTCGCGCGGCATGAAGATGGCCGTGTCGATCGCGCATCCGCTGGAAAAACGCGCCTACGAGGCCGGCAAGCAGATGTTCTTCTACCGCGGCGGTTCGCACGATTTCGCCTGCGCCACCTGCCACTCGGCCGACGGCCAGCGCATCCGCCTGCAGGAGCTGCCGAACATCCTCAACAAGGCCAACGCACAGGCTGCGTACACCACGTGGCCGGCGTACCGGGTGTCGCAAGGGGAGGTGCGCACGATGCAGCATCGGCTCAACGACTGCTTCCGCCAGCAGCGCTTCCCCGAGCCGCTGTACGCCTCCGAGGCGATCACCGCGGTGACGATGTTCCTGGCAAAAAATGCCGACGGCGGCGTCTACGCCGGGCCGGCCCTGAAACGATAAGGACAAGTGATGACTCCGATGCGAAAAATAGTGGCCGTCGCCGCGGCGGCGCTGACCGTTGCAGGCTGTGCCAGCGTGGTCGCCGAGACCGATTACGGCCATGTCGCCCTCGACCTGATCAAGCAGGACTTCCGCTCGAAGGGCCCGGCGACGCTCGAGCGCGTCACGGCGCAGGACGAGGCGCAGAAGCTGTGCAGCGCGGCGCCGACAGAGCGCAGCAGCGAGGTCAACGCCAAAATCGAGGCTGGCCAGCTGAAGACGGTCAAGCAGCCGGCCGACGGCAAGTACCTCGGCAGCTGGCAGGAAGGCGAGAAGGTCGCGCAGAACGGCCGCGGCATGCAATCGTCCGACGCGCTGGGCGCGCCGAATGGCGGCAACTGCTACGCCTGCCACCAGATCACCAAGCAGGAAATCTCGTTTGGCAACATCGGGCCTAGCCTGTACCAGTATGGCAAGGTGCGCGGCAACAGCGACGAGATCGTCAAGTACACCTGGGGCAAGATCTACAACGCGCAGGCCTACACAGCCTGCTCCAACATGCCGCGCTTCGGCCACAACGGCGTGCTGACGGAGGGCCAGATCAAGGATGTGATGGCGCTGCTGCTGGACCCGGCCTCGCCGGTCAACAAGTAACCGCGGCGCGCCGGCGCGTTGCCCGCTGCGCGGGCGACGTGCCGCGCCCGCATACACCGCAAGGAAGAACGATGGGAATGAATCGGCGCGAATTTGCGCAACTGCTGGGTATCGCCGCCGCGGGCGGCATGCTGATCAACTCGAAGGCGGCGCTGGCGGGAACGGCGACGGCGGGCAACCTGTATGACCTGCCGCGCTTCGGCAATGTCCACTTCCTCCACTTCACCGATTGCCATGCGCAGTTGAAGCCGGTGTATTTCCGCGAACCGAGCATGAACCTTGGCGTCGGCGCGGCGTCCGGGCGCATCCCGCACCTGGTCGGCGAACAACTGCTGCGCCAGGTCGGCCTGAAGCCGAACACGCCGCAGGCGCACGCCTTCACGGCGCTCAATTTCGAACAGGCCGCGCAAACCTACGGCAAGGTCGGCGGCTTCGCCCACCTTGCAACGCTGGTCAAGCGGATGCGCGCCGGCCGCCCCGGCGCCTTGCTGCTCGACGGCGGCGACACCTGGCAAGGCTCCGGCACCGCGCTGTGGACCAAGGGCCAGGACATGGTCGACGCCTGTCTGCAGCTCGGCGTCGACGTCATGACGGCGCACTGGGAAATGACCCTGGGCGACAAGCGGGTGCAGGAAATCGTCGGCAAGGACTTCAAGGGCAAGGTCGATTTCGTGGCGCAGAACGTCAAGACCACCGATTTTGGCGACCAGGTGTTTGCCCCGTATGTGATCAAGCAGATGAACGGCGTGCCGGTGGCGATCATCGGCCAGGCCTTCCCGTACACGCCGATCGCCAACCCGCGCTACATGACGCCGGAATGGAGCTTCGGCATCCAGGAAGAGAACATGCAGAAGATGGTCGACGAGGCGCGCGCGAAGGGCGCCAAGGTCGTCGTCGTGCTGTCGCACAACGGCATGGACGTCGACCTGAAAATGGCCTCGCGCGTGCGCGGCATCGACGCCATCATGGGCGGCCATACCCATGACGGCGTGCCGGTGCCGGTCGTCGTCAGCAACGGCGGCGGCAAGACGCTGGTCACCAACGCCGGCAGCAACAGCAAGTTCCTCGGCGTGCTCGACTTCGACGTGCGCGAAGGCAGTGTCAAGGCGTTCCAGTATCGCCTGCTGCCGGTGTTCTCGAATTTCCTGCCCGCCGACCGCGACATGGCCGCATTGATCGACAAGGTCAGGGCGCCCTACGAGGCCAAGCTGGGCGAGAAGCTGGCCATGACCGAAGGGACGCTGTATCGCCGCGGCAATTTCAACGGCACCTTCGACCAGCTGATCATCGATGCGCTGATGGATGTCAAAGGCGCCGACATGGCGTTCTCGCCGGGCTTCCGCTGGGGCACGTCGTTGCTGCCGAACAGTCCGATCCTGATGGAGCACCTGATGGACCAGACCGCGACCACCTATTCGTACAGCACCCTGACGGACATGAGCGGCAGCACCATCAAGACCGTGCTGGAAGACGTTGCCGACAACCTGTTCAACAAGGACCCGTATTACCAGCAGGGCGGCGACATGGTACGCGTCGGCGGCATGACCTATGCCATCGAGCCGAATGCGGCAATGGGCTCGCGCATCAGCGACATGCGCCTGCACGGCAAGCTGGTCGAGGCCGGCAAGACTTACAAGGTGGCGGGCTGGGCCCCGGTGGCGGAGGGCGCGCAGGGGGAACCGGTATGGGACGTCGTGGCACAGTGGCTCAAGGCGCACAAGACGGTCACGCCGCGCAAGCTGAATACGCCGCGCCTGATCGGCATGCAGGGCAATGCCGGGATGCTGGCATGAACCCCATTCCCACCAGGCCGGCAAGGCGGCATCTGCGCGCCAGGAACTGGCTCCTTGTCGCGTCGGCCTGCGCCACGCTGGCCATTGCGCACACGCCAGTGCACGCAGTCGAGGCGGCTGCCGTACCGGCCGGCAAGCAGACCACGGCCGGCCGCTACCTCGACGCCCGCGAAGCATATGCCCTCAAGCAGAAGCTGGGCGCAAAGGCGTACTTCGTCGACCTGCGCACGCGCTACGAGGTGTCCTATGTCGGCATGCCGACGCTCGCCGATGCAAATATTGCCTACGTCGAGCATCCGGACGACGCGCCGTGGGACGACAAGGCGGGCCGCTTCAAGCTCGACGTCAACAGCGATTTCGGGCCCGAACTGGCGCGCCGGATGGCCGCCAACGGCCTCGGCAAGGACGACGTCGTGATCGTCATGTGCCGCTCGGGCGACCGCAGCGCGCGCGCCGCCACGCTGCTGGCCCAGCTGGGCTACTCGAGCGTGTTCAGCGTCGTCGACGGCTTCGAAGGCGATCTCGCCACCAGCGGGCCCAGGCAGGGCCAGCGCGTGGTGAACGGCTGGAAGAACGCCGGCCTGCCGTGGAGCTACCAGCTCGATAAAGCGCGCATGACGATGCCGGCGCTGTCACGTGAATAGCGCGATGCGATCCTGTCCGTCAACGACTGCGCGCCGCTCGCGCCCGCATGCGGCGCGGCTGCTGGCCGTCGTGGCGATCTGCGCCGCGTTCGCCGGCGTTGCCGATGCGGCTGACGGCGCGGCACTGGCAGCGCCGGTCGACCTGCGCGCCGACGGCGCGCTCGCGGCCAGGCGCGGCGATCCCCTGATCGTGCTGTTTTCGCTGCCGGCGTGCCAATATTGCGCCGTCGTGCGCCGCAATTACCTGGCGCCGCTGACGCGCATGCCGCGCGCGGCGGACCGCCTCGTCGTGCGCGAACTGGAATTGACCTCGACGGCGCCGCTGGCGGGCTTCCACGGCGAGCGCACCAGCGGCAGCTTGCTGGCGGCGCGCTATGGCCTGGCGGTGGCGCCGACCGTCGTCATGCTCGACGCCGACGGCAAGTTGCTGGCGGCGCCGCTGCGCGGCGGCGACGTCGCCGGCATGTACGGCGCCTACCTTGACCGCGCCCTCGACGACGCGCGTGCCAAAATGGCGGGCGCCGCTTCGGTGCGCGCCGTCGATCCCCAACCTTGACCATCAGAAGAGAGCCGACGTGAAAAACGACCACATTGAACTTGCAGGCGCCGCGACGCGGCTGTGCCGCACCTGGTTTTTCAGCCTGGCAGCGATGCTGCTCGGCGGCGCCGCCGGCACGGCGTCGGCGTCGGCGCAGCCGATGGCGCTGACGCCGGTGAAAGTTTCGCCGCACGTGTACTACTTCCGCGGCCATACCGGAATGGCCGATCCGGCCAACCAGGGCTTCATGTCGAATGCCGGCTTTGTCGTCACGGCGGACGGCGTCGTCGTATTCGACGCGCTCGGCACGCCGGCGCTCGGCGCGGCGATGGTGAGCGCGATCCGCACCATCACGGCGCAGCCGATCCGGCGCGTCATCGTCAGCCATTACCACGCCGATCATTTCTACGGCCTGCAGGCACTCAAGGCGGCTGGGGCGGAAATATGGGCGCATGAAGGCGGCCGCCTGTATCTCGCCTCGGACACGGCGCCTTCGCGCCTGGCACAGCGCAAGGCCGATCTCAAGCCATGGGTCAACGAGCAGACGAAGCTGATGCCGGCCGACCGCTGGCTGCGTTTCGATGCCCGGAAGACGATTCGTTTCACGCTCGGCGGGCTGCATTTCCGCGTGATCGACATGTCGGGCGCCCATTCGCCGGACGACATCCAGCTCGCGGTCGACGAGGACAAGATGCTGTTCGCCGGCGACTTGTTCTTCACCGGCAGGATTCCGTTCGTCGGCGAGGCGGACAGCAAGGCCTGGCTGGCCGCCCTCGACGAGATGTTGAAGATTGCGCCGGCAGTCGTGGTGCCCGGGCACGGCGAGGTGTCGCGCGCGCCGCTGCAGGACCTGCAGCTGACCCGGTCGTACCTGCTGTTCCTGCGCCGGGCGATGGGCGATGCGGTGGCCGACATGACGCCGTTCGAGGAAGCCTATCAAAAGACCGACTGGAAATCGTTTGCCGCTTACCCGGCCTTCGAGCAGGCCAATCGCGTCAATGCCTACCAGACCTACCTGCTCATGGAGCGCGAAAGCCTGCTGGCAAAGTAGTACCCCACAACGTCAACCACACGGAGCTGCCATGAAAATCGTTCGTACTCTCTTTGCCGTACTGGTCCTTGCATTTGCTTCGTGCTCTGTCGCCGGCGCGGCGGACCGGGAGGAGAAGGTCGTCTATCACATCAATGACGGCAGCAACCCGATGGCCGCCCTAAACAACATGCGCAATCACCTGAACGCCAGTCCGAAAGCGAAGATCGTGGTGGTCACGCATGGCCCCGGGATCGACTTCCTGCTCGACGGCGCGAAGGACAAGAACGGCAATCCCTATGACGCGGTGGTGCAGGAACTGGTCAACCGCAATGTCCAGTTCCGGATCTGCAACAACACGCTGGAGACGCGCAAGATCGATCGCAAGCGCGTGATTCCTGAAGCGACGATCGTGCCTTCCGGGGTCGCTGAAGTGAGCCGGCTGCAGTCGCAGGAAGGCTACGCCTACATCAAGCCGTAGCGTTTTTCACGCGGCCGGCTTGCGCGCCACCATGCCCAGCAGGGCGGAGGGGCCGACATGGCGCGTGCCTTCGTCGAGCACACTGTCGTATTCGCACAGTTCCACGATCTCCAGCGCGGCAAACGCTTCGCGCATCATGTCGGCGCTGTAGAGGTGATCGAGCAGGCCCGGCCCGCCGGTCTTGTAGTCGAGCTGCCTGGGCGTGTAGCCCTGCACGATCAGGTAGCCGCCCGGCTTGAGCGTGGACACCATGCCGGCAAACAGGCGGCGCCGCATCTCCGGCGCCGCGAACTGCACAAAGATGGCGGCCACGACATCGTAGGCGTTCGGTTGCCAGTCCCAGGATTCGCAATCGGACACGTGCAAGTTGACGTTGACGCCATTGCGGCGCGCCAATTCGTCCGCCTTTCCCACCCCCACCGGGGAAATATCGAAGGCGTCGACCTGCAGGCCCTGCTGGGCCAGCCAGACGCTGTTCCTGCCTTCGCCGTCAGCGACGGCCAACGCGGTTTTGCCTGCGGTCAGCAGCGCGCGCTGGCTTGCCAGATACGCATTCGGCGCGGTGCCGAACAAGTAATCCGGTCCGCCAAAGCGCGCGTCCCAGGTCTGCACGGGATCGCTGAAGCCGGGGTCATGCGCCATGCGGCAAGCCCAGATTCTGGTTGGCCGGCACGGCGATGTCGATCAACTTCGGCTTGGGCAGGTTCAGCGCCGCCATCAGGGCGCCGAAATCTTCCTTGCTGCGGTTGGCCAGGCGCGCGTTGTGCCGCTTCTCCCAGCCAATCGTCGACACCGACTGGCCCTTGTAGTCGTGGCCGGGCCACATGCGCGTCGTCTCGGGCAGGGCGAACAGCTTGCCGACGACGCTGTCGAACAACGTTTCCGAGCTGCCGCTCTGGAAGTCGGTGCGCCCGCAGCCGTCGATCAGCAGCGTGTCGCCGGTGAACACGTTGCCGCGCCAGAGGTAGCTGACGCTGCCCGCGGTGTGGCCGGGCGTGTGCAGCACCTCGATGCGGTCGACCGGGCCGAAGCGGACGACGTCGCCATCGTCGAGCTGCACCTCGGCCGGCGCAATGCCGCAGCCCGATGGCACCGCGGCCTTGGCGCCGGTAACCTCGCGCAGCTTGCCCGCCGAGGTCACATGGTCGGCGTGCGCGTGGGTTTCCAGCACGTAGGCAAGCGTCAGGTCGAGCCGTTTCAGGTGCGCCAGGTCGCGCTCCCAATGGCGCTCGACCGGGTCGATGATGACCGCCGACTTGTCGTCGTCGGCCACCAGGATATACGTAAAGGTCGACGATTCGACATCGAACAGTTGAATAGGATTGACGTTCATCGCGGATCTCCAAAGAAACGGGTTAAAGGCAGTTCACAATGCCGACTTGACGATCATGCCGATCGCCACCGCGGCCGACACGGCGGCGAAGCCGATCTGAAGGTGGGGACCGGCCAGGCGCGCCGATACCAGCCGGCCGCCCAGCATGCCGGCAAGCGCGCCGGCGGAAAACGGAATGGCGACGCTCCATGCCATGCCGCCGGTGGCGGCGCTGGTGACGACACCGGTCACCGACACCAGGGCGATCACCGCCAGCGAGGTGGCCACGACCGAGCGCATCGCCAGATCGGTGTAGCGCTGCAGCGCGGGAACCATGACGAAGCCGCCGCCCACACCAAGCAGGCCCGACAGCAGGCCCGCAACCGTGCCCGACAGCGCCAGGGCGCGCGCGCAGCTGCTGGTCCAGATAAAGCGGCCGGTTGCGCCATCGCGCTTGCACGGATACGGGGAATGGTCACTGGCCGGCGCCACCACCGGCGGGCGCGTCGCCTGGCGGAAGGTGCGAAATGCCACCAGCAGCAGGATCATGGCGAACAGAATGCTGAGCCAGCGGTTGTCGAGCCGGTGCGCCAGCCACAAGCCGAGCGGCGACAGCAGCATGCCGGACGTGGCGATCAGCATGGCGGCGCGGTAGCGCACGATGCCCTCGCGCAGCCCGAGCACTGCGCCCAGCGCCGCCGCCATGCCGACTGCCAGCAGTCCGATCGGGCCGGCCTCGGCGACACCCATGTGGATGCCGAACACGAGCAGCGGCACCGCCAGGATGCCGCCGCCCGCGCCGGTAAGGGCGAGGATGACGCCCACCACCAATCCAAGTGCGAGCACGGTCAACATGGCGTTGTTCCTCAGGCGGCCTGCTTGCGGCGCGCCGGCAGGCGTTCCAGCAATTCGAAGATCACCATGCCGACGATCATTGCCGCGGCAAAAATGAGCGGTTTGCTGCCGCCGCTGGCCAGCGATGCCAGCGCCGGACCGGGGCAGTAGCCGGCCAGTCCCCAGCCGGCGCCGAAGGCCAGGCCGCCGAGCACCAGGCGGCGGTCGACCTGGGTGGCGGTGGGCAGGCGCATGATGTCGCCAAGCAGCGATTGGTCGCGCCCCGCGGCGAAGCGGAATGCCACCAGCCCGACCAGGATGGCGCCGCCCATGACGAAACCGAGCGAGGGGTCCCAGAGGCCCGCCAGATCGAGAAAGCCGATGACCTTGGACGGATCGGTCATGCCGGAGACGATCAGGCCGATGCCGAAGATCAAGCCGACCGCGAGTGCCATGATGATGTGCATGATGTGCTCCTTATCCGATGAGGTGGCGAACGATGAAAACGGTGGCAAAGCCTGCCGCCATGAAGGCGGCGGTCGCCACCATCGAACGCGGCGACAGCCGCGACAGGCCGCACACGCCGTGGCCGCTGGTGCAGCCGGCGCCATAGCGCGTGCCTACGCCGACCAGCAGGCCGGCGGCCACCAGCGTGGCGGTGCCGGCATCGACCTGCACTGCCGGCAGCGGGGCGTAGAGGCCATACGCGAGCGGCGCGGCGACCAGGCCGAGCAGGAAGGCGACACGCCAGGCGGTGTCTCCCTGCGGCCATCGCAGCAAGCCGCCGAGGATGCCGCTGATACCGGCGATGCGGCCGTTGAACAGCAGAAACAGCGCCGCGGCCAATCCGATTAAAGCGCCGCCGGCCAGCGAGGCCCACGGCGTGAAATGGTTCCAGTCGATCATCATGATGTTGCTCCGTTCGGTTTTTCACAATATAGTCGGTACAGCACCTGCATCACCGCCATCGCCTCGTCGCTGGCGATGCTGTAGTAGATCTGCTTGCCTTCGCGCCGCGTCGTCACCAGCGCTTCGTCGCGCAGAACGCCGAGCTGCTGGGAAAGCGTTGGCTGTTGAATTCCCAGCATGGTTTCGAGTTCGCTGACACACAGAGGGCCTTGCGTGAGCTGGCACAGCAGCAGCAGACGGTCAGGGTTGGCCAGCACTTTCAGCAGGCCGCACGCCTGCGATGCGGTAGCGCGCAGCGCGAGCGGGTCAAATTGGATGGTTTCGTTCATGGTGAGGCGTTCCTTGTTTCGTCTTACACGATTATATTATATCCCCAAACAAAATATAAATCAATATAATGTTTGGATGCCGCGCCGCGGTGAAGTAACGATTATCATCAACTGGAGAAGAAAATGGCAAGCAACTATGGGTTTGGCAAGACGGTGTCGTGCACGTTCGACGAGGCGATTCAACGTGTCACCGCGGCCTTGCAGACGGAGGGATTCGGCATATTGAGCGATATCGACGTCGCCGCCACGCTGAAAAAGAAGCTCGACGCCGACATGCCGGCCTACCGGATACTGGGCGCGTGCAATCCGGCGCTGGCGCAGCGGGCGATCCAGGCCGAGCCGTCAATCGGCCTGCTGTTGCCGTGTAATGTACTGGTGCGCGACGTCGGCGATGGCAACGTCAGCGTGGAATTCATGGACACCGATGCCGTGCTTCAACTGGTCGGCAAGCCCGACATCGCCGCGCTCGCCGGCGAGGTGCGCGAGCGGCTGCAACGGGTCATGGCTGCCGTGTAGCCTGGCGCCGGCGGCCTTCAGGCGGCCGCCGGCAGGCGCAGTTGCGCCACCAGGCCGCCGCCCGGCCGGGCGGTGAATCGCAGGTCGCCGCCGAAGCGGTTGGCGACCGCCTCGACAATCGACAGGCCAAGCCCGCTGCCCTGGCCGCGTCCATTGCGCCAGAAGCGTTCGACGGCGCGTGCGCTGTCCTGCGCACTCATATCGCTGCCACGATCTTCGATGTAAAACACGACCGCGCCGCCGTCCCGCTCGCATCGCAGGCGCACCTCGCTGTCTGCCGGGGAGTAGCGCAGTGCGTTGTCGAGCAGGTTGCGAAGCGCCGTGACGGCGAGGGCGGCCGGCATCGCCAGCACGGCGTCCGCAGATTCGGCCGCGACCGAAACCCGGCGCGTCAGGGCGGGCGCGAGCTGCGCCAGCGCCGCATGTGCCACCGTGACGGCGCCGGCCGGTGCATCGTCATCGAACACGAAACGTCCGTCAAGGCGCGCGAGCATCAGCAGTTGTTCGATGGTGTGCTGCAGCCGGCGCACTGCCTGCTCCGCGTGCTGCAATGCCAGCTCCTTGCCGTCGGCGTCGGGGGACAGGCGCGCTACCTGGATGTGCGTCTTGACGGCCGTCAGCGGGGTGCGCAGCTCATGCGCCGCATCGCCGGTGAAGCGGCGTTCGCGTTCGAGCGCGCCGCCGACGCGCGCCAGCAGGGCATTGATTGCCGCGACCAGCGGGGCCAGTTCGTCCGGCACGCGTGCAGTCGGCACCGGGTGCAGCGAATCCGGTTCGCGCGCCGCCAGCGCGGCGCGGATCGATTCGAGCGGGGCGAGCCCGTTGCGCACGCCGAACCACAGCGCCAGCAGGCTGCCAGCGGCGGCGATCAGTACCGGAATCGCCGCTGCCGCCACCAGGCCGCGCAGCAGCTGCTGGCGGCGATCGACGCGATCGGCGGTCGTCACGCGCACGCCGTTTTCTTCCAGCGTGAAACTGCGCCAGCGTTCGCCGTCGATGGTCCTGGTACGGTAGCCGGCAGCGGCGATGCCGAGCTGCTCCGGACTGTTGGCTGTGCGCGCCACGATGCCGCCGCGCAGCAGGCGAATTTCGCACGCCACGCCATTCATTGCGCCGATCGATGTCACTGTGCGCGCCGGCGACATCGCCGCTTGCGGCGCCGCCGATTGCCCCAGCAGGCCTGCCACCATGTGCGCCGACGCCGCCAGCCGTTCGTCCAGCGCGGCCCGGAATTCGGTGCGCAGATCGACCAGCATCCAGGTCGATGCCGCCGCCCACAGCACGATGAACGGCAGGCCGATGATCAGCAGTAGCCGCAGCCGCAGGCTCATGGCCCGGCTTCGCCGAGTCGGTAGCCGAGGCCGCGCACGGTTTCGACGATGCGCGGGCCGAGCTTGCGCCGCAAATGGTGGATGTGCACGTTGATCGCATTGCTCTCGACGTTGTCGAGCAGTCCGTAAAGGTTGTCCTTGACCTGGTCGGCGCTCAGGATCCGCTTGCCCGCGTGGAGCAGCGCCTGCAGCAGCGCCAGTTCGCGGCGCGATAATTCGACCGCTTCGCCGCGCAAGGTGACGACGCAGGTGGCCGGGTCGAAGCACAAGGCGCCGTGGGCGATCAGATCGACGCTGCGCCCGCCGGCGCGGCGATGCAGGGCGTGCAGCCGTGCCACCAGTTCGGCCAGGTCGAATGGCTTGAGCAGATAGTCGTCGGCGCCGGCGCGCAGCCCCGCCACGCGATCCTGCACGTCATCGCGGGCAGTGAGGACCAGGATCGGCAGGTCGTTGCCGGCGCCGCGCAGGCGCCGCAGCAAGGTCATGCCGTCTTCATCGGGCAGGCCGAGGTCGAGGATGGCGACGTCGAACGCACTCGTTGCGAGCGCCGCGCTGGCCGCGCTCGCCGTGTCGGCATGGTCGGCCGTGATGGACGACAGCCGCAAGCCCGCGAGGATGCCGCTGGCTACCAACTCATCATCTTCGATCAGCAAAACGTGCATGGGTGAGCGCGAACAAAATCCCATCATAGCAGTCCTCGCGCAGGGTCGCATCCGTCGCGACTGCCGCCGTTTCCTTAATGCTGGCGTAATCGGCAGCTGCCAGGCTATGGCGATGAAAACATTCGCAACAGCTGCAGACTGATGGGTACGATAGCTATAGGGCCGCTGGCATTGTCGCTCGACGTTCTGGCCGTGTTGGCGGCGATCCTGCTCGCCACGGCAGTGGGCAACCGGGTGGCGCGCGCGCGCGCCGTGCATGCCGAATCGAGCCTGTGGATAGCGATCGCCTGGGCCCTGCTGGCCGCGCGCGCGGCACACGTGCTGCGCTACAGCGATGCGTATCTTGGCCATCCATCGAGCATCCTCGACCTGCGCGACGGCGGCTGGATGGGATGGGCCGGCGTGCTGGCCGGCGTCACGGCGGCAGCCTGGCTGGGCTGGCGACAACCGGCGCAACGCCCCGCGCTGGCCGCGGCTACGGCAGCCGGCGTGGCATTGTGGACGGCAGTGGCGCTGTTCGCCGCGCTGCAGCCGAAGCCCGCGGCCGGCATTCCCGCGGTCGAACTGACCGATCTGCGCGGTGAACCGACGCCGTTGCAAAGGTTCGGCGGCAAGCCGCTGGTGGTCAACCTGTGGGCCAGCTGGTGTCCGCCGTGCCGGCGCGAAATGCCGCTGTTGCGCGACGCGCAGTTGCGCCATGCGGACGTCAACTTCGTCTTTGTCAATCAGATGGAATCGGCCGCCGCAGTGCGGCGTTATCTGGAGACATCGCACATCGAGCTCGACAATGTCCTGCTCGACCAACGTTCCGCACTGGCGTCGGCAATCGGTTCGCAAGGATTGCCGGCAACCTTGTTCTTTGACGCCAGGGGCAGGCTGATCGAGCGCCGCCTGGGCGAACTGTCGGCGGCCAGCCTGGCCCAGCAGCTTGCCCGGATTACCGAACCCAATGCCTCCGCCAATCACATGGAAACCCGATGACACTCTCGACCCACTTCAGCGACATGAACCCGCGCTTCATCGCCGCCGCCCTGGTAACTGGCGGCGCCGCGCTGCTCGCTTCCACCATGGCGTTCTCGGCCGACGCCTATCCGAAAGCGATCCGCCAGGCCGTCGATTCGGGCGTCAAGGTGATTCGCCAGTTTCCCGCCGTCTCGGGACTGACCGGCTGGGTGTTGGCGCAGGATGGCCAATATTCGACCGTGTATACGACCGCCGACAAGAAGACCTTGCTGGCCGGCGCGCTGATTGGCGAGCGCGGCGAGAGCATCAGCGCGCAGTACGAAGAACAATATGTGCCGAAGCCCGATCTCGGCGCATTGTTCGCACAACTGGAGAAATCGAGCTACGTCACGGAAGGGGCCGTCTCGGGCGCGAAATCGACCGTCTATGTGTTCGTGGACGCCAACTGCCCGTATTGTCACTCCGCATGGCTTGCATTTCAGCCTTACGAAAAGGCCGGGCTGCAGGTGCGCTGGATCCCGGTGGCCACCCTCGGTCCGACCAGCATGCCCAAGGCCATCGAGGTGATGGCGGCGAGCGATAAACTGGCGGCGTTTCGCGTCATGGAAGCGAACCATGGCAAGGCCTGGACCGCTTCGGCACAGTCGAGCGAGGCCGCGCAACCGGCTGCGGCGGCGGCGATCCGCCGCAACGGCGAGTTGATGCGGCGCTTCGGCATCGGCGGTACGCCAGGTTTGATCTGGAAAGACAAGCAGGGCAAGGTCCAGGTTCGCAGCGGCATGCCGCGCCTGTCGGAGTTTCCGGCCATTACCGGACTGCCCGAACAAAAAAACGATGACGGCGCGCTGGATAAATTTCGCTAGCGTTGCGCGCACTGACAATCAATTACTGGAGCCGCACATGACGATCAAATTGAAGTTGATTACGGCCGGCCTGGCGCTGGCGCTGGCAGGCAGCGTCGCCGCCCAAGCGCCAGCGCCGCCATTCAAGGCGCCGGCCGACTCGACCATCCCGTCGGGACCGAAGGGATTGGCGATCAAGGAAGGCAAGAAATTGCTCACTGAAACCCACCAGCGCCTGCCGAAGAACGTCGGCAATGGATTGAATTGCACCAGTTGCCACCTCGCTGGAGGAACCACCGCCAACGCCTCGCCCTGGGTCGGCATCTGGGGCGTGTTCCCGGAGTATCGCTCGCGCAGCGGCAAAGTCATTTCGCTGACGGAGCGGGTCAACGATTGCTTCGAGCGCTCGATGAACGGCAAGCCGCTGGCGTACGATTCGGCGGAGATGAATAATATCCTCGCTTACATGCAGTGGCTGTCGACAGGCGTGCCTACCGGAACGAGCGTGAAAGGGCGCGGATTCGGTCCGCTCGACCAGAAGCTCAAGGCGAACCCGGCGCACGGCAAGGAAGTCTACGCGGCCAAGTGTGCCAGTTGCCACGGCGCCACCGGCGCCGGCGTCAGGAACCCGGCCGGTGGCTATCTGTTCCCGCCCGTCGCCGGCAAGGATTCGTTCAACGACGGCGCCGGCATGGCCCGCACCTATACGGCCGCTGCCTTCGTCAAACACAACATGCCGCTCGGCCAGGGCGGCACCCTGAGTGATCAGGAGGCGCTCGATGTGGCCGACTATTTCACCCGCATGCCGCGCCCGGTGTACAAGTTCAAGGCAAAGGATTGGCCGAAAGGCGACAAGCCGAAGGACGCGCGCGGTTGATGCCGCCGCCGCGAGCAGGCATGCGGCAGAGGGTTGTTGTGCAGGCGCCTCATCGATCTACTATTGGTCGCATAAAAAGAAAGTTGCTTTGGGAAATTTTTAATTTCCACTGATAATGAAAGGTCGCCGAGATTTTGATCAGCGCCCTTTTTACTTGAGTGGACAGATAAAATGAAATTACGTAACAAGATGGTGACCTGCATGGCGGTCGTCTTTGCATTTTTTGCCATTGCGCTCGGCGTGGCCATCTCCGGCATGCAAAATGCCGCGACACAGTTCGACAAGTTCATCGAACGTGACCAGGCCTTCCTCGCCGCCAGCACCAATCTGTATGCCCAAGGTCTGCAAATGGGCCAGGCACTGCGCAACGTCATCCTCTCGCCCGCCAACCAGGTCGGCTACAAGAATCTCGAGACGGCGCGCGAGTCGTTCGCCAAGGAGATGGCCACCGCGATGACGCTGGCGCAAGGCGATGCGGCAGCGTTGCCGATTCTGCAGAAGGTGCAGGCACTGCAGGACCGCCAGTCGGAGATGCAGAAGAAAATTGTCGGCCTGGCGAAGGATGATCAGGGCGCGGCGATCGAGAGCCTGAATAACGAGGAAACGCCGGTGTGGCGCCAGATTCGCGGCGAGTTGCTCGATCTGATCAAGGCCAAGAACGCTGCGGTGGCGGGCGCGAAAGTCGACCTGGCGGCGCGGACGCGCGCCTCGCTGACGTACAGCCTGCTGCTGGCCGCCGGCGCCATTGTCGGCGGTGCCGGCGTCGCGTTCTGGCTCACCCGTAACATCATGCGCCAGCTGGGCGGCGAACCGGATTACGCCGCGTCGATCGCCGCATCGATTGCCGCCGGCGACCTGACGCGCCAGATCGATGTCGACAACGAGCATAACTCCGCCAGCCTGCTGTTTGCGATGCGCACGATGCAGGACAGCCTGGCGGCGCTGGTGCGCAAAGTACGTGCCGGCACCGATACGATCACCACGGCATCGGGCGAGATCGCCGCCGGCAACCTCGACCTGTCCGCCCGTACCGAAGAGCAAGCGAGCTCATTGGAAGAGACGGCGGCATCGATGGAGGAACTGACCTCGACGGTGCAGCAAAACGGCGACAGCGTGCGCCAGGCGAACCAGCTGGCCAACGCGGCGTCCGAAGTGGCCACCAAAGGCGGCGTTGCCGTTGCCGACGTGGTCGGCACGATGGAGTCGATCAATGCGTCGGCCAAGCGGATTGTCGACATCATCGGCGTGATCGACGGCATCGCGTTTCAGACCAACATCCTGGCGCTGAATGCGGCGGTCGAAGCGGCGCGCGCGGGAGAGCAGGGGCGCGGCTTCGCAGTCGTGGCATCCGAAGTGCGCAACCTGGCGCAGCGCAGCGCGGCGGCGGCAAAGGAAATCAAGGAATTGATCGGCGATTCGGTAGGAAAGGTCGAGGCGGGCAGCCGCATGGCCAATGCCGCCGGCGCGACGATGAGCGATGTGGTCGCCAGCGTCAAGCGGGTGACCGACATCATGGGCGAGATCGCCCTGGCCGGGCAGGAACAAAGTGCCGGCATCGCCCAGGTCAATCAGGCAATTGCGCAGATGGACCAGGTCACACAGCAAAATGCGGCGCTGGTGGAGGAGGCCGCCGCTGCGGCGGACTCGATGCAGGATCAGGCAAAGCAGTTGTCGTCGGTGGTGGGCACGTTCAAGCTGGCCGCTGGTGCGGCGCCGGCACAAGCACCTGCCAGTCAGCGCGCACGCGCGAGCGCGGCGCCTGCGCGCGCGCTGTTGCAGTAGCCTGCTTCGTGGCCGGCGTCAGTCGACGCCGCCCGGCTTGCGCTCAAGCGCCGCCAGCGCGGCAGCGAGCGACTTCGCGTCGATCTCGCCGACGTGCCGGACAACCAGTTCGCCGCGACGGTTGAAGAACAACGTGGTCGGCATGCCGATCGAATTTGTCGCGCTGCCAACCTGACTCAATCGATCGGCGAACACGTTGTGCAGCCTGATGTTCTGCCCGTGCAGAAAGCGCGCAATCGCCGCTGCTTCCTCCCCTTGGTTGACGAAAACAAATTGCACCTCGGTGCGCGTGCGCTGCGCATCTTCCAACAGCGGGATCTCGCGCCTGCACGGCGGACACCAGCTGGCCCACAGGTTGATCACTAATGGCTTGCCTCGGAAAGTGACCAGGTTGACGGTGTTGCCGTCGAGAGTGCGCAAGAGGATCTCAGGCGGCTTGATCGCCGCTGCCGAAAAATAAGGAAACAGGATCGCGGTCAGCGCCCATGCGCAGGCGCCGCTGGCGAGCGCAATGGCCAGCGGCTTGCGCAATGCGGCCGAGCGGGCGGTGCCGTGCGCCGCCGTCGCGAAAGCTGCGAAGAGTGCGGCCACGTCGGCGAAACCGCCATCGCTCAGATCGAGAATGCGCAATGGCGCGGCGGCATAGACATCGAGGTGGGTCAGCACGAAAATGAGACGGCCGGCCACGATTGCCGCCGCGATCACCTTGCTCAACAACGGCCCGATATTGATGCGCCGATAATGCCAGCACCACCATGTTGCGGCAAACAGTGCGGACAGCGCGATGCTTGCGATATAAAGCTGTTTCACGTGCCCTCTGCATTCCAGATCGTCAAGTGCGGCGCCGGCAATATTCTGCCAGGCGATGGGTGTTGAAATGGTATGCTAAACGAAACCGGTTAACTAAAGATTAATGCGAGGCCGGAATGGCCCGGCGCGGGCGGCGGGCGAACCGTCAAGAGACCACCACCACATCGTGAGGCGAATTTTGCGCGAACAGATATCACGGTCCCGGATCAATTCGCTCGCCGCCGTCGTCCTTGCGGCGTTTTCACCGGCCGTGCTCGCGCGCCGGCCCACGCTGGTGCTGGTCACCGCGGAAGATGTCGAAGATTCGGTTCACGGCGCCTGGCTAAGGATGATTTATGCCGATGCGTGCGCGCGCACTGGCGTTGACATGGCGCTCCAGTCGTATCCGGCGCGGCGTGCTTCGGCGATGTCCGATGCCGGCATGGTGGACGGCGAGATCAACCGGGTCGGCAACTACGGCGCGCTGCATCCGGACATGATCCGCATCGAGCCGTCCCACTTCGCGATGAATTTTTGTGCCTACGGCTATCCCGAGCAGCGCCTCGGCGAGGGATGGCGCGGCCTGTCGGAGTTCGGCAAGCCGCGCATCGAATACCGCAACGGGGTAGCGCGATGCATGGAAATGCTGGGCGCACTTGCCCCGGCATCGCAGGTCTCCGTGGTCAATAATGCGCCCTCGGGGATACGCAAGCTCGTGCATCGCCGCACTGACCTGTACGTCGATATCGATAGCGTGGTCGAACGCGCGTTGTCGCTGCCTGAATTCGCCGGTGCGGGGATTCGGCGCCTTTCGGTGGTCGAATCGGTTGCCATGCATTGTTATCTGCATCGATCGAAGCGCGAGCTGGTGCGGCCCTTGTCGATGGCGCTCGCAGCGATGTTCAAGGACGGCAGCGTCGAACGGCATCGCAAGGCGGCAATTGCCGAGGCGAGCGGCGCGTACAGGCCTTTTTGACGCATCGAAACGACGGGTCGCGATACGGCTGGCTATCAGTTGGCGGGATTGAGCGCTGGATGGGTTTCTTCCCCCCAGTAGTAGAGAGCGAGGCCGGACAGCCCCATGGCGACAGCGACGAACCCGAAGGCGCTCTCGACCCTGCCGCCAAGCGCGGCAGCCGTCCCCAGGCCTAGCGCGCCGACGCCATACCCGAGGTCGCGCCAGAAGCGGTAGATGCCGATGGCGGATGCGCGCCAATTCGGATGGGCGATGTCTGCCACCGCGGCGCTTAAATTCGGATACAGCATTGCCATTCCGAAGCCGGTGACCGCAGCCGAAAAGCCCCACCATGCTGAACCGCTGCCCAGCGGTAGCAGCGCTACCCCTGCTCCGCAAACCAACATTCCCGCAACATTGAGACGGTGGCGGCCGACCTTGTCTGAAAATCGACCGGTAAAGAGCTGGGCGCCGCCCCAGGTGAAGCCGTAAATCCCGACGATCCAGCCAATGCCAGGCAAGCTGACGCCCTGCTGGTGCAGGTAGACCGGCCAGAACACCCAGACCAGCGCGTCGACAAATTTCTCGACCAGACCGGCTTGGCAAATGGCAGCCATGCGGCGGTCACGCCAGCTCATCAATGCAAACATTTCGCCCGTCGTCGGCCTGTCGCTGACGCCGGACGGATAGCGTGGGCGCAACGATGCGGCGGCACCGGCAGCATGTCGCTTGACCTCGGCGTGGGCCCAGGGAAGGGTCTCTACAATGGCCAGTGCGGCGAGCAAGGTGGCGGTACCGATCACGGCGGCGCCGAACCACAGCAAGCCTGCGCGGGGACCAAGCATGGCGGCGGCGTAGCCGGTGACCACGCCCGCCGCCGCGACCCCGAGATACCCGGAGAATTCGTTCAAGCCGATCACCAGGCCGCGCTGGTCTGACCTGGTGAGATCGAGCTTGGCCGTCTGTGTCATCGACCAGGTCAAGCCCTGGTTTACCCCCAACAAAATGGTCGCCAGAACAATCCAGTTCCACGAAGGGGCAAGGTAGATGACCAACGGAATCGGCAGCGCCGTCAGCCAACCGATGAGTAGCACGCGCCTGCGCCCGATGCGCTCGGCCAGGCGGCCCGCAACGAAGTTCATCGTACCTTTGACCAGGCCGAACGCGACCACGAATGCCACCAGCAGCATGAACGAGCCACGCGGGACGCCGAACTCGCTCTCGGCCAGCGCCGGCACCACGGTGCGCATCATCCCCAGTGTCATGCCCACGAACAGAACCTGCAGCAACTGTTGCAGGACCTGAAGCAGGTTGGCTCGAATGCCGAAATTCATTGAAGGCGCGCTCACGGGCGTTACGGTGCCGGGGAAAATTCCTCGAAGGCAGCCAGCGCGTTGGCCGAATACATCGCCGAAGGCCCGCCGCCCATGTAGATCGCCATCCCCAGCGCCTCTTCGAGTTCGGCTTTGGTGGTGCCCAGCCTCACCAGCGCCTGGACGTGAAAGCCGATGCACGCATCGCAATGGGCTGCCACGCCCAGGGCCAGCGCGATCAGTTCCTTGGTCTTCCGGTCGAGGGCGCCGTCGCGTGACGCGGCGCGCGCCAAGTCGCCAAATCCCTTCATCACATCCGGGAGGTCATTGCGCAGCGTGCCGAGTTGCTTCGATACCGAGGCCGTCAATGCGCCGAAGCTGTCCGGTGCGGTGCTCATCAGCTTTTCCTCACAGGTGTGGTTGTTGTTTTCATTCGGCAAGTGCGCAAGCCAAACGGCAGGTACGCCGGACAAAAGCGAAACACGCCCGTCGCCAGCGGTATCAAGCCGATCCACCCCCAGGCGCCGATCACGCCGGACAGGCTGGCGCCGATCAATGCCAGCCCCGCCAGAATGCGAATTGCGCGGTCGAGACTACCTATATTTGCTTGCATGGCTTGCTCCTTCAATGGTCGTACCTGTGTTAGTTGCACGTTTCATGCCAACATCGCAGCGTTCAGATTATCGATTGAGAACAAGCACTTGCGATAAGGGCGCCGGCGCCAGGGGCTGCCACGGCATGGCAAACGCTGCCACTCTGGCAGTGTGGCAGCAACTGGCAGACGCTGCCAGGCGGACGGGCTAGGCCAGGCCCAGCGCTTTCAGGCGCCGGTACAAGGTGCGCTCGCTGATGCCGAGGTGGGTCGCCAGTTCGCTGCGGGTGCCGTCGAACGTGGCCAGTACCGCCGCCAGCGAGTCGGCGGCAGCAGGAGGGCGCGCAGCGGGGGCTTCGACCGGCGCGCCGGGCAGGTGCTCGGTGCGGATCACGCCGTCGTCGGCAAACAATCTGGCGCGTTCGAGCACGTTGCGCAGCTCACGCACGTTGCCCGGCCACGAGCGCCGCTGCAACTGCGCCATGGCAGCGGGCTCGATGGTCAGCTTGCGCTTGCCGGCGCCGGCGCGCTGAAGAAACGAATTGACCAGCAGCGCGATGTCTTCGGCGCGCTCCCGCAGCGGCGGCAGCCGTATCGGAAAGGCGCTGATGCGGTAATACAGGTCTTGTCGAAATTCCCCGCTGGCCATCATTTTTTCCAGCGGCTTGTGGGTGGCGGCCACCAGCCGGAAATTGGCATGCAAGGTCTCGACGCCGCCGACACGCCGGTACGTGCCCGATTCGATCAGCCGCAGGAGCTTGACCTGCATCGCCAGCGGCACATCGCCGATTTCGTCGAGAAAGAGGGTGCCGCCCTGCGCGGTCTCGACCAGGCCGGCCTTCCTCGCGGTGGCGCCGGTGAACGCGCCTTTCTCATGGCCGAACAGTTCGCTTTCGAACAGCGTTTCGGTCAGGCCCGAGCAATCGACGACGACGAACGGGCCGCCCGCGCGTTCGCTCGTCTCGTGCACCGCGCGCGCAAACAGTTCCTTGCCGGTGCCTGATTCGCCCAGCAACAGCACCGGCAACGTCGACGGCGCCACCCGCTGCAGCGCCGCCAGCGCCAGGTTGAAGGCCGGCGAGCGGCCGACCAGGCCTTCGTCGCTGGGCCGCGCGGACGCGCTGCGCACCACCGACAGCCGCTCCACGTAGGCCGTAATGGCGCCGTGCTCGTCGAGAATCGGGCGCAGCTCGACTTCCACGTGCTCGGGGCCGCGCGGCGTATGGTGGATGTGCAAGACGCGGTCCGGTCCGCGCAGTTCCTGTGCCTTCTTCATCGGGCAGTGTTCGCCCGCCTGGTCGCAAGGCACGTCGTAATGATGCGAGATGCGGTAACACTTATGGCCGAGAAACGGCTGGTCGACGCTGCCGAACTGGCGCTGGTAGGCGGTGTTGGCGGCCAGGATGTTGTAGTCAGGGTCGAGCACGATCATCGGCTGCGACTCGTGCTCGAGAAACGACACCAGCGACTGCACCTGCGCGGGCGTCACCGGGGAATCGGCGGGGAAAGGGGGCTGGCTGGTCATGGTGATCTCCGGAGGGTGCATGCATGGTGGCGCAGCACTGCCATGACTGTCAAGCGGGACTGCCACATGGCAGTTTGCGGCGCCGGCATGCTGCCGGACAGGAACGTCGTGGCGCCGCTGCGCCCATCAAATCAAAGGCTTATATCCATCCGCCCGCAATTCGACGGGGTGGCACGGGCTTTGCTGAATGAACGGGAGAGGGCGGTTTCTCGCCAGCGCCTACAGGAGACTTTCATGAACAACGAACAACTTCAGGTCGAAGGCTTCTTCGATCCCGCCACCAGTACGGTCAGCTATCTGGTGCTGGACCGGGCCAGCCGCCGATGCGCGCTGGTCGACAGCGTGCTCGATTACGATCCGAAATCGGGCCGTACATCGACCCGCTCTGCCGACAGGCTGATTGCCCGCGTAGCCGAACTGGACGCGCAGGTCGAGTGGATCCTCGAGACCCACGTCCACGCCGACCACCTGACGGCGGCGCCGTATCTGAAGGAGCGGGTGGGCGGCAAGATCGGTATCGGCGCTAACATTACGGCCGTCCAGCAGGTCTTCGGCAGCCTGTTCAATGCCGGCAGCGACATGGCGCGCGACGGCAGCCAGTTCGATCACCTGTTTGCGAACGACGAGCAGTTCAGCATTGGCAGGCTGCAGTGTCGCGCGCTGCACACGCCTGGCCATACGCCGGCCTGCATGACCTACGCGGTCAGCGACAGCCATCGGCGGGCCGCGTTTGTGGGCGACACCCTGTTCATGCCGGACTACGGCACGGCGCGCTGCGATTTTCCAGGCGGCGATGCGCGCACGTTGTTCCGCTCCATCAACAAGGTACTGAGTTTGCCGGAAGACACGGTGCTGTACATGTGCCACGACTACCAACCCGGTGGCCGCGAGGTGCAATTCGTCAGCACCGTGGGCGACGAGCGTGCCCACAATGTGCACGTCCACAACGGCATAAGCGAAGAGGAATTCGTCGCCATGCGCACCAGGCGCGACGCGACGCTGGAGATGCCGACGCTGCTGCTGCCATCGGTCCAGGTCAACATGCGCGCCGGTCACCTTCCCGAAGCGGAAGCGAACGGCACCCGCTACCTGAAGATCCCGCTCAACGCGCTGTGAGCGACGGCAAGACTGTCACGGAGACTGATATGAACATTCAACACCTTGCACCGGGTTTGTCGGTGTCGGCACAAATCCTGCCAGGGCAACTGGCGGAACTGAAAGCGGCGGGGTATCGCGCCATCATCTGCAACCGTCCCGATGGCGAGAGCAACGACCAGCCCTTGTTTGCCGAGATCGACAGCGCGGCCCGGGCGGCCGGTATCGATGCCCATTACCTTCCGGCCGAATCCGGCAAGGTCACCGATGAGCAAGGGGTCGCCTTTGGCCAGCTGCTTGCCACGCTGCCCAAACCGGTGCTGGCGTATTGCCGCACCGGCATGCGTTCGACGACGATGTGGGCCCTGTCGCAGGCGGGGCAACAGCCGTTGCCGCAGATCGTCGAGGCCGCCAGGACGGCCGGTTTCGACCTGAAAGGGGTGGTGCGGCGCATCGCCAACCACGGCCGCACGCCGGTCGACGTGGCCGAAGTGACGCATGCGGTGGTCATCGTCGGCGCCGGTGCGGCCGGCATCGCGACAGCGTCGAGCCTGCTGGCGCGCGATCCGGGACTCGATATCGCCATCATCGACCCGGCCGACGTCCACTACTACCAGCCCGGCTGGACGCTGGTCGGCTGCGGCGTGTTCGACGCCGCCGAGACCGCCCGCACGATGGCATCGACGATTCCGCGCGGCGTCCATTGGATCAAGGCCGCGGTCGCCGCATTCGAGCCCGACAGCAACGCCGTCATCCTCGACGGTTGCAAGGTCGTCAAGTACCAGCAGTTGGTGGTGTGCCCCGGCCTGAAGCTCGATTGGCATGCGATCGAAGGATTGTCCGAGACGCTCGGGCGCAACGGCGTGACCTCGAATTACCTGTACCACCTGGCTCCCTATACCTGGGAACTGGTGCGCAACCTGCGCAGCGGCCGCGCCATATTCACGCAGCCGCCGATGCCGATCAAATGTGCCGGTGCGCCGCAAAAAGCGATGTACCTGTCGGCCGATCACTGGAAGCGCGGCGGCGTGCTCGACCGGATCCAGATCGAGTTCTGCAGTGCCGGCGCCGTGCTGTTTGGCGTCGCTGCCTACGTGCCGGCGCTGATGGAGTACATCAATGCCTACAGCATCGACCTCAATTTCGGCTACACCCTGACGGGCGTCGATGGGGACGCCCGGATGGCCACTTTTTCGCGTCTCAATCCGGATGGCAGCAAGGACACGGTCACGCGCAAGTTCGATATGCTGCACGTGGTGCCGCCGCAGGTTGCGCCCGATTTCATTCGCGTCAGTCCCTTGGCCGACGCCGCCGGCTGGGTCGATGTCGATCCCGCCACCTTGCGCCACAAGGTGTGGGGCAATATCCATGGCCTTGGCGACGCCACCAATACCAGCAACGCCAAGACGGCCGCCGCCGCCCGCAAGCAGGCTCCGGTGGTTGCCCACAATGTTCTCGCGGCGATGGGCAAGGCCAAGGGAAGCGCCCATTACGATGGCTACGGTTCCTGTCCGCTGACGGTCGAACGCGGCAAGATCGTGCTCGCCGAATTTACCTACGGCGGGAAAGTGGCGCCCAGTTTTCCAGCCTGGCTCATCGACGGCACCCGGCCTTCGCGGCTGGCCTGGCTGCTGAAGGAACGCATCCTGCCGCCGCTGTACTGGAAAGGCATGCTGAAGGGGCGCGAGTGGATGGCAAAGCCGGAGCTGGCCGATTCGTGACCTGGGCGCAGGCGCGCGGCGCGCCTTGCCGCCGCCGGCGTAAAAAAAGGCTATGTCACCGTTAAGTCGGGGATCCCCATGCCGTCGCTGGATGGCGGGTGGCAGCTTCCCAGACTTGACGGTGACATAGCCAAAAAAAAAGCTGGAACCCCCGCTCGCAAAAGCAGGGGTTCCAGCCATTTGTACCGCAATGAAGATTACGAGACTGGTTGCGGCTCGGTGTCTTCCGGCGATGTGGCGACGATCGATTCCACCGTCGCCGACGGTTCAGCGTCGTCCGGCGAGGTGCCGATCATGGCGCTGACCGCCGCGAAGAAGGCGTCGATTGCCGGCACCGGCGCCGGCGTTGGCGCCGGCGCCGGGGTATCCGGCGCCTGGTAGCTGTCGCCGTCGCTGCCGCAGGCGGTAAGGCTGACCGCTGCCAGCAGCGTCACCGCGACGATCACCGCGCGTTTGCGGCCGGGGAGTGTGAATGGCTTCATAAAATATCTCCTCGACTAGGTTATTGATTGCCCGGCAGCGGGGTGTTCAGGTACGGGAACACGCCCTTGAAGTCGGCGGCGGTCTTGCGCACGCCATCGGTCAGCGCTGCGCCGCCGGCCGGCGCATCGGACGGCTTGCAGCCGACTTTGAGCGTGTCGGTGGCGCCGGTCAGCACGCACAGCGCGCCCATGGCAACGCGCAGCGACAGGTCGGTGACGTCGTCGGCTGGACGGCGGCCGTTCGGGAAGCCCGCATTGTCGCCGGCGGCGACGCCGAGCGCATTTTGCGTGGCGGCCGGACGTGGCGCGATCGTCGTGTTCAGGCGCAGCATCTCGGAAGCGACCACGCCCTTAGGCTGGTTGACGCCCTCGATACCTTTCAGGAACACGGTGACCAGGTCGGTGCGCGGGAAGTTGGTCGGCGCCGGCGCGCTCGGGAACAGCGTCTGCACGACAGCCGGCAGCACCGGATTGGTGACGTAGTCGATGAACTGGGCGTCATCCTTCGGCTTGGACGAATTGAAACGGTCCTTGTCGTCCAGGCCAATAACCACTTCGTTCACCAGCGGCATGCCGACGCGCGATACCTGGGTCCAGGCGCCGCCTTCCTTGGTGGCGTTGTTGATGCCCGATTTAGGCGCCGGATTGAGCAGGCGGCCCTGGCGCAGGCTGGCGGTGGCGTAGGCGCCGATCACCGGCTCGGTGCCGTTGGTCAGGCAGGCGATTGGCACTTCCATGGCGATCGAGCTGACGTTCTTGCCCTCGAGGTCGTTCTTGTTGCCGCCGACTTCAGGTCCGAGCGGGTTCAGGTTGAACAGGTCGAAGATCTTGCCGACAGCGATGTAGAACGGCTCCTTGCGCTGGCCGACGAACACGCGGGCGTTGCCGCAGGTGCCCATGTTGAGGTCGTAGGTGTGTAGGTTGGCATAGGTTTCGTAGCCGGTGGCTCCGCCAAAGACCTTGTCGCCGATGTTGTCGACCGGCTTGTCGAATTCTGTGGCGCCGCCCGTCACCGCGGCCAGGCGGGTGCGGGTGCCGGAGCGGCGGTCGCCCTTGACCATGTCGACGGTGTAGGTTTCGCGCACGTTCAGCGAGGCCGGATTGACGCCGGAAATGGTGTTCGAATTAATCAGCGGGATCTTGATCTGCTTGCCGCCGATGGTCAGCGCAGTGCCTTTCGAGCTGTTCTTGAAGCGCATCTGGAAGGTGATGTCTTCCTTGGCGTCGCCGTTGTTGTCGACGTGGATCTCGTACAGCGCGTTTTCGTCGAACTGGTGGAAGTTCGGGCCGCCCTGCGGATCCTGGAATGGCGAGAAGTTGGCGATCATGGTCACGAAACCTTCGCGGCCGGTGGCGTAGCTGCGGAACATGTAGAAATCGGTGCCGTCGACTTTCGGCGCCTTGGTGAGGAAGGGTGCTTCGCGGTGGCTCGAGGCCTGCGCCGGCGCGAACGCGCCTGCCAGTACCGCGCCTGAGATGATCCCTGCCAGCAGCAGGTTGCTTCGTTTCGTCTGTTCCATGATCGGTCCTTTTTCGTGAGTGGGACGCAGCTGCGCCGCGGAGTTGTTCGAATCGTTATTTCTGGCTCCTACGGTGGTATACGTCGTTCTTTTGCAAGCGGATTCAACTATTTGAAGATCGTTGCACCGACAACGTAAAAGGCCGCAGCATGGCGCCGACACCGGAGTTTCTCGTCTATAATTTTTCGCTAACGCAACGACAGCCGGCGCGAAACTACGCGCGACGCCAATTTTTCGAACGGACAATCCAGTGTCAACTATCGATCCGCAGCAAATCCAATTGCGAGAATGGCTCGCCGCAGTCGCGCAGCGCGACGCATCGGCCTTTCGGCTGCTCTACGATGCAACTTCGCCGAAACTGTTTGGCTTTGCCACGCGTATATTGATAAAGGGGGAGTTGGCCGAAGAGGTGTTACAGGAAAGCTTCATCAGCATCTGGAACAATGCCGAGAGCTACCAGCCCGCACTCGCCGCGCCGATGACATGGATGACGACGATCGTGCGCAACAAGGCCTTCGACGCACTGCGGCGCTCTGGCGCTGCCGGCGATATCGATGTCGAACCCTTCGATCCGGCCGTGGTGGAAGCGATTGCAAGCAGCGTTGCCACGCCGCTCGAAGCGCTGCAACTGAGCGGCGACGCGAAATCGCTGGCGCTGTGCCTCAAGCGCCTCGAAGGAATGCATCGGCAGGCCATCGCCCTGGCGTTCTATCATGACCTGTCGCACAGCGAAGTTGCCGAGCAGTTGAAGTTGCCGATAGGCACAATCAAGACATGGATACGGCGCGGGCTCGAACGGCTGCGCGGTTGCCTGGAAAAACTGGAGCGCGCATGAATCACCGCAATTTGCAGCGCAATGAAGTGCTCCGCGAGAAGTTGGCGGCCGAGTATGTGCTCGGCACGCTCAGGCACGGTGCGCGCCGCCGCTTCGAGCAGTGGCTGGCGATCGATGCCACCCTGGCGCAAGTGGTAACGCGCTGGCAGGGCCGGCTGCACCCGATGGCCGAACTGTCACCTGCCGTGCAGCCGCCCGCCAGCGTGTGGACCGGCATCGAGCGCAGGCTCGACTTTGCTGGGCGGCGCGCGGTGGCGCCGGCATCGTTGTTCAGCCGCCTGCGCGACAGCCTGAATTTCTGGCGCGGCGTTGGAGTGGGCGCGAGCGCGCTGGCGATGCTGCTCGTGGCCGTCCTGGCCACGCGCGCGCCGCTGGTCGAGGCGCCGGCTGTTTCCTACGTTGCAGCCCTGAGCGGCGAGAACGCGCAACCGGCGATTGTCGTCACCGGCGACGCCGTGCGGCGCACGCTGCTGGTCAAGGTCGTCGGCGACGCTGCCGTCAGCGCCGACAAGGTGCTGCAGTTGTGGGCGTTGCCGAAGCAGGGCGCGCCGCGATCGCTGGGTCTGCTCGCGGCCAACGGCGCGGTCACGCTGGCATTGCCGGCCGATGTCACGCCGGGCTCGACGCCGCTGCTGGCGGTCAGCCTGGAGCCGCGCGGCGGTTCGCCGAATCCGCTTGGGCCGACCGGGCCGATCCTGTATAAGGGCGCATTGGTGCAGATCTAGAGAGGCTATGTCCCCACGAAGTCGGGGATGTTGAACTAATTCCCAACGGCTGAGGTCTGAAACAGACCGAACTGCCTTGGGAGGCCGCGTGGAGCCGCGCGAATTCGAGCAATTCCTCGAGCAGGCCGCCAGCCTGTCGCAGCGTCAATTGCGCCATCTCGCGCAGGCGTTGACCGGCGCTTTGAGGCTCGATCGGAGTGCCGCGTTGATCGAGGCGGCCAGGGCGGTATCCGCCTGCCCCCGCTGCGGTTCGGCGCGGCTGCACCGCGACGGCCACGCCGACGGCCTGCAACGCTATCGCTGCGTCGCCTGTGCGCGTTCCTTCAATGCCTTGACGGGCACGCCTCTGGCGCGCCTGCAGCACCGGACCAAGTGGCTGCCGTACCTCGGCTGCATGCTGCAGTCCGCCACGGTGCGGGGCGCGGCAACCATGGTCGGCATCCACAAGAACACCAGTTTCCGCTGGCGCCACCGCTTCCTCCACAGCACCAAGCACGACCGCAGCCTGCCGCTGGGAGGCATTGCCGAGGCCGACGAAACCTACCTGCTCGAATCGCAGAAGGGCTCGCGCCGCCTGGATCGCCCGGCGCGCCGGCGCGGCGGATCGGCCCGGCGGCGCGGCCTGTCGCACGAGCACGATTGCATCCTGGTCGCGCGCGACCGCACCGGCAAAACGGTCGACTTCGTCACCGGACGGGCGCCGTTGAAGGTGGCGCAGTTGCGGCGCTGCCTGCCGCCGGTCATCGCCGCCGACGTCGTGCTGGTCACCGACGGCCACCCTGCCTACCCCGCCTTTGCGCGCGAGGCCGGCATCAGCCACCGGGCAGTCAACTTGTCGGCAGGCGTGCGCGTCGCCGGCGCGCTGCACGTACAGAACGTCAACGCTTACCACAGCCGTTTCAAGGAATGGCTGCGCCGGTTTCACGGCGTCGCCAGCCGCTACCTGCCGAATTACCTGGGGTGGCGCTGGGCGCTCGACGGCGGCCGGATCAGCTCGCCAGAAAAGCTGCTGAGATCGGCACTCGGCGTTTTTCCCGACTTGGCGGTGACATAGCCTTTAGAAAATGGTGAATCCGGTTGGTTGGCGTGCGCGTATAAATTCATGCACACGCAAACAAACACACCAGGAGTCATCATGAAAAAAATCGCTACCGTACTTGTTCTGACCGCCGCATTCGCGTCCGCCGCTTTCGCCGCCGACACCGTCATGGTTGGCGGCCAGAGCATGATGCCGACGAAAGACATCGTCGACAACGCCGTCAACTCCGCCGACCACACCACGCTGGTCGCCGCGGTCAAGGCGGCCGGCCTGGTCGATACCCTGAAGGGCAAGGGCCCGTTCACCGTGTTTGCGCCGACCAATGCGGCGTTCGGCAAGCTGCCTGCCGGCACCGTCGACACGCTCGTCAAGCCGGAAAGCAAGGCGACCCTGACCAAGATCCTGACCTACCACGTCGTGCCGGGAAAATACGATTTCAAGGCCTTGCAGGGCGCTATCAAGAAGGGCAATGGCAAGGCATCACTGGCGACCGCAAGCGGCGGCAAGCTGATGTTCCACATGAACGGCATGCACAACATCGTCGCGATGGACGAGGCCGGCAACACCGCCAACATCAGCACCTATGATGTCTACCAGTCGAACGGCGTGATCAACGTCATCGACGCCGTGTTGATGCCGAAGTAAGCGCCTGGCGCCCAGGGGCGGTCCGCCGAACCCGCATGGGCCGGCCGGGCTTGACCCCTGGCGCATTTGGCGCGGCCAGGATGCATGTCGCGCCTGTATCCATCCATTCGTCGCATACATTACCAGCGCAGCCTTCGCTCGGGCAAAGTGGCGCCACCTTGAACAACCTTCGGTGGCTGCCATGCTGATTCATATCCTCACCCGCACGCCTGTCTACGTGTGGGCCATTCTCGCCCTGCTGATTTATCGCGGCGTCGTCGAAATGCGCGACCGCGATGTGGCGATCCGGAAGCTGTTTATCGTCCCCGTCATCATGCTGGCGCTGTCGCTGCAGGACATCGTCGCAAAGTTCGGTGCCGGCTACTTGCCGATGTCCGTGTGGGCTGGCAGCGCGATCGTGATGACGCTGCTGGTTTGGAAGTTCAGCGGCGCGGCTATCGGCGCTGGCGCCGCGCCCGGCAGCGTGCGCGTTCGCGGCAGTTGGGGGCCGCTGGCGATGATGATGGCGATTTTCTTCACCAAGTACGCCACTGCTGTGACGCTCGTTGTCCAGCCGAACACCATCCACAATATGCTGTTTTCGACTGCGGTGTGCACCTTGTTAGGAGTCTTTAGCGGCTACTTCGTGGGGCGGCTCGCAAGCATCCTGAAGTCGGGGCAGTTACTGCGTGCTGAACAGTCAGACCGCTACTCGACGACAGCAGCGTGAATGCTGCGGGTGGTGACAATGGGTTGCAAGTAGTAACATGCTGAAACCCACACAAGGGGTGTTCAAATGTCGACTGCCGTGAAATTATCGGAGGATCTGATCGAGATGGCGAAGCGTCATGCTGCTGCCGAGCATCGCTCTGTCGCCAAGCAAATTGAGCACTGGGCGCGGCTCGGCAAGGCCGTCGAAGATAATCCCGGCCTGCCGGTGCAGTTCATCAAGGACACGCTGCTGGCGGCACAAGAGAAAAAATCTGGAATGCTTGCGCCATACCAGTTTGGGAATTGATTGTGCTTGCAGTTCTTGTCACTCCGACCTTTGCAAGTGCGATCAAGAATTGCATGTCAATGACCAGGCCGACCGCTTACTCTTACTGCGATAGCGGCAACGGCGTCACCGTCACCTGCACATCGAGTTCCTGCTTGCCGCCGCCCAGCACAATCCCCCGCATCGGCGTCACATCGCTGAAATCGCGGCCCCAGCCCAGCGTGATGTGCTCGTGCTGCACCAGGCGCCGGTTGGTCGGATCGAAATCGACCCACCCCAGCGCCGGGCAGTACACCGACACCCACGCGTGCGACGCGTCGGCGCCGATCAGCCGCGGCTTGCCCGGCGCCGGATGCGTCAGGATGTAGCCGCTCATGTAGCGCGCCGGCAGGCCGATGCTGCGCAGGCAGCCGATCATCAGCTGCGCAAAATCCTGGCACACGCCGCGCCGGCCGCGCAGCACTTGCTCGAGCGGCGTCGAAATATCGGTCGCCTTCGGGTCGAATTCGAAGTCGTTGAAGATCCGGTGCGTCAGGTCCAGCGCCGCGTCGAGTTGCGGCCGGCCCGGCGTGTAGCTGATGCGCGCGTACGCTTCCAGCTCCGGGAAGCACGTCACGTGCGGCGACGCATATAGATAGCGGCAGGCCTCCAGCGTGGCCGCGCTTTTTTCCTTCGCCATCATGTCGCGCACGCCTTCCCAGGGCAGCGAGCCCTGAAGGTCGGCCAGGGCAGGGCGCGCGTTCAGCGTGACGACCGATTCGGCGTGCACCAGCAGGCTGTTGTGCGGGACGGTGATGGCGACGTGGCGGGTGCGGTTGCCGAAGTAATCGGCGCCGTCGGTGCTGTCGTTGACGACCGGGTCGATCCAGATCTGGTGCGACTCGGTTTGCTGGAGCGGAAACGGGCGCGGCGTCAGGTGCAGGTATTGCTGCGACAAGCTGACCGGACTCTGATACTGGTAGCGCGTTTCGTGCACCACGCGGTAGCGCGCCCACACGCCGGCGCCGGTTGGCAGATCGCTCATAATGGCCGGTTCCTGTGCGGGGTGTTGTGGGTGTAGCTGAAGAACTGCACGCTGAGATGCTCGGACAAGGCGCCGCTGGCAAGCTGGATGCGGTGCAGCAGGTCGCCCAGCCTGGCGTTGCCGAAGTAGAAGTCGCCCACCGGTTCGAGCGCCAGCAATTCGGCCTTCAACGGCGCCAGCAGGTGTTCGCCGCAGGGGCCGTAGGTCTGCGCGATCTTGGCGAGGGCGCCGAGCACACCGTCGATCTGAAAGCGGATCGAGCGGGGATTGGTTTCGTCGCACAGCAGCAGGTCGAGCGCCGGCAGCCATTCGGGCTGCGCACGGTAACGCGCGCGGTAGGTGATGATGCTGTCGCCCAGCTCCAGCAGCCAGTCGAGGTTGCCGTTCTCGTCCATCTCCAGCGCGCGCTGCAGCACCACGCTCTGAAACTGCAGGCGCTCGAGGCGGCGCCCGATCGACATGAAACGCCAGCCAAGGTCGCGCGTCATGCCGTCCAGCGCGAAGCCGGCCAGCGTCATCAGCGACGACGCGGCGTCGTCGAGGATCGTCATCGCTTCGGACTGCGACGGCAGCTGGCCGGGATTGGCCTGCGGCTGCACCATCCGGTTCAGCGCGCGCCAGTTGTCGACCGAGAAGCGCTCGTGCAGCAGGCCGGCGATGCGGTGCAGCTGCTGCTGCTGGCGCGCCAGGCCAGGGACGTCGGGCGATACCACGGCCAGCAGCAATGCCGCTTCGATGCGGGCGTCGGCAACGGCGGGGCCCTGGTCGGCGTCGCCGGGCGCTGGCTTGTCGATCAGGTGGAACCAGGTGCACAGGGCCTCGACGGCCGGCCATTCGGCGCCGCGCTGGTCGAAGCGCACATTGAACAGGAAACTGAGCGCGACCCGCAGCAGCCGGCCGATGTTGTCGCAGCGCTCGGCATGGCGGCCGAACCACAGCAGGTTTTCGGCCACGCGGCTCGACAGGTTGGTGTCGTCGCGCACCAGGTCTTCGCCGGCGCCGCTGCGTTGATGCGGGCGGCTGGCGCCGGCCCTGGTGCGCGCCTGCACCCAGGTGTCCTTGCTGGCGCCGCCCATCTGCATCGTCAGCACGCGCGCGTCGGGCCCGGTGGCCACGCGCGTCAGGCCGCCCGGCATCACCACGTAGCCGTTCGGCGTCGCGCACGCAAACACGCGCAGGCCGATGGCGCGCGCCTGCAGGCCGGGCGCCGGCCCGTCGGTCCACACCGGCGCCTGCGACAGGCGCACCAGTTCCTGGGCGATGTAGTTGTTCGGATTGGCGCGCAGCCTGGCGATGAACGCCTCGCGCGCGTCGCCTTCGAGGTCCTGGCCAAATACCGCAAACTGCGGCAGCTGCGAAAAGCTCGGCTTGATCACCAGGCGGTCCAGCTTGCGGATCACCGCCGTCAGCGCGGCCGGCTCGCCGCACCACCAGGTGGCCACCGACGGCATCTTCAGCGGTTCGCCCAGCAGGCGCTTCGACAGCGCCGGCAGGAAGCCGAGCAGGGCGCCCGATTCGAGCAGGCTCGATCCCAGGCTGTTGGCGATCAGGACGTTGCCGCGGCGGGCGGCCTGGGTCAGGCCGGCCACGCCGAGCATGGAGCTGCGCAGCTCTAACGGATCGCACGATTCGTCGTCGACCCGGCGCACGATCACATGCACCCGGTGCAGGCCGGCGAGCGTCTTCAGGTAGGCGACGCCGTCGCGCACCGTCAGGTCGCCCCCTTCGACCAGCGGCAGGCCGAGGTAGCGCGCCAGGTAGGCTTGTTCGTAGTAGCTTTCGGTGCGCGGGCCGGGCGTGAGCAGCACGATCAGCGGCGATTCGCCGTCGCGCAAGGGCAGCGGCGAATCGCCCCGCGCGGCGCACAGCCGCCCCCAGTGCACCAGGCTGTCGCGCATGGTGCCGAAGAAGCCGGCCAGCGGCTGCACCTTCAGTTCGCGCAGCAGGTCGGGGAAAGTGGGCGATATGATGGCGCGGTTTTCCAGCGCGTAGCCGGCGCCGGAGGGCGCCTGGGTGCGGTCGGCCACCACCCACCAGCGGCCGTCCGGCGCGCGCGCCAGGTCGACGGCGTAGAAGTGCAGGGCGACGTCGTCGTGGTGGCGGATGCCGTGGGACGGGCGCAGGAAGCCGGCGTGGCCGTGGATCAGCGCCGGCGGCAGCAGGCCTTCTGCCAGCATCTCCTGCTTGCCGTAGACGTCGCCGAGGATCTTGTTGAGCAGGGTGGCGCGCTGGATCACGGCCGCTTCGATGCCGCTCCATTCCTCGTGCGGCAGGATCAGCGGCAGTACGTTCAGGTCCCACGGACGCTGCGTGCCGTCGGCGTCGGCGGTGACGTTGTAGGTGACGCCGTTTTCGCGCACCTGGCGCTGCACGCTCTCGAAGCGCTGGCGCATCGTGTCCGGCGCTTCGTGTTCGAGGTTGGCCAGCATCGCGCGCCAGTGCGGACGCGGCAGCTTCGCCGCGTCGAGCATTTCATCAAATCCATCCGCCGCGGCGAGGTAGTTGGCGAGTAGTTGATTGGGCATGGGGGCGCGGCAGCTTTTAACGACTTGGGGTAGAACGATAGATCAAACTGGCTGCCAACGCAAATCGAGCGTCATCGGGAAACTCGGGTTGCGCTCCTCTTTCGTCACCGTCATCGGTCCCGGCGTGTGGCCGTGGGCCCAGAACCGGGCGAAGCGGCGCGCCTCGGCGGCGTTGGCGTTGACCGGCGACGTCTCCTCGGTGCGCCCGCCCGGATGGACCACGTGGTAGGTGCAGCCGCCGATCGCGCGGCCGCTCCAGGTGTCGACCAGGTCGAACGTCAGCGGCGCCTGCACGCCGATGGTCGGATGCAGGGCGGACCACGGGCTCCACGCGCGAAAGCGCACGCCGGCGACATATTCGCCGGGCACGCCGGTCGGGTGCAGCGGCAGCATGCGGCCGTTGCAGGCGACCACGTGGCGCCCGTCGGTCAGGCCGCGCACCATCAGCTGCATGCGCTCGACCGACGAATCGACGTAGCGGGCGGTGCCGCCGGCGGTGACTTCTTCGCCCAGCACGTTCCACGGCTCGATCGCCTGGCGCAGTTCCATCTCGACGCCTTCGTAGACGACGGTGCCGAAGCGCGGGAAGCGAAATTCGATGAACGGCTCGAACCAGGCTTCGTCGAAGGCGTAGCCGGCGGCGCGCAGGTCGCGCGCGACGTCGCGGATGTCCTGGGCGACGAAGTGCGGCAGCATCCAGCGGTCGTGCAGCGCGGTGCCCCAGTGCACCAGCTTGCCCTGCCAGGGCTGGCGCCAGAAGTGCGCCACCAGCGCGCGCAGCAGCAGCATCTGCACCAGGCTCATGCGCTCGTGCGGCGGCATCTCGAAGGCGCGGAACTCCACGAGGCCAAGGCGGCCGGTGGGGCCGTCCGGCGAATACAGCTTGTCGATCGAGAATTCGGAGCGGTGCGTGTTGCCGGTCAGGTCGACCAGCATGTTGCGCAGCAGGCGGTCGACCATCCACGGCTTTTCGTCTTCCGCCATGGTCGGCAGCACCTGGTCCATCTGCTGGAAGGCGATCGCCAGTTCGTACAGGTTGTCGTCGCGCGCTTCGTCGACGCGCGGCGCCTGGCTGGTCGGGCCGATGAAGGTGCCGGAGAACAGGTACGACAGCGCGGGGTGGTTCTGCCAGTAGCCGATCAGGCTTTTCAGCAGGTCGGGGCGGCGCAGCATCGGGCTGTCGGCCGCGGTGGCGCCGCCGAGGGTGGCGTGGTTGCCGCCGCCGGTGCCGGTGTGGCGGCCGTCGTGCATGAATTTTTCGGTGCCCAGGCGCGTCAGGCGCGCTTCCTGGTACAGCGTCGTCATGTTGTAGACCAGCTCGTCCCAGGTGGCGGCCGGGTGGATGTTGACCTCGATGACGCCCGGGTCGGGGGTGACCGACAGCAGCTTGATGCGTGGGTCGCGCGGCGGCGGGTAGCCTTCCAGCCGCAGCTTCATCTGCAGCCTGGCGGCAGTGCCTTCGATGGTGGTCACCAGCGCCAGGTAGTCCTCGATGCGGGTGAGCGGCGGCATGAACACGTGCAGGCGGCCGCCTCTCACCTCGACGCACAGCGCGGTGTGGATCACTTCGCGCGCCGCCGGATCGGGCTCGGCTTCTTCATCCGCATCGCCGGCAGCTTCCAGCTGGCCGGCGGCCGGCAGTTCGGCGCGCGGCGCGAACGGGTCGGCGTCGAATTCGGCGTCGCGTTCTTCCGGCAGCACCCACGGCAGCGTGTCGAGCGGCAGGCGAAGGCCCATCGGCGAGTCGCCGTCGATCAGGTACAGGTGTTCGCGCCGCAGCGGCCAGGCGGAGGTGCGCCAGGCGGTGGCGAGCAGGTGGTCCGGATCGGGTTCGCGCGCCTTCAGCGGCAGCACGTAGCCGGCCACCTCGCCGAGGCCGCGTTCGAGCAGGCGCGCCAGGCGGCGGCGGCCCTCGGGGGCGTGCAGGTCGGCCTGCAGCGGATCGAGATTGCGCGGCAGCGCGTCTTCGCGCTGGGCGAGCAGCAGCACGTCTTCGTAGGCGGCGATGGCGCTGCCGGCGCGCAGGCCGAGCGAGGCCACCAGCGCGGCGACAAAGCGCGCGGCTTCGTCGCTGCCGTAGCCGTCGTCGGTATGTTCGTCGGAGAACAGGGCGGCGTCGAGCCACATCGGCTCGCCGTCGATGCGCCAGAAAATATTCAGCGCCCAGCGCGGCAGCGGTTCGCCCGGATACCACTTGCCCTGGCCGTAGTGCAGCATGCCGCCGGGCGCGAAGTGGTTCTTCAGGCGGTGCATCAGGGTGCCGGCCAGTTCGCGCTTGTTGTCGCCGTGCGCGAGGGTGTTCCACTCGGCGCCGTCCATGTCGTCGATCGACACGAAGGTCGGCTCGCCGCCCTGGGTCAGGCGCACGTCCTGGCGTTTGAGGTCGGCGTCGACCTGCTGGCCGAGGCGGTCGATCTTCTGCCAGTCGGTTTCCGAGTAAGGCTTGGTCACGCGCGGGTCTTCGTGGATGCGGGTGACCGTCATCTCGTGGAAGAACGTGACGTCGGCCTTGTCGGTGAAGCCGGACACCGGCGCCGCCGACGACGGCATCGCGGTGCAGGCAAGCGGAATGTGGCCTTCGCTGGCGAGCATGCCGGAGGTGGGGTCGAGGCCGATCCAGCCGGCGCCGGGGATGTACACCTCGGTCCACGCGTGCAGGTCGGTGAAGTCTTCGGCGGCGCCGCTGGGGCCGTCGAGCGCGGCCTGGTCGGCCTTCAGCTGGATCAGGTAGCCGGAGACGAAGCGCGCCGCCAGGCCGAATTCGCGCAGGATCTGCACCAGCAGCCAGCCGGTGTCGCGGCACGAGCCGGAGCGCATCTGCAGCGTCGCTTCGGGCGCCTGGACCCCGGGTTCCATGCGCAGCAGGTAGGCGATGTCGCGCTGCAGGCGCTGGTTGATCGCCACCAGGAAGTCGTTGGTCGCCATGCCGCCGGCCAGCAGGTCGCGCCTGGCCGCGGCCACCCATTCGAGCAGCAGCGGGCCGGGCGGCTCGGCCTGGGCGTACGCGCTCAGCTCGGCGCGCAGTTGCGGCGGATAGTCGAACGGGAAGGTCTCGGCATATTTCTCGACGAAGAAGTCGAAGGGATTGATGACCGTCATGTCGGCCACCAGGTCGACGGTGAATTCGAGGGTGTCCGATTTTTCCGGGAACACGAAGCGGCCGATGTAGTTGCCGTACGGGTCTTGCTGCCAGTTGATGAAATGCGCCTGCGGCAGCACCGTCAGCGAATACGACAGGATCGGCGTGCGCGCATGCGGGGCGGGGCGCAGCCGCACTTCATGCGGCGACAGGCCGACCGGGCGGTCATAGCGGTAGCTGGTCTTGTGGTGCAGCGCGATGCGGATAGCCATGCAGTGTTGCCTTTCGATGTGGACGCAATTTCATGTAACGGTAAGCATGATTCGTACCTGCAGCGGGTACACCGGGCTCAGACCCCTAATTGCAAAACCGGGGTCTGACCCCGGTTTTGCAAGTCCCCAGTTTCGCACGCTGAGTATGACGCCTCGCGCACGCGAGGAAACATATTTCCCATGAGCTGGCACGTTTCTTGATTACACTAGGGTTACCAGGAGGAATTTGATGCCCAATTTTTACGACGAAATGTATTCCACGGAGGCAACGGTACGCTCGCATTACCGCGAGTTCGCGGACTGGCTGTCGATGCAGCCGCCGCAGCTGATCGCGCAGAAACGGGCCGAAGCCGAGCTGATGTTCCAGCGGGTCGGCATCACCTTCGCCGTCTACGGCGACGACGCCGGCAAGGAGCGGCTGATCCCGTTCGACATCATTCCGCGCGTGATCGACGCCGCCGAATGGGCCCACCTGCAGGCCGGCCTGGTGCAGCGCGTCACCGCCCTGAACCGCTTCCTCCACGATGTCTATCACGACCAGGACATCCTGAAAGCGGGCATCATTCCGCGCGAACAGATCCTCGACAATGCCCAGTACCGCCCGGCGATGCAGGGTGTCAACGTCGCCGCCGACATCTACGCCCACATCGCCGGCGTCGACATCGTGCGCGCCGGCGCGGGCGAGTTTTACGTGCTGGAAGATAACCTGCGCGTGCCGTCCGGCGTTTCCTACATGCTGGAAGATCGCAAGATGATGATGCGGCTGTTTCCGGAGCTGTTCGCGCGCCACCGGGTGGCGCCGGTCGACCACTATCCCGACCTGCTGCTCGACAACCTGCGCACCGTGTCGCCGCAGGGCATCAGCGATCCGACCGTCGTCGTCATGACGCCCGGCATGCACAACTCGGCGTATTTCGAGCACGCCTTCCTGGCCCAGCAGATGGGCGTCGAACTGGTCGAAGGGCAGGACATGTACGTCGCCGACGACACGGTCTACATGCGCACCACGCGCGGGCCGAAGCGGGTCGACGTGATCTACCGCCGCATCGACGACGACTATCTCGATCCGCGCGCCTTCCGCCCGGAGTCCACCCTTGGCGTGCCGGGCCTGATGGACGCGGTGCGCGCCGGCCGCGTCGGCCTGGCCAACGCGATCGGCACCGGCGTCGCCGACGACAAGTCGATCTATCCGTTCGTGCCCGAGATGATCGAGTTCTACCTCGGCGAAAAACCGATCCTCAACAACGTGCCGACCTACCAGTGCAGGAAGAAGGACGACCTGGCCTACACGCTGGCCAACCTGGCCGAGCTGGTGGTGAAGGAAGTGCACGGCGCCGGCGGCTACGGCATGCTGGTGGGGCCCGCCTCGACCAAGGCGGAGATCGAGCACTTCCGCGCGCGCCTGCTGGCCAATCCGGAAGGCTACATCGCCCAGCCGACGCTGGCGCTGTCGGCCTGCCCGACCTATGTCGAGTCCGGCGTGGCGCCACGCCACATCGACCTGCGCCCGTTCGTCCTGTCGGGCAAGACGGTGTCGATGGTGCCGGGCGGACTGACGCGCGTGGCGCTGCAGGACGGTTCGCTGGTGGTCAATTCGTCGCAGGGCGGCGGCACCAAGGATACCTGGATACTGGAGAACCAAGCATGTTGAGCCGCACCGCAGATCATTTGTTCTGGATGGCCCGCTACACCGAACGGGCGGAAAACACCGCGCGCATGCTCGACGTGCGCCTGCAGCACTCGCTGATGCCGCAATCGGCGCAGGCGGCCCAGCAGGGCTGGCGCAGCATGCTCGGCGTGTCCGAGCTGGAGCAGGCGTTCGACGCCAAGTACCCGGCGCTGACGCAGAAAGAGGTGATCGACTTCATGGTGCGCGACCGCCAGAATCCGTCGTCGATCGCCAGCTGCCTGAACGGCGCGCGCGAAAGTGCGCGGGCGGTGCGCGGCACCCTCACCACCGAGGTGTGGGAGACCGAAAACACCACCTGGCTCGAGCTGCAGCGGCATCTGCGCAGCGGCATGCTGGAACACGATCCGGCGCAGTTCCTCGAATGGGTCAAGCATCGCTCCCACCTGTCGCGCGGCGTCACGATCGGCACCATGCTGCAGGACGAGGCGCTCAGCTTCATCCGCCTCGGCACTTTTCTGGAACGGGCCGACAATACGGCGCGCATCCTCGACGTCAAGTTCAAGGCCACCCCGGCCGAGGCGCTGACGGCCGGCGCGCACGGCGAGTTCTACCACCTGGCGGCGCTGCTGCGCTCGGTGTCGGCCTTCGAAATCTACCGCAAGGTCTACCGCGACGCCATCACCCCGGCGCGCGTTGCCGACTTGCTGATCCTGCAGGACAAGATGCCGCGCTCGCTGGTGGCGTGCATGGCGGCCGTCGTCGCCAACCTGCAAGATATCCGCAACGACGTGTCGCAGGATACCGAGCGGCTGGCCGGCAAACTGCACGCGACCTTGCAGTTCGCGCTGATCGACGACATCCTGGAAGAGGGCCTGCACGAGTTCCTGACCACCTTCCTCGCCTCGATCGAAGACCTCGGCAACCGCATCAGCTGCGACTTCCTGGTGCCGACCGCGCCGGAAGTTTGCTAGAATATTGCACCAAAATGGTGCAAGCGCACCATAAAGTAAAAATAATGACAATGAATCGAGACTAGCATGTGGTTGCGTACCAGTTGTTACCTGAGCTTTCGGGTCGGCACGCCGACGCCGTTCATCCTGATGCTGCGGCCGCGCAGCGGCTCGCATCAATGGGTGGCGCGCGAGAGCTACACCATCACGCCCAGCGTGGGGGCGGTCGAATTCACCGACTCCTATGGCAACCTGTGCCAGCGCCTGATCGCGCCGCCCGGCGACTTCTCGATCCGCACCTCGGCCGATGTGATGACCGCGGACACCATCGATGTCGCCCCGGGGGCGCCGTTCGACGAAGTGCAGAACCTGCCCGATGCGGTGCTGACGTATCTCTTGCCGAGCCGCTATTGCGAGTCTGAGCTGTTCTTTTCGATGGCCATGGGCATGGTCGCCGGCGTCAGGCCGGGATACGACCAGGTCGGCTGCATCACCGACTGGATCCGGCGCGAGGTGCGCTTCAATCCGACGTCGGTGTACGAACTGATGTCGGCCACCGGCGTCAACCAGCGGCGCGAGGGCGTCTGCCGCGACCTCGCGCACCTGGGCATCGCCTTGTGCCGCGCGCTGTGCATTCCGGCGCGCATGGTGGTGGGCTACCTGCACGGACTGCGGCCGATGGATTTGCATGCCTGGTTCGAGGCCTACGTCGGCGGGCGCTGGTACACCTTCGATCCGACGCAGGATGCGCCGCGCGGCGGCCGCGTCACTGTGGCCTACGGTCACGACGCCGCCAACGTCGCCATCTTCAGCCAGTTCGGGCCGGCATTGACGCCGACCGGCATGCAGGTCACTGTCGAGCTGCTGGAGGCGGCGCCGAGTTGACGCGTTCATCGCCAACGCATCGTCCCTTCATATTCGTCCATTAAAGTGAACACATCAAACAAACAGGAGATGGATGATGAATACGATGACGGGCGGCGATTCGAAGGGGAAGCGGTCGCTGACCAAAAACATGCTGATCGTGGCGATGGGGGCGGCGGCGATATTGCTGGTGCCGCTAATCGCCATGCAATTCACAAATGAGGTGGCCTGGGGGCCGTTCGATTTCGTCGTCGCCGCCGTGCTGCTGATCGGCGCCGGCCTGCTGTACGTGGTGCCGGCCAGCCTGTTGTCGAGCAGCGCAGCGCGCGCCGGGCTCGGCGTGGCAGTGGCGATCCTGCTCGTCCTCGTCTGGGCGGAACTGGCGGTCGGCGTGTTCGGAACACGCTTCGCCGGGAGCTGAAAATGTAAATACTGCTGTCGTCTGCACTGAATAAGCCCTTGAAACGCAAGGGCTTTTTTATTTTGTGTTGCCGAAAGCTTATGTTAGGCACCGAACAGATTGGCGCATGCGCGACTGCTATTCTTTCGACAAGAAATCGCGAAGCAGACAATCCATGAGGAAGCCAAAATGAGTTATACGTACGACATTCGCCCTAGCGACAAGCTGCCTGGACGTGGGTGGAATCTGCACCTGTTCGAAAACGGCGAAAAAGCGGGCGAGGTCGATTTCCCCGCCACGGATTACGAAAACACGCAACTCGATGCGATGAAAGTAGCCTTTCTGCGCGCGGAAGCGGAGGCAAAGGTCTGGATCAAGGGCCGTAAAGTCTATAACAAGCGCCGCATGCGCCTGGTGGTTCATCCCGCCCTCGTTGCCGTCATGGGCCTGGTGATTCTGGTCGCCGCTTACAACGTTATCTCGTACATCATGTAATTTGTGCACTGAGCCGGCGACGAAAATCAGCTCCCGCGATGGGAGCTTTTTTTCGTTTGCCGGTCCGCCAGGACGACGTGTTCGATCTTTCGACAGAGTGCGATCGGATCGCTGCGCGTCGTGAAATTCGCCGCTACCTGCGCACAGCGGGAGCGGACGGATTCGGCGTCGAGCAGTGTTGTAAGCTTGCGCGCCAGTTTGCCCGGCCGCAGCCTTTGCGCGTTGATGACCGTACCGACGCCGAGCGCGGCCACGCGCGCGCCATTGTCGAACTGGTCCCAGGCGAACGGCGTCACTAGTTGACGGACGCCGGCGCGCAGCGCCTCCGCGGTGGTGCCGATGCCGCCGTGATGCACGATGGCCGCCACGCGCGGAAGCAATGCGGTCAGCGGCACGTACGGCTGCCACAATACCGATGCGGGGAGGTCGGCGGGCACCTGGGCGCGCTCGCGCGTCAGGAAGATCGCGCGCCGCCCGAGTTTTTCGACGGCGGCCAGCGCGCACGCGAAAAATCTGGCGGCGTGGAGATTGCCGGTGCCCGGCGTGAACACAATCGGCTTTTCGCCGCGCGTAAGAAAAGCCGACAGTTCGGCGCCGATGCCATTATCGGCAGCCGCGTCGAACAGCGGGAAGTCGGCCGAGATCAGCGGCTCGGGCCAATCCGGCACCACCGGCGCAAACCAGCCCGGAAAGAGCGCGACCGACAGATCCGGCGCCTGCGCGATATGCGTCAGCAGCGAATCGACTGGCGGCAACCCCAACGGTCCCCTTGCGGCGTTGATTTGCGCAACGGCGACAGGATCGACCCACGCTTTCTCGACGAAGCGCCAGAATGCGCGGCGCCAGCTCATCGGCACCCAGCGCGGCACCGGCGTCGGCCCGATCATCAGCGGATCGTGGCAGCTTCGCAGGTTGGACGGTGCGAGGTAGATCGCCACCGCCGCGGCGATGAAGCCACGCTCGCGCGCGATCGCCGCCGCCGGTACCGCGAACGGATGGGCAATCGCGATCAGGTCGGGATGCGCGGGAAGGGATCGGATCGCCGCGTCGATCTGTTCGATTCCTTCGCGGTAGTTCGCCATGATTGCCGAAAACGCCTTTTGCGGATGCCATAGATCTGGATTGGCAAGCAGCTGCTCGTACTCTTCGTCCGTCCCCAGGCCGATAAACGGTATCCCCGCGCTTTCAACCAGCCTGGCATGGTAACTGTGCGAAATGAACGTCACCTGCCGGCCGAGCGCGCGCAAGGCGCCGGCGAGCCGCATGAAAGGGTGGATATCTCCCGTCGTGCCAACGGTGATGACGACATAGTGGGGGGTGGATTCGGGCACGTGGATAATGGTCAGGTTGGCTCTGGGACATTGTATATATTTCCTGCCGCATTGATCCGTGATAAATTCGTCCCGCCATTCAATGTCGATCGCTTTTCATGTATGTAATGGAAGCGCGGCTTCAACATAACGAGAGATAGATTCATGTCCTTTCCGTATTTAAGCGATGTCATCAAGGCGCTGACAGGCTACGACTTTCCGCTGCCGATCGCGATGTTCGGCCTGTTCGTGGCGTTCGCGATGCTGGCGGCATCGGCTTGCCTCAAAGCGGAATTGGGACGCATGCATCGCGGCGGCCAACTGGCCATTGTCAAACGCCGCATCCGGAAAGAAGACGGCGCGCAGGCCTGGGACGCGATGGCGCCCCAGGAAGTGGTGCCGAATTTCGCCATCACGGTCCTGATCGCCGGCATCGTCGGCGCGCGTGTCTTTCACATACTCGAGCATATGGACAGCTTTGCCGCCGATCCCTGGGGCATGATTTTCAGCCGCTCGGGACTGAGCGTATTCGGCGGCCTGATATTCGGCGCGATTGCCGGCGTTATTTTCGTCCGGCGCTGGCACTTGCCCGTGCGGCCCGTGCTCGACGCGATCGCGCCTGCCTTGATGCTCGGCTACGCGATCGGCCGCATCGGCTGCCAGGTTTCGGGCGACGGCGATTGGGGAACGGCGGCGAACATGGCCCTGAAGCCTGACTGGCTGCCTGGCTGGGCGTGGGCGCAAACCTACACCAACAATATCTACGGCGAGGTGATCGCGGCGCCCGGCGTTTATCCGACGCCGATCTACGAGACGCTGATGGCGCTGGCCTGTTTCGCGCTGCTCTGGGCGATCCGCAAGCATCCGTTCAAGACCGGATGGCTGTTTTCGGTCTATCTGGTGCTGGCCGGCCTGGAACGCTTGTTGATCGAGCAGATCCGCGTCAATCCGGTGTTCGACTTTGGCGCCGTGCAGGCGACCCAGGCGGAGGTGGTGGCGGTGGCGCTGATGGTGTGCGGCGCGGTGGGCATCGCCTTATTGACCCGCCGGCCACCGCGCCGCGTGAACGGCGTGGCCGAAGCCACGCCAAACGAGGACGGCATGCCCGGCAAACTGAAGTCGACGCCATAGCAGCGCCTGCGCGCGCGGGCACATCGCCGGCGCCGGCTACATCGACACCATTTCATCACGACGGCAGGATGAAACCGCGGCGCAAATCCGGCCCATGTGGGGCGCCGGCGGCATCCGTCCCCACCAGCACACCGAGTTCTATTGCGGCACCGGGTTGCGCTGGGTTCCTGAGCGGCGGCCGCGAATTCCTCGTTTCCGCGGCCTCGTCGCGATTCCACCTTCATCCATCGCATGATGCCGGCCGGCGGAAACGCCGTGCCGCAAAATAAGAAGATCATTCAATGCGGAGTCCAACATGAAAACAAGCGCGTCGCGCGGCACGTCCAATCCAATCGACCTGATGGTGATGGTACCGCTAGGTATCGCCACCGGAATCGGGTGCATTCTCGCATTCGGCCGGATACCGACGTGGCAGTGGCTGGCCGCGTCGGCGATGTTCGAGCTGGCTTACCTGTGGTGGGTGTCGGCCCGGTTTCCCCGACCGGCGTCGTTCAAAGCGGGTGTCGCCTTCGCGCTGAAAATCCAGGCGCAGGCGATTATTCAGATCGCCACGGCCACTATCGCCCTGCTGCTGCTTGCCTTCGCCATTGACGCCATGTCGGGTGCGCCGATTCAGTCCATGTGGGATGCGCTGGCCCAGGCAGGCAATTTGGCGTTGTTTCTGCTCGGGATGACCAAGGCGATCACCGCGATTTCGATCGGGCTGTCGTGGGCGCGGATCTACACGTTCGGCCAGAAGCGCCTGAAGCTCGATGCGCTGGCCGACGGCAGCTGCTATCGCAAAGTGGTGGCGCTGCCCGCTGCGCGCGAGGCGGCGGCGAAGGCACTGGTGCGTTATCTCGAGCGGCTGACGCTGGAATCGACGACGCGCTACCACCGTTTGTTCTACGACACGCAGGCTACCGTGACGTCGCAGGACCTGGGCGGCCATCAGTTTTATACGCTGCAGTGGACCATGTGCCCGGTGCGGGTTCGTATCGGTGTCGTCTCCACCGGGCCGGCGACCGTCGAACTGCGCGCGACGTGCGAACTGCGGGGCGGATATTACCGCTCCGACCTGTTTGCAAGTCCGCTGGAAGTGCAATCCATTTACACCTATTTGCAGACCCACCTGTTCCAGCCTTTGATCAGCGAATTCGCGCTGTCGACGGCGGTGACGAGGCAAGACGAATTGCGCCACCAGGCGATCGAATCGCAATTGCGCATTTTGCAGGCGCAGATCGAGCCGCATTTTCTGTTCAATACGCTGGCGAACGTGCGTCACCTGTACCGATCGAGCGTCGATGCCGGCGAGGAGATGATGGACCACCTGATCGTCTATTTGCGCAGCACCCTCGAAGACCTGCGGTCGGATGCATCGACCGTCGGCAAGGAGATGGACCTGATTCTGCACTACCTGGCGATCATGAAAATCCGCATGGGCGAGCGCCTCTCGTATGGCTTCATCGTTCCGGACGCGCTGGTGCGGCATGCCTTTCCGCCGGCGATGCTGATTTCGCTGGTCGAGAATTCGATCAAGCACGGCCTGCACGACAGGGAGAACGGCAAGCTGTCGATCAGTTGCGAGCGCGACGGCGATCATCTGCGCGTGACGGTCGCCGATAACGGCGCCGGGTTTTCGAGCGTCGAAGGCACCGGCGTCGGCCTCAGTAATATCCGCCAGCGGCTCGAAGCGATGTACGGCAGCCGCGCCTGGCTCGAAGTGGGCGCGCCGGCCGACGGCGGCTTTACGTCGAGCGTGATGGTGCCGTTCGCCGTCTCCGATCAGCAGTAATCGCCGTTCTGTCAAACGCTGGTGTCAGGTCTGACATTAAGACATTCGCGCCTGAATGTCTTAATGTCAGACCTGACACCGGCGTTTGGCCGGCGCGTCAGCACTGCAGCCGGCTTGCACGAATAGTTCTGCCGAGCAATAATGTCGGATGCTCACTACGCGAACCGGCCCGCGGCTCGCCTTCGATGCGCGCCCCAATTCCCCGAATTCCCGGCGTCGTCCCCGATCTGCCCGCGTTCATCGCACGCTTGCGGCGATGCCCGGTGCCGTTCGACAGAATGGCGTCACGTGAACAACAACGGAGCATGCAATGAAAATTAATACTGGCGCGGGCGAAACGTCGGTCGCCGACCTGGCGCTGCTGACGCTGATCGCCATTCCCGCGGCGCTCGGCTTCGCGTTCGCCACCCAGGCGCCATTTTTCTGGCAGTGGCTGGGCACGTCGGCGCTGCTGTACGCGATGTACCTGGCCTGGCTGGCGCGCGGGCAGCGGGCCGGCGCCGACCGGCGCAAAGTGCTGCTGTTCGGCCTGCGCATGCAGGCGCAGGCGCTGTCGCAGTTCGTCGCCTTCGCCGCCATGACCGTGTTCGCCATCGCCTTGTGCGGCCTGGTCTTCGGCAAGCTCGATCCGGCGGACGCGCTGTGGCAGCGGATGGCGCTGCCCCATGTGCTGGTGCTGGCCGGCGTGCTGGCCAAGCTGTCGCTGGTGGCGTCGACCTGCCTGGCGTGGGGGCGCTTTCATTTCTTCCGCAGGACGGGCGCGAAGATCCTCGACCTGGCCGACGCCGGTTTCAACCGCCGCGTGATCGGTTTCCCGGCGGCGCCGGCGGTAGTGGCGGAGTCGCTGCTGCGCCACGTCGACCGGCTGGGACACCAGTCGGCGCCGCGTTACACGCGCATGTTCATGGAGTCGCCGGTCACCCTGGGGACGTTCCAGGCGGACGGACGCAGCGCTTTTTCGCTGACCTGGAAATCGTCGACGGTGAGGGTGAAGCTGGTGCCACTGCAGGCGTCGAACGGCGCCACCGACTTGCAGGTCAATTTCGAATTGCGCGGCGGGCTGTCCCGGCTCGAATTGTTCGTCAACCCGGTCGATGTGCAGCTGCTGATGAACTTCCTGCAGGCGCAGGTGTTTCAGCGCATGTCGAGCGAGTTGATGCTGTCGAATGCGGTGACCAAGCAGAACACGCTGCGCGCGCAGGCGGTCGAATCGCAGTTGCGTATCTTGCAGGCGCAGATCGAGCCGCACTTCCTGTTCAACACGCTGGCCAACGTGCGCCACCTGTACCGGTCGAGCGTCGAGTCGGGCGAACAGATGATGGACCACCTGATTGTCTATTTGCGCAGCACGCTCGAAGAACTGCGCTCCGACGTCTCCACGGTGGGCAAGGAGATGGACCTGATCCTGCATTACCTGGCGATCATGAAGATCCGCATGGGCGACCGGCTGTCGTACGGCTTCATCGTGGCCGACTCGCTGTCGCACCATCATTTTCCGCCGGCGATGCTGATCTCGCTGGTCGAAAACTCGATCAAGCACGGCCTGCACGACAAGGCCGACGGCAAGCTGACCATCAGCTGCGAGCGCGTCGGCGACCATTTGCGCGTGTCGGTGGCCGACAACGGCGCCGGTTTTTCCAGCGTCGGCGGCACCGGCGTCGGCCTCAGTAATATCCGACAGCGGCTCGAAGCGATGCACGGCAACCGCGCCTGGCTGGAAGTGGGCGCCCAGGCCGATGGCGGCTTCATCTCGAGCGTGACTGTGCCTTACGAAGGAAACCAATGAACATGATGACTGCCATCCTGGCGGAAGACGAGCCGCTATTGCGCGACGAATTGCGCGAGGCACTGGCGGCGCTGTGGCCGGAATTGAAGATACTGGCCGAAACGGGCGACGGCGTCAGCACGCTGCGGTCGATCCAGGCGCACAAGCCGGATGTCGTTTTCCTCGACATTAATATGCCGCAGCTGAACGGCCTGGAAGTGGCGAAGGCGGTGCGCGACACCACCACCGTGGTGTTCCTCACCGCGTACAACGAGCATGCGCTCGAGGCGTTCGAGCTGGGAGCGGTCGATTACCTGGTCAAGCCGCTGCAGCGCGGGCGCCTGCTGACGACCATCGGACGCCTGCAGTCGCGCGCCGCCAGCGAACGCAAGGCGGTGCCGACGGCGCTATTCGACATGATCGCCGCCAGGCCGGAACGCAAATTCCTGCGCTGGATCCAGGCATCGGTGGGCACCTCGCTGCGCCTGATCACCATCGACGAGGTGCACTACTTCCAGTCCGATGCCAAATACACCCGGGTCGTCACCGGCCATAGCGAGGCGCTGATACGCCGGCCGATCAAGGAACTGGTCGACGAACTCAATCCGGACGACTTCCTGCAAGTGAGCCGCGGCGCCATCGTCAACCTGCGCCGGATCGAATCGATCTACCGCGACGACGGCCACATGGAAATTCGCCTGAAGGACAGCGGCACGCGCCTGGCGGTCAGCGTCGGCTTCCAGGCCGCGTTCCGGCAGATGTAAATAACCCGAATATCGCGGTGAATGCGGTCGCCCCAGCGGGCGGCGGACGGCACCGTCACGCCTGAATCAATCACGAAAAGGAAATCCCATGAAGCGTTTCGCCCTCTTTCTCATCACACTGGTGCTTGCCGCCGCCGCGCATGCCGCCACGTCGGTTGCCTTCGTTCGCGGCCAGGCCGCGCAGACGACCTACATCGGCTGGAACCACCCGACCCAGGCGAGCGCCGACGCGTTCGCGCTGAAAGGCTGCCGCGCGGCGGCCAAGCGGGTCGGCGCCGCCGCCGCCAAGTGCGTCGTCGGCGGCCGCTACACCACCCTTGGCGCCGGCGCGGTCGTGTGCGGCAAGAGCGAATGCACCTGGGCCACCGGCCGCGCCAGCAAGCAGGAAGCGGCGGACGCGGCCTACCGCGGTTGCGTCGACGCCGGCCACGGCAACTGCAACGCCACCAATATCGACACCTGGATCGAGGAGGTCGGCGAGGCAGCGCCGGCGCGGCCGCGCGCCGCCCCCGCCAAGCAGTGCAGCCCGCCGGCGGGGAAGACGACGCGTTCGACGACGCGCTGCAACAACGGCGCCTGCAGCCGGACGTTCGAGAACGGCTGCACGGTGCAGTTCCAGGCGCCGTATTGCCACAATCCGTTCAACGGCCAGTGGGAATGGAAGCCCGACGGCTGCTAAACCACGCTTGTTCTAAAACCGGGGTCAGACCCAGGTTTTGGAACATCAGCCCAGTGTTCTAAAACCGGGGTCAGACCCAGGTTTTGGAACATCAGCCCAGCGCGCACCAAAAACCGGGCCACCCATGAGAGCGGGATTGCAAAACCTGGGTCTGACCCCGGTTTTGGAACTTCGGGCGACCCATGAGAGCGGGATTGCAAAACCTGGGTCTGACCCCGGTTTTGGAACTTCGCGGAGGGCGGATTCCACGAAAAGCGGTGTTCATTCCGGGAAATACTTGCTTTGTCGCAAGCTTGTGGTGGGGATGCCGGCGTCTCCATACACTTGGTCCTGTGTCGCAACACGCGATCAACACCTACTACCTGGAGCCGCAAAATGAAAAAAACTGTCCTGATCCTCGCCCCGATGCTGGCACTGCTGGCCGCTTGCGGCAGCACCAATACGTATCTCGCCAACAAGACTTCGACCGTCGAGATGTATCACATCTTCGACATCCGGACCACGGCGGCCACCGCGGTGGTGGCCAAGGCCGCAGCCGACGGGCTGGGCCGCAATTCGAACGACGTCGCCACGAATATGCCGCTGCAAATGGGCGTGGCGGTGCCGGCCACCCCGGGCCGCTTCACGCTGGTCGACATGGGCGCGAAACTGGCCGGCACGGGGATGGGCGCGATGCTGCAAATGGCGGCCATGCAGAACGGCGGCACCGGCATGAAAACGGCCAACTGCGAAGGCGCGGCGTGGACCGCGCGCGCGCAGCGCACCATTTCCGGATCGAGCAAGCTGACGCTGCACGGCTGCCTGTACCGCTACCAGAAGGGCTACCACCTCGATACCTACGCGGTGTTCCAGAAAGTGGAGGGCGGGCTGCAGCAAGTGTCGCGCGATATTGCGTTCAAGATGGTCGGCACGCCGGAGGAATGGGTCAACAAGACCATCCTCGACATGGTCCGCTCGATCGAACAGGGCGCCAACGCCCAGGTCACCCACCTCGAAGGGCAGCCGGAACTGGGCAACGAGCCCGGCATCGCGCGGCTCGGCCAGCGCTAGCAGGGCGCGGCAAGCCGGCGGACGCAGGTGTTGGTATGATGTGGGGATGCACGAAACAGAGCCAACCATCCCACCCACCAACGTCGCCGGCGATCAGACAAGCACAATGACATTCCACCCAAGCGCGCCGCGCTTTCTCGACGGCGGTGGCGTCATGGGCGCGGCGATGCGCGCCCATGACTGGTCGCGCGCGGCGATCGGGCATCCGGGCCACTGGCCGCCAGCGCTGGCCTCGATGGTCGGCATGATCCTCAGTTCGAAGTTCCCGATGTTCGTGCTGTGGGGGGCGGATCGCGTCCTGCTCTACAACGACAGCTACATCCCGATGCTGGGCGAGCGCCACGGCCACGCGCTGGGCCGGCCGATCGGCGCCGTGTGGCCGGAAGTGTGGCCCGACATCGCCCCCATCGTCGCGCGCAGCTACGCCGGCGAAGCGAGCTTCTTCGAGAACCTGCCGGTGACGCTGGAACGCAACGGCTTTCCCGAGCAGGCCTGGTTCATGTTTTCGTATTCGCCGCTGCGCGACGAGAACGGCGAAGTCGGCGGCGCCCTGTGCGTGTGCGCCGAGACGACCGAGCAGGTGATCGAGAAGGCGTCGCTGCACCGCAGCGAGGCGCGCTGGCGGGCGCTGTTCGAAAACATGCAGGAAGCGTTCTTCGTCGGCCAGGCCGTGCGCGACGCGGCCGGCAAGATGATCGACTTCCGCTTCCTCGAGTGCAATCCGGCGTTCGGCCGCCAGACCGGACTGGATCCGGCGACGACGATCGGGCGCACCGCGCGCGAGGCGATTCCCGGCCTGCAGCAGTCGCTGATCGATACCTATGGGCAGGTGCTGGAGACGGGCGAGCCGAACGATTTCGAGGTCGACATCCCGGCGCTGGGGCGTTGCTATGAAGCGCGCGCGCGGCGCCAGTCGGCGCAGCTGTTTTCGGTGCTGTTCCTGGAAATTACCGCGCGGGTGGCGGCCGACAAGGCGCTGCGCGCCAGCGAGCAGCGCTTTCGCACGCTGGCACAGGCGATGCCGGACCAGATGTGGACGGCCACCGCCGACGGCAAGCTGAACTGGTTCAACGACCGCGTCTTCGAGTACTCCGGGCACGGCTTCGACTCGCTCGTCGGCGACGGCTGGGGATCGATCGTGCACCCGGACGACTTGTCGGCGGCGCTGCTGGACTGGTCGGCGGCGCTCGCCAGCGGCGATCCCTACGAGAGTAACTTCCGGCTGCGGCGCGCCGACGGCGCCTACCGCTGGTTTCGCGCGCGCGGGCTGCCGGTGCCGGACGACAGCGGCGATGCGAATGGCAATCTGTGGGTCGGCATCAATACCGACGTCCAGGACCAGTACGATGCCAACGAGGCGCTGCAGCGGATGAACGACACGCTCGAGCTGCGTGTCGCCGCCCGCGGCGCCGAGCTCGAAACGGCGCACAGTGCGCTGCGCCAGTCGCAAAAGCTGGAAGCGGTCGGCAAGCTCACCGGCGGCGTCGCCCACGATTTCAACAACGTGCTGCAGGTAATCGGCGGCAACCTCCAGCTGCTGCAGGGGCTGGTGGGCGCCGATCCGGCCGCCCGCGCGCGGCTGAGCGGCGCGATGGCCGGCGTCGAGCGCGGCGCCAAGCTGTCGTCGCAACTGCTGGCGTTCGCCCGCAAGCAGCCGCTCGAGCCGGTCGTCATCAACCCCGGCGCGCTGATCCGCGAACTGGACGACATGCTGCTGCGCTCCACCGGCGAGCAGGTGGAACTGGCCACCGTCATCGCCGCCGACCTGTGGAACACGCTGATCGACCCGCACCAGCTCGAAAACTCGCTGCTGAACCTGGTCATCAACGGGCGCGACGCCATGGACGGCGCCGGCCGCCTGACCATCGAGGCGAGCAACACGGTGCTCGGCGAGCATGACGCGCGCCGGCAGCCGGACGCCACGCCGGGCCAGTACGTGATGCTGGCGGTAACCGACAGCGGCGGCGGCATGAGCGACGAGGTGCTGCAAAATGCCGTCGAGCCGTTCTTCACCACCAAGCCGGAAGGGCACGGCACCGGGCTCGGGCTGTCGATGGTGTACGGCTTCGTCACGCAAAGCGGCGGCCACCTGCAGATCGACAGCGCAGTCGGCGCCGGCACCACCGTGCGCATTTATTTGCCGCGTTCGCTCGCGGCGGCCGACGTCGAGGCGGTGCCGGCGCCGCGCGACGCCGTCGGCGGCAACGAAACGATCCTGGTGGTCGAGGACGATGCGCAAGTGCGCGCCATCGTCGTCGCCTTGCTCGCCGACCTCGGCTACCGGGTGCTGGCAGCGCCCGATGCGCAGGCGGCGCTGGCGATCATCGACAGCGGCGTGCCGGTCGACCTGTTGTTTACCGACGTCGTCATGCCGGGCCCGCTGCGCAGCCATGAGCTGGCGCGCCGCGCGAAAAGCGCGCAGCCGGCGCTGGAGGTGCTGTTTACTTCCGGCTATACCGAGGACGGCATTGTCCGTGGCGGCCGGCTCGAGCGCGGCGTCGCGCTGCTGAGCAAACCGTACAGCCGCGAAGACCTGGCGCGCAAGATCCGCCACCTGTTCGCCAACCGCGACCACCTGCTGGCGTTGCGCGCCGCGCCCGCGGTGACGGCGGCGCCGGCGGCGCTGTCGATCCTGCTGGTGGAAGACAACGCCGACATGCGCGACATGACCACCGAGGTGTTGCGCGCGCTCGGCCACGCGGTGGCGGCGGCCGGCTCCGGCGAGGAGGCGCTGGCGCTGCTGCAACAGGCGTCGTTCGGGGTGTTGATCACCGATATCGGCCTGCCCGGCATGTCCGGCTACCAGCTGGCGGAGCGGGCGCGCGCGGCCGGCATCGGCGCGGTATTGTTCGCCAGCGGCTACGGCGCCAGCAGCGACCTGCCGCCCGGCAGTTTCTGGTTGCAGAAACCGTTCTCGCTTGACAACATCGAGCAGGCGCTGGCGCGGATCGCCGCCTGGAGCCGGCAAAAGGATTGATGGCCGACAACTGATTCCGGCATACAATGCCGCACCTTGTCCCGAAAGTGCGCATGAAACTGACTTCCTTCATCACCGAACACATGGAGATCATCCTGTCGGAGTGGGAGGCGTTTGCCGGGACGCTGGAGCCGGCCGCCAGCCAGATGACCGCGCTGGCGCTGCGCGACCACGCCAAGGGCATCCTGCAGGCCATCGCGCTCGATATCGCCACCCGCCAGAACCCGGCCGAGCAGCTGGAAAAGTCGCAGGGGCGGGCGCCGGACGAGGACACCATCGAGAGCGCCGCCTCGATTCACGGGGCACTGCGCCACGACAGCAACTTTTCGCTGATTCAGCTGAGCGCGGAATTTCGCGCCTTGCGCGCCACCGTGTTGCGACTGTGGCTGCCGCAGGTGAGCGCGATGTCGGCCACCACCGTCGACGAGATGGTGCGCTTCAACGAATCGATCGACCAGGCGCTGGCCGAATCGGTGGTCACCTATTCGGCGCGCGCCGACCATACGCGCGAACTGTTCCTGGCCGTGCTGGGGCATGACTTGCGGGCGCCGCTGTCGACGCTGTCGATGGCCGGGCAGCTGCTCACGAGCGAGCAGACGCCGGCGGCGCAGTTCGGCCCGATCGGCCTGCGCGTCGAGCGCGCCGCGCGCGTGATGAGCCTGATGGTCGACGACCTGATCGGCTATACGCGCACCCAGCTCGGCGCCGGCATGCCGACCATTCTGGGCGAGGCCGATATCCGCGAGATCTGCCAGGCCGCGGTGGAAGACGCCAGCGCGACCCATCCGGGCAGCGCCTTCGACGTCGATCTGACGGGCGACCTGACCGGCTGCTTCGACGCCGTCCGGCTGCACCAGCTGTTGACCAACCTGCTGGTCAACGCCGCCCAGTACGGCGGCAGGGACGCGCCGGTCACCGTGCGCGCCAAAGCCGACGCCCAGGCGATCACGATCGAAGTGAATAACCGCGGCGTGACGATTCCGGCCGCATCGCTGCAGTCGATCTTCCGCCCGCTGATCCAGTTGCCGGCCGACGGCGGCGATGACCGTCCCCGCACCAGCCTCGGACTGGGCCTGTTCATCGCCCGCGAAATTGCCGTCGCCCACGGCGGCAGCATCGTCGTCAGTTCCAGCGACATTTCCGGCACCACCTTCACGGTGCGCCTGCCGCGCGCGCCCTAACCTGGCGCAAAGATTGCCGTATGGGAACAGTTGCTCTCCATGTCGGAGCAGGCCCACAAAAAGGCGGGAAATGTTGAGCCTGCTATGTGGGCTAGCCGACAGATCGGCAGACAATAAAAGCGGATAACGTAACCGTACAGGTAACGTCGCCTGCTTTGGAGTCCGCCATGAATCGATCTGCCCTTGTTTTCGCCCTGCTTGGCGCAAGCGTTGGCGGCGCCATGGCGCAATCGTCGAGCACGGTGTATGGCGTGCTGGACGCCGGCCTCGTCAGCGAGCGCGGCTGCCAGGGCTGCGCGGTCCGCGTCGACGGCGGCATCGCCTCAGAATCGCGCCTCGGCGTGCGCGGCAGCGAGCCGATCGGCGACAGCCTGGCGGCCGTCTACGCCCTCGAAGCGGGCTTGCAGCTCTACACCGGCCGTTCCGACCAGGGCGGCTTGCTGTTCGGCCGCGAGGCGTATGTCGGCGTCAGCGGCAAGGCCGGCACCGTCACCGTCGGCCGCCACCACAATCTCGAGTATGCCGCGCTGACCGACGTCGGCGACCCGTTCAAGGGCGGCATGGCCGGCACCGCGAGCAACCTGATCGGCAGCGGCGGGCGCCGGGTCGACAACAGCATCCAGTATTACAGCGCCGAAGTGAACGGCGTGTCGGCCGCTGCCTCGTACGGCGCCGGCGAGATTTCGGGCGACCGCCGCGCCAATCGCGCCTGGGGCGTATCGGTCGGCTTCGAAAGCGGCCCGCTGACGATCCGCGCCGCCCACCAGAACCGCAACGTCGCCAAGGTGGCGCCGGCCACCGCGATGGGCAACAACCTCGACGCCAAGAATTCGATCCTCGCCGCCAACCTGCGGGTCGGCATCGCCACCGCCTACGTCGCCTATAGCGCCAGCCGCGGATGGGGCAGTTCGCCGCTGTGGAACCCCGACAACCCGTACGGCGCCGGCATGGCGACGACGCCGTCGACCGACAGCCGCGACGTGCTGGTCGGCCTGGCGCTGCCGGTCGGCGCCACCACCTTGCTCGCTTCCTACATCCGCAAGAACGACCGCGACCTGGCCAACCAGGACGCCAACCAGCTCGCCTTCGGCGCCACCTATGCGATGTCGCGCCGCACCGATTTCTACGCGGCGTATTCGCGCATCACCAACCGCAACGGCGCCGGCTATACGGTCGGCAACGCCTCCTCGCAGGGACGCGGCTCGTCGGCGCTGAACCTGGGCATGCGCCACGCGTTCTGACGCAAGAAAGCTGTTGTCACCTGATAGCATAAACGCTGTGTTCGGAACCGCACAGATCAAAATTCCTAAACGCAATATATTCGACGCGTAGTGCGGTGTGGTAACCTGTGAGCCCGAACCATTGGCAGTCCCGAGGACGCAGGAATACTTCATGTCCAGTAAGCACGATCCGAATCAGAATCACCTCATGGCCGCCTTGCTCGACGCCGAATTCGACCGTCTTTCGCCGCACCTTGAATTGATCCCCATGAAGCTTGGCGACGTCCTGTACGAGTCCGGCGATAAGGTGCAGTATGTGCATTTCCCCACAACGGCGATCATTTCGCTCCATTATTTGCTGGAAAACGGCGGCTCGTCCGAGATCGCCGGTGTCGGCAATGAGGGCGTGCTCGGCATTTCGGCCTTCATGGGCGGCGACAGCACCCCCAGCCGCGCGGTGGTGCAGACCGGCGGCTTCGGTTACCGCCTGCCGGCGCACATCCTGATGGAAGAATTCAACCGCACCGGCCAGGTGATGCGCCTGTTGCTGCGCTACACCCAGGCGCTGCTGACGCAGATGTCGCAGACCGCGGTCTGCAACCGCCACCACACGGTCGAGCAGCAGCTGTGCCGCTGGCTGCTGCTCACACTCGACCGCCTCGGCTCGAACGAGCTGACGATGACGCAGGAACTGATCGCCAACATGCTCGGCGTGCGGCGCGAGGGCGTCACCGAGGCGGCCGGCCGCCTGCAGGGCTACGGCTACATCAGCTACCGGCGCGGCCACATCACCGTGCTCGACCGCAAAGGGCTGGAGCAGGATGTGTGCGAATGCTACGGCGTCGTCAAGAAGGAATTTGCGCGGCTGCTGTCGGACGTGCGCCACCGCCAGGCTGCCTGACGTCGCAGATTTTGCCGTCACCTTGTGGAGCCGAGGTTAGCGCTCTTTGTCTGGACACCGGAAGTATTGCATGCAGAACATATCAATCAGAAATCCCTCGGTCGAACGGCTGATGGCGATCGGCCTCGGCGCCACCTTCCTGGTGCTGTTGCTGGTCGGCGCCATCGCGCTCAGCTACGCGGTCGAGTCGCCCGGCGCCGTCAACCTGATCCAGGCCAGCATCATCCTGCTGTCGCTGTTCCTGGCATTGCTGTTCGTCAAGGTGCAGCGCGCCATCCGCGCGCGCTCGGCAAGGCAGCAGGCGATGATGGAAGTGCCGCTGCGCAAATCCGGTGCGCTGCAGGATGCGATTTATAACAGCGCCAATTTTTCCAGCATCGCCACCGACGTCTACGGCGTGATCCAGATCTTCAACGTCGGCGCCGAACGCATGCTCGGCTATGCCGCCGCCGACGTCGTCGACCGGCTGACCCCGGCCGACATCTCGGATCCGGCCGAACTCGATGCGCGCGCCGCCGCGCTGTCGGCCGAATTTACCACGCCGATCCGCCCCGGCTTCGAGGCGCTGGTCTACAAGGCCTCGCGCGGCATCGAGGACATTTACGAGCTGACCTATATCCGCGCCGACAAGACGCGCTTCCAGGCGCTGGTATCGGTCACCGCGCTGCGCGACGCCGTCGGCAAGATCATCGGCTACCTGCTGATCGGCACCGACAATTCGGCGCGCAAGCAGGTCGAGGCCGAACAGGCGCTGCTCGACCAGCGGCTGCGCGACCAGCAGTTCTACACCCGCTCGCTGATCGAGTCGAACATCGATCCGCTGATCACCACCGACCAGCGCGGCATCATCAGCGACGTCAACAGCCAGATGGAGCAGCTGACCGGACGCACCCGCGACGAACTGATCGGCGCGCCGTTCAAGAATTATTTCACCGAGCCGGACCGGGCCGACGAAGCGATCACCCGGGTACTGCGCGAGAGCAAGGTCACCAACTACGAGCTGACGGCGCTGGCGCTGGACGGCAAGCAGACCGTGGTGTCGTACAACGCCACCACCTTCCATGACCGCGACCGCAAGCTGCAGGGCGTGTTCGCCGCCGCGCGCGACGTCACCGAGCGCAAGCAGTTCGAGCACGCGCTGCAGGAAACCAACGCCGCGCTGGAATCGGCCAAGGCCGGCGCTGAAAAGGCCAACCGCGCCAAGTCGGAATTCCTGTCGAGCATGAGCCACGAGCTGCGCACGCCGCTCAACGCGGTACTCGGCTTCGCCCAGCTGATGGCGTCGGAAGTGCCGGCGCCGGCGCCGCACCAGCAGCGCTCGATCGACCAGATCCTCAAGGGCGGCTGGTACCTGCTGCGCCTGATCAACGAGATCCTCGACCTGTCGATGATCGAATCGGGCAAGGTGACGATGTCGCAGGAAGCGATGTCGCTGACCGACGTGCTGCAAGACTGCAAGGGCATGATCGAGCCGCAGGCCGGCAAGCGCGGCATCTCGCTGACGTTCCCGTCGTTCGACGACATCTACTACGTGCATGCCGACCGCACCCGCGTCAAGCAGGTGATGATCAACCTGCTGTCGAACGCCATCAAGTACAACACCAACGGCGGCTCGGTGATGGTGCAATGCGTCCCCGCCGGGCCCGACCGGGTGCGCGTCAGCGTCAAGGACACCGGCATCGGCCTGGCGCCGGACCAGCTGGCGCAGCTGTTCCAGCCGTTCAACCGCATCGGCCAGCAGGACAGCGCGGAAGAGGGCACCGGCATCGGCCTGGTGGTGACCAAGCAGCTGGTCGAGCTGATGGGCGGAAAGATCGGCGTCGACAGCACCGTCGGCATCGGCACCGTGTTCTGGGTGGAATTCGACGCCGCCGCGGCGCCAACGCTCGAGCTGAACAATATCGATGATCAGCTGCTCGAGCGGCGCACGCCGGCGCGGCTGGCCGGCCAGCAGCCGACCTTGCTGTACGTGGAAGACAATCCGGCCAACCTGGCGCTGGTCGAGCAACTGATTGCGCGCCGGGGCGACCTCAAGCTGCTGACCGCGATCGACGGCCACCTCGGCATCGAACTGGCGCGCGCCTACCAGCCCGACGTGATCCTGATGGACATCAACCTGCCCGGCATCAGCGGCTTCGGCGCCCTCAAGATCCTCAGCGAAGACCCGGCCACCGCGCACATCCCGGTGCTGGCGCTGTCGGCCAACGCGGTGCCGCGCGATATCGAAAAAGGGCTCGAGGCCGGTTTCTTCCGCTACCTCACCAAGCCGATCCGCGTGCGCGAATTCATGGATGCGCTCGACGTCACCTTGCGTCACGCGGCCCAGCACGGCATGGCCGAACCTGTCGAGCCAGGCAAGTGAATATCAAGTTACTGAAATATCCGGGAAAACCACATGCTTGAAGCCTCCGAAATACTCAACGCCAGCGTCCTCATTGTCGATGACATGGAAGCGAACGTGATGCTGCTCGACCAGGTGCTGCGCAACGCCGGCTACACCAACATCGCCAGCACGCAAAATCCGCGCGACGTGCTCGAACTGCACCGCGCCAACCGCTACGACCTGATCCTGCTCGACCTGCAGATGCCGGAGATGGACGGCTTCCAGGTCATCGAGGCGTTGAAGGAAATCGAAACCGGCGGCTACCTGCCGGTGCTGGTGATCACCGCCCAGCCCGGCCACAAGCTGCGCGCGCTGAAGGCCGGCGCCAAGGACTTCGTCAGCAAGCCGTTCGACCTGGTCGAAGTGCAGACGCGCATCCACAACATGCTGGAAGTGCGGCTGCTGTACCGCAAATTGGACAATTACAACAAGGTGCTCGAGCAGACCGTGCTCGAGCGCACGGCCGAACTGCGCGAAAGCGAAGCGCGCTTCCAGCGCTTTACCGAATTGTCGTCGGACTGGTACTGGGAGCAGGATGCCGCCGGCAAGCTGACCCAGTGCTCGGGGCCGGTGCGCGAGATGCTCGGCATCGGCGCCGATGGCGGCGCCAGTGCCGGCTGGAATGTGGATGAACGCGCCGTGCTGGACGACAATATCGCCAACCGCCGGCCCTTCCTGGACCTGATTTTCAGCCGCACCCACCCCAACGGCAGCGTCCAGTATTTCCAGGTCAGCGGCGAGCCGATGTTTGACGGCGCCAGCCGCTTCACCGGTTTCAGGGGAGTGGGGATGGACGTCACGGATCGCATGCGGCGCGCCCCCTGACACAGAAATTCGTTATGCTCCCAACATGATTTAACAACCTGTCGGGAGATGACATGAGCGGTAGCAGCACCCTTGATCCGGACAACTTTCCGGAACCACCAGACCGCAGCCTGGGCAAAGGCCACGGTATCGACGCGCTCGGACCGAGCGATACCTCCGACAGCGGCAGCGATGTCGTCGGCGGACCCGGCTTCAGCCTGTCGGTCGACAATGACCAGATGCTGAACCTTGACCGCGGCACCACCTCCGATCCGGAATCGGCGCGCGGCGGCGAGGGCGCGGGCCCCGACATCGGCGACGCCAACCTCGACAGCGACAGCGATTCCAGCGGCACCGGCGAACGCGCCAGCGCCGGCCGCGATACGTCGGTGCGCGACGGCGCCGACATCGACACCGACCAGATTCAGTCGATGCCGGACATGCCGCTCGACGACGACGACGTCGACTTCCTGTCGACGCTGCCGCCGCAAAAGCTTACGCGCCGAGGCGGGTCTTAAAGAAGTCGATGGTCCGCTGCCAGGCCAGCCTGGCGGCGGCCTCGTCGTAGCGCGGCGTGGTGTCGTTGTTGAAGCCGTGCTCGGTGCCCGGGTAGAGGTAGTACTGGTAGTTGACGTTGGCAGCTTTTAAGGCGGCCTCGTAGGCTGGCCAGCCGGCCCGGATCCGTTCGTCCTTCTCGGCGTCGTGGATCTGCATCGGCGTCTTGATCTTTGGCACCTCCGCCGCCGGCGGCTGGGCGCCATAGAAGGCGACCGACGCCGCCAGGTCCGGCAACACCGTCGGCAGGTAGTTGGCGATACCGCCGCCGTAGCAGAATCCCACCACGCCGACTTTGCCGGTGCCCTTCGGGTGCGCTTTCAGGTATTGCGCCGCGGCGACGAAATCGGCGCGTGTCTTGGTCTGGTCGAGCTTGGCGAACAGCGCGCGCGCCTTGTCTTCGTCGCCCGGATAGCCGCCCAGCGGGAACAGCGCGTCCGGCGCGAAGGCGACGAAGCCGTCCAGCGCGACGCGGCGGGCGATGTCTTCGATGTGCGGATTGAGGCCGCGGTTTTCGTGCACCACCAATACCGTCGGCAGCTTGCCCTTGGCGTTGGCCGGCTGCACCAGGTAGCCGCGCAGCGTGCCGTAGCCTTGCGGTGACGGCACTTCGACGAACGTTGCGGTGATGCGGGCGTCGGTCGGCGCCACCATCTGCGCCGCAAAGCTCGGCGACAGCGCGCTCAGCATGCCGGCGGCCGTGGCGCCGCCTACCGCGTAGCGGCCGGCCTGGTTCAGGAAACCACGACGGTCGAGCTGACCGTGCACATACTGGTCGAACAATTTCATCACTTCCGGATCAAAATCTTTGGCGGTCAATCGTGTCATTACGTCGGTCTCCTGGACGGGTAAGGTGGCGTGGCAGTACGCGCTCAGCTGCGCGGTGACATGATGATAACCCTATTAATGACTTGTCGCTCGACGTTCTGTTCAGGACAAACAACACAGTGCTGAGCGGCGTCAATCGGGTAGGCTTCGCCTGAACATTTGGACGATGGCGCCTGTCTAATAAATATGGAAGATCGAATCGCAGTCCTCGAACGGGACGTTACAGCCATCAAATCCGAGCTTGCGGTGCTCAGGGCCGAGAACGCCAGTGCCGTAGAGGTCATCGCGCGGACCACGCGCATTGAAATCGATGTAGCGGTGGTTAAGGGCGAAGTTGCACGATTGCGGCAGGACGTATCTGAGTTGCGGGAGGACATATCCCAATTGCGGGAGGACATATCCCAATTGCGGGAGCGCGTAACGCGGTTGGAGACCGATTTATCAGCATTGCGGAAGGAAGTATCGCTATTGCGAGGGGAGTCAGCGCAACTGCGCGAGGATGTGACGCAACTGCGCGAGGACGTAACGCAACTGCGCGAGAAAGTATCACAATTTCAAATGAAAAATCTCGAAGAGTTCGCGGGCATCAAGTTGGAGCTCACCAAGCTTGCAACCCAGCAGGCAAAGTTCGAAGCACACTGCGAATCCCACTTCGCCAGCAAGGCGGACCTCAAGGCGTCCGAATCGAACACGCGCGCCTGGATGCTCGGTATCGCCCTGACGATAATCACGCTGAATTTCGCCATGATCTACCCTTTGTATGGCGCGCTGAAAACGTCCCCGCTTTCGCCGGCCATGCAAACGCAGCAGGCGCCGGCCCCCGCGGCCAATCAGCCCGCCGCGGGTTTGCGGTAACGCTTACTTCTTGCCCGGCTGGTAAATCTGGTCGAACACGCCGCCGTCTGCAAAGTGCGCCTTCTGCGCCTTGGTCCAGCCGCCGGCCACTTCATCGATCGTGAACAGCTTCACCTTCGGGAATTGATCGGCGTATTTCTTGGCGAATTTTTCGACCACAGGACGGTAGTAGTTCTGCGCGGCGATCTGCTGGCCTTCGTCGCTGTACAGGTATTGCAGGTAGGCTTCGGCGACCTTGCGGGTGCCGCGCTTGTCGGCCACCTTGTCGACCACCGACACGGGCGGCTCGGCCAGGATGCTGACCGACGGCGCGACGATCTCGACCTTGCCGGGGCCAAGTTCCTTGATGGCCAGCAGCGCTTCGTTTTCCCATGCGATCAGCACGTCGCCGATGCCGCGTTCGACGAAGGTGGTGGTGGCGCCGCGCGCGCCCGAATCGAGTACCGGCACGTTGCGGTACAGCTTGCCGATGAAGTCGCGCGCCGTCGCTTCGCTCGCGCCCGGCTGGCGCAGCGCATAACCCCAGGCCGCCAGGTGATTCCAGCGGGCGCCGCCGGACGTCTTGGGATTGGGCGTGATGACGGCGATGCCCGGCTTGACCAGGTCGCTCCAGTCCTTGATGCTTTTCGGGTTGCCCTTGCGGACCAGGAACACGATGGTCGACGTGTACGGCGCGCTGTTATGCTTGAGCCGTTTTTGCCAGTCGTGCGCGAGCAGGCCGCGTTCGCTGATAGCATCGATGTCGTAAGCAAGCGCGAGGGTGACAATGTCGGCCTCGAGCCCGTCGATCACCGAGCGTGCCTGCTTGCCCGAGCCGCCGTGCGACTGACGGACGGTGACGTTGTCGCCGGTCTTGGCTTTCCACTGCCTGGCAAAGGCGGCGTTGAAGTCCTGGTACAGCTCGCGGGTCGGATCGTACGACACGTTGAGCAAGGTGATGTCGGCGGCGGATGCAGCTTGCGCCGACAGCACCAGTACGATCAATGCCTGGCTTATTTTTTTGAACGACATCGGATTTCTTTCGGTAAGGAGGAGCCTCTAGCGTAAAACCGGGCTGTCCGAAAAGGAACGAATGAAATCAGTTGTCGATATCTGTTTTTGGTTGCTACCTTGCGCTAACTCAACCGGTCCTGCGCAATGGAGGACACGTGCGACTTAGTGCGCCTTGGACAAAATCAGCAGCCAGCGGCGCATCAGCAGCACTTCCACGTGGCCGGGTTCGACGCCGGTATCGCACTCGATGACCGGGTTGACCGCATAGAAGCGCTTGCGGAAATCGCGGGTGACCAGCACTTCGCGGCGGCCGAGGCGCAGCATGAAAGGTGTGGGTGCGTATTCCATGCCGAAGTTGCTGTTCAATGTGGTCATGACGGATTTCCTTGTTCGAGTTGTGTTGGTCAGGAGAGTCCAGAATAGCATAACTACTGTATAAATCCACAGCTACTGTACGAATAAACAGTAAATTCTAAAAGTGTGGTTTTTTAGCCAAGGGCCCGATGTTATCCACCATGTTTCCCCGCCTGCGCCGGTTTGTCGCGGCGCGCCTGTCACCGGAAGAGGCAACCGGATTGCACATGACCGTCGGCGTCATGCTGATGGTCGCGGCGGCGTGGCTGTTCAGCGGCATTGCCGAAGATGTCGTCAGCGGCGACGAGATCACGCTGCTCGACGTCGAACTGGCCCACTGGCTGCACAAGCACGCCACGCCCCACCTGACGGGCGTCATGCTGTTCATCACGCACTGGCACGGCATGGCCGGCACCGCCGTCATGGCGCTGCTGCTGGCCGCCTATTTTCACGTGCGCAAGTACCACTACTGGCTGCTCGCGGAGCTGTTCGTCGTGCCGGGCGGCATGTTGTTAAATGTACTGCTAAAGTACGTTTTTCAGCGCGCGCGCCCGAGCTTCGACGAACCGCTGCTGACGCTGTCGACCTACAGTTTTCCGAGCGGTCATACCGCCAACGCGGCCTTGCTGTACGGGCTGATCGGCAGCTTTCTGTGGCTGCGCCATCGCCGCTTCGGCGCGCGCGCGGCAATCGTCGCCGGCGCCTGCACGATGGTGGCGCTGGTGGGCTTTTCCCGCATGTACCTGGGCGTCCATTACCTGACCGACGTGCTGGCCGCATCGGCCGAGGGCGCCGCCTGGCTGGCCGTCTGCATCACCGCCGTGTCGACATTGCGGCGGCGGCGTGTCATGCGCGCGGCCTTGCAACCCACCAAACAAGGGAGTTTGAACTGAACCGTATCGCAGTCATCATCAACGGCGGCGCCGGCGCCGGCCACGACGAGCAGTCCGCCAGCGAGCTGCGCGCCAAGTTCGCCGCCCACGGCCTCGATGCCGACGTCACCCTGGCCAGCAGCGGCGACCAGATGATCGGCACCGCGCGCAAGGCAGTGCAGGGCGGCGTGCAAGTGGTGGCGGCGGGCGGCGGCGACGGCACCATCAACGCGGTCGCGTCGGTGCTCGCCGGCACCGATGTCGCGCTCGGCGTGCTGCCGCTGGGAACGCTGAACCATTTCGCCAAGGACCTCGGCATTCCGCAGTCGCTCGACGAGGCGATCCGCAACGTCGCCGAAGGCAGGCGTGTGCAGGTCGACGTCGGCGCCGTCAACGACCGCATGTTTCTCAACAATTCGAGCCTCGGCCTGTATCCCGATATCGTGCGCCACCGCGAAAAGCAGCAGCACCGGCTGGGCCGCGGCAAGTGGACGGCGGCGGCGTGGGCCACGTTCGCCGCGCTGCGCCGCTATCCCTTCCTCAACGTCAAGCTGGCCGTCGACGGCGCCGAGCATGCGCGCGTCACGCCGTTCGTCTTCATCGGCAACAACGAATACACGATGGAAGGCTGGTCGATCGGCGCCCGCCAGCACCTCGACCGCGGCAAGCTGAGCCTGTACGTGGCGCAGCGTCCCGGGCGGCTGGGGCTGCTGCGCTTCGGCTTGCGCGCGCTGTGCGGCACGCTGGCGCAGGAACGCGACTTCGACGTCATGCTGTCCGAGGAACTCGACATCGCCACCCGCCACCGCCACCTGCGCGTGGCCACCGACGGCGAAGTCACCATCATGAAGACACCGCTGCGCTACCGCATCATGCCGGCCGCGCTGACGGTGATCGTCCCCCACTAAGGAGAAAAACTATGCGCACTATTGTTCATTTATCGGACCTGCACTTTGGCAAGGTCGACGAGGAATTGCTCGGGCCGCTGCGCACACTCGTCACCGGCATCGCGCCGGACGTGGTGGTGGTGTCGGGCGACTTGACCCAGCGCGCCAAGAGCGAGCAGTTCGAGGCCGCGCGCGACTACCTCGACACCTTGCCGGGGCCGCAGATCATCGTCCCGGGCAACCACGACATTTCGCTGTACAACGTGTTCCGGCGCTTCTTCCAGCCGCTCGACCGCTACAAGCGCTACATCACCACCGACCTCGACCCGCTCCATGTCGATGACGAGATCGCGGTGCTGGGCGTAAACACCGCGCGCTCGCTGACGTTCAAGGACGGCCGCGTAAACGAAGAGCAGGTGGCGAAGATCCGCGAACAACTGGGCGGGCTGGACAAGCACATCACGCGCATCGTCGTCACCCACCATCCGTTCGACCTGCCGGAGACCGAGGACGAGGACGACCTGGTCGACCGCGCGCCGATGGCGATGAAGGCGTTTGCCGAATGCGGCGTCGACCTGCTGCTGGCCGGCCACCTGCACCTGAGTCATTCCAACAGCACCGCCGACCGCTATCCGATCAGCGAGTACGCGGCGCTGGTGGTGCAGGCCGGCACCGCCACGTCCACGCGCGGGCGCGGCGAAGTCAATTCCTTCAACGTGCTGAGGGTCGAACACGGCAAGATCGAAGTCGACCGCTATGGCTGGGATGTGCTGGGCAAGCAGTTTTCGCTGATGAAGACCGAAAAGTTCCTGCGCAGCGGGGAGGTGTGGGCGGCGCATACCGACGGCCTGTACGCCGCCGGCATCTAGCAACGATGCGCATACCCCGCGTCCCCCGCGCAGCGCGGATGACGCCGCTACTGGCGCGGGCCTAGATCCAGTACTCGGTCAGCCGCGACGCCCATTCCTTGATGCGGTCCGACCACGGGCGGCGGCGCCATTCCTCGCGGCTTACCGGCTTCGAATCGCGCAGGTCTTCGTTGAAGGCCGCCTCCATGTCCTGGCCGAAGGCCGGATCGAGCACGATCACGTTCAACTCATAGTTGTGGATGAAACTGCGGCGGTCGATGTTGGCCGAGCCGATCGTCGACCAGGTGCCGTCGATGACCGCGGTCTTGGCGTGCAGCACCGCCACCTGCAGGTGGTGAATCTTGACGCCGTTGGCCAGCAGCTCGTCGTAGAAGGCGCGGCCGGCATGCATCACCAGCCCGTGGTCGGTGACGCCCGGCAGCACCAGGCGCACATCGACGCCGCGCTTGGCCGCGGCGCAGAGCGCATCGACGATCTGCTGGTCCGGCACGAAATAGGCCGAGGTGATGTGGATCGTCTTTTTCGCTTCCTGGATCGCCAGCACCAGCGACTTGTAGATTTCAAAGCCTTTGTCGGGGTCGGAGGCGAGCACGCGCACGACCTTGTCGCCGGCCGGCGCCAGCGCCGGGAAATACGGCGCCTCGGGCAGTTCGCCCACCTCCTGGCGAATCCACATATTGACGAACGACCATTGCAGCGCGGCCACCGCCGGCCCCTCGATCTTGATGTGGGTATCGCGCCAGCCGACCTTGCGGCCGTCGTGCTTGTTCGGATTGCGGCGTGAACCGAAGAACGAACTGTTGGCGTAGGTGTTGCTGATGTTGATGCCGCCGGTGAACGCCACCTTGCCGTCAACGACCATCAGCTTGCGGTGGTCGCGGTTGTTGATCTCCCAGAACTTGGCCTTCGGCGCCGTCGGATTGACCGGATTGAAGGCGACCAGGTTGATGCCGGCCGCCTTCATGCGCTCGAAGAAGGCCTGCGGCGTGCCGAAAGTGCCGACGCTGTCGTACAGCACGTTGACGATGACGCCCTGCTTGCGCTTCTCGATCAGCAGGTCGGCGAACTGGAGGCCGACCGGATCCTGGTCGAAAATGTACGTTTCGAGGTTGATCGTCGTTTTCGCCGACTGCGCCGCCGCCATCATTTCCTTCATGGTGGCGGGGCCGTCGAACAGCAACGAGACCTTGTTGCCGGCGATCAGCGGTACGCCGGTGGCTTCTTCCTCGAGCAGCGCCAGCGCCTTCATGTCCGGCGTCGCGCGGGCCCAGCGCTTGGCCAGCAGCGCGGCGGCCTGCTTGGTCTGCAGCATGCCGTTGGCGGTCGCGACCGCGGGGGCCGCCTTGGCCGGCGCGCTGCCGTTGCCCACTTCCGGCAAGGTGGCGCAGGACGCCACCGCCCACGTCAGGGTGAGGACGAGAACCCATTTTCCGCTGCGCATACTTCTCATGTTGATCCCTTTGGTGTGTCAGCGACAGGCTGGCCGGACGCAATGTCCTTGGGCCCGATAAAAAAGTCGATAGGTGCGGCGATGAATCGCCGGCCCAGGGACTTGAACAACAAAATGCCGTGCTCGAAACGAATCTGGCGCGCGCGCAGCGCCACCCACAACGCCAGCGCGAAACTGACCAGCAGGTTCACCGCGCCGATCGACACGAATCCCGCTATGGATGTGGCCGCCAGTTCCCAGCTTACCCGATGATCGAGGGCGACGAGCGCCGTGGAGAAATTTGCGGCGGAGAATGTTACATGGCGGATGTCGAGCGGCAGGCCGAGCAGGTAGCCGAGGGTGCCCATGGTGCCGAGCAGGATGCCGAAAAAGAAGTTGCCCATCAGCCCGCCCAGGTTGTTTTCCAGGTAGACCGACAGCCGCGCGAGGCGCTGCTGGCCGAGCAGGCGGCCGAGGCCGCGCAGCTGGCGCACACGCTGCGCCATGCGGGTATACAGCGCCTTGTTGTCGTAGTAGCCAGAGATCAGGCCGGCGACGAACAGGCAGACGCCGGCGATCGCTGCGTACCACAGGGCCGGGCTGTGGATCGGGTCGATGTCGTCGAGCATGTGCAGCGCCTTCGTCGGCGTCACCAGGTGGGCGCCGAACGCTTCTTTCCACAGCATCGCGATCGCCCACGACACCGGGATCACGGTCGCCAGGTTGCCGAGCACGGCGACGCACTGGGTGCGGAACACCTTGTTGACCAGTTCGGCCATGTTGTCGAGGTCGATGTGGCGCCCGTCCTTGGAGGACAGGGCGGCGGCGATGCGCGCCGCCGTCATCGCCGGCTGCTTGGTGGCAATGGTCAGGTGCATCACGTGGATCAGCACGAAGCCGAGCGAGTAATTCATGCTGAACAGGAAGGACTCGACCAGCGGCGCCGCGCGCAGATAGCCCATCAAGGTCTTGATCAGCGCCATGAAGGCGACCACGACGCCGGCGCCGGCCGAGGAGAGGAACATGTAGCGCAGCGCGCCGCGCGTTTCGGCGATGTAGTGCTCGCCGGTGCGGCTGGCGTTTTCGGTGACGTTGCGCGCCAGCAGGTTGATATTGTCGGCGAACAGGCCGCGCAGTTCGTACTTGGCGTTGTGCGCCTCGACCAGTTCCTGCGTCAGGGCGATGGCGCCGGCGCGGCGCAGGCTGATCGGCGGCGCCGCCGGCGGCGTGGCGTCGTTGGCGACGGCCACCAGGTCGACCGTCGGCGCGCTTGGCAGGTCGCCGCTGACGTCGACCAGGAACAGCAGCTTGCGCAGGCGGTCGATGCTTTGGGTCAGCGCCACCAGCAGGTAGGTCAAGGCCACGCTGGTGCCCTGGCTGGCGGCGTTCTTGCGGATCTTGCCGAGCACGGCCTCGCACTGGTCGAGCATGACCAGCAGGTGGCGCGCGTCTTCCGGGGCGCCGCCGCCATCGGCGAGCATGCGCGCGTAGCCGTCGAGATAGTCGTTGACCTCGATGTTCTGCATCAGGAACGGCGAGTCGAACGTTTCGATGTCGGGATTGCTGCGGATCAGGCGCGGTTCGAGGCCGAGCGCGCAGACGCGGCACGACAGCGTGCGGATGGCGTCGAGCATGCCGAGCACGATGGTGCGCTGGGCGCCGCCGCGGCATTCGCGCGGGGTGGCGGCGGCAACGACGTCGAACAGCTCGAGCCAGTCGCCGGCCGGCACCGCGTTGACCCAGCGGTAGTCGGTGTCGACATACAGCACCTGGTCGATGGCGTCGCTGAGGTAGGCGTCGTCGAGCGCCGGCGGCAGCAGGCGGTAGGCGATGCGGCGCTTGAGCTCGACGACGAAGCCGTCGTTCGACAGGATGCCGATGTCGGTGTACAGGCTGGCATGGCGGCGCTCTTCGAGCAGCGTGCACAGCGAGGCGCCGAGGCGCGCCGCCAGTTCGGGATTGCCTTTCAGCAGCAAGGTGAGGGTGCGCACGTTGGCGGCGGTGACCCGGCCCTGGCTCGGATGGCGCGGGCGCAGTTTGTCGACCAGGTCGATGAGCAGGTCGATCCGGCCGGAGTCGGAAGCAATGCGCTCGAGTGTGGAAAGCATGGAAAGTTCAGTCGTGCGGATACGAAAGGCACAGTGTACGGTGGATACCGTACGGAACTTTGTACGGTAGCGTACCAACCCCGCCGAAGCGCATCCGCGGCGCCACAACGGCCCGGGCGACATCGCTTGCCCCTTAGGTTAAACTTTGGGCTCCCATTATCAAGGATACACCATGCATCTGACTTACTTCAACGGACAATGGAGCGAAGGGAATACCCCCTTGTTCGGCGCGATGGACCACAGCGTCTGGCTCGGTTCGTCCGTGTTCGACGGCGCCCGCTCGGTGCGCGGCCACATGCCCGATCTGCGCCTGCACCTCGAGCGGGTGGTCCGTTCGGCCGTGTCGCTCGGCCTGCGCTGCCCGTTGACGGTCGACCAGATGGAAGACCTGGTGCGCGAGGGCGTCGCCAGATTCCCCGCCGACGCCGAGCTGTACGTGCGCCCGCTGGTGTTCGGCTCGGAGGGCTTCCTGGTGCCGGTGCCGGAAAAGAGCTGTTTCGCGCTGACCCTGTTCGACGCGCCGATGCCGGCCTTCAGCGGCTTTTCCGCCTGCCTGTCGGGTTTGCGCCGGCCGGACGCCAGCATGGCGCCGACCGACGCCAAGGCGTCGGCGCTGTACGCCAACTCGAGTAGGGCAATGCGCGAGGCGCAGCAGCGCGGCTTCGACAACGCCGTCATGCTCGACAGCGCGGGCAACGTCACCGAGTTCGCCACCGCCAACCTGTTTTTCGTCACGGCCGACGGCGCGGTGGTGACGCCGGCGGCGAACGGCACCTTCCTGGCCGGCATCACCCGTGCGCGCGTCATCGCGCTGCTGGCCGAGGCCGGCGTGACGGTCGAGCAGCGTTCGGTGAAACCGGAGGAATTGTTGACGGCGTCGGAAATCTTCAATACCGGCAACTACGCCAAGGTCACGCCGTGCGTGCGCTACGAATCGCGCGCGCTGGCGGTGGGGCCGGTGGCCACGCTGGCGCGCGACCGTTACTTCGCCTACATGGAACAGCAGTAATTATTTGACCGAGCCGCACTCGGCGCCGAGCCAGCGCGCGGTCGATTCGACGTTGACCGTTTCGCTGGTGCCGGTGGCAGTGGTGGTGACGCGAGTGGTGGACGTGTAGGCGGTGGGGCTGACGAAGGTCGCCTTGCCTTCGCCGAGCGTTTTCGGATTGGCGCAGGAGAAGTAGTAGGTCATCGTGTTGCCGACCGGCGCGTCAGCCTGGTAGCTGCAGTTGCCGTTGCTGCGTTGCTGGATCGGCAGCTGGCGCTTGGCCGCCATCTCCGGCGTGATGCACACCTTGGCGACGACGCCGTCGCTGCTGATGACCACGCCCTGGCTGGCCATCGCGCCTTCGATGCGGGCGCGCTGGTCCGGGCTCATGGTCTTCATCTGCTGCTGCACCATGGCCATCGCTTCTTGCAGCCTGCCGCCGCCGGCGCCGATCTTGTTGTTGGTCTCCCACACGCCGGGCTTGATGTTCTGGGCCAGCGCGGGCTGGGCGGCGAGGGCGGCAACGGCGAGGACGGTGGCAAGGCGAAATGTCATGGATGGCTCCGGGTGCGGTTGGGCAAGAGCCAGAGCATAGCGGAAAACCGCCGCGGCGGCCGTTCGGTCAGGTCGTCGACAGCAGCAATAGCGCCAGCAGCGTGCTGGTGACGGCGTAGGCGGCGCCGGCCACCACCGCGCAGATCAGCACGCTGTCCCACGACTTGCGGCGGTAGCCGGCGCCGAAGCGCGCCTTGACGACGTGGGCCTGGTGGCGGGCGGCGCCGAAATACCATACCAGCAGGAACAGCAGCCCGACCGGGTGCAGCAGCATCGGTTCGCTGCCGAGCCGGATATTGAGCGCGTGCGTGCACACCTGCAGCACCAGCACGCACAGGCTGGCGTAGAACCAGCGGCGCGCCGCCGCCGCCTGCCGCGGCTGGCCCAGCGCCTGCCAGTTCAGCATGTGGATGAAGGCGCCGAACGCCGGCGTGAACACCAGGCTCCAGCTGGCCGCCGCCAACGGGTTCCAGATGGCGCAGACAGGTTCAAGGGAGGAGGGCAGGGTGGCGTCGCGGGTCATGGGGGCCTCGGAATTGTCGGCTCGAAATCTTGCCGAAACGAATTCCAATATGCGCCCGCGCGAACGCGTCCATATTGATTTTTCCCAAGCGAAAAAAAGCCGCCCGGGAACCTACCCGGACGGCGCTGCGTCATCTAGCGCGCGCTCAGCCGCGCGGTGCCGGCTCCGCCACGTAGATCTCGACGCGGCGGTTTTTCGCCCGGCCGGCCGGATCGTTGTTCGACGCTATCGGTTCGCGCTCGCCGCGGCCGTCGATGACAATGCGGTTCGGCGACACCCCGCGCATGGCCAGGTAGTCGCGCGTGTGGGCGGCGCGGTCGATCGACAGCGGCCGGTTGATCGATTCGTCGCCGGTGCTGTCGGTGTGGCCGATGATGGTGACGGTGGTGGCGGGATTGTCGTTGAGGGTGCCGGCAAAGCGCTCGAGCACGGGACGGAAATTCGGCTTGATGTCGGAGCGACCGGTGTCGAACGAGACGTCGCTGGGAATTTCCAGCTTGAGCCGGTTGTCTGCGGTCTGGCTGACCTGCACGCCGGTGCCGCGGGTGGCCTGCTCCATCTGCTGCTTTTGCTGCTCCATGCGCTTGGACCAGACGTTGCCGATCAATGCGCCGGCGGCGCCGCCGATGACGGCGCCCTTGACCGCGCGGTCGCCGCCGCCGCCGCCGGTGGTGCCGCCGAGCAGCGCACCGATGCCGGCGCCAATGCCGGCGCCGGTGGCGGTGCCGCGCTGGGTCTGGGTCATGTCGGCGCAGCCGCTGCTGGCCAGCGCTAGGACGGCAGCGCAGATGACCGATTTGGTGGGGATGGAAAAGTGGTTCATTTCGACTCCTTAAAATGAAAAATCCGTTTCGTAGTCGCGTCCTTCAAGGAGCGCGACCGCGAAACGGATCGGGCATCAGAACCGATGTCCGCGAGCGGTGCGCTAAATGCCTCGGCCGCTGATCAGGCGCACCAGGATCATGATGACGGCAACGACCACCAGGATGTGGATGAAGCCGCCGACGGTATAGGAGGTGACCAAGCCGAGTACCCACAGGATCAGGAGAATGATTGCGATTGTGTAAAGCATGATGTTGTCCTCGTTAGTTGGAGTAACGACTGTTTCGTCGTGAAACCAGTATCGCGATTTCTTGTCCGGTTCTCCGTACGCTGCCGTACATTAAGAATAACTTTTTTGCTCAGTTCGCATACCCGGAACCCAGCCCATGAAGCCGAACAGCCCGACCACGCCGATCAGGCAGGTCACCACGCCGCCAACGATGAGGAACAAGACATCCTGCGGCTGGACGTTCACCCCGTCAGGATGGGCGCCCACACCGGTTAGACCGAAAGCGGTGACGAAAAGTCCCCAAACGATGATGCCAATCCAAGTCAGTTTGCTCATGTTGATTCCTTGTCGATTCGTAAATGGATAGTGCCTGTAGCCAATGAATCGATTCTGGGGCTAGCGTAAAAGCAACTCCGTTCGTTGTCACACATTGCACGAAAGAAAAAAAACGCCATGCGTAAATGAGCGCATGGCGTTGTTTTTCAGAACAGGGCGGCGGCCGCAGCCGCCGCTGGATCAGCGTACCGAGCGCAGCACGCCCTTGACCACGCGCACGCGGTCGCCGCTGCGCCAGGCTGGCGCGCGCTGCTGGTGGAAGGTGCGCGTCTTGCCGTCGTCGAGGCGGACGCGGATCTCGTAGCTGCTGGTCGCCTTCATGTTGCCTTCGACCTGGTTACCGACGACGGCGCCACCGACGGCGCCGGCAACGGTGGCCAGCTGACGGCCGTGGCCGCCGCCAATCTGGTTGCCGAGCAGGCCGCCAAGGATCGCGCCGCCGGCCGCGCCGACGCCGCTGCCTTCGGCACGGGTCTTGATTTCGCGGACCGATTCGACGTTGCCGCAATTCGAGCACCAGTTCTTGGCAGGCGCCGCAGCGGCGAGCTGGACCGGCTGGCGCGCCGGCGCGCGTGGCGCGCTTTCAGGCGCGTAGTTTGGCGCCGGCGCGTAGTTCTGTGCCGGCGCGCGCTGGTACTGCTGCACCGGAGCCGGTTCCGGCTGCCGCACCGCCAGCGGCGCCGGCTGTGGCGCCGGCAGCGGCGGCAGGGCCGCCAGTTGCTGCGACGGCGCCTGCATCTGCGCGGCAAGGGCGAGGCGGTCCGCTTCGGTCAGGTCGCCGCGCTTGGCGGTGGTGCCGCCGATCGACGATGGGATCCAGCCCATGATGGCGGCGGTGCCGGCCAGGCAGAACAGGATGATGGCGATCGCCGCGATGATCATCATCGGGTGGTGCTTGTTCGCAACCGGGTGGGTAAGCGGTGTATTCATGGGTAGTTCCTTTTGGTTGTAATTCTTGTCGTCGCCGGGCAAATCAGGCGCCGAACAGACCTGGCGCAAGGTCGGTTCGTTGGCGCCATTCTCCCTGCGAACATGGGGGTGTTCCGTGCGTCACCGTACATACTTTCATGTTTATAGCCGTTACGCTGATTCAAATTGTTTGTAAATGTAATAGCGTTCCATTTGACAAATGGTTTCTTACACGATTGCCACACGACGGAAAAAATGTTTCAACACACTCAACCGAGCCGCGCTGGACCTGTGACTTTCGCCGCTGCCGATGAGGTTGCTGAGAAGAACGGCAACTGGCTGCTGGGCGCATTGCCCGACAACGACTTTGCCCGCCTGGCGCCGATGCTCGAGCAGGTGCAGATCGACGTCGGCGACGTCTTGTGCGAGCCCGGCGACCCGATCACGCATATCTATTTCCCACATGACAGCCTGGTGTCCCTGCTTGGCGTTGCCGAGGGGCGCATGACGCTCGAGGTCGGCCTGGTGGGGCGCGAAGGCATGCTCGGCGCCACCGTCGCGCTTGGACACGAACTGGCGCAGGTGCGCGCGGTGGTGCAGCGCGCCGGCAAAGCCAGCCGCATGGACAGCGCGCAGTTCCGCACCGAGTTCGCGCGCAACCCGTCGCTGCAGCGGGTGCTGTACCGCTACACCGACACCTTGCTGGCGCAGGCGGTCCAGATCGCCGTGTGCTCGCGCTTTCACGTGCTGGAGGCGCGGCTGGCGCGTTCGCTGCTGATCACGCGCGACCGCCTGCAGTCGGACAAATTTCACCTGACCCACGAATTCCTGGCGCATGCGCTCGGCGTGCGGCGGGTCGGCGTCACCAAGGCGGCCAGCGCGCTGCAGCAGCAGGGCTTGATCATCTACAGCCGCGGCAATATCGAGATCCTCGATCTCGCCGGGCTCGCCGCCGCATCCTGCAAATGCTACGAAATCGTCAAGGAAGCCGGCGAAGCGGCGCTGGCGACAGCCTTCGTCTGATACGGCGCGTGACCGGAACCGGTCAGGACGGCTCGCCGTCCGGACCGATCAGCTTCGGCACGCCGGCCAGGATACCCTGGTACTGCTGCAGGTCTTCACCGATGCGGATGCCGTCGGGGCCGATGTCGTAGAAATGGAATTCGTCGCTGTGGGCGCTGCCGCGCACCTTGACCACCGACGTCACGCGCCGCAGCTTGCCCTTCAGTTCGACATAGCGCTGCATGATGATGGCGTCGACCAGGAACGCGTTGCCGTACGAACTGAAACGCAGTTCCTGGTAGCGGTCTTCGACCTCGGCCGTCATCAGCACGGTCACCCCCATCTCGGTCAGCGACGCCACCAGCCGGTACAGCGACTCGCGGAAGTCTTCGCGGAACATCGACGCCAGCGCCATCTCGAAGCCGGACACCGAATCGATGACGACGCGGCGCGCCTGCATGCGTTCGATCATCGACACCAGGTCGTGCAAGATCTCGTCGAGCGACAGGTCGAGCGTGCGCGTGTTGATGACGCCGACCGCGCCGCTGGCGATCAGGCTGTTGAGCTTGTGGCTCATCAGCTGATTCGGACTTTTCTCGAACGCGGCGATGACGCCCGGTTCGCCGACGCGCACGCCTTCGGCCAGGAACTGCGTCGCCAGCACCGTCTTGCCGGAACCGGACGGCCCCACCACCAGCAGCGAATAGCCGGCCGGCAGGCCGCCGCCCATCATGTCGTCGAGGGCCGGCACGCCCAGCGAGAGGCGTTCGTCGGGGACGACGCGCATCGCCCGGCCGGCCGGCTTGAGCACCGCGCGCGGGAAAATTTCGAGGCCGTTGTCGCCGATGCGGAAGGTGTGCACGCCCAGGCTCTGCGCCTGGCCGCGCATCTTGACGACCTGGATCTTGCGCACCAGCGCGTCGCGATGAATCAGTTGCGACAGCCACACGATGCCGTCGGCAACGGTAAACACCGGGCTCGATTCGGCCTCCGGCGCCAGGTATTCGCCGATCAGGAAGGTGGTGGCGAGCCAGCTGGTCATCTGCATGCCGAGCTGTTGCACGAAATGCTGCAGGTCGCCCGCGCCGGCGTCCTTCGCCCGCCCCGACTGCACCACCGAACGGAACGAGTCGACGAACACCAGGCTGGGCGCAAACGCCTGGACCTCTGCTTCGATGCGCGCCAGCACGCGGTCGAAGTCGCCGTCGAGCAGGTCGCCCGCCAGGTTGACGAAGCGGATCGACTCGTTGATCTTGCTGACGTCGAAAAACGGGAACTGCTGCTGGTAGCGCAGCATCTTCAGCGGCGGTTCGCCCAGCACGGTGAAAAACAGCGCGCGCCGCTGCGGGTTAGCCAGCGAGAACATGATCTGGTGCGCCATCGTGGTCTTGCCGCTGCCGGGCGTGCCGGCCAGCAGGTTGAAGGAGAACTCGGGCACGCCGCCGCCGAGCAGTTCGTCCAGTCCAGGCACGCCGGTGGCCAAGCGTTCGATATTCACTTTGTTCATGTTCGGTACTCCGTTCGAGCTTGATTGACGACGTCCTCACCCCAGGCCTTGCGCAGGATGCTATCTGTCAAAAGTTCGCCAATCAGTACGATCAGCGTGTCGATGAAAATGTTCAGCAGGGCGGCGCTGGCTGCGTGCGCGTCCCCCGCCGGCTGGGCTTTCAGGCGGGCGGCGAGCAGCGCAAAGGCGTCGCCGGTCTGGGTCGGTTCCGACGCCAGCCAGGGGAATGAGAGGGCGGCGTGGTGCAGGCTGCGCGCGTACAGCGACGCGAAGCCGCGCTCGCCGATGATGGCGCGCAGTTCGCGCGCCAGCGTTACCCATAGGCCGATGTCGACGTCGGTGCCGGGCCGCCGCACCGCCTGGCCGATCATGAAGTGTCGCTGTTGATTGCTGGTAGCCATAGTTCAGTATTTTTTTGGCGACGCCGCCGCATCGTCGCGCCGTTGGGACGGGATGCGCAGCTGCATGGCGTGCGCGGAAATGATGCTGGTGAGCGCGGGCAGGCTCACCGGCTTGACGAGGTAATGGTCGAAGCCTGCCTCGCTGGCGCGGTCGGGCTGGTCGCTGCTGCTGTAGCCGGTGGTGGCGACAAAGCAGGGGCGCGGATCGTCGAGGGCGGCGTGCAGGGCGCTGACGACCTGGTAGCCGTTCATGCCGGGCAGGCCGATGTCGCACAGCACCACGTCGTACGCCTGGCTGAGGCCCGCGCGCAGGCCGCTCGGGCCGTCGAAGCAACTGGTCACGATGTGGCCATCGCCTTCGAGCAGCATGGTGAGGACGTCGTTGGCATCGTGATTGTCTTCGATCACCAGGATCTTGCACGGCGACGCCGGCAGCGCATGCGCCGCCGCGTGCCGGCGGTCCTCGTTGACGCTCGACAGCGGCAGGGTGACGGCGAAGCTGCTGCCCTGGGCGCTGCCGGCACTGCTCACGCTGGCAGTGCCGCCGTGCAGCTGAGCTATCGTGCGCACCAGCGACAGGCCGATGCCGAGGCCGCCCTGGGCCCGGTCGAGCGAGCGGAAACCCTGGGTGAACAAGTCGAAGATGAACGGCTGCAGCTCGGGCTGGATGCCGGCGCCGTCGTCGCTGACCGTCACTTCGACGGTGTTGCCGATGCGCCGAGCGACGATGGCGATGTTGCCGTATTCATGGGTGAACTTGCTGGCGTTGATGAGCAGGTTGGAAAACACCTGCGCCAGCCGGACGTGGTCGCCGTCGATCAGCAGTGCGGCCGGCGGCAGGTGCACGTTCAGTTTCTGGTAGCGCCGCTCGATGCCGGGGCGGCTGATTTCGACGGCGTCGGTGATGATGTCGCTCAGCAGCACCGGCGCCAGCCGCAGGACAATCTTGCCGCTGCTGACGCGCGAGGCATCGAGCAGGTCGTCGACCAGGCGCACCATGTGCGTCATCTGGCGCGCATACACGCCGTGGACCCGCTCGATGGTCGGATGCAGCGCCGTCACCTGGGCCAGCAATTCGTTTGCCATCGCCATCGGCTGCAGCGGGTTGCGCAGTTCATGCGCCAGCATCGACAGGAATTCGGTCTGGCGGCCGTTGGCCGCCTCGGCCGCGGCCTGGCGGTCCTGGGCGCCGAAGGTGGTCAGCACCAGGTGCTCGTTGGCGTCCTGCAGCTGGCGCACCAGCTGGGCAAACGCCGCCGACTGGTCGCCGTTGCCGGAGTAGCCGTCGACGACGGCCAGCAACTGGCTGATGGTGGCGCGCAGTGCGGCCACTTCCTGCGCATGCAGCGTTGCGTGGACGGTGGCGATGTTGCCGGCGGCGGCCGTGACTTCGTTTGGCATGTGATTGTGACCCGGGCAGGGGATCCCTGTTGCTATTTTACGCCCGCCGCTGCCCGATGGGCGCGTGAAACGTTGCCAGCTGAATGCTGCGAACAAGAAACTCTTGGTTCCGACACAATACTACCTTTCGGGCGCCGCCGCTCCATTAAATGGCGCTCCCAATAGCGAACGCCCCGTCGAGCGGGGCGTTCGGTACTGCGTATTGCGGGAATTACTTGGTGGTCTTGACCTGGTTGCCGATCACGCCGCCAACTGCCGCGCCGCCGACGGTGCCGATCGGGCTGCCGCCGGTCAGTACGCCGCCGACAACTGCACCGGCGCCTGCGCCGATGGCGGTGTTCTTGTCCTGGGCCGACATGCCGGCGCAGCCAGCCAGGCCGAGGGCCACGGTGATCAGCGATGCGCTTACGACGAATTGTTTGATGGTCTTCATGTGGTATCTCCTGTGGTGGTTTGGGTAGTTACTTAATGCTTATTGCTATTACTTCAGGCGCAGGTCGTTCTTGACCGATTTCACGCCGTTCACGGAACGCGCTACCGACGACGCGGTCGCGATGTTTTCTGCCGAGCTGACGAAGCCGCTCAGTTGCACGACGCCTTTGTAGGTCTCGACATTGATTTCCGACACTTTCAGCGTCGGCGCATTCAGGATCGCTGCCTTGACGCCGGTGGTGATGGCGACGTCGTCGATGTACTGGCCTGGCGTGGCGTGTTTCGCCGGCGTGGTCGATGCGCAGCCGACAACGGTCGACAGCATCAGGGCGGCGATGAGCGTGCTTGCAATTTTCAGGTTCTTCATTGTTATGTCCTTAGTGGTGGATTGTTGTTCTTGGTCGCGGCGTGGCGCAGTACACCTCAGCCGATAGACCACAGAGTAGAGCCTGCGAGCGAGCTGGTCTGTTCGGCAACGCACATAGTGTTGCGGACAGGATAGCCCTGGGGGAAGCACCAGCCGGCGCATTAACGCCTGGCGTGGGCGGCAGGGGGCGGGGCAACCGGCTTGACGCGGGCGGCGGCGAGCAGCTGGCCGCAGGCGCTGTCCTTGCCGGGGCCGGTATTGATCAGCGGCAGCAGGGCGGCGATCGGCGCCGCCACCGTGGCCAGCGCGATGGCGCCGCCGGCCTTCATCGCCAGCACGCCCTTGTCGACGCTGACGTCCGGATTGCTGAATGTGCCCTTCAGGTGCAACGGCGAGCGCAGCGAGAAGATGCGCAGGCTCTTGGTCTGCGGGCGCAGTGTCAGGTTGAGCTGCTCGTTGGCCAGGTTGACGGTGCCGTCGGCGGTGATCACCGCTTCGTCGGTGTCGACGACGAACACGCGCGTCTGCATCAGGCCGTTGGTGACGGCGAAATCGGTGGCCATGCAGTTGAGCTGGACCGGCTTGTCGCCGAACAGCTTGGTCAGCACGATATTGCCGACGTTCAGGCCCATCGTTTCCAGCAGCAGCTTGCTGACCGAGCCCTGGTTGATCAGCGTCTTGACTTCCCCGTTGGCGCCGGCCAGCAATGTCGCCACCGAATTGCCGGTCGACGACAGCTGGGCGTCGCCGTTGACTTCGCCGACGGTCGCCTGCATTTTTTCAATCGTCGGGAACAGTTCCTTGATCTTCAGGTGGCGCGCGGTGACCTTGGCGGTGGCCTTGATGGCGTCCTTGCCGTCGCGGCCGCTGCCGTCGAGCTTGATGTTGGACACCATGTTGCCGCCGGCGATCGTGAAATTCAGTGGATTGAGCGTCAGCACGCCGGCCTTCATGACCAGGTGGGTGCTCAGTTTGCTGATCGGCAGCTGCTTTTCGCGCACGATCCGTTCGGCCGAATACTTGACGTCGGCGTCGACCGTCTTCCAGCGTTCGGTGCGGAAGGTTTCTACCGGCAGCACCTTGCCGGCCGGCTGCACCGGCGCCACGCCGCGCGCGGCCTTGCTGGCATTCGAGTCGGCGCCGATCACCGGGCCGAGGTCGGCGAAGTTGAGCGTTCGCGACACCACCGTGCCGGTCAGCATGCCGCGCGGCTTGCCGGTCTGGTATTCCAGTCGGCCGCCGAGGTCGCTGCTGCCGACCTTGCCCTTGAACTTGTCGTAGGTCCAGCGGCTGCTGTTGGCGTCGAGCGTGCCGATCAGCCGGCCCTCGGTGCTGAAGGCCGGCGTTTCCGGCAGCAGCACGCCGGTGAAATCGTACAGCCGCGCCATGCTGGCGCCGGACAGTTTCAGCTTGAGGTCGATCGCCGCCAGCTTCGACGGCCGCGTGATGGTGCCTTCGGCGTGGACGCGGGTGGCGCCGGCGCGGAAATCGGCCTGCACCGGGAACGGCACGCTGCTTTGTTTCAGCGACAGCACGGCGCCGGCCTTGCCGCCGCCGGTCACGGCGGCGCCGTGATAGGTGCCGCGCAGTTTCCAGCCGATGCCGTAGGTCTTGTCGTCGATGGTGTCGACGTCGGCGGTGATGTCGGCCTTTTCAATGGCGTCGGCCAGGTGCACCACGCCCTTGGTAAACACCACGCGCTCGAGGTCGAGCTTCCAGGGCGACTTCTTATCGTCGCGCTCGAAGGTCCAGTTGTTGGCGCCATCGGCGTTGCGCAGCAGGTCGATTTTCGGCGTCTCGAAGCGCAGCACCGGAATCGCGATGGTCTGGTGCAGCAGCGAGAACGGATTGAGCGAGAACGACAGCTGGCTGACGCTGGCGGTGTCGCGCGCCGGCATGCCGGCCGGGTTGCTGACGTGGACGTCGTTGGCGATCAGGTGTGGCCATGGAATTTGGTCGCGCCAGGTCGAGTCCTGGCCGGCGATGCGGGCGGCCGGCTTTTCCCACTGCAGCGACAGGTCGCCGTTGATGGCGAACGGGCGCCCGATCGCTTCGCTGGCCTTGGCGTTGAGCCAGGGCCGCGCCTTGTTCCAGTCATAGTTGAGCAGGATGACGAGGGCGACGACGGGAATGACGACCAGCACGCCGAGCACGGACAGCACGATCTTGGTGGTGCGCGAGACGGGGCGCGCGGCGGTGCGGGGAGCGGGCGGGACGCTGCTGGGCACTGGGCGGTCAGGCATGACGATCCTCTGTATATGGAGTAGAGGGCCCAGACTAGCGCAAAAGACAACCCGAAGATGTGCGGTGCCGCACCAACCACTTGGTGTGTCCGGAAACATTGCTATGTGCGTCAGCGAACTGAGCTTGACAAAGAATCAGCATATAACGTTAACATCAGATCAATTATTCGACAACGGAGAGACCCCATGACCACGCAAACGAAAACCAATCAGTTGTTCAAAGTGTTGTGCGCAGGCGCCCTGCTGACGCTGGCCGCCTGCGGCACGTCGCAGAAGGCACCGGCCACGGCGGACGTGGCCGTCTCCCGCAATGCCGTTGAAAACGCCGTCAGCGCCGGCGCCGCCGACCTCGCCCCGGCCGAGATCACGGCGGCGCGCTCGAAGATGATGCGCGCCAACGAAGCGCTGGCGGCCAAGGATTACACGCTGGCACGCTCGCTGGCCACCGAAGCCCAGGCCGACGCCAAGCTGGCGCAAAGCAAGGCCAATTCGGCCAAGGCGAACGCCGCCGCCAACGCCCTCGATGCCGACCTGCGCATCCTGCGCGACGAAGTCGAGCGCGCCAACCGCGTCCGCTAAGCGGCTGCAGCGAGAGCAGGGCAGCCGTGCGCGGCTGGCCACAACAACACGAAACCGACCCGGTGCGCGCGTCGCGCCCATGAAAAAGGACCTCAACATGAAATTCTTGAAAGCCACCATTCTTGCCAGCGCCGTCATGCTGGCCGCCTGCAGCTCGACCCCGACCACCACCAGCATGCTGGACCAGGCGCGCGGCGACTTCGTTGCCGCCAATAGTAATCCGGCAGTATCGAGCTACGCGCCGCTTGAATTCAAGCAGGCCAGCGATGCGCTCGACGCCGCCAATGCCGCCGCCGCGCGCCGCGAGAGCCTGGCCGAGATCGATCGCCTGGCCTACCTTGCCAAGCAGAAGATCGCCACCGCCCAGCAGATCGCCAGCCAGAAGGCGGCCGAAACCGACATCGCCAATGCCGGCCGCCAGCGCGACCAGCTGCGCCTGCAAGCACGCACCGCTGAAGCGGACCGCGCCAAGATGGACGCCGACCGCGCCAAAGCCGAAGCCGAGCGCGCCAAGATGGATGCGCAGTCGGCCCAGGCCCAGGCCAATGACGCCACCCGCGCCGCCCAGAACGCTGAAGCGCAGACCCGCGAAGCGCAGGCGCGCGCCGCCCAGCTGGAAGCCCAGATGGCCGACTTGCAAGCCAAGAAGAGCGAGCGCGGCATGATCATCACCATCGGCGACGTGCTGTTCGCCACCAACCAGGCGAACCTGACGCCGGATGGCATCAACACCGTGCGCAAGCTCGCCGACGTCCTGAACCAGAACCCGAACCGCACCGTTCTGGTCGAAGGGTTTACCGACAGTACCGGCACCGCGGCGCACAACCAGGACCTGTCCGAGCGGCGCGCCGCGGCGGTGGCCAGCGCGCTGACCGGCATGGGCATCGGCCGCGAGCGCGTGGCAATGCGCGGCTACGGCGAATCCTATCCGGTTGCCGGCAACGTCTCGGCCGGCGACAAGCAGCTGAACCGCCGCGTCGAGATCGTATTGTCGAACGAAGGCGTTGCAATTCCGCCGCGCCGTTAATTGATTAAAAATGAACAAGGAAATCATCATGGAAGACAAGAAAACGCCGCTGGCACATGGTTTTGACGTCGCGGCCATCCGCGCCGCCGCGGCCAACCTCGACGACGGTGCCGTGACCGACGGCTACCAGGCCGATCGCGCAGCGGTCATCGCGATGCTCAACGACGCACTGGCCACCGAACTGGTCTGCGTGCTGCGTTACAAGCGCCATTACTACACCGTCAGCGGGCCCGGCAACGGTCACGCCAAGGCCGAGTTCCTCGAGCACGCGACGCAGGAGCAGGAGCACGCCGACTGGCTGGCCGAGCGTATCGTCCAGTTGAACGGCTCGCCGAACTTCAATCCAGCCACGCTGACAGCGCGCAGCCATGCGGAGTATGATGATTCGGACAATGTCGGCGCCATGGTGCGCGCCAACCTGATCGCCGAACGGGTGGCGATCGAATCGTATCGCCAGATGATCGCGGCGATCGGCGACAAGGATCCGACCACGCGCGACTTGCTGGTGCGGATCATGGCCGTCGAAGAAGAGCACGCGGACGACATGCACGACCTGCTTCCTAATTAAACCAAATTTATTCACCCACCAACAGGAGTTCATCATGTTAGACAACAACACTCGTTCCGCCACCGCCAACGCTGCCGCTAACACCGTCAACGGCGCCCTCAACAGTGCTTCGGCCGACGTCAAGACGCTGGTCAAAGATGCGCAGACCCTGCTGACGGCAGCTGCCGCCCTGACCGGCGAAAAGGCCGACGAACTGCGCGGCCGCGGCATGCAGCTGCTCGACGTGGCGATGGGCAAGGCCAGCCAGGTGCAGGGCCAAGCTATGGTCAAGGGCAAGGAACTGGCGCACACCGCCGATGTCTACGTCAAGGACAACCCATGGCGCACCATCGCCGCGGCCGCCGGTGTTGGCCTGCTGCTGGGCGTGATCCTGGGCCGCAAATAATCTTAGCCGGGGATACGCCATGGAAAAAGCTGAAACTATCGTTCATGGCCCCGGCCTGATGAGTGGACTGACCGGCCTGGCAAAGAACCTGTTCGGCCTGGTCGTGTCGCGCGTCGAACTGGCGGCCATCGAGCTGACGGAAGTGCGCAACCACGCCATCGAGCTGGTCGCCATTTTCGCCGGCGCGGCGCTGGCCATCTGGTTCGCCATTGCCTACGGCACTGCCATGGTGGTGGCGCTGGCCTGGGATACGATGGGCTGGAAGATCCTGCTGGTGATGTTCGCCGTGTTCCTCGTCATCACCGCCATCCTCGTGTTCAAGGGCCTGGCCATGCTCAAGCAGGGCAAGCTGGCATTCCCGGAAACGATGAAAGAACTCAAGAACGACCGCGACATGCTGCTGTAACGGCGGCAACGCACTTCGGAGGTTGCATGGAAACACAAACTGTAGAAGTCAAAGAGCCGGTGGCAGTCAAGGACTCGAAAGAGGACCTGCAAGAGCGCAAGGCGCAGCTGATCCGCGAAGGCGAGTTCTACCGCGTGGCGCTGGTGCATGCGAAGGCCCAGGTCACGCATGCGGCACGGCCGGACGTGCTGTTCCACTCTGCCGTCGACAACGTCACCTGGGCCATCAGGTCGCGCGTCGACAGCGTGCTCAAGCCGACCGGCGCGAGCATGGCGACGCTGGCGCCGATCCTGGTGACGGCGGTGCGCATTTTCCGCAATCGCCGCATGGGCATTGCGGGAATTGCGTCGGCGGTCGCGGTGGCCGGCTTCGGCTGGTACATGCAGCAGCGCCGCCTGAAGCAGGCGGCGTCTTAAAGTAGCACATACAGCGGCTGCCGCGGCACCATGCCACGGCGCCGCCATCGAATTCGGCGCCACCGACCGGATCGTCAAATATGGTGGGGCTTGGACGGCGTCGCAATCGTAGATTCGGCGCCGTTTTTTTTAATCCGTGCCGACTGGTCGGCATGTGCTGAACGGACTGCAATGACGCCCAACAATCCCCTCAATCCCGACAAGCTGCGCATCGTGCTCGTGCTGCAGGGCGGCGGCGCGCTCGGCGCCTACCAGGCCGGGGTCTACCAGGCCCTGCACGAGCACGACCTGGTGCCGGACTGGATCGTCGGCACCTCGATCGGCGCCATCAATGCGGCGCTGATCGCCGGCAACGAGAAGGACAACCGGCTGCACCGGGTCAAGGCATTCTGGGACCTGGTCGGCCATCCCGACAGCGTCGACATGGCGCGCGTCAGCGACGACGTGCGCCGCAGGAACATCCTGATGAACACGGCCGACACGGTGCTGCGCGGCGTGCCGGGCTTTTTTGCGCCGCGCCTGTTCAGCGGATTTCCGATCGGCATGCCGGTGGCGCCGGAGGACGCCTCGTACTACGACACGAAGCCTTTGCGCGCCACGCTCGATGAACTGGTCGATTTCGATTACCTCAACGAGGAGGGCGGGATCCGCCTGACCGTCAACGCCATCAATGTGACCACCGGCCAGCTGCGCGCGTTCGACAGTGTCGACGGCGACCTGTGCGCCGACCACGTGCGCGCCAGCGGCAGCCTGCCGCCGGCGTTCGCGCCGGTGCGCATCGATGGCGAACTGTATTGGGACGGCGGCCTGTATTCGAACACGCCGCTCGAATCGGTGCTGAAGGAACTGCCGCAAGGCGACACCTTGTGCTTCATGGTGGACTTGTGGAGCGCGCATGGCGCCGAGCCGGTGACGATGGACGAGGTCAGCACGCGCCAGAAAGACGTCACTTACGCGTCGCGCTCGCAGCGCCACATCGACGATTACGTCGCCGTGCACCAGATGCAGCGCAAGCTGCGCGAACTGTACGCGCGGGTGCCGGCAGCAAAGCACTCCGAGTCCGACCGCGCCGAGCTGGCGGCGCTGGGCGTCGGCGCCACCCTGCACATCGTGCGGCTGCCGTATGCCGGGCGCGACTGGCACATGGCGGCCAAGGACGTCAATTTCTCGAAGGGATCGATCGAGTGGCGCTGGGACCAGGGCTACCGCGACGCGCTGCGCGCGCTGAAGCACGCCGGCTGGCTGCGCTCGGTAACGGACGACACCGCGGTCGTCGTGCACGAACTGCCCAGTCACGACGAGGGCAGCCGCCAGGCCGATTAGATTGTCGCCCGGAAGGGCGACAGCCGACCGCGACCGGCGGCTAGCGCCGCTCGGCCATGACCTGGGCGCGGGCCCCGGCCATTTCCTGCTGATAGATCGCGCGCGCTTCCTTCATGCAGCCGGCCCGTTCGCTGGCCGGCATCTTGCGGCAGCCGCCCTGGGCTTCCTGCAGGCCGGCGCCGATTTCCTTTTGCAAGGTGCGCAGGCGCTGCGCCGCGGTGGCGTCTTCGCGGAACCAGCGTGCCGGGTCGCCCTGGGCGATTTCGCGTGCCTGTTTCTGGGCGGTCGCGGGCGGCACGTTGGCGTCGGTCGATTCGGGCGCGACCTGGGCGTGGGCGGCGCCGGCAAAGGCGAGCACGGCGCAGGCGGCGAGGGCGCGCAAGGGGGAATGTTCAGTCATGGTCATGGCAGCTCCTATTGTTGTTGTATGTGCGTGCAATCGATGAAAAAAAAGCCGGCCAGTGGCCGGCCTTGCGTAGGCTGTTACAGTCGCCCGGTGACAAGCAGCAGTACGAGCACCAGAACGATAACGCCGGTGATGCCGACCGGACCGTAGCCCCAGCTGCGGCTGTGGTTCCAGGTTGGCAGGACGCCGATCAGGATAAGGATGAGTACGACAAGCAGAATGGTTCCCATGGGGAGCTCCTAGAGTGAATCTTAAATGGTAATCCCGGCGGGAACAGGCGCGCCCGGAAGCGCGCCGGAAAATCAATAACGGTAGACGCGGCCGTCGACCATGCGTACGCGATTGCCTACGCGCAGGTCATAGACGCTGTCCTGGGTGATGCTGCGGTATTCGCCATTGTCCATGCGGATGTTGATCTGGTACATGTCCTGGCCGTTGGCATTGCGGTTCGCTTCGACGTTGTTGCCGATAGCTGCGCCGCCGACTGCGCCGGCGACGGTGGCCGCGGTACGGCCGGAGCCGCTGCCGACCTGGTTACCGACCAGCGCGCCGACGATGCCGCCGACCACGGCGCCGCCGCCGGTGGTGCCGCCCTGGCCGCGGACGACCTGGATCGAATCGATGGTGCCGTAGCCCGACGAGACGTTGTTGTTATAGCCGGGCTGGCTGTAGCCGCTGTTGTACGGGGTGGAGGTGGTAGTGGCGCAACCACTCAGTACTGCGGTGCTGGCAACGATCAGTGCGGCGATAGTGTGGCTTGATTTCATGTTGTTCTCCTGGCAAATGTGTAAGGTCAGGATAGTCAGCAACATTTCGCTGGTCTGTGCGGTGCCGCACTGAATCGTGTTGATTTGATATTGGCTCTGTCTGCCCCTGCTTTTCGACGACATCGTCTTCGGCCTGGCGGAAAAATGGCGATTTCGTTGTAACGATAACAGTGCTGACAGAATAAATAATGATGTGTTCGCCAGCGTACAGAAGGCCGTCGGCAATCCACGTAAAACTGTAATCAACCGAATCCTCACTGGAGAGCCCTGAATGAAACACCGCATCACACCCCGCCACGCTGTCGTCCTGCTCGCCGCCGCCCTGTGCTGGAGCGGCATTGCCAGCGCCGCCACCGCCGAAGCGAAAGCCGCCTACGTGCAAGCCAAGGACAGCGCCGCCGCTGCGTACAAGGCCAGCCGCGCCCGCTGCGATGCCATTACCGGCAACCCGAAGGATGTCTGCGTCGCCGAAGCGAAAGCGGCGCGCGTGCGCACCGAGGAAGAAGCCGGCGCCTACTACAAGAACACGCTGAAGGCCTACACCTCGTCGCGCATGAAGATCGCGTCGGCCCACTACGACCTCGACAAGGCCAAGTGCGGCGCGCTGGCCGGCAACGACCGCGATGTCTGCGTCAGCCAGGCCAAGGCCACGCTGATCGCGGCGCAGGCCGATGCGAAAGCCGACAAGCGCGCGATCGAAGCGCGCACCGACGCGCGCGACGACAAGCGTACCGCGCAGTACAAGGTCGCGATGGAAAAGTGCGATGCATTTGCCGGTGCGGCCAAGGACAGCTGTGTCGCGACGGCGAAAGCCGATTTCGGCAAGTGATCAGCCAGTGAGTATTAACGCAGTGCGCTCAAATCCGAGCATCCACCAGTTTTTTTGACAACCACAAGGAGTCCACCATGAAATTCCCACGCCGCTTCGCCAGCATGCTGTTTGCCGCTTCGCTCGTCGCCACCCTGGCCGGTTGCGCCTCGACCCCGACCAAGGAAGGCACTGGCGAGTTCATCGACGACACCGTCATCACCGCCAAGGTCAAGGCATCGATCTTCAATGAGCCGACCCTGAAAGCGACCGAAATCAACGTCGAAACCTTCAAGGGCGACGTCCAGTTGTCGGGCTTCGTGGCCCAGCCGCAAGATGCCCAGAAGGCAGTCGAAATCGCCCGTGGTGTCAAGGGTGTAGTATCGGTAAAGAACGACGTCCGCGTTAAATAACAGACCGTCCGCGCCGGCCCCCGCGCGGGGCTGGCGATGTGGGCGGCGCACTTTGTAAAGTCTCCAATGAAGCTTGCAGATCCAACCCTGCCGCCCGCAAATGAAGATGGCGTCATTCTCCCCGCTGGCGTTGCCGCGCACGACGGCGAAATCGCTCCTCCCGGTCATTCTTTCAAAATTCCCCTGCACGTCAACGCACGCGGCATGGCGCTCGGCGTTATCGCCACGGTTGCCTTCGTGTGGGCGCTGCAATGGTCGGAAAAGTTCCTCGTGCCGCTGTTGCTGGGCGTGTTCATCGCCTATACGCTCAGTCCGGTAGTACAGTGGCTCGAAAAGCTGCACATCAAGCGCGTCATCGGCGCCACGCTGGTGACGGTGGCGATCCTGGCCCTGCTGGCCGGCGTGCTGTACCGAGTGCAAGGCGAAATTCTCAACATCGTCGACGAGCTGCCGACGATTACCCTCAAGGTCACCAAGCTGCTGACCGACAACAGCGGCGGCCAGCCGAGCACGATCCAGCAGGTGCAGGCGGCGGCCACCGAGATCGAGCGCGCCACTGCCAACGTCGGCTCCGACGCCAGCCGCGTCGCCGCGCGCCGGGCAATGCCGGTGGCGGCGGCCGGCGGTGGCGGCTTCAAGATCATGGACTGGCTGCTGGCCGGCTCGATCGGCATGGTGACTTTTGTCAGCCAGGCGACGATGGTGGTGTTCCTGGTGTTTTTCCTGCTGCTCGCCGGCGACACCTTCAAGCGCAAGCTGGTCAAGCTGACCGGGCCGTCGCTGAGCCGCAAGAAGGTCACCGTCCACATCCTCGAGGATATCAACACCTCGATCCAGGCCTACATGTTCATGCTGCTGGTCACCAACGCGCTGCTGGCCTTGCTGATGTGGCTGGCGCTGTCGGCGATCGGGCTGGAAAACGCCGGCGCCTGGGCCATTCTGGCCGGCCTGCTGCACATCATGCCGTATTTCGGACCGCTGCTGATCACCGCTGCCACCGGCGTCGTCGCCTTCATGCAATTCGAACAGTTGCGGATGGTGCTGCTGGTGGCCGGCGCCTCGCTGGCGATCGCCACCCTGGTCGGCACCGTCGTCGCCACCTGGATGACCGGCCGCATTGCGCGCATGAATCCGGCGGCGGTGTTCGTCAGCCTGCTGTTCTGGGGCTGGCTGTGGGGCGTGTGGGGCCTGCTGCTCGGCGTGCCGGTGGTGGTGATCCTGAAGGTCATCGCCGAGCGCGTCGAAGGCATGGAAGTACTGGCCGAGCTGCTCGGCGAATAACGCCGGTGTCAGGTCTGACAATCGGACATTTGTTGATCATCGGCCAGCGCTGTTCGCCGTCAAACGCATAACGCCGGTGTCAGGTCTGACAATCGGACATTGATTGGTCATTGGCCAGCGAATCACGCCGGTGTCAGGTCTGACAATCGGACATTTGTTGATCATCGACCAGCGCTGTTCGCCGTCAAATATCCCCAAGCAACCCTTTTGCTGCCGCGCAGGCACGGCTGGGTCGCTCAACGTGCGAATTTCAGACCGGGCACCAAGCTTTTGGCCGAATGTCAGGTCTGAGACCGAGATTTTGTCCGAATTTCAGACCTGACACCGGCGTCTGGCAGCTATACTTGTTCATGCCAGCCTCCCGGTTCGTTAAGTGCAATTCGACGTTGCTAACTTAACTGTACCCCCGGCGCCTGCCGGAGGGAGGTTGGCTAGATGATTATCACGTCTGACAATCGGACATTTGTTGATCATCGACCAGCGCTGTTCGCCGTCAAATATCCCCAAGCAACCCTTTTGCTGCCGCGCAGGCACGGCTGGGTCGCTCAACGTGCGAATTTCAGACCGGGCACCAAACTTTTGGCCGAATGTCAGGCCTGAGACCGAGATTTTGTCCGAATGTCAGACCTGACACCGGCGTCTGATTTACGAGCCGGTGCGTACGGCGCCATCCTTGTTGTCGGCGCCGGTTTCCTCGGCCGGCTTCTTGCGCAGGCTGCCAAGCTGCAACGCGTACTGGCGCGCGAACTCGGCGCCGAGGAAGAATATCTGCGCCGAGTAATAGACCCACAGCAGCATCGCAATCGTCGAGCCGGCCGCACCGAAACTGTTGGCCACGCCGCTGTTGCCGATGTACAGGCCGATCAGAAACTTGCCCAGCTCGAACATCGCCGCCGTGCCGAGCGCACCGATGGTGACGTCGCGCCACGATAGCTTGATGCGCGGCAGCAGCTTGTAGATGACGCCGAACAGGACCGCAATGACGCAGAAGCTGATCGCCCACGCAATCCATGACAGGATCACGGTGGCGTCCTTCCACAAACCGCCGACATAGTTTTCGAGGATCGCCAGCGCCGCGCTCACTACCAGCGACACCATCAGCAGGAAGCCGAGTACCAGGATCAGGCCGAACGAGAGCAGGCGGGTGCGCACGATGTCCCACCAGGTCGGGCCTGTCGGCTTCGGCACGCCCCAGATCTCGTCCAGGCTGTCCTTGAGCTCGGCGAAGACGCTGGTGGCGCCGAACAGCAGCAGCACGGTGGCGATGATGGTCGCGCGCAGGCCGCTTTCCTCGTTGCGGGCGCCGGCCAGTACCAGCTGGATCGCTTCGGCGCCTTTTTCACCCATCAGGCCGCGCAACTGCCCGAGCAACTGGCCCTGGGCCGCCTCGACGCCATAGAAATAGCCGGCCACCGCGATCACCAGCACGAGGATCGGCGCCATCGAAAACAGCGTGTAGAAAGCCAGCGCGGCGCCGCGGCTGGCGTCGCGATGGTCAAACCATTCGCTGACGGCGCAACGCAGCACATGCAGCACCCGGCCCGAAAAAGGGACCCATTGTTTGACATTCATCATGCATTCTCCGAAACGAAATGGGCCCCGAAGGGCCCATGTTAGGTCTTACTATCAACGTTGTTCTTATTGTACGCGTTTCTCCACGGTGATCTGTTCCACTTCGACACGGCGGTTCGGCTCGAGGCACTTGATCAGCTCGGACTTTTTCTTCTGGTTGCATTGCACAACCGGATTTTCCTCGCCGCGGCCGTACGCCTTGAGCCGGTTGCCGTCGACCCCTTTCGACACCAGGTAGGCGCGCACGGCGTTGGCCCGGTTCTCGGACAGCGTCTTGTTGTACTTCGCTGAACCGAGGCGGTCGGCATAGCCGACGACGTCGACGTCGGTGATGCTCGGGTCGGCCTGCAGCGCCATCGCGATTTCGTCGAGCCGAGGCTGCGGCATGGTCAGGCTGGCGCTGTTAAACGCGAACAGCTCGGTCGCCGACAGCGTGACCTTCTCGAAGCGGGCCGGCGGCGGCGGCGGCGCGACCGGTGGCGGCGGTGGCGGCGGCTGCTCGACCACTGGCGCGGCCGGCGGCGCTGGCGGCGGCGGCGGTGGCGGCGGTGGCGCCGGCTTGTTGAAGGCGTAGTTGAAGCCCACCGTCAGGTACTTGTTGTTGCTGCGGGTGAAGCCGAAATCGTCGCGGTCGAGCCGGCCGCGCACGGTGCGCAGGTCGGCCTGCATCGCCCACTGGTCGGACAGCCCGAGCTGGAAGCCGAGGCCGGCGGTGAGGTAGGGCGAGGTGGCGCTGCGGCGAATCAGCGGATTGTCGACCTTGTCGCGCTGGGCGCCGACGCCGAACAGCACGAACGGACGGAAGTTCTTGCGAGACAGCATCAGCAATGCGTCCGCGCCGAGGAGTGTCTGCTTGTAGTTGTTGGGGCCGCTTTCGGCGCGGACGTGGGTGGCGCCAAGCTGCAGGTCCCACAAGGGCGACATCGGCTTGCCGAACTTGACGCCGCCGCCCCAGTCGCGATCGTCGACGCCGAAGTCGCGGTCGACCTTGACGCCCACCACGCTAGGCTGGATGTACCAGGAGGGATTGATTTCTTGTGCCAGGCTGATCCCGGCGGAGCATAGCATCGCAGCTGCCAAGGCAACTTTTTTTGAATTATTCACAGAAAACTCCCGTAACGTTAAATAAATAAATTGTGCTTCAGCCATCGGAGATGTTGGACGAAGATTCAGCTCAGGAGTTCCGTGGATCGGTGCGTTGTCTCACCGCGCCAGTCGATGTCGTGTCTTTACAACTTGCTTAGATTTTCGATTCGAGGTAGCCGTAAAAGTAGTTCGAGCCGCCGTTGATGTTGCCGAGAATTTGCGACGCGCCGAAGATGCCGGAGCGGTGCGAAATGCCGATGCCGAGGTAGGTTTCCTTCAGGCGCTTCGAGCCCACCAGGTCGCCCAGGCTGATGTCGAGCGACGGATCGAGGTAATTCAGAAAGCGCGAATTGGCGCGCCCGCGGCGGGCCTGGTCCTGCTGTTCCACCAGCGGCACCCGTTGCGCCATCGAAAAGCCGGCGCCGAAGCCGACCCGGGTGCGCACCGCCGCGCTCCACGGGAAGCCGTAATAGTAAGCCTTGATCTGAGCGTTGAGCTGCAGGCCATCCGCCGCGCGGCCGCGTTCGTCGTGCAGCTGCGCGCCGACGTAGGCAACGAAGTCGAGCGGCCAGCCGTTGACGCGCTCGACCAGCGGACGGCCGACGTCGAATCCCCAGATGCGGGTGTCGTCGGGGGTGCGGGTCGAGCCGCAGCGGAAGGTCGCCGCCGGCAGGAAATTGCACTCGGTGGCGCGGCCGCCGTAGATTTTCAGGTGCAGCGGCAGGCCCGGCTCCGAATACGGCTTGTGGCTGCCGAAATCGTAGGCGGCGCCGAACATCGCGTTCGGCTGCAGCTTGTCGTCGACGATGGGACTGTGTCGCACGCCGTCGGCAAGCCCGGTCACGCCGATCCCGCCTAGCAGGCGCCAGCGCTGGCTCAGTTCATAGTAGCCGAACAGGCTGGCGGTCCAGTCGACGCCGCTGCCGGGCATGTAGGCCGGGCGGTCGGCGCGCGCTTCAACGGCGCGCACGCCGTAGTAATAATTGTTCAGGTTGGCGCTGCGGCGCGCCAGCGCCACGCTCGGGCGCAGATGCCAGCGGCCGTTTTGCAGGTCGAGGCTGTAGCCGAGGCGCATCTCGGTGCCGTGACTGGCATTGTTGGCGTCGTGCAGTACCTCGACGTCGAGGTTGCCCCAGGTCTTGCGCTTGCGGTAGGCGATGCCGACGTCGATGCCGGAATTGCGCCTCTCCATGCCTTGCAGCATCAGCGGCGTCTGGTCGGCGGGAAAACCCTCGAAACGGTAGTCGACGAACACTTCCAGGTCATGCTCGGAGCGCTCGCTGAGCTTCCAGCCGGCACGGGTGGCATGCAGATAGACGCGCTTGCCTTCGTACATATACAGGGGCACCAGGTCCTGGCTGACGGTGGCGCCGCGGTAGGGCGAGTACGCCAGCCGCTGGATCGCGCCGAGGCCGGCGCTGCCGGGAATGGCGAGGAAGTCGACCAGCACGTCGGAGCCGGCCGGGCCGGCGCCGGCAGAAAGCGGTAACAGCAGGGAAAGCAGGGGGGAAATCAGGAGCAGGCGGTTTCGCATTGGTGGCAACGGCAATGGTACGGGACTGCAAGTTTATCCGGTTTGCATCAAGGACGAAAAAAAGCGCCGTAACGGACCTGGGTCCGCGACGGCGCGATTCGCTAGTCCAGCCCCGCAAGGGACCGGGGTTGCTTAGTTTTGCTTTTCTGGCACGACGATGACGGTGTCGCCAGTTTTGCCAGGCTCGCCAGCCTTGCCTTCGGCGCCAGTGGCGCCAGGAGCGCCAGGCGCGCCTGCAGGACCTGGAACAGGCACTGGAACAGCAACTGGGGTCTCGACGGTCGGGGTGACCACGGTCGTCGTTGCCGGTGGGTTAACGGTGGTTTTTTCGCATGCGGTCAGGCCGATGACGGCAAGCATTGCTACGAGCAGGGTGGTTTTCATGGTGGAATCCTTTATAGAGTTATTACATCTGTATCGATGCGCACGCAATTTCACGCGAACGGGCCCAGCTTAATCAAGTATGTACTGGCGATCTGTACGCCAACGCACAGTGCAGTTGCTGGTTGAATCTTTTTTGGGTTTGCAAAGATGAATCGCAGGAAATGTTCGATGGCGCACAGACCAGTGTCCATGACACAGGCAATCTGGGTACAACGTAAGGGGAACCGCAATGTTGTTGTGCTGGTCAAACCACACAAGCGACGCGATCCGGACCAATGAACCATCTCTTTCATGGAGCACTCGAAATGCATGCACCGACACACCACAACGCAGCGCAAGGCGACCTGGGCGCATTGCACAATTCCGGCAATTCGGCACTGATCGAGCGCGTTGCGCCTCAGCCGACCGAGCGTGCACCGATCTCGATGGCCCCGATCGAGCGCGTCCGCTCGACCTCGGCCACGCAGCGCCGTATCGAAAACATGCAGAAGCTGATCGGCGAACTGTCGACCCACGAAATGCTGGCCGACGAAATTGCCTGGTTCCTGAAGTTTTCGCCATCGGGCGCCCGCAAGTATATCCGCGACCTGCGCGAAGCCGGCGTCATCGAGCTGGCGCGCTACATCGAAGGCACCGCCACCTACCTCGGCAAGGCTGTCTACCAGATTTCGCCGGACCCGGACCGGGTCAAGGCCTTCCTGGCCGCCATCGTGCAGCCGAAGCGCGAAGGCGCCGCCCCGCGCAAGGAGCGTCCCGGCCTGCGCGAGCAGAGCATGGCCGGCACCGGCCGCCACTTCCACATCCTGGCTGACGATACCCACTATGCGATCCGGGTCAACCGCAGCCCGGTCGCACGCGATCCGCTGGTCGCCGCGCTGTTCGGCGCCGCGCCGTCGGCCAACAAGGACCACGCCTAAGCTTCAGCGCAGGGTTAGCCGGGCCGGCGTGGCCTGCCCGGCAGACCCTTGTCATACCTCCAGCGCCGCGCCTTGCGGCGCTTCTGCTTTATCCCTCCTGATTGAAAATCAAATAACGATCCCCACTTGCTGCGAGTGTGGCAGGCCGTGCCTGTCGTTTTCAACCGCTCACAGAAAGCAGCCCATGCCGTCGATCGCCCGGGATAATCCATGCAAGCACTGATCCTAAGCGTCGTCATCGTGCTGGCGCTCGCCGCGGCGGTGCTGGCCCCCGGCTGGCGCCTGAAGCGCGCGCTGAGCCGGCCGATGCCGGACCGCTTCCTCGACATCCTCAGGCGCAACTTGCCGGTCTATGCGCGCATGCAGGCGCCGCTGCAGCAGCAATTGCGCCAGCGGGTGCAGCAATTTCTATATCAGAAGAAGTTCGTCGGCTGCGCCGGGCTCGACATCGATGACGAAATGCGCGTGACCATCGCCGCCCACGCCTGCCTGCTGCTGCTGAACCGGCCGAGCCGCGTGTATCCCGGGCTCGACACCATATTGGTCTATCCGAGCGCCTTCCTGGTGCCGCGCAACCAGGTCGACGAGGCCGGCGTGGTCACCGAAACGCGCCAGGACCTGCTCGGCGAATCCTGGGGCGACGGCCGGGTGGTGCTGTCGTGGGACCACGTGCGGCGCGGCGCCGCCGACTTTACCGACGGCCAGAATGTCGTGCTGCACGAGTTCGCCCACCAGCTCGACAGCGAATCGGGCAGCAACAATGGTGCGCCCTACCTGGGCAGCCCGGCGCGCTACCGCGAGTGGTCGGCGGTGCTGTCGCGCGACTTCGCCGGCTTGCGCAGCGACGCCCTGTACCAGCAGCACAGCGTGCTCGACCATTACGGCGCGACCAGCCCGGCCGAGTTTTTCGCCGTCGCCACTGAAACGTTTTACGAGAAGCCGCATCAGATGGCGGAGCGCCATCCGGCCCTGTTCGCCGAGTTCGAAAAGTACTACCGCGTCGATCCACGCGCATGGCAGGATGCGCCGCCGCCGGTCCCGGAGCAGGACGTCGGCTACGGCCAGTGGCGTTAATCGCGTTATCGGCGCGCTAAGTACGCTGGCGTACAGAGTATGTTCGCCGGGTGGCGCATGCTTGTCACACCATCAATGCAGGAGGAATACAGCATGTCGACAATTATTGCAGGTCATTTTCAACTCCAGGACGAAATCGACCGCGCGCGCAGCGAACTGGTCGGCGCGGGCTTTCGCGAGGACCGCATCAGCGGCTTCTTCGTCAACCAGCCTGGACAGCACGACATGACGCCGATCGGCGGCGACAACCTGCAGTCTCCAGGCGCCAAGGAAACGCCTGAAGGCGTGCTGGAAGGCGCGGCGGCCGGCGGTGCGGTCGGCCTGGCGATCGGCGCCGCCACCTCGGTGGTGACCGGCCCGGTGGGCCCGATCGTCGGCGGCCTGGTCGGCGCCCACGTCGGCTCGCTGTACAGCTTTCACAAGATGAAGGAAAAGGGCGAATCGGAAGAGGGCGGCGAAAATTACGTCGAGCCGCGCAAGCCGGGCATGCTGCTGGCCGTCGCGCTCGACGATGCCGGCCAGGAAGAGCGCGTGCTCGAAGTGCTGCGCGACCTCGGCGCCCACCACATCGAACGCGCCGAAGGCACGATCGTCGATGCCGACTGGGTCGACTTCGACCCGCTCAGCACGCCGCGCATCATCGCCTGAACCACGTAAGCTGAGTCAGCCCCGAAACCGTCGTTCCTGCCACTGGCAGAAACGGCGGTGTTTCTTTTTGCGGATGAAATATTAACTTCTTATCATCTGCCTTGATATTTCTCAATGTTCCTCCTGATGAGCCTCCTAGACTTGTTCCTTCACACCGCGGGCGTGGTGTGAACAGAACAATTTTTCGGGGATGGGCGAAGCATGGAAAAGCTGCGGGTAGCATTGGTGACAGGTGGCATGGGCGGGCTGGGCACGGCCCTGTGCAGGCGGCTCGATGCCGCCGGGTTCCGGGTGGCGACGACGTACTCGCCGGACAATCCGAGCCCGGAAGGCTGGCTCGCCGCCCAGCGTGACGAAGGCTGCCGCGTGCGCGCCTACAAGGTCGACGTGGCCGACTTTGTCGCCACCGAATCGATGATGCAGAAATTGCTGGCGGAGATGGGGCGACTCGACCTGCTGGTCAACAATGCCGGCATCACGCGTGACTGCTGCCTGCGCAAGATGCAGCATGCCGACTGGGACCGCGTGCTGCGCACCAACCTCGACAGTGTCTTCAACATGACGCGCCAGGCGCTCGAGCCGATGGTCGAGCGGCGCTGGGGGCGCGTCATCAACATTTCATCGGTAAACGCGCAGCAAGGCGCCTTTGGCCAGGCCAACTACGCCGCCGCGAAAGCCGGCATGCATGGCTTTACCAAGGCGCTGGCGCTGGAAGTGGCGCGCCACGGCATCACCGTCAACTCGGTGTCGCCCGGCTACCTGCGCACGCGGATGGTGGAAAAAATTCCAGCCGACATACTCGCATCGAAGATATTGCCGCAGATACCGGTGGGGCGGCTGGGCGAACCGGCCGAGGTGGCCGCCCTGGTCGCCTATCTGGCGTCCGACCAGGCGGCGTTCATCACCGGCGCCAACATCGCCATCAACGGCGGCCAGCACATGTGTTGACCGGTCAGGGCGCATGACGCTTTTCGGCGCGCGTCTGGCACGTGATGCACAGGCGCGCTTCCGGTCTTGCCTGCAGGCGTGAATAGCCGATCGGGTTGCCGCATTCCTCGCATTCGCCGTAGCTGCCGTCGTCGAACCTGGCGAGCGCGCGCTTGAGGATCAGCATCTGGGCGGCATTGTGGCCGGCCGCTTCGAGCGCCAGGTCGTTGAGCAGGCGCACGGTGGCCTTGTCGGCGGGGGAAGTTTCCACTTCCTGGACCGCGAGGTCGCGCGTGCCGGTGTGGTCGGCCATGGATTGCTCGGAGAGCGCGTCGAGGCGTTGCTCGAGCATCGATTTGAGCTGCGCGAGCTGCGCCTGTTCGAGGCCGTTCATCGAGTGTGCCTTTCAGGACCGTTTGTGATGAATCCCCACCTTGGCGCGCCAATGCGGTGCGCCAAGGCGGTGCGCCAAGGCGGGGACTGGGCTATCACAAGTGTAGCGCGATCGGCGCGCCATGAACATGGGCGCACGCGATCGGAATTGCCGGGGAACCCGCAGGGGGCCTGCCGCGCGGGCACGGGGCAGGAAAAGCGAACGAGGTCAGGCTGGTTTGACCGGCGGCTTTTTCGGCAGGTTTGCCTGCACCGCCTTGACCTGGGTGTTGATCTTGGCGAGCGCGGCCAGAATCGGCGCGGCCTGTCCGGTGGCGGCGGCGCCGGCCAGCGACAGCAGGCCGCCGACCAGGCCGACGACGTCGCCGATGACCGCGATCTTGCGGATCTTTTCGGCCGCCTGCGCCGTCAGTTCGATCACGTGCTGCTGCGGCTTGCCCAGCGTCTTGACGACGTAGGTGGCAGCGTCGGCGTACAGGCTGTTGGCGCGCTGGCGCAGCAGCAGTTCGTCGTCGAGCAGGGCGCGCGCGGTCGCCTGTTCGGCATCGCTGAACGGGCCGCTGTGGGCGCGGATGTCTTTCATCACGCGGGCGTGGATCTGGTCGGCGCAGGCCGACAGCTGGTCCGCCAGCGCCTCGACCTGCTCCACGCTGCCCAGGCCATTCTGTTCGGTATCGGTGCCCATGGCGCCTCCGTGAGTGTTAGTTGCCGGACAGTCCGGAGCGGATCATTTCGAGGTCGCGCACGTAGCTCGACAGAATGTTGCGGATCTCGGCGCCATGCAGCGCACCGAGGTTTTCGCGCATCTTCTGGTGGCCCAGCGAGACCTTGGTCAAGCCCTGCACCGCCAGTTCGTAGCGCTTGTCGAGGATCTTGTATTCGGCCGACTTGTTCAGGTAGTGCACCTTGGCCAGCGTCACCAGCATGCGGTCCTTCGGCTGGTTGGCGAAGGGAATCTCGATGTCGAAGATGCCGAGGATGGTCTTTTTCTCGTTCTCGTTGGTCTTGGCGTAGAAGCGGGTCAGCGTCAGCATGCCGTCGAGCAGCGTCTGCAGGTCGCGGTCGCCGTCGCGCACCATCGTCTCGACGCTGCGGCCCTGGTAGCCGGATGCGATGGCCCGCGTCAGCAGGCGCGTCAGGCCGGTGTAGGCATTCACGTGGCGCTGCTCGAGCGGGCTGTCGAGGTTGGCCTTGATGCCGTTGCCGAGGTCGTCGAGCTTGTCGCTGAGGTCGTAGCGGGCGTCGCCCGCCAGCAGGCTCAGCGTCTGCATGTACAGCACCACCGCCTTCTGCGCGCTGACGAAGTCGTCGTACACCGCGCGCCGCTTGGCGTCGGTTTCGCGGCCGATCTTCTCGGCCGCCGGCGGCAGGTACAGTTGCTCGCGCGTGTAGGTGTCGCGAAAACGGGTCGACAGCTCGGCATAGGCGCCCAGCTTGGCCGACTGGTCGGCGAAGGCGCGCACTTCCTGCAGGCTGACGGTGGAAGTGGCGCAGCCGCCCAGCAGCAGGCTGAGGCACAGGGCAAAGCACGTGAGAAGACGGTGGGGGAAAGGCATGGGTCCTTTCTGGCCGCGCGGGAGGGCGAGCCGGAAGGAGACATTCTTGCCCTTCTATCCGTGGGGCATCTTGCTCAAAGTCAAGTTAGCGGACCTTGGCGAGGTCGAAGTGGGGATTCTGGATCACGCCGAACTGGTTGCCGTACGGGTCGAGCAGGGCGGCGACGCGGATGCCGCCGCCGACTTCGGTGACCGGGCTGTCGATGGTGGCGCCGAGGGCGACGATGCGCGCCACTTCGGCGACGATGTCCGGCGTGCCCCAGTAGGCGGTGGCGCCGGCCGCGCCGGGCACGCCGTCGGGGATCAGGCCGAGCTCGAAGCCGCCGACCTCGAAGCCGACATAGAAGGGCTCGTTGAAATACGGTTCGCGCTCGAGCACCCGCTTGTACCAGGCGGTGGCGTCGGCGATGTCGGTGACGGGGTAGACGACGGTGCGCAGGCCTTCGATCATGATTGTTCCTTTTGTTGTGGTGGTGCAGGTTCTGGTGTCAGGTCTGACATTCGGACATTTTTTCCTTGAAATGTCCGAATGTCAGACCTGACACCAGTTTTTCGTTACGAAAGCCATGGTTCGCGCCAGGCCAGGCTGGCGTCGGTGTCGCCGCTGGGCACGTATTCGCAGCCGATCCAGCCATCGTAGCCGATCTCGTCGAGCAGGCCGAACAGGAACGGATAATTGATCTCGCCGGTGCCCGGCTGGTGCCGGCCCGGCGTGTCGGCCAGCTGGATGTGGCCGATGCGCGAAAGATGAGCGCGCAGGGTATTGGCCAGTTCGCCTTCCATGCGCTGCATGTGATAGATGTCGTACTGCAGGAACAGGTTGTCGGCGCCGACCGCGTCGATGATGTCGAGCGCCTGCCGCGTGCCGGTCAGGAAATAGCCGGGGATGTCGAAGGTGTTGATCGGCTCGATCAGCAGGCGCAGGCCATGCGCGCGGCAGGCGCCGGCGGCGAAACCGAGGTTGCCGATGTAGACCTCGCGGGCCCGTTCGCGCGGTACGTTCGGCGCAATCTTGCCGGCCAGGCAATGCAATTGGCGCACGCCGAGTTCGTCCGCGTAATCGAGGGCGAGTGCGACGCTGTCCTGGAACTCGCCGACCCGGCGCGGGTCGCACGCGATGCCGCGCTCGCCGGCGGCCCAGTCGCCGGCCGGCAGGTTGAACAGCACCAGCTGCAGCTGGTAGCGCGCCAGCCGCTTGGCGATCTGCTCCGGCTCGAAGGCGTACGGGAACAGGAACTCGACGGCGTCGAAGCGGGCCGCGCGGGCGGCGGCAAAACGGTCGAGAAAATTCATTTCCCCAAACATCATGCTCAGGTTGGCTGCAAATTTCGGCATGTTTTTCAAGGCGCTATGTCACCGTCAAGGCGGTATCGTAGCCGATTTCGGATCGTTCATCACGCGCATCGGCGTCAGCGCGAACGCGCACGCGGTGCCGGCCAGCAGGAAGGCGCCGGCGCCGATGAACAAGTGCACCAGCGTCAGGTACTGCATCACCGAGCCGGTCAGCGACGCCGCCAGCGGCGCCAGGCCCATCAGGATAAACATGAAGATGCTCATCGTGCGGCCCAACATCTCGCGCGGCACGCGCCTCTGGATCCAGGTGAAGACCGCCACCTGCATGAAGCCGCTCAGCGCGCCCAGGATCGCCATCAGCGCTGCGGCCTGCCAGGCGGCGTCGACAGCGCCCATCAGCATCAGCACCAGGCCGGCGACGGCGTCGGCCGCCAGCAGCGTCGTGCCGAGCGTGCCGATGCGCAGGTCGCTCTTCATGGATGACAAGGTCATGCCCAGCAGGGCGCCGGCCGCGTGCGCGCCCATGATCAGGCCGAGCGCGGCCGCGCCGCCGAGTCGGTTGCTGGCCAGCACCGGAATCGCCACCTGCATGGCGCCGCCGACCACCAGCGAAATCACACCCCAGTAGAGGAACGCGGCGCGCATTTCCTGGTCGCGCCAGACCATGGCGATGCCGCTGGCGACGGCGCGCAGCACGCGTTCGGGCACCGCGCGCGCGGCGGCGGCATGCAGCCGCACCTGGTGCAGCGTCCATGCGGTGGCGACGAAGGTCAGCGCATCGAGCGCGAAGGCGAGGCCGAGGCCGCGGCTGTCGGCAACGGCGCCGGCAGCGTCGCCGGAAAACGCGATCAGCACGCCGGCCATCAACGGCCCCGCGAGCGAAGTGAGCACGCGCGTGCTCATCATGATGCCGTTCGCCATGTGCAGGTGTTCGGGCGCGACCACGCTCGGCAGCATCGACGAGCCGGCCGGCATGCTGAAGGCCGACGCCAGGCCGATGCCGAGCGCCAGCGCATAGACCATCGGCATCGTGACCTGGTTGCTCAATACCAGCACTGACAGCAGGCCGAGCAGGATTGCGTTGGCATACTTGGTCAGCATCATCACGCCCTTCGGCGAGTAGCGGTCCACCAGCGCGCCGCCGACCAGGATGAAGATCGCGCGCGGAATGCCCATCACCGCCAGCACCAGGCCCAGCGCGAGCGGGTCGCCGGTCATCCGCAGCACCAGCCACGGCAGCGCGATCAGGGTGAACTGGTCGCCCAGCATCGAGACCGTGGCGCCCGCCATCAGCCAGCGGAAGTTGCTGTCGCGCAGCAGCGCGGCGCGCGTGGGGTCGGGTGAGCGCATGACGTTTCCTGGGTCAGTTGTTCGATGCGTTGATGCCGGCCAGCTGGCCGAGCAGGGCGGACATGGCGTCCAGCTTGTCCTTCGCCACGCCTTGCAGCAGGTCGCCGCTGACGAGGTTGGTGGTGACGGTGGCGTTGGCCAGCAGTTCGGTGCCGGCCGGCGTGATCGCGGCGTAGCCGACGCGGGCGTCGCGCGGATCGGCTTCGCGCGCCACCAGGCCGATTTTTTCGAGCGGCAGCAGCGCGCGCGTAACGCCGGACGCGGTCAGGCCGAGGCGTTCGGCCAGGTCGACGCGGCGCAGGCGCCCGCCGGCCGCGCGGCTGAGGTGGTCGAGCAGCTGGAAGTCGCCGAAGCTGATGCCGTGAACGCTGCCGAGGGCGCTGTCGAAGCGGCGCAGCAGCGCCGCGTGGGCGCGCGCCATGCGCAGGCAAAATTCGGTGTATGGCGAATTAATCATCATAAAATCCTATAGGCATACCGTACTGGTACTTGACTGCGCAAGTATATCCATCGATTGCTTGCTTGGTCAACTAGTTAAGGGCTGGTGTCAGGTCTGACAATCGGACATTTCGAGAACGAAATGTCCGATTGTCAGACCTGACACCAGCGTTTTGTCCGATTGTCAGACCTGACACCAGAACGTGACACCAGACGAAAAAAAACCGGGCGGACCCGGTTTTTGGTGTGGCTTAGCGGCCGCGGCCGCCCGAGCGGTGCGGCGCCGCCGGACGCGGACCGCGGGCGCCGCTGCCACCGCCTGGCGCGGCAGGGCCGCCGGCACTGCGCGGCTTGGCCGTGCTGCGACCGCCGCCGCCGCCGACCTTGACGACCTGGCCGCCGGAACGGCCGCCGCGCCCGCCATGCCCTGGCGCGCCGCTGCGCAGCTGGATCGCCTGCGCGCGCGCCGTCGGATCCGGCTCGAAGCCAGGAATCACCTGGCGCGGCAGCGTCTGCTTGATCAGCTTTTCGATATCTTTCAGCATCTCATGCTCGTCCACGCAGACCAGCGACACCGCTTCGCCGGTGGCGCCGGCACGGCCGGTACGGCCGATGCGGTGCACATAGTCTTCCGGAATGTTCGGCAGGTCGTAGTTGACCACGTGCGGCAACTGGTCGATGTCGATACCGCGCGCGGCGATGTCGGTTGCCACCAGCACCTGCAATGCGCCATCCTTGAACTCGGACAGCGCCTTGGTGCGCGCCGACTGGCTCTTGTTGCCGTGGATCGCCATCGCGCCGATGCCGTCGCCGTTCAGCTGCTCGACGAGCTTGTTGGCGCCGTGCTTGGTGCGCATGAACACCAGCACCTGGGTCCAGTTGTTGGTCTTGATCAGGTGCGCCAGCATCTGGTGCTTCTTGTCGCGGTCGACCGGGTGGATCTTCTGCTGGATCACTTCGACGGTCGAATTGCGGCGCGCCACTTCGATCATCGCCGGCTTGTTCAGCAGGCCATCGGCGAGCGCCTTGATCTCTTCCGAGAACGTCGCCGAGAACAGCAGGTTCTGGCGCTTCGGCGGCAGCACTGCCAGCACTTTCTTGATGTCGCGGATGAAGCCCATGTCGAGCATGCGGTCGGCTTCGTCGAGGATCAGGATCTCGACCTTCGACAGGTCGACGGTGCGCTGTTCCATGTGATCGAGCAGGCGGCCCGGCGTGGCGACGAGGATGTCGACGCCGTGCTTGAGCTGCTTGATCTGCGGGTTGATGCCGACGCCGCCGAAGATGACGGTCGAATTGAGGTGGGTGTACTTGCCGTACGTGCGCACGCTTTCTTCGACCTGCGCCGCCAGTTCGCGGGTCGGGGTCAGGATCAGCGCGCGCACCGCGCGGGTCGACGTCTTGCTGGTCAGCGCGGCGCCGATCTTGTCGGTCGACAGGCGGTTCAGGATCGGCAGCGTGAAGCCGGCGGTCTTGCCGGTGCCGGTCTGGGCGCCTGCCAGCAGGTCGCCGCCGGCCAGCACCGCAGGGATGGCTTGCATCTGGATCGGGGTCGGGACGGTATAGCCGTGTTCGGTAACAGCACGAACGATGGCATCGGACAGGCCGAGTTGGGAAAAGGACATGGGTAACTTTATGGTGAGATCGGCCCGTCGCCACAACTTGCGGGCGCCAGTGGCAGGCAATCAGATTAGAAAATCAAGGCGGCAGACACACTGGAGTCGTTGCCGCTGATGTTGCAGTTTAGCAATTTCCGCACGGCTTGTCGAGCCGGGCGAGGAGGGCAGCCGGAGCACGCAGGTGCGCTCCGTATCGATGCTTGCCCGTATTTTACGCCATTACGCGAAAGGCGACAGCAGCGTGATCATCTGGCCGAACACCTTCGGGCTGGCGGCGATGATGTCGCCCTTGTTCAGGTACGACGATTCGCCGTTGAATTCGCCGCAAATGCCGCCCGCTTCCGTCACCAGCAGCGAGCCGGCGGCGATATCCCACGGCTTCAGGCCTTTTTCATAGTAGCCGTCGCTGCGGCCGGCGGCGACGTTGGCCAGTTCCAGCGCGGCCGAGCCGGCGCTGCGGATGCCCTGGCAGCGCTCGGCCATGATCTGGTACATGCGCATGTATTCGTCGATCGCGCGCGGGCCGGCGCCGTGGCCGGACGCGATCAGCGTGTTGGCCATGCGGTCGTGCTTGGTGACGCGGATGCGTTTTTCGTTGAGGAAGGCGCCGGCGCCTTTCGACGCGGTGTACAGGTCGTTGCGGACCGGATCGTAGATGACGGCCTGCGTGATGATGCCGCGCTGCTGCAGCGCGATCGAGACGCAATAGTTAGGGTAGCCGTGCATGAAGTTGGTGGTGCCGTCGATCGGGTCGATGATCCACGCGAATTCACTCTCGTCGTTCATGTTGGCGGAAGCGCCGGATTCCTCGGCCAGGATGGCATGGCCGGGATACGCCTTGAGCAGCGTCTCGACGATGGCCTGCTCGGCCGCCTGGTCGACGTCGGTGACGAAGTCGTTGTGTTGTTTTTCGGTGATCGCGATGCGATCGACGTCGAAAGCGGCGCGGTTGATCACGGTGGCGGCGCGGCGGGCGGCCTTGATCGCCGTGTTGAGCATTGGGTGCATGAGGACTTTTCCGTTGTAAGAACGCTAACGCCACCGCGCTGGCGAGCGCCGGGAACGATAATGAGCAAGAGTGAATTAAAGAGCGGGGCAGCGCCGAAATGGTTAGAATTCGCGGGCCAGTGTGGCCTGCTTATCAACCTGATCGAACTGCGCGGTAGCGCTATTTTAAATGAACCAGCCCGAAACCAACATCTCTGTTTTCAATCGTCTGCGTTTCGTGCTGGTCGAGACCAGCCGCGCCGGCAACATCGGCGCCGTCGCGCGCGCCATCAAGACGATGGGTTTTTCCGACCTGGTGCTGGTCAATCCGCGCTTTGCCGACGCCTTGCAGGACCCCGAGGCGATCGCGTTCGCCAGCGGCGCCCAGGATGTGCTGGAAGGGGCGCGCATCGTCGGCGACATCGGCGCCGCGCTGGAAGGCTGCAACTTCGCCGCCGCGGTGTCGGCGCGGCTGCGCGAATTCTCGCCGCCGGTGTGGACGCCGCGCTCCTTTGCCGGCCACATCGCCGCCCACGTCGAAGGCGAGGGCGCCCTGACCACCGCCCTCGTTTTCGGCAATGAGCGCTTCGGCCTGCCGAACCAGATCGTCGAGCAGTGCAATGTGCTGATCAACATCCCCGCCAACCCGGGCTACTCGTCGCTGAACCTGGCGCAGGCGGCGCAGGTGCTGGCCTACGAATGCCGGGTGGCCGCCGAGCCCGATGCGGTGGCGGCCAGCCCGGTCGGCTTTCACGGCGACGCCGCCAGCCGCGCCCAGGTCGACGGCATGTACGCCCACCTCGAGCAGGCACTGGTGGCGATCGACTTCCTCGATGCCGACAACCCGAAGAAGCTGATGCCGCGCCTGAAGCGCCTGTTCGCCCGCACCGAGCTCGAAACCGAGGAAGTCAATATCCTGCGCGGCATCGCCAGCCATATTCTGAAGATCGCCAGGCGGTAGTTCGCGTATACTGGCAAAAAGACAGCATGAGACGATAGTCATGGCGTTATCACGCAGGGGATTCCTGACAACAGGTGTGCTTGCCGCGCTGGCGCTGGCCGCCGGCGGCGGCGTCTATCGGCTCGCATCGAGGCAGCCGGGCCGCTTCGTTCTCGATGGCGAGGCGCGCGCCGCCATCGACGCCATCGTGCCGGCCATGCTCGCCGGCGCCTTGCCGCAGGCCGACGCCGCGCGCCGCGCCGCGATCGCGCTTGCCACCGAACGGGTGCACCAGGCCATCCTCGGCCTGCCGCTCGCGACCCAGAAAGAGATCCAGGACTTGTTCGGCCTGCTGGCGCTGGGGCCGGCGCGCCGCTTCCTCGCCGGCGTGCCGGACAGCTGGTCGAGCGCCAGCGCGCAGCAGGTCGGCGCCTTCCTGCAGGACTGGCGGCAGCACCGCTTCGACACGCTGCAGGTGGCATACCACGCGCTGCACGACCTGGTGCTCGGCGCCTGGTACGCCGATCCGTCGGCGTGGGCCGCCATCGGCTACCCCGGCCCGATGGCGGAGCTGAGCGCATGAGCTCCGCGGTGCACAAGCTGATACCGGATCCGATCCATGCCGGCCTGGCGCGCGGCTGGGACGTCGTCGACGGCGCCGCGCTGACGGCCGGCCGCGCCATCGAGGCCGACGTCGTCATCGTCGGCAGCGGCGCCGGCGGCGGCGTCACCGCCGAGATCCTGGCGCTGGCCGGCCTGAAGGTGGTGATCGTCGAGGAAGGCGCGCTGAAGTCCTCAACCGACTTCAAGATGCGCGAGGCCGAGGCCTATCCGGCGCTGTACCAGGAGTCGGCCGCGCGCAAGACGCGCGACAAGGCCATCAACATCCTGCAGGGCCGCACTGTCGGCGGCTCGACCACCGTCAACTGGACCTCGAGCTTTCGCACTCCCGACGCCACGCTGGCGCACTGGCAGCAGCACTTTGGCCTGGCCGACTACAGCGGCGCGGCGCTGGCGCCGTGGTTCGCCCGCATGGAAGAGCGCCTCGGCATCGCCCCCTGGCTGACGCCGCCCAACGCGAACAACGACCTGCTGCAGCGCGGCGCCGCGCGCCTCGGCATCTCGACCGGGGCGATCCGCCGCAACGTCAAGGGCTGCTGGAACCTCGGCTATTGCGGCATGGGCTGCCCGACCAACGCCAAGCAGTCGATGCTGGTGACGACCATCCCGTCGGCGCTGGACCACAAGGCCACGTTGATCACGCGCGCGCGCGCCGACCGGCTGGTGTTCAAGGGCGACGCCGTCGACCACCTGCTGTGCAGCGCGCTCGGCGCCGACGGCCTGGCGCCGAACGGCCACACGGTCACGCTGCGCGCGCGGCACTTCGTGGTGGCCGGCGGCGCCATCAACTCGCCCGGCTTGCTGCTGCGCTCGAAGGCGCCGGACCCGCACGGCCTGCTCGGCAAGCGCACCTTCCTGCACCCGACCGCGGTGTCGGGCGCCTTGTTCGAGCAGCGCGTCGACGGCTACGCCGGCGCGCCGCAGTCGATCTATTCGGACCATTTCCTCGCCACGCCGGTGGGCGGCGCCATCGGCTACAAGCTGGAGGCGCCGCCGCTGCATCCGCTGCTGCTGGCGACCACGCTGGCCGGCTTCGGCGAGGCGCACGCGCGGATGATGCAGCAGTTCCCGCACGTCCACGCCTTGCTGGCGCTGCTGCGCGACGGCTTCCACGCCGAATCGGCCGGCGGCAGCGTCGCCCTGCAGCCGGACGGCGCGCCGGTGCTCGACTATGAGGTCACGCCTTATGTGTGGGACGGCGTGCGGCGCGGCCTCCTCAGCATGGCCGAGATCCAGTTCGCCGCCGGCGCCAGATCCGTGCAGCCGATGCACGAAATGGCCGAGCGCTACACCAGCTGGGCCGCGGCGAAGAAGGGCATCGCCGCGCTGCCGTACCGCACCCACGTCACGCGCCTGGTGTCGGCCCACGTGATGGGCGGCTGCGGCATGTCGCCCGACCCGTGGCGCGGCGTGACCGGGCCGGACGGCCGCTACCACGGCGTGCGCAACCTGTCGGTGCACGACGGCTCGCTGTTCCCGACTTCGCTCGGCGCCAATCCGCAGCTGACGATCTACGCCGTCACGGCGCGGCTGTCGGAGGCGTTGGCCGCTTCGCTGGGCTAGACGATGAGCGCGCGCCTGATGCTGCGATTGCTGCTGCTGGTGCAGGCAGTGGCGGCGCTCGGCATCGGCGCCGCCGCTGTCGGCTGGCTCGGCTGGAACCGCTGGGCGGCGCTGGCCGCCGGCCTGGGCGCCGTGCTGCTGGTGCGCCTGCTGATCAACGCCAACAACTTTCGCCTCGCCAGCCGCTCGGCCAGCGCCACCCCGGCCCTCTTCCGGCTTGGCGCCGCCGCCCGGCTGCACCTGTTCGGCGAAGAATTCACCGCGTCGATGCTGCAGTCGTCGTGGAGCATGCCGCGTGCGCTGGCGCGCGAAGTGGTGTTCGCCGATTCGACCGCGCCGCCGGTGCTGCTGCTGCACGGCTACGGCTGCAACAGCGGCTACTGGAGCGCGCTGGTGCCGCTGCTCGACGCCGCCCGCATCAGCTACGCCACGCTCGACCTGGAGCCGATCGCCGGTGAGATCGACGGCTACGCGCCGCTGGTGCAGCGCGCGGTCGAACACCTGTGCCAGCGGGCCGGCGCGCCGAAGCTGGTGATCGTCGCCCACAGCATGGGCGGGCTGGTGGCGCGCGCCTGGATGCGCCGCCACGGCGCCGCCCGCGTGGCGCGCCTGGTCACCCTCGGCACGCCGCACCACGGCACCTGCCTGGCCAGTTTCGGCGTCGGCAGGAACGCCGCGCAGATGCGCCGCGGCGGCGCCGCCGAGGGCAGCGAAAACGACTGGCTGCAGGAGCTGGCCGCCGGCGAGAGCGCCGCCACGCGCGCGCTGATCACCTCGATCTACACGCACCACGACAACATCGTCTCGCCGCAGACCTCGAGCCGGCTGGAGGGGGCGCGCAACATCGAGTTCGGCGGCGTCGGCCACGTCGCGCTGGGCCGCAACCGGCGCGTGCTGGCGATGGTGATGCGCGAGATCGTCACGGCGGCGTGGACAAGAACAGAGCAGGGAAGGTAAGCTGGAGGCCCGTCCCCAGTCCCAGGATTCCCGTGGCGCGCATCCTCATCATCGAAGATAATCCGACCAACATGGAGTTGATGTCCTACCTGCTGACCGCGTTCGGCCACACGCCGCTGATGGCGTTCGACGGCGACAGCGGCGTGCGGCTGGCGCGCGCGCAGAAGCCGGACCTGATCCTGTGCGACGTCCACCTGCCCAAGCTCGACGGCTACGGCGTGGTCGGCCTGCTCAAGGCCGATCCGCAGCTGTGCCGCACGCCGGTGCTGGCGGTGACCGCGCTGGCGATGCTGGGCGACCGCGAGCGCCTGCTGGCAGCCGGCTTCGACGGCTACATCGGCAAGCCGATCGAGCCCGAGCAGTTCGTCGGCCAGCTCGAACCGTTCCTGGCGGCGCCGGCAGCCGCGCCGACCCTGCTGGTGGTCGACGACGACCCGTTCATGGTGGAGATCGTGCGCGACTTCCTGGCGCAGGACGGCTACACGATCCTGTCGGCGCACAGCGCCGCCGAAGGGATCGCGCTGCTGGCCGGCGCCGACGTGCAGGTAATCGCGTGCGACCAGTGCATGCCGCTGATGACCGGCACCGCCTTTTTCGAACGCGCGCGCCAGCTGCGCCCCGACTGCTATCGCATCATGCTCACCGCGCTGGCCGATCTCGCGCCCGTCGCGCTGGCCATCGAGCGCGGCGACATCGACCGCTGCCTTGCCAAGCCGTGGGACGGCGCCGAACTGCGCGCCGCGCTGCGCGAAGGACTGCGGGTGCACGCGCAGCGCGCTGCGCTGGCGGGCCCTTAGCCGGCCGCCGATTCGGTGGTATGCTAGGGGAGTAAAAACCCACGCCGCCCGCCATGCTCCAGAAAGCTCCACGCCGCACCCGCGAACGCATCCTTGAATTGTCTTTGCGGCTGTTTAACGAGTTTGGCGAGCCGAACATCACCACCACCGTGATCGCGGAAGAGATGAATATCTCGCCCGGTAACCTCTACTACCACTTCCGCAACAAGGACGACATCGTCAACTCGATCTTCATCAAGTTCGAGGCCGAGATCGAACGCATGCTGAAGGTGCCGGAAGGGCGCCGCTCCAACATCGAGGATGTCTGGCTGTACCTGCACCTGATGTTCGAGCTGATCTGGCGCTACCGCTTCTTCTACCGCGACCTGAACGACCTGTTGTCGCGCAACCGCAAGCTCGAACTGCACTTCAAGCTGATCCTGGCGCACAAGATCAAGGTGGCCAAGCAGCTGTGCCTGGACCTGCGCACCGAGCAGTCGCTGGAAGCGTCCGACGCCCAGATCGACGCGATGGCCACCAACATGGTGGTGGTGGCGACCTACTGGCTGTCGTACGAATACGTGCGCAACCCGCGCAACTACACCGAGCAGCAGGCGATGGCCGACGCGCTGGCGCGCGGCTGCTTCCAGGTGCTGTCGCTGGTCGGCCCCTACCTGCGCGGCGACACCCACACCCTGTTCGAGAAGCTGTCGCAGGAATACCTCAAAAAACTGAAGTGACCGAAGGAGACTGCCATGGCATGGACCGCATTCCCGCACCCTGATGACGCCTACGTTCACGACGCGGCGGGGCTGGCCGCGGCCTGGCAGCGCCTGCACATCGGCGACGCCGAGCCGTTCCCGAAGAAGGCGGTGCTGGTCGACGCCTGGATCGCCTACCATGCCGGCGAATTCGAAAAGGCGATGCGCCTGGGCCTGTCGGCCGGCATCGATGGCTATTCTGTCGCCCACAAGGCCACCTGCACCTACGCCAATTACCTCGAGCCGAGCGAGAAGAAGCAGCTGGCGCTGTTCGAGGAAGTGGCCGAGCGCTGCGAGCGCCACCAGGCCGAGCAGCCCGACAACCCGGCCGGCTATTACTGGCAGGCGTACGCGATGGGGCGTTATTTCCAGCGCATTTCGATCGTCAAGGCGCTCACCCACGGCATCGGCACCAAGGTGCGCAACTGCCTTGACCAGACCATCCGGCTGGCGCCGGCGCACGCCGATGCCTACACCGCGCTGGGCGCCTACCACGCCGAGATCATCGGCAGCGTCGGCGCGATGATCGGCGGCCTGACCTACGGCGCGCGCAAGGACGACTGCTACCGCGCGTTCCGGCAGGCGCTGGCGCTGAACCCGGGCTCGGCCAGCGCGCGCATCGAATATGCCAACGCCATGCTGCTGCTGGAGGGGCGCAAGAAAATGGACGAGGCGGCCAAATTGCTGAAGGAAGCCGCGGCGGTGCTGCCGCAAGACGCCAGGGAACGGCTCGAACTCGAGACGGCGAAGGCACAACTGGAAGGCAGCTAAGGTAAGCGATGAAGTCTGTTTGCGTGTATTGCGGCGCCTCGTTCGGCGCCAACCCGCTGTACGCCGCCACCGCGCGCGCGCTGGCGCAGGTGCTGGTGTCGCACAACATCGGCCTGGTCTACGGCGGCGGCAATGTCGGCCTGATGGGCGTGATCGCCGACGAGGTGCTGCGCCTGGGCGGCGAGGCGACCGGGGTGATCCCGCGCGCGCTGGTCGAGCGCGAGGTCGGCCACGCCGGCCTGACGCGCCTGTTCGTCGTCAAGGACATGCACGAGCGTAAGGCGATGATGTCCGAGCTGTCGGACGGCTTCATCGCCATGCCGGGCGGGATGGGCACGCTCGAAGAGCTGTTCGAGATGCTGACCTGGTCGCAGCTCGGCATCCACGCCAAGCCGGTGGGCGTGCTCAACGTGAACGGCTTCTACGACAAGCTTGTCGGCTTCGTCGGCCACCTGCAGGACGAAGGCTTCGTGCGCGCCGAGCATGCCGGCCTGCTGCTGGTCGAATCGACGCCCGAGGCTATCGTGCGCCGCCTGCAAGACACCACCAAACCGTAAACCGAGTCGTTGCCGCGAAGGCGGGAATCCATGCCATCTCAGAGCGTGGTTGGTAGAGGTTCCCGCCTGCGCGGGATCGACGACTCAAAGGATATTGGAAGAACTTACGCCGGCGGCGCGGCCATCGGGATCACCTGGTTGCGGCCGGACGCCTTGGCGATGTACAGCGCGCGGTCGGCGCGTAAACGCTGGTGTCAGGTCTCTTAAGCAAACACCATAAGAGGTGCGCTTCTTAGAACCCGTAGTAATAAAGGTGTTTGCTTCGGCGCGATTTTCGACGTACCCCGCCGATTATTGCGCTGACATTCGGACATTTCGCCGTTGAAATGTCCGAATGTCAGACCTGACACCGGTTTTTTACGTTGAAATGTCCGAATGTCAGACCTGACACCGGTTTTTTACGCGGGCGGCGCGGCCATCGGGATCACCTGGTTGCGGCCGGACGCCTTGGCGACGTACAGCGCGCGGTCGGCGCGCGAGATGGTGTCGGCGAACGGCTCGTCGCCGCTGCGCTCGGCCAGGCCGGCCGAAAACGTCACCGTCAGCTCGCGATCGAGTTCGCCGATGCGCATTGCGCGCACCCGCTCGGCCATCCGGTGCAGCACCGGCGTCGCTTCGGCCAGGCCGGTATTGGGCAGCATCAGCAGGAATTCTTCGCCGCCCCAGCGCGCCAGCACGTCGCCGCCGCGCAGCGCTTCGCGCGCGGCGGCGGCAAAGGTGCGCAGCACGGCGTCGCCGCCGGCGTGGCCATAGCGGTCGTTGACGCTCTTGAAAAAATCGATGTCGAGCAGCGCGATGCAGACAGGGTGCGCGCCGCCGCTGGCGCGCCGCTCTTCGGCGCCGAGCACCTCGTTCATGTGGCGCCGGTTCGCCAGCGAGGTCAGTTCGTCCACCGTCGCCAGCGTGCGGATCGTCGCCACCGCGGTCAGCAACTCCTCCTTCTGGCGCTTCAGACGCGCGCGCAGCTTGCCCATTTCGCCCGTCACCAGCGACACCGACAGCAGCGACGCCGCGGCCAGAGCGAAGTGGACGATCTCGACATCGAGCGGAAAATGCAGCGGGTCGCGCACCACCAGCCAGGCGATGGTGCCGCCGAAGATGGCGATGGTGGCCGCGCACAGCGCCATCGTCTGGCGCGGGCGCAGCGAGAAGGTGCAGAACACGATCACCACCAGCGGCAGCATCAGCGTGGAACCGCGAATCGGCCCGCTGATCGAATAGATCGCAGCGTTGCACCCGAGCGCGACCAGCGCCTGCAAGACAGCCATCAGCCAGGGCGGTATGCGCAGCGACTTGCTGGCGCGGATCATCACGTAGCAGGCGGCCAGGCAGGACATGCCGAAGATGATGATCTGGGTGCCCGCGTTGCGCTCGACATTGCCGTTCTCGATCTGCAGGTACATCAGGCACATGCCGAACACGTAGAAGACGCCGGTGGCGGCCCAGTAGCCGAGCAGCCGGCGCAGCTTCGGATCGTCGCCCGTGAGCAGGCGCAGCAGCTCGTATCGCAATTTAAGCGGCTGCGTCATGGCATGGTTCCTCCGAGATTTGATGAGCCTGGGCGCGCAGCATCGCGGCGACGGCGTCGGGCGGCAGCGGACGGCTGAACAGGTAGCCCTGCATTTCGTCGCATTCGTTGTCGCGCAGGAAGCGGCATTGCTGCTCCGTCTCGACCCCTTCGGCGATGACGCGCAGGTTCAATTTGTGGCCCAGCGAGATGACCGCCATCGCGATGGCCTGGTCGTCGGGGCTGTCGGCGAGATCGCGGATGAACGACTTGTCGATCTTCAGGCTGCTGATCGGGAACGACTTGAGCGCCGACAGGCTCGAGTAGCCGGTGCCGAAATCGTCGATCGACAGCGCGCAGCCCATCTCCTTGAGCTCGCGCATCTTGCCCACCGATTGTGCCAGGTCGCGCATGATCACCCCTTCGGTCACTTCCAGTTCGAGCGCGGCCGGATCGAGGCCGCTGCCGGCCAGCGCCTGGGCGACCCGCTCGACCAGGCGCCGGTCCTCGAACTGGCGCGGCGACACGTTCACCGACATGCTGACCGGCTCGAGGCCGGCGGCGCGCCAGGCCATGTTCTGGCGGCAGGCGGTCTGCAGCACCCAGTCGCCGATCGCCACGATCAGGCCCGATTCCTCGGCCAGGCCGATAAAGCGCAGCGGCGAAATGACGCCGTGTTCCGGGTGGTGCCAGCGGATCAGCGCTTCGACGCCGAACATGCGGCCGCTGCGCAGGTCGACCTTCGGCTGGTACAGCAGGCTGAATTGCTGTTCGTCGAGGGCGTTGCGCAGCCCCTCGAGCAGCACCAGTTTTTCTTCGACGCGGTCGTTCATTTCGCGCGTGTAGAACTGGAAGTTGTTGTTGCCCATCTCCTTGGCGCGGTACATCGCGGCGTCGGCGTTCATCATCAGCGTGTTCGGGTCGGCGCCGTCGCGCGGATACATCACCACACCCATGCTGCAGCTGACCTGCACCTCCTGGCCGCCGAGCAGCACCGGCTCGGTCACCGCGTGGCGGATCCGTTCGAGCAGCGGCGCAAGATGCTGCGGGTCGTCGCCGAGATCGGTCAGGATGATGACGAATTCGTCGCCGCCGAAGCGGCCCAGCGTGTCGTCCGCGCGCATGCACTGCTGCATGCGCGCGCCGACCACCTTCAGCAGCTCGTCGCCGGCGCTGTGGCCGAGGCCATCGTTGACCAGCTTGAAGCTGTCGAGGTCAATGAAGGCGACGGCGGCGCAGCGGCCGCTGTCCTGCGCCTGGCCGATCGCCTGGTCGAGGCGGTCGCGCAGCAGGCTGCGGTTGGGCAGGCCGGTCAGCTCGTCGTGGTGCGCCATGTGATAGATGCGCTGCTCGGCGATCTTGCGCTCCGAGATGTCGCGCACGATCGCCACCACGCCGTCCTCCATCGCCACCACCTGGCGGTGCATCCACAGGTCGCGCGTGAGCGCGGTGGTGCCGCGCCACTCCGCTTCGCGCATGCCTCCCTGCGTGGCGACCTTCACCAGGTCGTCGAAGATGCCGTTGTCGCGGTAGGCCGGGAACACGGTCAGGATGGTGTTGCCTGCCAGTGGACATTCGAGCCCGGACAGCTGCTGGGCGCGGCCGTTGGTGGCCTCGATCGTGAAGTCGACGATGGCGCCGCCCTCGCCCTGCACGCTGCGCATGACGAAAAACCCGTCGAGGCTGGCCTCGGAAGCGGCGGCAAAGGTTTCGCGCGCGCGCCGGATGCCTCGCTGGGTACGCGTCAGCTGCCACGACCACACACACACCAGCGCGACGATCGACGCCAGCAGCAGGCTGGCCAGCGCCGCTCCCCAAAGGTAGGTGCGGCGGTGCTTTTCGAACGCTGCCATCTGCTCGCCGCGCTCGAGCGCCACCACGGCGCTGAGCGCGAAACCATGCAGGCGCCGCACGCTGGTATAGCGCTGCACGCCGTCCCACGGACTGGCGTGCAGCGCCGGGCGTTCGATCGGAGCCAGGTAGCCCTGTTCGCCCCAGCTGACGCGCTCACCGCTGCGCAGCGCCCTGAACTTGCCGTCGGCGCCGAAGATGCCGAGCACGCCGCGCTCGCCCATCCGCGTGCGTTCGTAGCCGCTGGTGAAGTAGGCCGGATCGGCTTCGACGATGACGATGCCGGCGAAGCGGCCGGCGGCGTCGTTGATGCGGCGCGTGAAGTGCACGTGCCACTCGGTGTTGGCGGCGTCGCGCTGCAGCTCGCTGACGTAAGGCGTATCGGTGTCGTGGTCGCGGTGGAAATCGAAGTAGGCCTGGCCGGCGACGTTGATGTGCGCGGCCGACGGATTGCTGGCGACGATCGCGCCGTCGCGGTCGGCGATGCCGATGACAAACACCATCCCTGACGGCAGCAGGCCCTTGGCGCCGAGGTCGGGCAGGGCGGCGCCGGCGCCTTTCAGCTCGACCGCGTACTTGACCACTTTCAGGGTCTGGTCGATGGCGCCCAGGCTGCGCGCCAGCTGCGCTTCGTAGGTGTCGATCAGTTCATTGGCCGACTCGCGCGCGGCGAGGTCGGCGCCGTCGCGCTCGACCCGCACGAAATGGCTGACCGCCATCCACAGCGCCGCCAGCAGCAGCAGCGCGAACAGCGGCAGCGAAATGTGGGTCTCGAGGCCGCGCCCGAGCCAGCGCGCCAGTCTGCCTTTGTTGGCGCCGCTGGCGCCGCTGCGCGCGAAGGCGCCGATCGGGGTGTCGATTGCTGGCATGGCGTACCTGTCAGGGCAGCAGCAGGATGGGCTTGACCGACGGGTCGAGCGCGGACCTGTCGATGTAGCCGATCAGGGCGGGGTTATCGGCCACCAGCTTGCGCACCGCGGCGCTGGTGGGCGCTTCCTTTGGCGGGTGGCCGCGGCCGGTGAAGATCATCTTGGTCCAGTGCGCCTTCATCAGCGCCGGCTTCTTTGCCGCGACCTTCAGATAGAACTCGTCGCGCAGCGCCGCTCCGAGAGCGAGGTCGATCGCGGTGGCCTCGCCGCCGTCGGGAAAGCGTCCGGCCTGGCCGAGGAAAATGTCGGCCACCTGGTCGATGCGCAGCGCGCCGACCGGACTCCTGGCGGCGACGATGACGACCAGTTCGGCGGCGCCGGAAGCGTTCACGGCCAACGCCAGCAGCAGCGCGACACACCAGCGGCGCGAGTGGGGAAGATCCATCCGCGCCGCCCTAGAAAACGAAGTCGAGCACTGCGCTCGCGACGTCGACGGTATGGCCGGCGTGTAGGCCCGGCTGCACGCGCAGGAAGGTGCCGTTCGAGCTGCCGGTCGGCGCCACGCGGTCGAGCTGGAGCTTGAGCGCCAGATCGGTGGCGAAGTCCCAGCGCGCGCCGACGCTCACCGTGCGCTGGATCGGGATGGTTGCCAGCAGCTCGTTGAGGAAGCCGTTCAGCATGGCGCCCTGGCCGGCGGCTGCCGGCGGCATGCCGGCCAGGTCGAGCCCGCGATCGGTGGTGGCGCTCTTGGCCCGCACGCGCGCATAGGCGACATACGGGGTGAAGTCGCCGAAGCGATAGCCGGCGCTGGTATACAGGCTGGTGGTGACGCCGACGAAGGAGCGGCTGCGCAGTGTCCCCAGCTCGCCCATCGCGAACCAGCCGCCCGGATCGTAGCTGGCGCCGATGCTGACGGCGGTGGTGCGCTTGCGCTCGAGCGCAAAGCGGTCTACCAGCGCACCGCCTTGCGGCCCGAACTGGCGCAAGGCGTCGAACAGCGGTTTTCCCGCATCGGCCGACAGGCTGGTCGACATGACGCTGATGCGCGCGCTGGCGGCGCCCGATTCGACGGTGTTGGACACGCCGGCCAGCTGGCGCCCTTCAAGGCGGGCAGTCGGCGTGCGCATGACAGTGTGGCCGAAGAAGACTTGGGTGACGTTCTTGAAGCCGTTGCGGTGCCAGCGATAGGTGGCGTCGACGCCGTCGTTGTTGGTCAGCGTCAGCGCGCCGTACACTTCGACCGGCGTGCGCGCCCACGGGTAGGTGTAGCCTGCCTGGCGGTAGTCGGCGGCCAGGAACAGCGGCAGCGCGATGCGGCCGAAGCGCAGCGACAGCTCGGGGCTGGCCTGGTACTTGAGGTAAGCCCATTCCACCACCGGCTTGTAGCGATGGTCGAGGCGCTGCTCGGCGATCACCTGCAGCACGGCCGACCAGCCATGGTCGACGCGGGCGGTGAGCTGGGCGCCGAGGCGGCTGTCGAGCGCGCTGCTCCACCGGCTGCTTCGGCCGACGCCGTTGGCCTTCAGGATCGACGAGGTGTAGTCGGCGCCGGCATGACCGGAATACGCCACGCCGGCGCTGCCGAAGCCGCGCAGCGACCACGCCGGCGCCGGCGCGTCGTCATCGGCGCAGGCCAGGCCGGCGCACGCCATGCCGATGACGAAGGCGGTGGCGCGCAGTGGCGCGGCGACGGCCTTGGTTCCTTGTTGCAAGTGCATTCAATACTTTCATCATCTTGCGCGGCGCGCGATCGCGTCCAGCCGGCCGGTGCGCGATGGCACCGCTTTCGAATTCGGGAGACGTCATCTTAAAAGATTGCATCTAGACATCGACTTTAACTTGCATTAAAGAAATTGTCGATGAATTCTTGCCTAGGACAGATGAAGAAAGGAAGAGTGATGCCGTAGCGCAACAGCCGATCGCCGGCAGGGTCAGTTGGTCTGCGCGCGGGCTGGATGCGCGCGCGGCGCCTCACTCCCAGATGGGCTGGCTGGAGATGTCGAGCTGGGTCAGCAGCAGGCGCAGGTCGAACTCGTACTGGTGATACTGCGGCTCCATGTAGCAGCACAGTTTGTAGAACGCCTTGTCGTGCTGCTTTTCCTTCACATGCGCCAGTTCATGCACGGCGATCATGCGCAGCATCTCGAGCGGCACGTCCTTGAACACGGTGGCGATGCGGATCTCGTGCTTGGCCTTGAGCTTGTTGCCCTGCACCCGCGAGATCGACGTGTGCAGGCCGAGCGCGTGCTGGATGACCTGGATCTTGTTGTCGAAGGCGACCTTGCTGATGGGCTCGGCGTTGCGCAGGAATTCGGTCTTCAGGTCCTGCACGTAGTCGTACAGCGCCTTGTCGGTACGGATGCCGTGCGCGCGCGGGTAGCGCTGGCGCAGCACGGCGGCGAGCTTGTCCTGCTCGATCAGCTGCGCCACCTGGGCGCGCGTCTGCTCGGAGTAGGCGCTGAGATATTTCAGTGGAATCATAGGCCCGCGAATGTATCACATCGTGGCGCCGCCGGTGGCGGGGCGAAAAAATGCCGGGCGCGGAAAGCGATTCCGGGCCCGGCGCAACTGAGCTGGCGCAGGCCAGCGATAGCAGGAGAAGGAAGTGAATTCCAGTGAAACGGGAGAACCGACCGCGAAGCGCGGCGCCGGCGCCCGCGGTGGGCGCCGGCGCCACTGGCCTATTCGTCCTTGCTGCCCTGGCGGTTGCCCTTGGGCGCGGCGGCGGCCGCTGCCGCGGCGGCGGCAGCGCGGTTGGCCGACTGCCGGCTCTCGCCGCCCTTGCGGCCGATGTCGGCCATGTGTTCACGGTCGCGGCTGACCGCCTCGCCGCCTTTTTGTCCTGCGCGACGCGCTTCTTCCGAGTCGAATTCGTGCGCGGTTCCCTTCTGGTGTGCGGCCTGGCCGCCTTTGCTGGCGATTTCCCGCTGCTGGTTCTGGTCCATCGCGGCGAAGCCGCGCTTGGCCGGTCCGCTTTTCTGGGCGCTGCCGCCCGTGGTGGCGCCTTTGCCACCGCTACTGTCTTTGCTTGTCGCCATGTCGATCTCCTAGTGTGCACGGTGTGCTGAAAACCGGGGGGGGTGGTCCCGCGCCGGGCGGGCGCATTGATGCGCTCGTGGATTTAGAGGTAGGGGCAGCCCATTAGTTCCGCCCTAATTCGGTGCGCGCGGCTGGCGCCGCGCGCCTTCGTGCGGAGACATCGCGTCGATGCTCGAAGGCGGCGACGACAGGTCTTCTTCGAGTTCTTCCTTGCGCGCGGCCAGCTGCTCGCCAAGGTCGTCGAGATCGATGCCGGCGTTGCGCGCGGCGTCGAATAATTCGCTTTCTTCCTTGTCGATGTGGTGTTCGACCTCCTCGCCGAGCACGGTGACGGTGGCGTCGTAGTGGTCGTCGCCGGGCGCCATGACTTCGAGCTGGCCGATCAGCTCGCGCGCGCCGGCGTGTTCGATGTCGGCCTCGTCGAGCAGTTCGTCGTCATCGATGGCAGCGCGCAGCGCCGGATAGAAAATCTCTTCCTCGAGCATCGCGTGCAGCGTCAGCGCGTAGCAGATTTCGTCGACCAGCTCGGTCTTGCGGCGGTCCTGGCCGGCCTTGCCCTTGAGGGTGTCGAACTCGCGGAACATGGTCTTGACCTTCTCGTGGTCGGCCCTGAGCAGGTCCAGCGCGTCGCTGGCCGCCCCGTCTTTGTGTTTGCCTCGTTTCATGGTGAGCTCCGTATAGGTGCGGCGGTTGGTCGGTCAGTGCGCGGGGCCGGTCGGATTTGCCTGCCCTGGCCAGTTGGCGTCGGCCGGCGCCGGGGCGGCGCCGGTGACCGGCACATTGGCGCCGGCGGCGGCGTGGCGCACCATTTCGTCGGCGGCCGCGCTGGCGCTGCGGCTCGCTTCGGGAATGCGCGCTTCGGCGGTGTGGGTGAACTCGGCCTGGGCGCCGGCCAGCACGTTGAGCAGCTGCTGCTGATAGGTGCGGATGCGCTCGTTCGCCGGCTGCACCTGCTTCATGGCGGTCTGCACGAACTGGGCCGGGTTGGTGCAGGCCAGCAGCTCGCGGCTCGAGTAGAGCGTGCCTTCGATGGACTGGCGCGCCAGTTTCAGGTTGATGTCGCTCAGCTGGCGCAGCGTGTCGTACGCCTTCTGGGTAAATTCGGTCATGAAATCGACTTGCGATTCGAGGTGCGAGCGCAGGGCGGGGTTGTCGTTAAAAAATTGCATGATGTCCTCAGCTTGAAACGATTCGAAACGCACCGCGCGGCCGCGGGGCGCACGCCCATGAATGGACTTTCAGGTAGACGTCGTTTGAATCGCCAAGTTCAGGCAATTTGAGCTGCGGGAGGGATTGGTCAAGCGGGAGAGGGATGTGCGCGCGCGGCCGTGCCGCGTCTTCCAAAACCTGGGTCTGACCCCGGTTTTGGAATGTTGGAGGCGAGTTAAGCGTCGGCGACCTTGAGCACCAGCTTGCCGAAGTTTTTGCCTTCGAACAGCATCAGCAGCGCCTCGGGGAATTTCTCGAGGCCGTCGACGACGTCTTCGCGGCTCTTGAAGCTGCCTTCCTTGAGCCACTTGGCGATCGCCGCCACGCCGACCTGGTAGCGGTCGGCGTAATCGAACACGACGATGCCTTCCATGCGCGCCCGGTTTACCAGCAGCGACAGGTAGTTCGACGGGCCCTTGACCGGCGCGGTGTTGTTGTACTGCGAGATGGCGCCGCAGATGACGATGCGCGCGCGCATGTTGATGCGGGTGAGAACGGTGTCGAGGATCTCGCCGCCGACATTGTCGAAATAGACGTCGACGCCGTTCGGGCAGTATTCCTTCAGGCCGGCGCGCACGTCGCCGGCCTTGTAGTCGATGCAGGCGTCGAAGCCGAGTTCCTTGACGACGAAATCGCACTTGTCCTTGCCGCCGGCGATACCGACCACGCGGCAGCCCATCTGCCTGGCGACCTGGCCGACGGTCTGGCCGACGGCGCCGGCGGCGCCCGACACCACCACCGTCTCGCCGGCTTTCGGCTGGCCCACTTCGAGCAGGCCGAAATAGCCGGTCATGCCCGGCATGCCGAGCGTGTTGAGCCAGGTCGGCAGCGGCGCCATGGTCGGGTCGATCTTGAAGAAGCCGCCGTACGTGTCGTCGGCCGCGCCGACCCAGTAGCGCTGCACGCCGATCGAGCCGGAGACGAAATCGCCGACGACGAACCTGGGCGATCTGGACGCCACCACCACGCCGACGCCGCCGGCGCGCATGACGTCGCCGATGCCGACCGGCTTGATATAGGACTTGCCTTCGTTCATCCAGCCGCGCATGGCCGGGTCGAGCGACAGGTAGAGCGCCTTGACCACGATCTCGCCGTCGACGATATCGCGCACCGCTTCGCTGGTCTGCTGCCAGTCGGTCGGTTTCGGCAGCCCGACCGGGCGCGCGGCAAGACGGAATTGCTGGTTGAGCAGGGTGGTGTCGGACATGGCGCTTCCTTTGAATGGATGGAGCGGTCAACTATACCGTAAATTGCACGGTCGTGCTATTTTTGACTTGATGGAAAATTTCGCGTTGCATGCGACAATGGCGGGCTTGTCCTGCCCACAATTTTCCGACGCTACCACCCATGACGCAGCCCGAATACATCCTGACCCTGTCCTGTCTCGACCAGCGTGGCATCGTCCACCGCGTGTCCGGCTTCCTCGCCGAGCACGGCTGCAACATCATCGACTCGGCCCAGTTCGGCGATGCCGAATCGAACCTGTTCTTCATGCGCGTCCATTTCGCGCTGGAAGACGCGGCCGTTGCCGACGCCGACCTGCGCGCCGGCTTCGAAGCGATGTGCGCGCCGATGCAGATGAGCTGGCAGCTGCACGACGCCGGCGCCAAGCCGCGCGTGATGCTGATGGTGTCGAAGATCGGCCACTGCCTCAACGACCTGCTGTTCCGCTACAAGAGCGGCCTGCTGCCGGTCGAGATTCCGGCGATCGTCTCGAACCACATGGATTTCTACCAGCTCGCCGCCAGCTACAACATCCCGTTCCACCACCTGCCGCTGGCAGCCGGCGCCGACGAGGGCGCCAAGCTGGCGCAGGAAGCCAAGGTGCTCGAGCTGATGGCCAACCACCGCATCGACCTGGTGGTGCTGGCGCGCTACATGCAGATCCTGTCGCCGGGGCTGTGCGAGGCGATGGCCGGCAAGGCGATCAACATCCACCACTCGTTCTTGCCCAGCTTTAAGGGCGCCAAGCCGTACGCGCAGGCGCACCAGCGCGGCGTCAAGCTGATCGGCGCGACCGCCCACTTCGTCACGGGCGACCTCGACGAAGGCCCGATCATCGAGCAGGACGTCGAGCGGGTCGACCACGCGATGACGGCCGAGACGCTGACCGCGATCGGCCGCGACGTCGAGTGCGTGGTGCTGGCGCGCGCCGTCAAGTGGTTCGTCGAACACCGCATTTTGCAAAACGGCGACAAGACTGTCGTCTTCAAATAACTTTTACCTTCATCGAGCATCAATGGCCCTCAAAGCGACAATCTACAAAGCCGAACTGCAGATCGCGGACATGGACCGCAACTACTACCAGCAGCACTTGCTGACGCTGGCGCGCCATCCGTCCGAGACCGACGAACGGATGATGATCCGGCTGCTGGCGTTCGCCATCCATGCCAGCGAATCGCTGACGTTCACCAAGGGGCTCTTCGACACCGACGAGCCGGACCTGTGGCAGAAGGACCTGACCGGGGCGATCCAGTTGTGGATCGAGGTTGGCCAGCCGGACGACAAGCGCCTGATGAAGGCGTGCGGGCGGGCCGAAAAGGTCGTGGTGTACAGCTATGGCGCGACCTCGCACATCTGGTTCAAGCAGATTGCCAACAAGCTGGAACGGGCGAAGAATCTGTCGGTGATCAATATTCCGTCGGATGCGGCGGTGCAGCTGCAGAAAATGGCGAACCGCAACATGCAGCTGCAATGCACGATTCAGGATGGCCAGATCTGGCTCACCGACAGCGTCGACACGGTGCTGGTGGAGCGCGAGCCGTACAAGGAAGAGCGCTGATAAATTCGCCTCGGCTGCTGCGTTATAATCGCCTCAGCCAATTTCTTCGTCCAGGAACAACAATGAAAAAGCCACTTTTCGCGCTGATCGCTTCGGTCGCCTTCGCCTCTGCCGCCTTCGCCCAGACCACCGTCTCCGAGCCTTGGGTGCGCGCCACCGTGCCGGCGCAAAAGGCCAGCGGTGCCTTCATGCAGGTGCGTTCGGCCGACGCCGCGCGGCTCGTCTCGGCGACTTCGCCGGCGGCGAAGTCGGTTGAAATCCACCAGATGGAAATGGTCGGCCAGACCATGAAGATGCGCCAGGTCGACGGCATCGACCTGCCGGCCGGCGAGACCGTGAGCCTCGCTTCCGGCGGCTACCACATCATGCTGGTGGGTCTGAACAAGCAGCTGAAGGAAGGCGACAGCGTGGCGCTGACGCTGGTCGTCGAGCGCAAAGGCAAGAAAGAGACCGTCGCCGTCAACGCGCCGGTGAAGGCGCTGACGTATTCGGCTAAACCGGCGGCGCCGAAGGCTGCGGCCGAAGGCCACGAGCACGAGCACAAGCACTGATTTTAGCGCGGCGCGCCGCCCATCTTGTTGGCGCTGCCCGAACCGACCACCGTCTTGCTCACTTTCGGATCGCCGTAGTAGTGGACGTCGCCGGACCCGGCGATCGTCACGCTGAGCTGGTCGCGCACCGCGATCTTGACGTCGCCCGAGCCGGCGATGTTGACGCTGGCGTCAACGCTTTGCAGGCGGCCCATGTCGACGTCGCCGGAGCCGGCGACCGATACCGACAGCTTGCGCGCCGCGCCGCCGCCGACCTTCAGGTCGCCGCTGCCGCCCAGCGTGACCGACAGCGTCTCGCTGTCGATGCCCTTGACGTTGATGTTGCCGGAGCCGCCGATGTCGATCATGACCTTCGAGCCGCGCAGCGGATCGGCGTCGATCGAGCCGGAGCCGCCCAGCGCCAGGTGGTCGACGCCCTTGGCCTGGACGACGATCTTCATGCGCCGCGAATCGAGGTCGAGGTTGCGCTTGGAGGCGCGGATCTTCAGGGTGCCGTTTTCGACCACGGTCTCGATCAGCGGCAACAGGTTGTCGTCGGTTTCGATCGTCACGCTTTCGCTGTTGCCGATGCGCAGCTCGACGCTGCCCGGCAAGGCCAGCGCGACGCCGTTGAAGCGGCCGATCGCGCGCGTTTCGGTCTTGAGGCGGCCGCTGCCCTGGACCTTTTCCGAGCCCCAGCCGCCGGCGGCCAGCGCGGGCGCGGCGGGGACGACGATCGCGAGGGCGGACAGGGCAAGCATCATGCCGCCGAGTCGGCGGGTCAGGCGTGGGGTCATGGCGATTTTCCTTGTATGTGGTAACTGCCCATATAGTAGAAAAGCGGCGCGCCGGGCGGCGGCGCTTTGCGACAGACTGCAGGCAACGCCGGACAGAATGCAATTTCCCGTGCGCGAGGCGGTATCATGGCGGGGTCGGGCAGGCGCCCGCACATCAAATTCACTGGAAACTCATGCTTATTATTACGATCAAACAGGGCAAGGAAAAGAGCCTGCTGGCCGGCGAACCCTGGATTTACGCCTCCGCCATCGAAAAAGTCGACGGCAAGCCGAACGAGAAAATGAAACCCGGCTCGACCGCCGTGGTGCAGTCGTCGGCGAAAAAATTCCTCGCGCGCGCCGCCTACAACTCGAAGTCGCAGATCCGCGCCCGGGTCTGGACCTTCGACGAGGCGCAGCCGGTCGACCATGCGCTGATCAAGGGCCGCGTGCAGGCGGCGCTGGCCAAGAGCGCGCCGGCGGCGAAGAAGGCGAAGCCGGACCAGGTGGTCAAGCTGGTCAACGCGGAAGCGGACGGCTTGCCGGGCCTGCTGGTCGAATCGTTCGGCGGCAAGGACGGCTACCTGATCTGCGAATTCCAGGCCGGCGGCGTCGAGGCGTGGAAGGTGCCGATCGTGCAGGCGCTGCTGGCCGGCACCGGCTGCAAGAACGTCTACGAGCGCTGCGACGACCTGGTGCGCAAGGGCGAGGGGCTGCCGCTGGTGGCCGGCGCGCTGGCCGGCGACGAGCCGCCCGACGAGGTGGTGGTGACCGATGGCGGCGTCAAGTTCTCGCTCGACCTGAAGACCGGCCACCGCAACCGCTTCCGCTAGGGCGCCATCGGGCGTGCTGTAATTATGCAAGTCGAACATTTATATTTCGATTTTGCAATTATTTAGTTGGCACTGGTCTTATAATTGGGCGGATCCGCAACTTATACTCGCCGAGCCCGATGGAAAACCACCAGTCCTCCCAGATTCGCACCCTGTCGTATGTCGAAAATGAAGACCATCCGGTGTTCGGCACCCTGGTCGAGCAGATCCTGCACCTGCTCAATTCGCGCCTGATCTTCAGCGACATCATCATCCACCAGAACAGTCCGTTGATGCTGCGCCAGCCGAAGGGGCTGGTGGCGGTGACCGATTCGCCGATCACCAAGGAGGAGCTGGAAGAGTTCTTCGAAGTGATCGAGCCGAACTGGGCCGAGCGGATTGCCGACCGCGCGTTCGACCGCTCGATCGACCTGCACACCGCGCGCATCCGCGCCAACTGCTTCACGTTCCAGGGCAAGAAGCGGCTCGGCTGCGTGATCCGCCGCTTCCCGAAGGAACCGGTGGCGCTGGCCGAACTGGGCCTGCACCGCGACGAGCAGGAATTCGCCAAGCTCACCAGCGGCCTGGTGCTGATCATCGGCGACACCTGCCAGGGCAAGTCGACGACGATCGCCTCGATGCTCGACGAAATCAACAAGCAGCGCTCGGGCCACATCATCACCATCGAAGACCCGGTCGAGACATTGATCCCGCAGCGCAAGTGCATCGTCACCCAGCGCGAAGTCGGCGTCGACGGCGACGTCGAGAGCTACTACCTCGGTGCGCTCGACGCGCTGCGCGAGCGGCCCGACGTCATCGTCATCGGCGAGATCCGCGACGCCCAGACCGCCCAGGAAGCGCTGGCGCTGGCCGAATCGGGGCCGCTGGTGCTGGCGTCGCTGCACGCGCGCTCGACCGAACTGGGCTTGCAGAAGATGATCCGCCTGCTCGGCAATTCGGAAGCGCAGTCGCAGGCGCTGGCGCACGCCTTGCGCGGCGTGCTGTGCCAGGCGCTGCTGCCGTCCTCCGAGGGCAACCGCTACTACCTGGCCACCGAATGCCTGACGCCGGGTCCGGCGATGACGCGCATGCTCGAGACCGGCAACATCTCCGGCATCCGCGCCCACATGAACGCCACCACCGACGCCGGCTGCCACACGATGAACGCGTCGCTCGAAGCGCTGCTGTCGGGCCACAAGATCAGCGTCGACGACGCCCGCAACGCCACCACCGACCGCCTCGGCTTCGCCGACATGGTGTAGGGCGCAGGTTCCGGTGTCAGGTCTGACATTCGGACATTTCGGTGTTGAAATGTCCGAATGTCAGACCTGACACCGGCGTTTTGCCCGAAATGTTCGATTGCCCCCAGGGGAAGGGAATGACCCCCAGCTTTTAGTCGAGCGGCGTGCTGCGGTAGCTGTTCACTTCCCTGGTGCTGACCGGCGGCGCCGTGTTGCCCCAGCTGGCGCGGATGTAGCTCACCACCGCCGCCACTTCGGCGTCGTCCATCACGTGGCTGAAAGGCGGCATGCCATACGGCCGCGGATTGCCGGCCGTGGCAGGCGCAAACCCCCCGTTGAGCACGATGCGCACCGCATTGACCGAGTGATCCATCGTGATCGCGCGGTTGCCGGCCAGCGGCGGATAGTGCGGCGGCAGGCCCTTGCCGTCGGCGCCGTGGCAATCGATGCAGTGCGTCTCGTATGAATTTTTTCCCTGCGCCAGCAGCTGGTCGATCTGCGCGCCCTTCATCGGCTCGCGTGCCGGGGCCGGCACGGCCGGCAGCGATTTGAGATAGGTCGCCATCGCGGCCACGTCCGGCTCGCTGACGTGCTGCAGGCTGCGGTAGACCACTTCGGCCATCGGCCCGAACACGGTGGCGCGCGGCGACACGCCGGTTTGCAGCAGCTGCACGATTTCCGGCACAGCCCAGCTGCCCAGGCCCGCTTCGGCGTCCGACGTCAGCGACGGCGCGTACCAGCCGATGGTCGGAATCAGGCCGCCGCCAAGGCCGCCTTCGATGGCGCCGGCGGCATTGCGCGGGCTGTGGCAGCCGCTGCAGTGGCCGAGTCCCTCGACCAGGTAGGCGCCGCGGTTCCACGCCGGCGACTGCGCCGGCGCCGGCGCGAACACGCCCGGCGTGAAGTACATCAGGCGCCAGCCGGCCAGCGCGATCTGCTGGTTGTAGGGGAAGCGCAGCTGGTGCGGCGTGTTGGCCTGCCTGACCGCGGGCACGCTGCGAAAGAACGCGTACATCGCGTCGGCATCGGCGCGCGTGACCTTGGTGTAATTGGTGTACGGGAAGGCCGGATACAGCAGGCGGCCGTCGCGCGACTTGCCGTTGTGGAGCGCGCGCCAGAAGTCGTCGGCGCTCCAGGCGCCGATGCCGGTTTCGCGGTCGGGCGTGATGTTGGGCGCGTAGAGGGAGCCGAATGGCGTCCGCATCGCGCGCCCGCCGGCGTAGCTGGCGCCGCCGCGCACGGTGTGGCAGGCCATGCAGTCGCCGGCGGCGGCGAGGTAGGCGCCGCGGGCGATGTTGGCGGGGGTGGCGGCGATTGCCGCCGGCGAGGCCGACGGCACGAATTGTTCGCGCGGCCAGATGGCGAACACGGCCAGCAGCACGGCGAACGCAAACGCGGCGGTGAGGAAGATGAGTGTCTTGCGGGGCATGGCGGCCTCAGTCCGGTGCGCTGCCGCATGCCATCGGCAGCGGGCGGGCGATGGCGGCGGCGGGCGCCGGCTCGGCCGGCAGCGGGCGCTGCCCCAGCCAGCTCGAGACGGCGGCGACGTCGGCCACGCTGAGGCGGGCGGCGATGTCTGCCATGCAATCGGGCGCATGGGCGCGGCGCGCCTTGTTGCGCCACGCGCCGAACTGGGCGTTGACGTAGTCGCGCGGCAGGCCGGCCAGGCCAGGGATGGCGGGCGCCACGCCGGTCAGCCTTTCGCCGTGGCAGGCGACGCAGGCGGGTACCTTGATGGCGGCGTCGCCCTGGATCACCAGCTGCCTGCCGCGCTCGAGCACGGCCGGCGCGACGTTGGTTGGCTGCACCGGCGGCGGCGCCAGGTGCTGCGTCGAAAAGTAGTCGGCGATCTCGCGCAGGTAGGCGTCCGACAGGTGGTCGACCATGTAGGTCATCAGCGGATACTGGCGGCGCCCTTCGCGGAAGTTGATCAGCTGGTTGTACAGGTAGCCGGCCGGCTTGCCGGAGATGCGCGGGAAAAACGCGTCGGGCGCCTGGTCCCTGGCGTGGCAGGAGGTGCAGGCGATGACGCGCTGCGCCATGGTGTCCGGCAGCACCGCCGGACGGTCGGCGGCGAAGGCGGACAGGGCGGCGGTGCAGCAAAACAGCAGGGCGGCGGCGCCGGCGACCTTACTTCGGACGGTAGATTGCACAGAGCTTGTTGCCGTCTGGATCGCGAACGTAGGCCAAGTGCAGGGTGCCCATTGCGCCATCGCGCAGGCCAGGCGGATCTTCGATGGATTGGCCGCCATGAGCGATCGCAATGTCGTGAAAGCTCTTCACTTGCTCAGGCGAGCTGCACTGGAAACCGATGGTGCCGCCGTTTGCGGACGTCGCTTGCTCGCCATTGATCGGCTCGCTGATGCAAAACGTGCTGCCCCCGTGCCGGTAGAAGAGCCGGGTGTGACCGGTCGCCGAGACATTGCGAATCGGTTCTCCAGCGCCGAGCATGCCGAGCACAGCATCGTAAAATTGCTTTGATTGTTCGATGTGGTTCGAACCGATCATGACGTGACTGAACATTTGGTCTCCTTGAGCCCGGTCTATCCGGGTATGGGTCAAATTATAATATCAATCAGTTAAACCTTGAGGCGGCCGCGAAAACCCCGCGCGCCATAGTAGGATTCGGCGCCGTTGTGATACAGGAAGACCTGGTTGTAGCGGCGATCGCAAAAGAGCGCGCCGCCCAGATTTCTGATCTCAGGCGGCGTGCGCACCCAGCTCGAGGTTTTGCGGTCGAATTCTCCCAGCGCCTGCAGTTCCCGGTACTGCGCTTCCGTCAGCAACTCGATACCCATCGACGACGCCATCTCGACGGCCGCGCCGCCCGGTTTATTTTCTTTCCTCGCATCGAGCGCCTTGCGGTCGTAGCACAAACTGCGCCGACCGGTTGGCGTTTCCGGCGAACAGTCGCAGAAGATGAACGCGCCGGCCTGGTCGTCATAAGCGACGACATCCGGTTCGCCGCCGGTGCGCTCCATTTCCTCGAGTACCTGCAGCTTTGCAGGACTGGCCTCCAGCTTTGCCTGCACCTGGCGCCAGTCGATGCCTTCATGTCGACACACATTCTTGGTAAATCGAGCTTGCAACGTCGCGATCAGCTCGACAAGACGGGCTGCGTCCATCGATTATCTCCCTGGTTTGCTGAAGCATAGCGTGTTTGTTGGGCGCTTCATCCGGAATTCATCGTCGCCGCATATTTCTGTTCCATGATGGCTGCGGGCCCTTACAATCATGGAGTTACAGATGCGTACCTCAAGCAAGCTGCATACCCGCATATCGCTGGCAATCATGGCGATCGGTGCGGTGCTCATGGCCGGCAAGATGTATGCCGATAGCGAGCCAGGTTTGCTGCCGCTGATGCTGGTGGCAATCGGGATCATCTGGTTTTGCTTCGCTCGCTGTACTACTCGCTCACAGAAAAACGTATAAGGAATCGCGCCATGTCCGCATTTGCACATCTCGTTCGCATTTCGATTGCCTCGATTGCCATCGCCGGCGTGTGCCTCCCGGCCGGCGCGCAGGCTGCGGCCGGCGTTGGCCGCTTGTCGTGGCTGGCCGGCTGCTGGAGTGCGGAAAAGGGCGAGGCTGGCTCGGGCGAGCAGTGGATGCAACCGGCCGCCGGCACGATGCTGGCCACGGCGCGGACGGTCAAGAACGGCAAGGTCGCCGACTACGAATTCATGCGTATTCATGAGGGAGCGGAGGGTCGGCTCCTGTTCACGGCGATCCCCTCCGGGCAAAAAGAAGCCACGTTCACCGAGTTGCGTAGCAGCGAATCTGAAATCGTATTTGAAAACGCGACCCACGATTTCCCTCAGCGGGTCATCTATCGGCGCATCGGCGATGCGCGCGTGCTCGCCAGCATCGAAGGCATGCGCAAGGGCGCGCTGCGGGTTGTCGAATTTCCGCTGGTACGCAGCAAGTGCGAGGCGTAGCCGGCTACGCCGTCTCGTTCAGGCGCCAGCGCCGGTAGATCTTCAGCGCCACGTGGGCGTCATCGGCCGCATACAGGATCTGCTTTTCGGTCAGACGCGGCAGGGCCCAGTTGGTGGTGGTGATCTTCTTGGATTTTTGCAGCTTCTTGCCGAAGAAGCGCGCCACGGCGGTCTTGGCGCCGAGCGTGTTGCGCTCGTTCTTGCGCAGCGCGGTCGACAGGTCGAGCACATTGCTGGTCTCGATGCCGAGCTTGGCGCGCAGCCGCTTGACGTCGTCCGACAGCCCGAACCCGACCTTCAGGATGGTTGCCGACTCGAGCACCGCCTTGAGGACTTCAACCGCCGGCATGGCGCCGATCTGGAACAGGTACGCCGCCTCGTCGGTGGCCAGCTGCACCAGGTGCGGCCCGGTCGACACTTCGCCTTTCAGGAACGTCGGCTTCGATTCGGTATCGAAGCCGAGCACGTCCATTGCCAGCAGCGCCTTCAGCGCGTCGGCGGCATCGCGGTCGGACTTGACCATGCGGACGTCGGCCAGCTTGATGCCGTCGTACGGCGGCAGCAGTTCTTCCTGGTCGGGCAGCATTGCGCCGTTAGTTGCGCGAGAACTTCGATGCCAGCTGCAGCAGCTTTTCCTGGCGCAGGCGGTTCGCTTCCTCGGCCTGGGCGGCGTCGCGCTCGGCCTTTTTGCGCTCGGCTTCTTTCTTGAAGCGCTGCTGCAGGACTTCCTTGGCGTGCAGGCGGTGCGTGTCGGTCACTTCCGCGCCGGCCGCGCCGTCGAGGTCGAAACGCACCGTCGCTTTTTCCATCGCACGCAGGTAGCGCAGCGAACCGGTGTGGATGCCGAGCGCGGCCCGCATGGTCTTGCGGTCGAGGTCGGGCAGGCGCGCCAGCAGCTGCTTGTCGATGCCGATGGCAAGCGGCAGGCAATTGCGGAAAGCGGGAAACTGTTGCTGCAGTTGTTTGAGCAGGGTACGCGCACTGATTGCCGCCGGTGCGGCCGGTGCGGGGGCCGGGGTGTCGATGACTTCCTCGACAAGGCTAGTTGTATTCATTGACTTCATTGTAAGAGCTGGAACCGGAAGGATAGCATGGGTACTTTCGTAAGTGCGGCCGCAATTCGGCGACGTGTTGTTTTGCCACTGCCGCGGCAGGGGCATTAGACGTCGCGGGCGAGCGGCGCCGGGCGAAATCGTGTATCATCCGCCCCTTGCTCTGCGCACGACTTGAGGCAGCGCAGACGTACCGGAGAGCTCAGAAGGAAACGAGTGTTGCCCCGAAGTATAAGATTTCGTTATAACCGATATGGGAACTTTCAATTATCGCGCTGCGTTTTCTTCGGGCATAATTACACCTGTCTCCTCTATTCTCTTCGGAAAATAGATTCAAGCCCGGTCCCCGTATCGGGCTTTTTTTTTCTGCCATGCATAGCGCCACTTTGATCACCGCCCACCCGATTTCGCCAGGCCCGACACGCCACCGACGTTTTCCGTCAAGCTTGATTTCAGGCCACCTCGCCCTCAGGTAAGGGTATTCCCGAACACCTTCCGTCGGGCTCGATCATTCGGGCCCAGCTGGATTATTGACTTCGCTGGCGCGCACCGCCGCGACTGGAGAGTTTTATGACCAAGAACACCGCCAAGACACTGACACTGACAGCCAAGAAGGCGCCGCGCAAAGTTGCCGCGCCGCTGGCCGTCCCGAAAACCGCGACCTCGTACTTCCTCGAGACCGAGGCCGCGGCCCCGGTCACGGTCGTCAAGACGCGCTCGCGCCTGGCGGTGCTCCCTGCGGCGGCCGAAGCCCATTCGGCGCCGCTCGACGTCGCGCCGGCAGCGGTCGAAGCGGTGGCGCCGACCGTCGTGCGCAAGCGCGTCTCCAAGCTGGCCGCCCTGAAGGAAGCCGAAGCGGTGGTCGAAGAGGCGGCGCCGGCGGTGCCGAAGGTCGCCAAGCTGCGCATCCGCAAGACCGACGTCGAGCCGACCGTCATCATCACCGCCGGCCAGTCCGTCAGCCAGACCACCGACGCCGCCACGCTGGCGGCGATCGACACGTCCGGCTACCTGCTGCCGTCGGTCAAGGTGCCTGGCCGCCGCGGCCGCAAGCCGAGCGAGTTCACGCCCGAGAACGACGAAGTGGCTGCGCTCAACGCGGTCGAGCGCGCCGAGCTGAAGGCGGTGTCGAAGCTGAAAGAGCGCAAGGCCAAGGGCGGCCTGGCCGGCGCGCTGGCGACCGATCCGAAAACGTCGGAAGCGGACCTCGAGCGCCGCCGCAACCAGATCAAGAACCTGATCAACATGGGCAAAGACCGCGGCTTCCTGACCCACGCCGAGATCAACGACCAGTTGCCTGAAAACATCGTCGATCCGGAAGCGATCGAAGGCATCATCGCCACCTTCAACGACATGGGCATCGCCGTCTACGAGCGCGCCCCTGACGCCGAAATGATGCTGCTGACCGACACGGTGGCCACCGCCACCAGCGACGACGAAGTCGAAGCGGCCGCGGCCACCGCCCTGTCGACGGTCGATTCCGACTTCGGCCGCACCACCGACCCGGTCCGCATGTACATGCGCGAAATGGGCGCCGTGGCGCTGCTCACGCGCGAAGGCGAGATCGAGATCGCCAAGCGCATCGAAGGCGGCCTGAAGGACATGGTCCAGGCCATCTCCGCCTGCCCGACGACGATCGCCGAAATCATCGCGCTGTCGCACAAGATCGAGCGCGACGAGATCAAGGTCGATGAAGTGGTGGACGGCTTCGTCGACCTGAACGAGCCGTCGACGCCGCAGACGCCGGCGCCGCACGTGGCCGCGTCCGACGACGACGAGGAAGACGAGGAAGAAGTCGAGGAACTCGACGGCGACGCCAACGGCGGCGCGGCCGGCTTCTCGGCCGAGCAGCTGAACCAGCTCAAGCGCGGCGCGCTGGAGAAATTCCACCTGATCGAAGCGCAGTTCGAAAAGATGGCCAAGGCGTTCGAGAAGGAAGGCTACGGCTCGAAGCCTTACGTCAAGGCGCAGGAAATCATCTCCAACGAGCTGCTGGGCATCCGCTTCACCGCCAAGGTGGTCGAAAAGCTGTGCGACACGCTGCGCCACCAGATGGACGAAGTGCGCCACATCGAAAAAGCGGTGCTGGCGATCTGCGTCGACCGCTGCGGCATGCCGCGCGCCCACTTCATCAAGGTATTCCCGGGCAACGAAACCAACCTCGACTGGGTCGATGGCGAAGTCAACGCCAACTATCCGTACAGCGCGGTGCTGGGCCGTAACGTGCCGGCCATCAAGGAACACCAGAAGCGCATGATCGCGCTGCAGGCGCGCGTGGCGCTGCCGCTGGCGGACCTGCGCAAGATTAACAAGCAGATGGCCGCCGGCGAAAAGCGCGCGCGCCACGCCAAGCGCGAAATGACGGTTGCCAACCTGCGCCTGGTGATTTCGATCGCCAAGAAGTACATCAACCGCGGCCTGCAGTTCCTCGACCTGATCCAGGAAGGCAACATCGGCCTGCTGAAGGCGGTCGACAAGTTCGAATACCGCCGCGGCTACAAGTTCTCGACCTACGCGACCTGGTGGATTCGCCAGGCCATCACGCGCTCGATCGCCGACATGGCGCGCACGATCCGCGTGCCGGTGCACATGATCGAGACGATCAACAAGATGAACCGCATCTCGCGCCAGATCATGCAGGAAACCGGCAGCGAGCCGGACCTGGCGACCTTGGCGCTGAAGATGGAAATGCCCGAAAACAAGGTGCGCGAAATCATGAAGATCGCCAAGGAGCCGATCTCGATGGAAACGCCGATGGGCGAGGACGGCGATTCGCAGCTGGGCGACTTCATCGAGGACAACTCCACGCTGGCGCCGCTCGACGCGGCGCTGCACGCGTCGATGCGCAACGTCATCAAGGAAGTGCTCGACTCGCTGACCCCGCGTGAAGCGAAGGTGCTGCGCATGCGTTACGGCGTCGAGATGTCGAACGACCACACGCTGGAAGAAGTGGGCAAGCAGTTCGACGTCACGCGCGAGCGGATCCGCCAGATCGAAGCGAAGGCGATGAGCAAGCTGCGCCAGCCGTCGCGCTCGGACAAGCTGAAGAGCTTCCTGCACAACCACTGATCCGGTTCGCCGATCGCAAAAAAACCGCCAGCCCGGCTAGTCCGGCTGGCGGTTTTTGCATGAGCGGTGCCGAAGCATCCGCCGGCCCCAGGCCCGGGTCAGGCCCTGGGTCAGGCGCCGAGCAGAGCGATCGGAGCGGCCCCCTCGGCGACCGCGTGTGCGCGCTTCTTCTTCTTGTACATCTCTTCATCGGCATGCCGTACCAGTTGCTGGGCGCTGCTGCCATGCTGCGGATACACGGCGATGCCGGCGCTCAGGCGCGCATGCAGGCTGAGCGTGCCGAACGTCACCGGCGGCGCCATCGCCAGCTCGATCTTGGTCGCGACCAGCGCAGCATCCTCGGTCAACGACACGTTCTCGAGCAGCACGACAAACTCGTCGCCGCCGATCCGCGCCACCGTGTCCTCCTCGCGCACGCATTCCTTGATCCGCTGCGCCACTTGATGCAGCAGCAGGTCGCCGGCGGCGTGGCCGTGCAGGTCATTGACCAGCTTGAATTTGTCGAGATCGAGGTACAGCAGCGAAAAGCCGCTGGCATTGCGGGCGGCGCGCGCCAGCGCCGAATCCAGCCGGTCGTGAAACAATTGCCGGTTCGGCAGCCGGGTCAGGGCATCGTACTGCGCCATGTACTGCAGCTGCTCGTGCAGCCGCAGGCGCTCGATCGCGGTGGCGACCTGGGCCGATGCGAACTGCAGCAGTTCCTGGTCTGCCTCGGTGTAGTGCGCCGCGTCGGGCGATCCGGTCACCGCCAGCGCGCCGATCGCGCCGCGCGACGATGCCAGCGGCACCCCCAGCCAGCAGGGCCCGGCGCCGATCGCCGCCTCGCGCAGGCCGTCCGGCAGCAACGGCCGCGTCGCCGGCGTCAGCAGCAGCGGCTGGCCGGCGCGCACCACGTGGGCGCACAGCGTGCCGACGGCCGGCGCGGTCGAGGCCGACGGCTGGCCATGCTGGTCGACATCGTAGGAGAAGCTCAGCTGGCCGTGCGCGTCGTCGTACAGCGCAACGGCGAACCCTGGCGCCGGCAGCAATTCGTTGACGATCCGGTGCACCAGCGGAAACAGCGACGCCAGATCCTTGGCGGCATGGGCCGCTTCGGAAATGGCATACATGGCCGCCCGCATCGATTCGCCGCGCTTGCGCTCGGTCACGTCGCGCGCCACGGCGACGCGCAACCCGTCGCTCTCCGACCAGCGCGCCGACCACATGATATCGACGCGCCGGCCGTCCTTGCGCAGGTAGCGGTTCTCGAAGTTGGGACGGGCGGTGCCTGCCATCACGTCGGCCGCGGCGGCCAGCGTGCGCGCGCGGTCTTCCGGCGCCACCAGGTCGATCATCGCGGTGCCGACCAGCTCCTCCGGCTTGTAGCCCAAGATGTGCTCGCACGCCGCGCTGACATAGACAAAGCGGCCGGCGGCGTCGACGGCGCAGACCGCGTCGCCCAGCATGTCGATGAAGCCCGCCGAAGGAGTAAAAGGTGTTGTTCCCATGTCGCAATAAGTGTATCTCGAATTCACGTCATTGCGCGTATCCATCGGCGTTACTGTAACCGAACTGCACAAGCGCGTCGCTGCCGAGGTGGAAAAAGCGGCTTATTCGGCGTGACGATCTGCCAATGTCGCTATTTGATCAATTATTTTCGGCGAGAGAAGTAGCGAGCCAAGCCCGGTATCTGAACGGCGTGGCTGCTGGGCTGACGGGGGCGTGCATCGGCAGAGGCGACAACGTCGAGGGCTGCTTGGCGCCGCGGCCTATTCCGTGCTCGCCAGTTCGATCGCCCCGGCAGCCGCCGGCATGACGATTGCCACGCAGGTGCCGGCGGCCGCGCTGCGCCGCTCGACCAGCATCTGGCCGCCGAATACCTCGACCCGTTCGCGGATGCCGCGCAGGCCGAAGCCGCAGCCGTCGCCTGGCGCGTGTTCGGCGCAGGCGACGCCGTCGTCGACGATGCTGATCGACAGTTGCTCGGCGCCAAACCCCAGCGTCACCTCGACCTGCATCGCCTGTGCATGGCGCAGGATGTCGATCAGTGTTTCCTGCACGATCCGAAACAGCGCGGCGTTGCGCTGCGCGTCGTGTTCGCCGGCCTCGGCGCCGCTGACGGTCAGCGTGGTGGCGATCCCGCTGTGTGCCTCGAACTGGCCGACCAGCCACTCCACTGCCGCCACCAGGCCCAGCTCCAGCGTGCTCGGATGCAGGTCGTTGATGATCGCGCGCACCGAGCGGATGCTGGCGGCGAGGGTGTCGAGCGCGCGCCCGACCTTGCGCCGCAGCAGCGGATGGCGCTCGCCGGCGCGGTCGTGCAACATCTCGATATCGATCTTCAGCGCCAGCAGGTTCTGGCCCAGCTCGTCGTGGATTGCCGCCGCCAGGCGCCGGTGCTGCTCGTCCTTGGCCGTTTCCAGGTGCGCCATCAGCTGGCGCAACTGCAGGTAGGACGCCTGCAACGCCTGCTCGGCGCGCTTGCGGTCGGTCATGTCCACGCTCATGCAGATCAGGAAGTCCGGTTCGCCGGTGACGGCGTCGAAGATCGGCTTCTTAAGGGTCTGTAACAGGCGGTCTTCGTTGTGAGCGTGGCTGTACGTCAAGTCTTCCTGGATGACCAGCTGGCCATTGGCGAACGCCGCGCGGTCGTTGGCGAGGAATATCGCCATCTGCTCGGGCGGGAACATCGCACAGCCCTCGTTGCCGGACACGGCCGAAAAGTCGAAGCCGAACTGCTGCTCGGCGGCCTTGTTCATCATCAGGACGCGCGATTGCGGGTCCTTGATGAACAGCGTCATCGGCATGATCGAAATGATCTCGCGCAGCTTCAGTTCGCTGATCGCCAGTGCCCGCTGCGCTTGCTGGCGCTGGTCGGCCTCATCGGCGTGGCGCTGGCGGAAGTCGGATGCTGCCGCCTCGCGCGACTCGCGCAGTCGACTGATCCACAGCAGCAGCAGCGCGCAGGCCGTTATCAGGCCAAGCAGGAGGAATAATAGCGGCGCTGGCAGCGTCGTGCTCTGCTGCACATACCTGAGCACGCCCGCACCGCCCAGCGCGAGCAGGACAGCGGCAACGGCAAGGCTGGTCGACTCGAGGCGCCGCCGGTTCATCAGCGTGTCCTGGTAGGAGGGGAATCGGCCAATTCTAGGCCGACTTTTAACAAAAGTCTTACATAAAAAGAATTGTTGCAATCCCGCCACGGCGCAGCCGATCCACTGCAACGCCGGTGTATTCGGATGATTTTGATGCAGGTCAATAGAATCGCACGGGTCGGCGCCTTAGTATGATGACACCTCTCGTAATCACCCTCAATTTTTTGGACAGGAGTTAATCGATGAACTCAACAAGCAGATTCACATCCTGGTGTTCCGCCATCGTGGCCGCGCTGGTGTTGGCGGCGTGTGCAGCGCCCCAGGAGCCCGGACACCGCTTGCACCATCCGGACAGCGCGGCCGCGCCTGGCGCGTCCGGCGGCATGGCAATGATGGGTACGAAAGACATGCAGGCGATGTGCGAGATGCACAAGAAGATGATGAGTGCGAAAACGCCGGCGGAACGGCAGGCACTGATGGACGAGCGCATGAAATCGATGTCGCCCGAAATGATGGAAAAGCACAAGGCGATGATGGAGCACTGTCGGTGACGGACGGGGCGGTCGTCGACCGCGTCGGCTCAGTAAGCGAGCGCTTGAACAATCACTGCTACTGTGTCAGTCTCGACCCCTCCGCGCTGCGCGATGCCCTCGCTTGCGAACTGGGGTCGCCCGAATTGCTGGCGCTGGTCGAGCAGAGATGCCCCTACCTGTTTTCCGCCACCCCGGTCTTCATCTCCGAGCGCCAGACAGAGCGCATGGCGGCGGTGGTGCGTGCCGTCGAGTCGGTGGTGATGCTGCCGTCGTATCGTCGGCATGTGCTCGAAGGTGCGCCGGCCATTGCCCGGCACGACCCGGGCGGCGCGAAGGGCGTGTTTTTCGGCTACGATTTTCACCTTCGAGGGGAGGCCATCGGTCTGATCGAAATCAATACCAACGCCGGTGGCGCGATGCTCAATGCCGTGATGGCGCGGGCGCACCGTGCCTGTTGCCTGGACACCGAACAGCTCGCTGTCGCCGCGGCCGCGGCCGCCGGCCTGGAAGCGGGCATCGTCGAGATGTTCCGCGCCGAGTGGAAGCTGGCAGGCCGCGGCCGCGAGCTGCAGACGATTGCCATCGTCGATACGGAACCGCTGCAGCAATACCTGTATCCGGAGTTTCTGTTGTTCCAACGCCTCTTCGAGCGGCACGGTCTGCGCGCCGTGATTGCCGATCCGTCCGAGCTGACGCTGCGAGACGGTGTCTTGTGGCATGGCGAGGTTGCGGTCGACCTCGTCTATAACCGGCTGACCGATTTCATGCTGGAGTTGCCTGCCAGCGCGGCCTTGCGCGCCGCCTACCTCGAGCATGCCGTCGTGCTGACCCCGCACCCGCAAGCGCACGCGTTGTTCGCCGACAAGCGCAACCTGGCCTTGCTCAGCGATGCCAGCCAGCTGGAAATGCTCGGAGTGCCCGAGCAGGTTCGGGAAATCCTCCTTGCCAGCATCCTGCATACCGAGGTCGTCGATGCGGCGGACGGCGCCAGGCTGTGGAGCGAGCGCCGGCGGCTGTTTTTCAAGCCGCGCGCGGGCTTCGGCGGGCGCGCCGCCTATCGTGGTGACAAGATCACCAAGCGCGTGTGGCAAGACATCCTCGCCGGCGACTACGTGGCGCAGTCGATCATGGTGCCCGGCGACAGGGTCATTGGCAGCCGCGAGAACGCTGAATCGCTCAAGTTCGACCTCAGGCTCTACACCTACGGCGGCGCCGTGCAGTGGCTGGCGGCGCGCATGTACCAGGGGCAGACGACGAATTTTCGCACGCCCGGTGGCGGCTTCGCGCCGGTCTACAGTCTGCCCGAAGAGGAAATCGCCTGCGAAATGGAGGCGCTGCGCGCTGCGCCGCAGGGCGCCGTGTCGTGTTGCTCGAAAAGCTGTGCGGAAAGCTGAGGCCGTGTCCGAATGTCAGACCTGACCCCAGCGTTTCACTAGCCGGTGTTGCGCAGGCCGGCGGCGACGCCGTTGATCGACAGGTGGATGCCGCGGTGCACGCGGTTGTCGGCGGCAACCGGCGCGCCGGCGTTGGCGCGGTGCCGCTTGATCAGCTCGACCTGCAGGTGATTCAGCGGATCGAGGTAGGCGAAGCGGTTCTGGATCGAGCGCGCCAGCAAGGGGTTGCCGGCCAGCCGTTCGTGCGCGCCGGTGATCGTCTCGAGGCAGCGCAAGGTGTTGCCGTGCTCGCCGGCGATGCGCTTGAAGATGCGCTCGCGCAGGTCGGCGTCCGCCACCAGCTCGGCGTAGCGCGAGGCGATCGCCAGGTCGGTCTTGGCCAGCACCATGTCCATGTTCGACAGCAGCGTGGCGAAGAACGGCCATTCGCGCAACATCGCCTGCAAGGTGGCGATGCGCTCGTCGCGCTCGCCGTCGGCGATCCAGCCGCCGATCGCCGCGCCGAAACCGTACCAGCCAGGCAGCAGCAGCCGGCACTGGCCCCACGAAAAGCCCCACGGAATGGCCCGCAAATCCTCGATCCGGCGCGTCGACTTGCGCGACGCCGGCCGCGAACCGAGGTTCAGTTCCGCAATCTCGGCGATCGGCGTGGCGGCGAAGAAGTAGTCGGTGAAGCCCGGCGTCTCGTAGACCAGGTCGCGATAGGCGCGGTAGGCGCGCTCGGACAGTTCAGCCATCACCGCTTCGAAGCCGGCCAGCCGCTCGGCATGCACGCCGCCGTCCGCCTGCGGCATCAGGCTCGCTTCCAGCGTCGCCGCCACCAGCAGTTCGAGGTTGCGGCGCCCGATCTCGGCGTTGGAAAACTTCGAGGCGATGATTTCGCCCTGCTCGGTCAGGCGGATCTGGCCGTTGACGGTGCCCGGCGGCTGCGCCAGGATCGCCTCGTAGCTCGGCCCGCCGCCGCGGCCGACCGTGCCGCCGCGGCCATGGAACAGGCGCAGCTTGACCTTGGCCTCGGCAAATACCGTGACCAGGTCGATCTCGGCCTTGTACAGCTCCCAGTTGGAGGTGAGGAAGCCGCCGTCCTTGTTCGAGTCGGAGTAGCCGAGCATGACTTCCTGCAGCTGGCCGTGGGCGGCGATCAGCTGCGCCACCAGCGGCAGCGCCATCCACTGTTGCATGATGCCAGCCGCGCGCTGCAGGTCGGGAATGGTTTCGAACAGCGGGATCACCATCGCATCGAGCTCGTTGGCGTGGGGGCGCAGCAGGCCGGTTTCTTTTTGCAGCAGCATCACTTCGAGCAGGTCGGAGACCGTCTCGGTGTGCGAGATGATGTAGTTGCGGATCGCGCGCACACCATAGCGCTCGCGGATTTCTTTCGCCGCGCGCAGGATCGCCAGTTCGCCGTTGGTTTCTTCGGTGTAGTCGGTGTATGGGGAAAACAGCAGGCGGGGTTGGGCCAGTTCGGCAAGCAGCAATTCGACCTTCTGTGCTTCGCTTATCGAACCATATGATGGTTCGACTCCTGCGCGCGCGAATAGTTCGGCCAGTACGCGCTCGTGCACGTCGGAGCTCTGGCGCATGTCAAGCGATGCGAGATGAAAGCCGAAAATGCCGGCGGCGCGGCGCAGGCGCGCCAGGCGCGGGTGGACGAGGAGGGCGCCGTGGTTCGCCTGGAGCGACGCGATCAGCACCTGCAGGTCGGCGGCAAATTCGGTGGCGTCGTGGTAGGCGTCGGCGTGGCCGACTTCCTTGCGCAGGATGTTGGTGGCGCCGAGCGCGCGCGCGGTCGCCGCCAGCCGCGCGTAAATGCCGATCAGCGCGCGCCGGTATGGCTCGTCGCTGCGGTGCGGCGAGGTGTCGGTCGAGCCGTCGGCCAGCGCCTGCAGCGCCGGGCTGACGGCCACCATCAGGGTCGAAATCGACAGTTCGGCGCCGAGCGCGTGTACTTCGTCGAGGTAGAAGTCGAGGATGGTGGTGGCGTGGCGCACCAGCGCCTGCTGCATGGTGGCGGCATTGACGTTCGGGTTGCCGTCGCGGTCGCCGCCGATCCAGCTGCCCATCTGCACGTACGGGGTGGCGTCGAGGGCGGCCGGTGCGCTCTGGTACTGGGCGGCCAGTTCTTCCTCGATGTCGTCGTACAGGCCCGGCAGCTCGCGCAGGAAGGTGATGCGGTAGTAGGACAGGGCGTTGTCGATCTCGTCGGCCACCGTCAGCTTCGAGTAGCGCAGCATGCGCGTCTGCCACAGCGTGGCGATGCGCGACTGCAGCAGCTGCAGGTTGGCGCGCCTTTCCTTGGGCGTGAGCTGCAGGTCGCGCTCGGCGAGCAGGCGGGCGATGTCGTGCTCGGCGTCGAGAATGCTCTTGCGCTGCACTTCGGTCGGGTGGGCGGTCAGCACCGGCACGATCAGGGCGTCGCGGAAGAAGGTCTGCACCGTGTCGCGGGCGACGCCGGCGGCCTTCAGCTTGCCGAGCGCGAAGCCGACGCTGCCTTGCTGCGGCTTGGAGCCGGCCAGCAGGTGGGCGCGGCGGCGGCGGATGTGGTGCTGGTCTTCGGCGATGTTGGCCAAGTGCGAAAAATACGAGAACGCGCGCACCACCGAGATGGTCTGCTCCTGCGTCAGCTTCGCCAGCAGCTCGGTCAGTTCCTTGCCGGCCTCGGCGTCGTCTTCGCGGCGAAAGCGCACCGCGGTCTGGCGGATCGTCTCGACGACGTCGAACACGGCTTCGCCTTCCCGGTCGCGCAGCACGTCGCCGAGCAGGCGCCCGAGCAGGCGGATGTCTTCCTTGAGGGGGGCGTCCTTGTCGGACGCCTGGTTTGCGGCAGCCGGGTTTTCCACTAATTTATCCATATTGAGCACAGAGAGAATGTTGATGCACAGGCTTTTAGCCAGGGTCTGCAAGGGGGCCGCATGATAAAATTTGTGATCTTATGCATGGGCCGATAACTGGCATGCGCCGTTTAAGGCTTAACGACAGTGAAAGAATCCGTTTTGAAAGCAACTGAATTGACGCCGGCGACCTTGATCATCGCATCGCGCGAGAGCCGCCTGGCCATGTGGCAGGCTGAACACGTGCGCGCCCAATTGTCTTTATTATATCCAAACTGCGACATCCGGATTCTCGGCATGACCACGCGCGGCGACCAGATCCTCGACCGCGCCCTGTCCAAGGTAGGCGGCAAGGGCTTGTTCGTCAAGGAACTGGAAGTGGCGATGGCCGAAGGGCGCGCCGACCTGGCGGTCCATTCGCTGAAAGACGTGCCGATGGACTTGCCGGAGGGCTTCGAGCTGGCCGCGGTGCTCGAGCGCGAAGATCCGCGCGATGCCTTCGTCTCGAACGACTACGCCAGCCTCGACGAACTGCCGCACGGCGCGGTGGTCGGCACCAGCAGCCTGCGCCGCCAAGCGCTGATCGCCGCGCGCTATCCGCACCTGGTCATCAAGCCGCTGCGCGGCAATCTCGACACGCGCCTGGGCAAGCTCGATCGCGGCGACTACGCCGCCATCATCCTCGCCGCCGCCGGCCTCAAGCGGCTCGGCCTGCCGCAGCGCATCCGCGCCGTGCTCGACCCCGAACACAGCCTGCCGGCCGCCGGGCAGGGCGCGATGGCCATCGAAATCGTCTCCGGCCGTACCGACATCGACATGCGCGCGGTGCTGGCGCCGCTGAACCACGAAGCGACCGCGCGCGCCGTCACCGCCGAGCGCAAGGTCTCGAAAGTATTCGGCGGCAGCTGCCAGATCCCGCTGGCGGCGTTCGCCACCGTCGATGGCGCGCAGATGACGCTGCGCGCGATGGTCGCCACGCCGGACGGCCTGCGGGTTGCCACCGCGCACGGCAGCGGCCCGGCCGACTCCCCGGAGCTGCTCGGCCAGCAGGTGGCCGACCTGCTGCAGGCGCAGGACGCCCACGCGATCCTGGCCGAATGCAAGGCACAGGCGGACGCTGCCGATGCCTGATCCGGTGGTGATCACCCGCCCGCTGGCCCAGTGCCAGGCGCTGGCGGACAGCGTGGCCGCGCTCGGGCGCGAGGCGGTGGTGCTGCCGCTGCTCGAGATCCTGCCGCTGGCCGACCAGAGCGCGCTGAAGCGGGCGCTGGCCGGCCTCGACGGTTACGCGCTGGTGGCCTTCGTGTCGCCCAACGCGATCGACGCCGCGTTCGCCCACATCGACCATTGGCCCGATGGCGTGGCGCTGGCGGTGCTGGGCGAAGCGAGCCGCGCCTGCCTCGCCACGCACGGTGTGCATGAGGGCAACGCCACCATCTTCAGCCCGATTGATTCCACCCGCAGCGACTCCGAACACCTGCTGCAGTCGCTCGACCTGGCCGCGCTGGCCGGGCGCCGCGTGCTGCTGGTGCGCGGCGAGACCGGGCGCGAGCTGATCGGCGACGGCCTGCGCGCCGCCGGCGCCGACGTCACCACCGTGGCGGCCTACCGGCGCCGCGTGCCGGTGCTGACGCCGGCGCTGGCCGCGACCTTGCAGCGGTTGCTCGCGCGCCAAAACGACTGGATAATCACCAGTTCGGAAGCCTTGCGCGGCCTGCTAGGCCTGCTCGCGCAGCTCGATGACGGCGCCGCTGTAGTGAAAATGCAACAGCAGCACCTGATCGTGCCGCACGCCCGCATCGCCGAAACGGCAACCACCCTTGGCCTTACCCGGCTCACCCTCGCGGGATCAGGCGACGCCTCGCTGCTTGCCGCGTTACAATCACACGCATGAACGAATTGCCTACAAAACCAGAACAAAACCCGGCGCCAGCGCCTGCCGCGCCGACTGCCCAGCCGGAAGAAAGTCTCACCGATTTGCTGCAGCGTCCGCTGTCGAAAGTGGTGATCGTGTTCCTGCTGCTGCTCGCCGCGCTGGCCTGGTCGACCCACAACCGGCTCAATAACCTGCGCCAGGACGTCGCGCGCAGCCTGCAAAAGGGTAACGCCACCAGCAACGAGACGATCGCGCTGGCGCGCCAGGTGCAGGAGCAGACCAAGGAACTGCAGGCCAAGGTCGGCGTGCTGGAAAGCCGCCAGAGCGAGGCGCAGAGCCAGCAGCTGGCGCTCGAGCAGCTTTACCAGGACCTGTCGAAGAACCGCGACGAGTGGGCGCTGGCCGAAATCGAGCAGGTGCTGTCGACCGCCAGCCAGCAGCTGCAGCTGGCCGGCAACGTGCAGGGCGCGCTGATCGCGCTGGCCAACGCCGACCGCTCGCTGTCGCGCGCCGACAAGCCGCAATTCATCACCATCCGCCGCGCCATCGCCAAGGACACCGAAAAGCTGAAGGCGCTGCCGGGCATCGACATGGCCGGCGTCGCGCTGCGCATCGACCAGGTCATCGCTGAAGTCGACACGCTGCCGATGCTGTCGGACCACAAGCCGGTGGCGCCGTCCGAGCTGGCCAGGAAGCCGCGCGCTCCCGGCAAGCCTGGCGCGCCGGCGCCGGAACCGAACGCCTTCACCGCGCGATTGCAGCAGGTGTGGAGCGGCTGGACCGGCGAGATGTGGAACGAGATCCGCCAGCTGATCCGCGTTCGCAGCGTCGACACGCCGGAGGCGCTGATGCTGTCGCCGGGCGAAGCGTATTTCCTGCGCGAGAACCTGAAGCTGCGCCTGCTCAACGCGCGGCTGGCGCTGTTGTCGCGCAACGAGGCGGCCTTCCGCAGTGACCTGATCACCGCGCAGGACATGCTGGTCAAGTATTTCGACACGCGCGCCCGCACCACCCAGTCGGCGCAGGCGACGCTGCGCCAGGTCCAGGCCAACAACCTGTCGATCGACATGCCGACGCTGGCCGACAGCATCAACGCTGTGCGCACCTACAAGGCGAAGCCATAACATGCGCCTCCTCCTCTGGCTAGTCGCGCTGATGGCGGCCGCCATCGGCATCGCCGTCACGGCGCGTTTCAATCCGGGCAACGTGGTGCTGTTCTATCCACCGCACCGGATCGACCTGTCGCTCAATTTCTTCGTCGTGCTGCAGGTGCTGCTGTTCGTCCTGGTGTATGCGCTGGTGCGCGCGTTCTTCGCCACCACCAGCATGCCGGCGCGGGTGGCCGCGTATCGCCGCCGCAAGCGCGAGCGCGACGGCAACAAGGGCTTGCGCGACGCGCTCAAGGCGCTGTTCGAGGGCCGCTTCGGCCACGCCGAAAAGGCTGCCGCCAAGGCCGCCGACCTGCCCGAGAACGCCGGCCTGGCCGCGCTGATCGGCGCGCGCGCGGCGCACCGCATGCGCGAGCCGGCGCGGCGCGACACCTGGCTGGCCGGCACGGTTCACGACAGCAGCCTCAAAACGGCGCGCCTGATGACGGTGACCGAACTGCTGGTCGACGACCATCAGCCGGAAGCGGCGCTGGAAGCGGTGGCCGAACTCAATGCCAGCGGCACCCGCCACATCCACGCGCTGCAATGGTCGATGAAGGCGCACCAGCAGGCCAAGAACTGGCCCGAGGTGCTGCGCCTGGTGCGCTCGCTCGACAAGCACAAGGCGCTGCATCCGGCCTTGTCGGCGCGCCTGCGCGAACTGGCTTACGACGCGCTGCTGTCGGATAACTCGCACGACGCCGAATCGATCCAGCGCGTGTGGTCGACGGTGCCGCAGGCCGACCGCATCAAGCCCTACATCGCCGCCCATGCCGCCACCGCGCTCAATGCGCGCGGGCTGCACGAGGAAGCGCGCGCCACCGCCGAGGAAGCGCTCAAGGCCGACTGGGACGACCGCGTCGTGCGCGCCTACCGCGACGCCGCCGCGCCGTCCGGCACGCCGGCGCTGCTGGCGCAGATCGAACACTGCGAGCAGTGGATCAAGCAGCGCCCGAACGACGCCGAACTGGCGCTGACGCTCGGTTCGCTGTGCCTGAAGCAGAAGCTGTGGGGCAAGGCGCAGCGCTACCTCGAGCAGGCGCTGTCGGACGCCACCGAGCCGCGCATGGTGCGCGAATCGCACCTGAAGCTGGCGCAGATGCACGAAGCGCTCGGCCAGCATGACGAGGCGGCGGCCCATTTCCGCCAGTGCGCGCTGGCCAGCATCCTCTGATCGACGCGACGGGCGGGCGACGAGCTCGCCTGCTGCGCTGCACAAATGCCAACCATCTTCCGCTATAATTCCGTCACCAGACAAACAGCACAACGAAGGATATTCCCATGAGTTTGAACAAAGTCTCTTCCGGCCGCGACGTGCCGAACGATTTCAACGTGATCATCGAGATCCCGATGAATGCCGATCCGATCAAGTACGAAGTGGACAAGGAATCGGGCGCGATCTTCGTCGACCGCTTCATGGGCACCGCGATGCACTATCCGTGCAACTACGGCTACGTGCCGAACACCATCGCCGACGACGGCGACCCGTGCGACGTGCTGGTGATCACGCCGTTCGCCCTGATCCCTGGCGTGGTGGTGCGCTGCCGCGCCATCGGCGTGCTGAAGATGACCGACGAAGCCGGCGGCGACGCCAAGATCCTGGCCGTCCCGGTCGACAAGATCCTGCCGATCTACAGCCACTGGCAGAAGCCGGAAGACCTGCAGGACTTGCGCCTGCAGCAGATCCAGCACTTCTTCGAGCACTACAAGGACCTCGAGCCGGGCAAGTGGGTCAAGGTCGAGGGCTGGTTCGGTCCGGAAGATGCGAAAGAAGAGATCATGAACGGTATCGCCGCGTACAAGGCGCTGCCGGCCAAGTAAATCTAGCCGCAAAAGAAGGGCCGGACGCTGACGCCTCCGGCCCTTTGCCGTTTACCAGCCAATATCTTTCAGCAGCTGGAACGTGAGGTCGCGCGGCGCCGTCACCTCGTGCGACAGGTCACCGTTGATGGAAGGCTCCATCAGCTGGTTCTGTTTGGCGTCGGTGGTGTAGTGCGACACCGTCGACCCTGGCGAATACTCGGTCGGCGTGTACATGCGGATGCGGTTCTGCGGATCGGTGCCCGCCAGCCGCGCCGGATTCACGCCCAGGCTGGCGATCACTCCCGACGACGTGCGCGAACGGCGCGACAGCGCCTCCTTCAAGTTGACCCCGGCCGGCTGCGTGATGCGCGCCGATGGAATCACCACGGTCGGGTCGTCGCCGCCCATGCCGGTGACGTCGCCCGGCGCATTGTCCGCCACCACCATCCCGATCGCGCCGGCGTCCTGCACGTTCTTGGCCTTGATCGAGAAGGCGCAGGTTCCGCGGTCGACCAGCGCGACGTTGCCCTTTACCGCCAGCGCGTTGGTGGTGCTGAGCGGCGTGCACGCCAGGCCCAGCGTCGTGCCCGGATCGACCACCGGCATCAGCTGGCCGACCACCGGCGTGCTGCCAAGCGGCGGGCCGAACGAGGCGTCGCCGACGTCGTAATTGCCGGCCGCGCTGCCGGCCGCCGGTCCGCTGATCGCCAGCACCGACATCGGCGCCAGCGCGGTCGGCACCGCCGCGGTGACGTTGGCGCCGTTCCACGACAGCGCGTTGCCGCTGATGGCGGAGGCCATGCGCTCGGCATCGCTCATCTGCGTCCAGGTCTTGTTGTTGACGTTGTCGACCAGGTAGTGATCCCAGATCGACGGCATCGCCAGTGTCTGCTCGCCGGTCTGGCCGTCGGTGAAGGTCTGAAAGCCCAGGCCGTGCGCGAGTTCGTGCAGCAGCACGGCGATCAGGTCGATCTGCGGGCCGGCCTGGTTGTCCAGGCCGAGATAGAAGCCGGCGCCCGGCAGGCAGTCAGGAAACAGGCCGAGGCGCGAGTTGAAGCGCGCGACGATGTGCGGATCGGCCGGCGCCGACTGGTCGTTGCCGGCCAGTTTGCTCGCCAGCGCGCTCGGATACCAGGTGCCGGTTTTCGGCGCGCCGGGGAAGTCGGAGAAGATGTCGTTGGCGCCGGCCGAGCCGAGTACCGCGCTGTCGGCGGTGCACGACAGCGGCATGAAGGTGGCGCCGACGCGGATCGTGACGTTGCTGGCGAGGGTGGCGCCCCAGATGTCGGCCGCGTGCTGGAACGCGATCAGGCGCTGCTGGCCGAGCGTGGTGCCGTTGTTGCCGCCTACCGGCGGCACCGGCGTGACGTCGTTGAAGCCTTCGCCGGCGGCGTTCAGGTTGACGATGACGATGGTGGCCGCGGCCTGCGCGTCGGCCAGCACGCCGCAGGCCAGCGCCGCGATCGCGGCGATGCGTGCCAGGCCGAAGCGCGCGCTGCGTTTAGCGGGTTTCATGATCGTGCTCCTTTCCGGTTGCCGGGGCCTGGCGCTTGAGCGCGGCGTTGGCGGCTTCTTCGCCGTGCACGCACTGGGTATCGAGCTTGCCGGCGGCATCGCGCGTGACGACCGAATACACCAGGCCGCGTTCGCCGAGGTGCTTCTGTATCGTGCCGTTCTTGCGGATCGTCACATCCGGCGCCGCGCCCTCGGGCTTGACCATGCCGCGCGCGGTCGATTGTGCGTGCAGGCGCCGCGCCTCGGCCGGCGTCGCATTGCGTAACTTGCCGGTGAGCGGGTCGCGCACGACCACCACCCCTTCCTGCTGGCCGGCGGCGGCCGGCGCGCCGAGCGCCGCGGCCAGCAGCGCCGCCAGCGCAATCGCTGTTTTGGTGGACATGGTTCGATCCCTTTCAGTGGTTGGGTTCAGGAGCGGGCGTTACGGCGAAGCAGGGACAGCGCGGCGACGCCCACGGCGAGCGTGATCCAGGCCGCCGGTTCCGGCACCGCGGTGACGGTGACGGTATCGATGCCAATGTAGTTGGCCGCCGCGGCGTCGCCGACGTAGCGGAAGCCGAAGCGGCCGCTGGCCGGCAGCGACAGGCTGGCGCTGACCTGCTGCCAGGTGTTCGGGTAGGCGGACGGCCCGCCGATCGTCGTCAGCAGCGTCGTGAAGCCGGCGGTGTCGGTGCCGGCGCCGGCGCTGAAGCGCACCTCCAGCATGTCGTTCAGGCCGGGCGCGGCGTCGGCGCGGGTATAGAACGACAGCACGGTGGCGCCGCCCAGCGACAGTTCCGGCGTGATCAGCCAGTTGTCGATGGTGCCGGGTTCCTGCGCGGCGCTGAGGTAGTTGGCGGCGATGTACGAATTGGGCGCGCCGGCCGGCGCGGCGAAGATGCCGGCATTGCCCTCGAACCAGGCGCGCCCCTGTGGCGAGCTGTTGTTGGTCATCAGCCAGTTGGGCAGGTTGGCGACGTTGTTGAAGCTCTCGTTCAGCACGATGGTGCCGGCGGCGTGGGTGAACGGCGCGGCAAGCGCGGCCAGAGCAAACGCGGCCGCGGCGATACAGGTCTTGGTCGTTTTCATGGATGTGCTTTCAGCGGTGGCCAGAAGAATAGGCGGCTGCCCGCGCTGGCTCGTCGAGGCGGCTTCCATTTAATAATATGATCTGAAAGATAACGAACATTGATATTCGTTGAGTGGAAAAGCGAAAAGCTGAGGTGCTTTTGCTGGGGCTGCTTGGACGCGAAGTTTGATCTGGAACAAATGACGGCAAGGATCGGGGCTTAGTATTTTCCGACGGGCATTCCTTTGTCGACCATTTCCACGAAAGCGCCGCCGCTCATGAGTTCAACGCTCGCAGGCCAAGTGTTGTCCGCGCTGGCAGAATTTTCCAGCCAGTCGCGGTTGTACGAACTTAGCTTCAAGGACCAGCGGGTCGAGGCTCGCTTGCTGGTGGAAGCGTTTGCCGCCGATGAACAGGTACTCGGTATCGGCAGCCGCGACGTGATCGCCTTGTCCACCAGGTCGAACATTGCGCACGCTTCCTTGCTGGGGAAGGAAGCCTGCCTGGAAGTGAGCCTCGTGGACGGCACCCGCGCCCGCTTCAGCGGCTGCGTCAGCAAGGTCGCGAAGCTGGGCAGCGACGGCGGCTTGTCGCGCTACCGGCTGCGCCTGTCGCCGTGGATCTGTTTGCTGAGCCAGGCGCGCAACAGCCGGGCGTGGCAGGACAAGACCGTCGTCGAAATTATCGATTCGGTGTTTGAACCGTACCAGCCGTATGCTCAGTGGGTATGGAGCAGCGAGGTCAATTCGTTCATGAGCGATGCCTTAGCTCGCAGCTACTGCTGCCAGTATCGGGAAACCGATCTCGATTTCGTTACCAGGCTCTTGACCGAAGAAGGCTTGGGCTGGCGCTTCGAAGAAGGCGAGGACGGCAGCCGCATGGTGTTGTTCGCCGACAGCAGCCTGCCGAGCGCAGCGCCGGCGGACGTCAGCAGCGACGCCGGCGGTGGCATCCGCTACCACGCCGCCAGTGCTGTCGAAAAGAGTGACAGCATCCAATACCTGCAGGCGTTCCGCAAGTTGGGCGTCGCCATGGTGACGGTATTGAGCTATGACTACAAGACCAAGCGGACAGTGACCATCAGCGTGCCGACGAAATATCCGATCGGCGGCAAGCATGCCCAAGCGGTCGAGAGCTTCGACTCCCCGGGCCAATACGCGTACGCCGACGCACGGCAAGCGCGCCGTTATGCCGGGCTGAAGATGGAAGCGCACGAGGCCCGAGGATTTGTGTGGCAGGGCCGGTCGACGGTGCGCACCTTGCGGCCGGGAACTCGCATCTGCATCACCGACATCCCGATGAAGAAGTATCGCGACGAGGCGCCCGAGTTCGTCTTGCTGCGAGTTGCCAGCATTGGCGTGAACAACCTGCCGGTTACTGCCATGAATGGATTGAACGAACTGTTTGGGCCACTTCCGGAGTTGCTCGAAGAGTCCACCAAGGGAGTTCCCCTCGCAGAATTTGATCGGGCAATCGAGCAGGCCCAACGCAGCGGCTATGCCAACTGCTTCGAGGCGATTCCCGCCGAACGGCCCTGGCGGCCAAAGATGGAACTGAAGGCAAGCCCGACCGCCCACGGCAGCCAGACTGCGATTGTGGTCGGGCCCGACGGGTCGGACGAGCCAAACGGCGCCGATGAAATTTACTGCGACCGGCTAGGCCGCGTGCGGGTCCGATTCCATTGGCAGGAAGGCGACGCCGGCTGCTGGGTACGCGTTGGCCAGCGGTCCGCAGGGAGCCAGTTCCTGCCGAGGATAGGGCAGGAAGTGCTGGTCAAGTTCATCGAAGGCGACATCGACCGTCCCGTCATCGTCGGCGCGCTGTACAACGGGCGCGGCGAGGGCGGCGCGCCGCGCACTCCCGGCGGCATGCCGGATAGTGCGAACAGCAGCACCGCGTTCGAGCGCGCGCACGACCGTATGCCATCGGGGCAGGTGAATCTAGCCGGCGGCAACAGCCCGGTGTGGCACGGCGCTTCGGCGAACAGCGCAGGGCATCGCAACAACTCGGCGCAGTGGGGCATTCGCAGCAAGGAATTCGGCGGCAGGGGATACAACCAGCTGCTGTTCGACGACACCGATGGCCAGGGCCGGGTCCAGCTCAAGACCACGCACGCCGCGACCGAGCTCAATCTCGGCCACCTGATCCACAGCGCCGACAACTATCGCGGCAGCTTCCGCGGCAGCGGCGCCGAACTGCGTACGGATGCATACGGCGCCGTGCGCGCTGGCGCCGGGTTGCTGATCTCGAGCTACAAGATCAGCCATTCGGCATCCGGCCGAGAAGCGGCTGGTGAGAACGCGGCGGCCAACGCGATGCTGAAGCAGGCAATGACACTGGCCGAAAGCTTTAACTCGGCGGCGAAGACCCACCAGACCGTCGGGTATGCCGGACACCTCGGCGCGACTAAAGCTGCTACAAGCTGCATCGATGACAAGGCTGCGCCGTTGAAGGCGCTGTGGGAGGCGTCATCAGGGATGGTAAGCGACTCGGGCATCGACGAGGCGAAGAAACTGCCTCACGTCGGCGCGCCGATGGTAGGTATTGCGGCGAAGGCTGGGCTAGGCGTAGTCGCCGGCCAGGACGTTCAGCTGTCCACGGGCGAAGTCGTCACGGTAGCTAGCGGCTCGGATAGCCAGTTCGTTTCAGGTGGCCAGATGCGGGTTCATAGCGGGCAGGCGATCGGCGTACTGGCAGGTGCAGTGACAGCCGGCGCGGGTAAAGTCGGTCTGCAACTCATCGCCGGCAAAGGCCCGATCGACTACCAGGCACAAGCGGACGAAATCAAGGTCCAGGCGCGCGACGAAATCAACGTGATAAGCGCCAACGCGCACATCGATTGGGCGGCGGCGAAGAGCATCAGTTTGTCTACCGCCGGCGGGGCCAATATCACTATCGACGGCGGGAATATTACGGTTCAGTGCCCGGGCAAGATCACGGTTAGGGCGGGAATGAAAAAATTTAATGAACCGTCCAGCATGAGCTATTCCCTGCCATTGATGCCGAAGTCCGTTTGTGTGGAGTGCCTGCTGAAGGCACGTTCTGCAGGTTCTCCTTTTGCCATCAAATAATATGCTGACCAGCCAATCTATTCGCGATGTACTTGCCGCGCATGCCGCAAAGCATCCCAATGAATTTTTCTACCTGTTGATTGATCACGCGGGAATGCCGGGACTTCTTCGTGAGCTCAGGAAAACCAGGTTTGAATGGGCCAGCTTGTTTGAAGGCACGACGCAGGCCAATGCCCTTTCGGTCGCGCCGATACTAATTCGGGTTGGAAGCACATCGGAAGCAATACCACATGGCTTTTTCTTGCGTTGGGTCTGCGAGCGTGGAGCTTACAGATCGAGTTTGACGCTACTGGTATCAGCGCTAACGATACGCGAACTTGCGGGGAGACTTACAGCGCGTCTGGACGCAAAAATTTCCGACGAAACGGAAGTCCTGCTGCGCTATTTCGATCCTCGTGTTTTCGAACAGTTGGTGCTCTCTCTCTCGATCGATCAGCGTACTGCGCTCTTGAGTGTCGCGAGTTCGTGGTGGTTCGTAGATCGAATTGGAGAGCTAAGAGCGGTCGAGTCTCAGTTTTCCATGACGGACGCCCATTGTGCGCCTCTCATTCTCAGCGCACGGCAGGAGTTCGCACTTGTGGACGCCAGTGAACCCGATCAGGTGGCGGAACAACTGCGCAAGTCGGTGCCTAACGAATTCAACCGGCTCTCGGGAGCGGAACGCTACCCGTTCATAACTCGTCATATGCGGGATGGACGCGATTTTCGAATCACATCAACCCGTGAGTTGGCGCTGTACTGTGCGCTGGCGTTATTGTACGGCGCTGATTTTTCCACTGGCCCGGAATGGGCAACGAAACTTGACCTGATTCGTGAAAGCAAACACGACTTGACTAGCGTGGTCGCACGCCTGAGTGAATCGCCAGCCGATGAGGAAAGCCATGAAACATGATCAAGTTGATCGCAGTTCGTTGTCACATCTCCGCTTCCCTCTACCGAAGGTGCTATTCCGAGCTTGGAGAACTCTATTTCTTGTCACAGCAAGAGCCGCGAAGACAGGTCGGAATTTCCGAGGTGCCCAGATGAAAAAGAACCAAAACCATAGATAAATCCAAGGAGTAATGCGATGAAAAAGTCTTCACATAATCATTCGACGTCGTCGTATCGGCCCCCTCAATCGGCGAAGCACTTCTTCCGACATTGCATATCGCTGCTATTCGTCGCGGGTGTGGTATTGCCGCAGGTTTCTATTGCATCAGATTTAGAGCGACCAGTTGCTCCTGGCACACGATTGAGCCTCGCTCTTGTGGGGTTCAACTACACCTCTCGGTATATAGATACGTTTAGCGTTAACGGCCAGGGCGGTGGCAATCTTTATGTTAGCAGCCCAACCAGTGGCGGGGGCGGAACCGTCTGCTGCGTGAGTTATGTGCAGGGCAGGCCGGCGGGCGAAGTTACGGTGCGCTGGCAGTCTGGCGGATGCATGTTCCGCGTGCCCGGCGGACTAACTGATGGACGCACACACCTCGCCCACAGCTATTTTCGTGAGATCAAAGTCAAGGTGGATCCGCGCATTGCGAATAGCCCTCAAAACTTTGAAGTCCATTTCTACCCGGACGGGCATGTGGAAGCAGCGATCACTGATGGTCGATCTTCGCCGCGCCTGATTTTCAGCAAAAGCCGCGCTGACAGATCCGAATTTCCGAGGTGCCCAAATGAAGAAGAACCAAAACAATAATCAGGTCGGAGATGCGCATTCGCCAGCTTTAAGTCCGCCTCAAAAAGGGTTGCGCGACGACGCTTCGGCGACTCGCCTGGGCGCTACGTCGGCAGCCAAATCGTCGAAGAGTTGTCCCATCGCTGATCTCGCCAACGCGTCGAGAGGCGAGTATTTTGACTCCAACGAGGCGCAGAGTTGTAAGCAAACACTTTGGTTCAGCTTCTTCTTTGATGGAACGGGAAACAATCTCGCAGCGGATGAAGGAACGCTAAAGCATAGCAACGTCGCAAAGCTCTACCGTGCTCATGTTGAGGATGACGAAACCAACGGTATATATCGGCTGTACATCCCAGGAGTGGGGACCTACTTCAAAGAAGTTGGAGACCCCGGGGGGACGGATCTAGGACTTGGGACAGGGCATTTTGGTGACGAAAGGATAATGTGGGCGCTCCAGAGATTCGAAACATTGCTATCGCCCCATGTTTGCCGTGCCGCAAACCCAACCAATGATATCGTCGAAATAAATCTATCGGCTTTTGGATTTAGTCGCGGCGCCGCGTTAGCAAGAGCATTTATCGACTTGTTTATCGAGCAACGATGTACGCGGTTACGAGACTCTGGTGTTCTCCGACTAAAACGAGGCGCTTATCTGGTTCGCATACGATTTATGGGCCTGTTTGACACGGTGGCGTCCGTTGGAACTCCAATGAGCATGAATAACACAAGTTTCATCGGCGCCGCCGCAAGCAGCATATCTTTCTGCCTCTTCCACCGTTTGAATGATAAGGGCCTGGCTGCTGTCCGGCCGGTTCAACTTGCATTTGCCAAAGACGCTCGTCCGGGTGCAGACCCTGCCGTTGGCAGCGCCGATGGTCACAACAGTTGGGGCGAGCGGATGCGAATTTCGCCAATTGTCGAAGAAGTGCGGCACTTCGTCGCGGCCCACGAAATTCGAAATTCATTTCCACTGGACAGTGTCACCGTTTTGGAACGCGGAAAATTAATCCGCCCCGCGCATTTCCATGAAACGGTCTACCCCGGTGTGCATTCCGATGTTGGGGGAAGTTATCGTCCCGGAGAAGGAGGTCGGTCCCTCGGTCCTTCGGAGAAACTGGGACTGATTCCGTTGACACACATGTTTGAGCATGCGCTTGCGGCAGGCGTCCCGCTTCTCCCGAGAACTGCCTGGGAGGAACGGCAGCATCGCGATTTCGCTATTCAACCTTCGGTCCAGGAATGCTACAACCACTACCTCAAGGTTCTCGGTGCTAAGCGGTCGTTGGGAGCATTGCTTAATGCAAGTATGGAACTGTATTTTGCGTGGCGTTTCCGCGCTATCCGCCGCAAGGCGGAGGGCGACAATACGGAAGCGAAACGCGTCGAGCAAAGCCGCGAAATTTTCGAACGTGACAGGCGGCTTCAGGCCCTTGAGGTAGCAAAATTGGAAAAAGAAAGTACAGAAGCTACCCGAAAATGTAATGAGCTTCGCGTCAGACGGATTAACGCAGTCGACAAGGTTAGTAAAGGATTGACGAATTCGGATTTCATCAAGAAACTGGATGACGCGTTGATCGACGCCGATCTCTTGCAGGCGCAGACCCAGGACGCCTACCTACAAGCAAAGGCGAAGCTCGATACCATACCCGGAATGAATGACTTTAACTCTATGCTCACGATGTACGACAAGCAGCTAATGTCCGATGTCGCAGCAATACGAAAATCCATGTCAGAGACCGAAAGACCCATGTTTAATCTGGAGAGAAAGCGCGCAGACCTGAGACCGCACTATCGGGCACTCGTCACTGCGTATGAAAACGAATTCGTGCACAAAAAAGGACTGACCGATCCAAAGCTGATCGCTTTTTTCGACAACTACGTGCACGACTCACTGTCGGGATTCGCCAAGGACGCAACACTCCCTTCCGATCCGCGCGTTGTGTATGTTGGCGGCGACGAAAAGCTCAAATATGCGTCGCTTCCCCAAGCCGCAAGAGACTCCCGGGCAGCTTAATTGCTGCGTCGCGGAATATGGATTGTCCAATCAGGCCGGTGACGAAAAAAACCGGGGCAGACCAGTCGGTCCGACACCGGCATAAAGGGAAACCGAAGAGTCGCTAGTGTTGTGCTGACTGCCCGCGCAGCTTGCCCACAATCCCCGCCGGAAAGAAGTAGATCGACAGCACAAACAGCACCCCCAGCCACAGCATCCAGCGGTCCGGGTGCAGCGCCTCGGCCAGCAGCGGGATGCCGGCCAGCGACGACGCGCCGTCGGCCATCAGCGTTTTCAGGTAGTTCTGCGCGATGATGAAGAGTGTCGCGCCGACCACCGCGCCGTACATCGTGCCCATGCCGCCGATGACGACGATCAACAGGATGTCGGTCATCACCTCGAAGCCGAGCATCGTCTTCGGCCCGACGTAGCGCAGCCACAGCGCCATCAGCGCGCCGGCGAGCGCCGCCACCAGCGCGGCCAGCACGTTGGCCCAAATCCGATAGAGCACCGTGCGGTAGCCCAGCGCCTCGGCGCGGAACTCGTTTTCGCGGATCGCCTGCAGCACGCGGCCGAACGGTGAATTCACCAACCGCAGCAGGAACAGGAACAGCAGCAGGCAGCCGAAGAAGACGATGTAATAGGTGATTACCTTGCCGTCGATAGCGCGCCCGAAGATCTCGTTTTCGATCAGCTTGAAGCCCGGCGACAGCAGCTCCGGCGCGCTGAAGGTCTTACCGTCTTCGCCGCCGGTAAAGTCGGACAGCTGCGACGCCAGCACGGCAAAAGATGAGGCAACGGCCAGCGTGATCATCGCGTAGAAGATGGCGCGCACCCGCAGCGCGAACAGGCCCACCACCAGCGCAAGCGCAATCGTCAGCAGCAGCGCCAGCACGAGGCCAACCAGAGCGCCGCTCCAGGTCGGGCCGGCGCTCGCCAGGCCCAGGCCCACGCCGTAGGCGCCGATCCCGAAGAACATCGTGTGCGCGAACGAGACGATGCCGGTGTACCCGAGCAGCAGGTCGTACGAAGCGACCAGCACGATGTAGATGCAGATGGTCGCCGCGGTGTTGAGCGGACGCGCGCCGGAGGTGAGGAAGGGCGCCAGCGCCAAGCCGAGGAACACGGCCACGAGCAGGGCGCCAAGGGCGCGACTGCGCGGCAGGTCGCCTGAGAAGATACGGTTAAATAGAGTCATTGCAGTTCCTAGCGCCTTGCGTTGGAAAAGAGGCCAGCCGGGCGCCACATCAGCACAGCGATCATCAGGACGATGTTCGACACCAGCGCCAGTTTCGGCGCCAGGAAGCCGGCGTAGTTGGCCGCCAGCGCCATCAAGAGCGCGCCGATGAAGCAGCCGCCCACCGAGCCGAGGCCGCCGATGATGATGACGATGAACACCGACACCATGATCTCGCTGCCCATCGACGCCGTCAGCGTCTCCTTGTACAGCCCCCACATCACGCCGCCGAGGCCCGCCAGCGCGGAGCCGGCGGCGAACACCATCACGAACAGGCGCCGCACGCGGTAGCCGAGCGCCTCGACCATCTCGCGGTTCTCGACGCCGGCGCGGATCAACAGGCCGATCTTGGTGCGGTTCAGCACAAGGAACATGGCGGCGAACACCAGCAGGCCGACCACCACCGCCACCAGCCGATATTTTTCGACGGCGGCATCACCCAGCACGATGGCGCCGCGCAGGCTTTCCGGCAGCGGCAGTGGAATCTGCTCGGCGCCCCAGATCACGTTGATCAGCTGTTCGGCGACGATCATGCCGCCCATCGTGATCAGAATTTGTTTGAGGTGCTGGCCGTACACCGGCTTGATGATGATCCGCTCGAACGCCCATCCCAGCACCGCGGTGACAAGCATCGCCACCAGGATCGCCAGCCCCAGCACTCCGAGGTTGAGCGGCAGCGAATCGACTTCGAGCATGCCGCGCATCGGCAGCAGCACCATCGTGGCGGCGTAGGCGCCGACCGCCACAAACGCGCCATGGCCGAAGTTGAGCACGTCCATCAGGCCGAACACCAGCGTCAGGCCGCTGGCCATGATGAAGATCATCATGCCCATCGCGAGCCCGGCGACGGTGAGCGTGACCCAGGTGGGGAAGCTGCCGACCAGCGGCAGCATGGCCAGCATCAGCGCCGGCACCAGCAGCAGCGGCGCGATGTCGCGCTCGGCGGCGGGCAGTACCGCGTCCGGCGCGGCCGGCAGCCGCACTTCGGTCGCGGCGGGAGGAACGAGGGTGGTCATGAGGGCGGTCCTATTGGTGAGAGTCGAGCGAGAGCCCGAGCAGGCGCTGTTGCAGGTCCTGATCGTCGACCAGGTCGCGCATCGCGCCGGCGTGCACGACGCGGCCGTCGTCCATCACGGCGACCGAATCCCCAAGCGACTTGACGAAGCTGAAGTTCTGCTCGACCAGCAGGATGGTGGTGTCGGTGTCCTTCAGTTCGCGGAAGGCGGCGATCAGGCTCTGGATGATGGCCGGCGCCAGGCCCTTGGTCGGCTCGTCGACCAGCAGCAGTTTGCGCGGCTCGACGATGGCGCGGGCAATCGCCACCATCTGCTTCTGGCCGCCGGACAGGTTACCGGCCGGGTAGTTCCAGAACTTCTTCAGCGCCGGGAAGAAACCGAAGATCCATTCGACGCGGGCGTCGTCGAGTGGGCCGTTGCGCGCGGCCAGCAGCATGTTCTCGCGCACCGTCAGCTCGGAAAACACCGCCATCGATTCGGGCACGTAGGCGATGCCCAGCTGCGCGATGTCTGGCGTGGCCATCTTGCCGATTTCGCGGCCGTCGAACTTGACGCTGCCGGCGCTGGCCTGCCACAGTCCCATGATGGTGCGCAGCGTGGTCGTCTTGCCGGCGCCGTTACGGCCCAGCAGAACCGACAGGCCGCCGCGCGGCACTACCAGGTCGACCCCTTGCAGGATGTGGTACTGGCCGATGTGCGTGTGCACGCCGGACAGCGTCAGGAGAGGTTCAGACATGTTCGGGTGTTCCAAGATAGGCTTCCTGTACGATCTGCGAGGCCATGACTTCGACCGGATTGCCGTCGGCGACCAGGGCGCCGTTGTGCAGCACGATGATGCGGTCGGCCAGCTTGCGCACCACGTCCATCTTGTGCTCGACGAGCAGGATGGTCTTGTTGCGCTCGGCCTTGACCTGGTGGATCAGGTCGAGCACCACCGGCACCTCGTCGACGCTCATGCCGGCGGTCGGCTCGTCGAACATCATCACGTCGGGTTCCAGCGCCAGCAAAATCGCCACTTCGAGCTTGCGCTTGTCGCCGTGCGACAGCGCCGCCACCTTGGCGTCGCGCCGCCCGTCGAGCGCGACGCGCTCGAGGTAATGGCCGGCGCGCTCGATCAGCTCCTTGTGGCCGAACCACACCGAGAACATGTTCATGCCGATGCCGGCGTGGCTCTGCACCGCCAGCCGCACATTCTCCAGCACCGTCAGATTGGGGAACAGGTTGGTCAGCTGGAAGGCGCGGCCGATGCCGAGCCGGGTGCGGTGCGCCGCGCCCGAGCGCGTGATGTCCTTGCCGCGCAGGTGCACGCTGCCCGATGTCGCCGGCAGCTGGCCCGACATCAGGTTGAAGTACGTGGTCTTGCCGGCGCCGTTCGGACCGACGATGACGGTCAGGGTGCCGGGATAGAAATCGGCCGTCACCTGGTTGACCGCGACGTGGCCGCCGAAGCGGATGGTCAGGTCGCGCGTCGACAACGACGGCACGAGCGTGCTGCTGGCGCCCATGTCAGCGCTTGTTCCGCACTGGCACCGGCATTTCGCTGGCCGGGATCTCGCGCACCAGCTCGAGCAGGTCCCACTCGCTCTTCTGCTGCTTCTTGATGCGGAAGTGGTACATCGACTGGATCGCCTGGTGGTCTTCCTTGCGGAAGCTCATCTTGCCTTTCGGGGTCTCGAACTCCATCCCTTCCATCGCCGCGATCAGCTTCTCGCTGTCGCCCGAACCTGCTTTGGTGAGGGCGGTGACGACCGCGCTGGCGGCGGCGAAGCCGCCGGCGGTGAACATGTCGGGCGGCGCCTTGTAGCGCTTGGTGTGCTCGGCCACCAGCCAGTCGTTCATCTTGTTCTTCGGGAAGGCGTAGTAGTAATAGATCGTCCCTTCGGTGCCGGCGAAGTTCTTCCACGTTTTCAGCACCGGCAGGATGTTGCCGTTCGGCGCCAGCGTGATGCCGTAGCGCTCCGGCTTCATGTCGGCGATCTTGTTCATCGGGTGCGGGCCGGCCCAGACGATCGACAGCACGCGCGGCTGCGGCTTGTCCTTGAGGGCGTCGAACAGGCGCTGCGCCGAAGCGGTGAAGTCAGTGGCGGTCTGCGGCGCATATTCTTCGTGCACCACGTTGGCCTTGCGGCCGGCTGACGCCAGGGCTGTCTTGGCGGCCTTGACGCCGTCGCGGCCGAACGCATAGTCCTGCGCCAGGAAGGCGTAGCTGCCGGCCGGCGACACGGCTGCTGCTGCTGCGGCGTCCTGCGTCGAGTTGCGCGCGGTGCGGAAGATGTAGCGGTTCCATTTGTCGCCGGTGATGGCGTCGGCCACCGCCGGCTCGACGATCAGCACCTTCTTGTATTCGAGCGCCACCGGCAGCATCGCGATCGCCGAGCCCGACGAGCTGGTGCCGACCGCGATGTCGACCTTGTCGTCGCCGTACGCTTCGGCCAGCAGGGTGCGCCCGAGATCCGGCTTGCTCTGGTCGTCCTTGACGATGACCTTCAGCTTGCGGCCCTTGATTTCCATCTTGCCGCCGGTGAGGTACTCGAGACCCATCATGAAGCCGGTCTCGGTCTCCTTGGCGTACGCCTCCAGCACGCCGGTCTTGCCGGCGATGAGGGCGACCTTCAGGTCCTGGGCGGAAGCTGCAGCGGGCGCAAAAGCAGCCGCAACGAGTAGAGGAAGCAGCAGGGGAATCAGTTTTTTCATTGTTCGTGTCTCCGTCAAAGTGTCAGCCCGCCCGTAACTTCGAGCGTGGCACCGTTAATGTAGCTTGCTTCGGACGACAGCAGGAAAACTGCCGCCGCGGCGATCTCGCGCGGTTGTCCCATCCGCTTCTGCGGAATCTGCGCCACCATCTCGTCGACGACCCGGATCGGCATCGCCGCCAGGATCGGCGTCTCGATGAAGCCGGGGCAGATGGCGTTGCTGCGCACGCCCTTGCGTCCGAGTTCGCGCGCCCAGGTCTTGCTCATGGCGAGCACCCCGGCCTTTGCGGCGGCGTAATTGGTCTGGCCGTAATTGCCCGACAGGCCGACGATCGACGAGATGTTGACGATCGAGCCGGCGCTGGCGAGCAGCGCATCGACGCTGGCGCGCGTGCAGTTGAACACGCCCTTCAGGTTGATGTCGATGACGCGATCCCACTGCGCCTCGCTCATCTTCGAAATCTGGGCGTCTGCCACCACGCCGGCGTTGTTGACCAGGCCGTCGATGCGGCCAAAGCGCGCCAGCGTCGCCTTGACCGCGTCGTGCACCGCGGCGAGGTCGGAGACGTCGACGATGAAGCCGGCGGTCTGCGCGCGCGGATTGCGCTCGCCGATCCGTTCGAGCACGCCGGCGATGGCGTCGGCCTGGTTGTCCCACACCGCGACGCAGGCGCCGTTGTCGGCGCAGCGCTCGGCAATCGCCAGGCCAATCCCTTGCGCGGCGCCGGTGACGACAATGACTTTGCCGGAGAGGTTCATGGAGGCAGCGTGGTTCAATCGACGCTCCCGAGGAACTGGCGCAGCGCCGCCAGCGCCGCCGGCTCGGTGAGCATCGGCGCGTGGCCGACGTCCGGCACCTCGGCATACGCCATCATCGGCGCCGCCGATCGCATCATCGCCACCTGTTCCGGCTCGACCAGGTCGGACAGCGCGCCGCGGATCAGGAGGGTGGGGCGCTTGTGCGCCAGCCGGCGGAAGGCGAAGCGTGCCGAAAGCGACGACGGCTTGATCTTGCCGGCGCGCACGGCGATGGCGATGCCCGGATCGTAGCGCATGCCGAGCCGGCCCGGCTCGGTTTCGGCAAACGCGCGGCGCGCCCACTTGTCCCAGTCGAGCTCCGTGTTGGCGGGGAAGGCGACTTCGTTGATGCCGCGGATGTAGGCGGCGGCGTCATCCCAGCTGGCGACCGGTTCCGAATTGCCCGCATAGCCGGCAATGCGCTGCAGGCCGCGTCCCGACAGCGCCGGGCCGACGTCGTTGAGCACCGCGGCGGCGATCAGGCCGATGCGGCGCACCGCCAGCGTCATCGTGATCAGGCCGCCCATCGACGTGCCGATGAAGACCGCGCGTTCGATGCCGAGGTCGTGCGCCAGCTTGATGATGTCTTTGGCGTAGACCAGCAGGTTGTAGTTGGCGGGATTGGGGTCGTAGGCGGAGTTGCCGCGGCCGCGCACGTCGACCGCCAGCACGCGCCGGCCCTGGGCGGCGATCCACGGCGCCAGCTCGTCGAAGTCGGACGAATTGCGCGTCAGGCCGTGGATGCAGATGACCGGCAGGTGCGCCGGTCCGCTGGCCGGCGGATAGTCGCGCGCATACAGGCGCAGGCCGTCGTCGCTGGTAAAGCTGGTTTCGCTGTATGTGGCCACATCCGTCCCGTATATTTTTTTTGGAATCCTGATTGCCGTGCAGTGTGCGCCAAAAGCTTCTTGTCCGTAAGATAAGCCGGTGAACACCCTTTGTGCATTAATGCACAACGCAGTCCTACACCGCCTGTAGGCAACCGCCTTGCGGTGCATTTGCGTGCAGCTTGATGAATGAATTGCCATTTCGATGCGCACTGATGCACAATACCCCGCATGAAAACCTTGCCAGAGTGGACAGATCTGCGTTTCTTCCTCGAACTTGCGCGCGCCGGCACCCTGTCCGGCGCCTCGCGCGGGCTGGAGGTCGAGCACACCACCGTGGCGCGCCGCATCGACCGCCTCGAGACGCAGCTCGGCACGACCTTGTTCGACCGCTCGCGCGAAGGCTACGAGCTGACCGAGATGGGCCAGGCGCTGCTGCCGCACGCCGAGGTGATGGAGAGCGCGGCGCTGGCGGCGCAGGACCAGTTGAGCGGCAACCAGGTCGAAGTGCGCGGGGTGGTGCGGCTCGGCGTGCCGGAGGTGCTCGGCGTGCGCGTCATCACGCCGCTGCTGGCGCGCTTCCTCGCCGAGCATCCGGACCTCTCGATCGACCTGCTGGTGCAGCCGCGCTTCGCCAATCTCGCCAACCGCGAGGCCGACCTCGGCGTCACGCTCGACGCCCCCAACACCGGCCGCTACATGGTCACGCGGCTGGCGTCGTTCCGGCTGTATTTGTATGGCTCGCCCGATTACCTGGCGCGCCACAAGCCGATCGAACGGCAGTCGGACCTGGCCGAGCACGATTTCGTCGACTACGTGCAGGACCGGCTGGCCAGTAACGAACTCAATTTCCTCGACGCGCTGGGCTTCACGCCGCGCCGGCGCCTGTGCTGCACCGGCATGATGGCGCAGGCCGAAGCGGCTGCCGCCGGGCTGGGGCTGATGATGGCGCCGCCTTACGTCATTCCCGACGACGGCCGGCTGGTGCCGATCCTGCAGGACGTGGTGTTCGCCGAGCGCGCGTACTGGATGGTGGCGCCGGTCGACCTGTACCGCCTGCCGCGCGTGCGGGCGGTGTGGAACCTGCTGCGCGAATACGCCGATGCGCAGCCGGAGCTGTTCGTGCATGCCGGCGGCACGGCGCTGCTTTCGCCACGCCTGCGCAAGGCATAAAAGCCTGAACTTCGGCCGATTGGCGGGGTCTGACCATAGGTCAGACCAGTAAATGGAAAAAGGGCGCCGCATTCGAATGCGGCGCCCTTTTTTATCGCAACGGTCAGATTAGAACTTGTAGCCGAGCGTCAGGCGCACGGTGCGCGGGTCGCCGTAGAACGTGGTGACGGTATTGAAGAAGCCGGAGAAGTTGTAGCCGGCGACCTTGTAGCGCTTGTCGAGCAGGTTGCGCCCGTGCAGGCCCACTTGCAGCTTGCGGTCACTGCTGGTCCAGACCAGGCCCGCATCCCACAGCGAGTAGCCGGACTGCGCCAGCATCAGGTTCGACGGCACGGTGGCGTCCAGCGCCGCAGTGGAGCCGGTGCGGGCGAATTCGGTCTGGTAGACCATGCTCTTGTACGACACGCTGTTAATCAAGGACAGGGTGCCGGAGCGGCCCATCAGCGGCATGCCCCAGTCGTACGTTGCGGTCAGGTTGGCGGCGTGCTTCGGCGTATTCTGGAACTCGGCCTGCGCGGCGACGTTGATCAGCGCGGTGCCGTTGGGGACAATCCACTCGCTATACTTGGCATCGATGTAGCTGTACATGCCGCTGATATTGAGCTGGTTGGTCACATGCGACACTGCCTCGAGCTCGAAGCCCTTGATCTTGGCCTTGCCAGCGTTGCTCAGCGATCCGGCGAAGCCGTTGACGTTGCCGGCGGCGTCGTACGTCGGCACCGAGCCGGGAATCTGCACGTTCTTGTAATCCGTGTAGAACACGGCTGCGTTAGTCTGCAGGCGGCCGCCATTCATGCTCGACTTGATGCCCAGCTCGAACGCGGTGACTTCCTCGGGATTGACGCCCTTGCGCTTTGCGATCGCGGCGGCGTTGGTCTGGTTGCCGGCCAGGTCCATGCGCGGATCGAACATGCCGCCCTTGAAGCCTTGCGAGGCGGTGCCATAGATGTTGTGCTCCGGCGCGAACTTCCAGCCGAAGCCCAGTTTCGGCGTGAACTTGGTGTCGGTACGGTTAAGCGCGTCGGGACCGAGGTCGGTGTTGGCGACGCCGCCGACGGCTGCCGGGTTGCCCAGCGTTGGCGAGCCGGTCAGGCCGACGTAGTTCTTCTTGAAGATACGCGCACTGCGCTCGTCGTCGGTGTAGCGGCCGCCGACGTTGACGTTGAAGGTGTCGCTGATGTTGTAGCTGACGTCGGCGAAGGCCGCCCAGGTCTTGGTGTCGATGTCGTCCTTGGTGTACAGCGACAGGCCGCCGGCCGCGTTGTACAGCACGTCGAATTCGTTGAAGGCGTTCGACTTCATCCAGAAGACGCCGGCCACGCCCTGGATCTTCGAACCGGTGTAGGTAAACTGGAATTCCTGGCTGGTCTGGTTGTCGGAGTAGATGGTCGGCGCTTCGAACAGCGGCGTCGGCAGCGAATCGAAGTCGATCGGCGCGTAGGTCTTCGACTTGCGGTAGGCGGTGACGGACTTGAGTGCCAGGGTTGGGCTGATCTGGTACTCGGCCATCAGCGAGGTGCCCTGGGTGATGACCTGCTGGGCGTGGCCGTTGACCGCGTTCAGGTTCGAACGGGTGTCGTAGTCGCCGGCCAGCACCGGGATGTTGGTCGGCGCCGGGCCGGCGGTCAGGCGGTAGCCTTGTTTCGGATTGGAGTCGTCGACGGTGCGGTCGGTGGCGAGGCGGATGAACAGGTCGCTGCTTGGCGCCAGTTCGACGCTCAGGCGGCCGGCGACGACTTCCTTGTTGTAGTTCTCGGCGCCGGTGACGACGTTCTTGCCGAAGCCGTCGCGGTTGAAGGTGGCGACCGAGCCGCCGACGCGCAGCATGTCGGAGACCGGGACACTGCCCTTCAGGACCAGGTCTTTCTGGCCGTAGCTGCCGATGGTGGCCTTGGCGTCGAGCGTGGTTTTCGGAGCCAGCTTGCGGGTGACGTACTTGATCGCGCCGCCGATGGTGTTGCGGCCGTACAGCGTGCCTTGCGGGCCGCGCAGCACTTCGATGCGTTCGAGGTCGTAGATATCGGTCAGCGCGCCTTGCGGACGGACCAGGTAGATGTCGTCGAGGTAGATGCCGACGCCTTGCTCGTAGCCGGCGACCGGGTCCTGCTGGCCGACGCCGCGGATGAAGGCGGTCAGCGTGGTGTTGGTGCCGCGCGAGCTTTTCAGCGTCGTGCCCGGGACCATGTCGGCGAGGGCGGCGATGTCGGGGATCGCCTGCTTTTCGAGCTGGGCGCCGGAGATCGCGGTGACCGCGCCGGGCACGTCCTGGATCAGCTCGGCGCGGCGGCGCGCGGTGACGACCACTTTTTCGATCTCGCCGTTGTTGGCGACCTGGCCGGCGGCCTCGGTCTGCGCATATGCCGTGGTCCATGACACGGCGGGAATCGCCATGATCAACGCGACCGAGCGACGCAGCACCGTCTTCTGTTTGTTCGACATACGCATTACAGTCTCCTTCAGTGGTTATTTATGTTCTTGTATTTGGCGTTATATCCAATGCAACGGAGTGTGCCCGGTTTAACTGTTGAATAATAGACAGAGGCTTGCAAGGCCTGTGTGCAAAATTGCACAACATGGAGTCGGCGAGGGCGTTTTCGCAGGGAAGAAGGGGGGCGGGTGGGCTGTCCTCGTAGTTCTGACAGTGCGGGGGCGAGCGTAGCGAAGATGCAACGCTTTTGACATTTATATGTATCAGTCAACGTTTGCTCAAATGCAATTTTGCAAGTAATATCGCTCGACCGGCATCTGGCCGGCATTCCCGTCGAAGGAACTTGCATGCTGTCTCGCCGCTCTCTGGCCATCGCCGCGCTGGCGCTCGCTTGCTTCGTCCCCACTGCATATGCCGAGACCGCGCCGCCGCTGCCGGAATCGGTGCACGCGATCGTCACGAGATTTCAGCTCGATAAGGTGAAGGACCTCAGTTTTCGCGACGCGGCCGGCCAGCGCATTACGGCTGAAGAATTCGCCCGCCAGCAAAGGGACGGCAAGCCGTTCAGCGTCACCAAACGGGCAGGCGCGGACAAGGAGCTGGTCGCCGTGATCAGCATCACGACGGCCGAGGCGATACGGGCGAACGCGCCGCCGCCGGAAAAGATCCAGGCCGGCCAACAGTTCCCGGCATTCGCGCTGGCGAAACTGGACGGCGGCAAAGTCGACAACGCTGCGCTGCGCGGACGCTATTCGCTGATTAACTTCTACTTCGCCCAGTGCGCGCCGTGCGTCAAGGAGATTCCGGAGTTGAACGCGCTGTCGAAGGCGCGGCCTGACCTCAATCTTGTCGGCGTCACCTTCGATTCGGCTGAAGACACGCGCAAGTTTGTCGCCGAGTTCAAGTTCGACTGGACGCTGCTGCCGGAGTCGAAGAAGCTGCTCAATGAACTGGGCGTGAGAACCTACCCGACCTTCGCGCTGATTGACCCGGAGGGCAAAGTCGTCGCCATCGCGCGGCACCACCAGATAATCAAGGAGCACAAGAGCGTGACCGCTTGGATTGCGCGGATTGTGCCGCCGCCGGGATAACACAATCGCGACTCGCCGAGTCCGAATTTTCCGTCGTTCCCGCGGGCGGGAACGACGATTCTTAAGTTAACGAAGTTGTCCGTCGTCGCGGGTGCGGAAGGGGTTGCGGTCGGTGAGTTCGTCGATGTAGTCGTCGATGCCGCCGGCCTCGCGCTCGAGGAAACGTTCGATGGCGTCGGCGAAAGCGGGGTGCGCCAGCCAGTGTGCCGACCAGGTCTTGGTGGGCAAAAAGCCGCGCGCCATCTTGTGCTCGCCCTGGGCGCCGCCTTCGAATACGGCGATGCCTTGCTCGATGCAGAATTCGAGCGGCTGGTAATACGCGGTCTCGAAGTGCAGGCAGGGCACATGTTCGAGCTCTCCCCAGTAGCGGCCGAACAGCGTGTCTGCCGAATGGATCACCAGCGAGGCGGCGATCGGGTGGCCGGCGCGCTCGGCGAGCACCAGCAGAATATTGTCCGGCATGGTGCGGCCGATGCGCTGGAAGAAGTCGAGGTTCAGGTAGGGCGTCGAACGGTGCGCCTGGTAGGTATGCTTGTAGCAGCGGTTGAACAGGCGCCAGTCGGCATCGGTGGCGTCCCGCCCGCGCACCCTGCGCAGCGTCACGCCGGCCTCGCGCACCTTGCGCCGCTCGGCGCGAATGTTCTTGCGCTTCTTCTGTTCGAGCGTGGCGAGGAAGGCGTCGAAATCCGTGTAGCCGGCATTGATCCAGTGGAACTGCACGCCGCTGCGCAGCATGTAGCCGGCTTCGGCCAGCTGGCGCGCTTCTTCCTCCGGCGGATACAGGATGTGGGTGGAGGAGACACCGGACGCCTGCTGCGTCGCGCGAAGTACCTCGATCAGCGCGGCGCGCGCCGGCGCGTCGACCGCCATCAGGCGCGGGCCGGTGACGGGCGTGAACGGAATCGCCGACAGCAGCTTCGGATAATATTCGAGGCCGTTGCGGTGGTAGGCGTCGGCCCAGGCCCAGTCGAACACATATTCGCCGTACGAGTGCGCCTTGACGTACAGCGGCATGGCCGCGGCCAGCACGTCGCCGTCGTACAGCGCGATGAATTGCGGCTGCCAGCCCGATTCCACGCTGGCGCTGCCCGACTCGTGCAGCGCGTGCAGGAAAGCGTACGACAGGAAGGGGTTGGCGCGCGGCTGCGCCATCGCCAGCTGATCCCATGCGGCCTGGCCGATCTCGGATAGGGAAGATACGATATGCGTGCGATAATTCATTGTCTACAATTCTCCGAAGATCTGCTGCCACGCGTTGCATTCTACGCAAAACGGCGCGAGCCGGCGTCGGCCGCTCCGGCGCGGCATGGGTCGAGCACCACTCATGAAAAAGCTGTTCTCCAACCTGTACTCGCACGATTTCGCCCGCGTCGCCGTCGCCACGCCGCGCTGCCGGGTCGCCGACCCCGCTTTCAACGCCGCGCAGACGATCGACCTGGCGCGCCAGGCGCAGGCGCAGGGTGCGGTGCTGGTGGCGTTTCCGGAACTGGGGCTGTCGGCCTACACCTGCGACGACCTGTTCCACCAGCGCGCCCTGCTCGACGCCTGCGAGGCGGCGCTCGCGCGGGTGATCGATGAGTCGAAGGCGCTCGATATCGTGATGGTGGTCGGCATGCCGGTGCGCGCGGAACACCTGCTGTTCAACTGCGCGGTGGTGGTCGCGGGCGGGCAGATTCACGGCGTGGTGCCGAAGAGCTTCCTGCCGAATTATGGCGAGTTCTACGAGGCGCGCCAGTTCAGCGCCGCCGATTGCGCGCAGACCGGCGAGCTCACGCTGTGCGGCCGGCGCGTGCGCTTCGGCGCCGCGCTGCTGTTCGAACTGGCGTCGCTGCCGCTGCTGCGCTTCCATGTCGAACTGTGCGAAGACGTCTGGGTGCCGATTCCGCCGTCGTCGTTTGCGGCGCTGGCCGGCGCCAGCGTGCTGGTGAACCTGTCGGCGTCGAACGCGCTGGTGGGCAAGTCGAACTACCGCCACCAGTTGGTTGCGCAGCAGTCGGCGCGTTGCGTGGCGGCGTATCTGTACACCTCGGCCGGCGCCGGCGAATCGTCGACCGACATGGCGTGGGACGGCCAGGTGCTGATCTACGAAAACGGCGAGCTGCTGGCGCAGTCGGAGCGCTTCGTGGACGACTCGCACATTCTGTTTGCCGACGTCGACCTCGAACGGCTGTCGCGCGAACGCATGCGCCAGACCACGTACGGCCAATCGGTGCGGCGCCACGCCGGCGAGGTTGGCAAGTTCGAGGTCGTGAAGATCGACGTGGCGCTGCCGCTCGATCGGGCGCTGCCGCTGGCGCGCCATGTCGAGCGTTTTCCGTATGTGCCGTCGGATCCGGCGCGGCGCGACGAGCGCTGCACCGAGGTATACAGCATCCAGGTGCAGGCGCTGGCGCAGCGGCTCGCTTCGAGCGGCATGCAGAAGGTCGTCATCGGCGTTTCCGGCGGCCTCGATTCGACGCACGCGCTGCTGGTCTGCGCGCGGGCGATGGACAAGCTCGGGCTGCCGCGCACGAATATCCTCGCTTATACGATGCCCGGCTTCGCTACCAGCGAGCGCACCATCGCGCAGGCGCGCAAGCTGATGGAGGTGATCGGCTGCAGCGCGTCCGAGATCGACATCCGGCCGAGCTGCATTCAGATGCTGGCCGATATCGGCCATCCTTATGCGGGCGGCGACGAGGTGTACGACGTCACGTTCGAAAACGTCCAGGCCGGCGAGCGCACCAGCCACTTGTTCCGGCTGGCGAATTTGCACGGCGCCATTGTGATCGGCACCGGCGACCTGAGCGAACTGGCGCTAGGCTGGTGCACGTATGGCGTGGGCGACCATATGTCGCACTACAACGTCAACGCGAGCGTGCCGAAGACGCTGATCTCGCACCTGGTGCGCTGGGTGGCCGAGAGCGGTGCGATCGGCGGCGGCTCGCAGGTGCTGACCGATATCCTCGACACCGAGATCAGTCCCGAACTGGTGCCGGGCAGGGAGGGCAAGGAGGAAGGAGAGCCGGCGCAGAAGACACAGGACGTGATCGGGCCGTACGAGCTGCAGGACTTTAATCTGTATTACACGCTGCGCTACGGCTTTGCGCCGTCGAAGGTGGCGTTCCTGTCGCTGGCGGCGTGGGGCGACCGCGACGGCGGGCGCTGGCCGAACGGCGCGCACGTGGAGCGCAACCAGTACGACCTGGCGGCGATCAAGCGCAATTTGGGCATCTTCCTGTACCGGTTCTTCAAGACCAGCCAGTTCAAGCGCTCGTGCGTGCCGAACGGGCCGAAGGTCGGCACGGGCGGCTCGCTGTCGCCGCGAGGGGACTGGCGCGCGCCGAGCGACGGCGAAGCGACAGTCTGGATGGCGGACCTGGCAAACATCCCGGACCAGCCGAAATAGCAAGACGATCGGTTAGAATAAGTTGACCGAATTTGCAAGCAACTAAAGGAAACAGACATGAAACAGATTACCTGTGTGATCAAGCCGTTCAAGCTCGACGAAGTGCGCGAGGCGCTGGCCGACGTCAATGTGACCGGGCTGACGGTGACGGAAGTGAAGGGTTTCGGCCGCCAGAAGGGTCACACCGAGCTGTACCGCGGCGCCGAGTACGTCGTCGATTTCCTGCCGAAGGTGAAGATCGAAGTCGTCGTCGACGACGGCATGACCGACCAGGTGGTGGACGCCATCATCAAGGCGGCGCGCACCGGCAAGATCGGCGACGGCAAGATTTTCGTGCAGGACGTGCAGCAGGTGATCCGCATCCGCACCGGCGAGACCGGCCCGGAGGCTGTCTAAGGTATAAAGCTGGTGTCAGGTCTGACAATCGGACATTTCGATTCTGAAATGTCCGATTGTCAGACCTGACACCGGCGTTTAGCGGCCGAGGCGCATGTCGAATTTCCAGCTGACCAGGCGCAGCACAACGATGAAGATGGCGCTCGACCAGAGCGCGAAGTCGTGCGGCAATTCGGACATGCGCATCAGCAGGAACATCCAGCTGCCAAGGAAGGCGCAGATCGCATAGGGTTTGCCGTCCCGGAACACCATCGGCACTTCGTTGCAGACAATGTCGCGCAGCACGCCGCCGAAAATTCCCGTGATTACACCCATCATCGAGGCGATGAAGATGGGCATGTGCGCGTCCAGCGCAGCGGCCACGCCGGCGATCGAGAACAGGCCAAGGCCGATGGCGTCGGCAATGACGATCAGGCGCTCGGAGACAATCTGGCGCAGCGTGCGGATCAGCGGCGAGGCAACCAGGGCCAGCACGAAAATCAGGATGGCGTATTCCTGGTGGATGACCCAGAACAGCGGCCGGCGGTCGAGCAGGATGTCGCGCAGCGTGCCGCCGCCGAACGCGGTGATGAACGCGACCGTGAAGACGCCGACCAGATCCATCCGCTTGCGCCGCGCTTCGATGAAGCCGGAGAACGCGCCAACCAGAATCGCCATGATTTCGATGAACTTAATGAGGGTCATGCGGTGCGGACTTGTGAAGAATGTTGACAGCCTAACATGTAGGCGGGGCAACATGCAAAGCGCTTGAGGGAAAGACGTCAGACGTCGCGTGGAAAATAGTGGACAAACCGGGGTCTGACCCCATGGGGTCAGACCCACGCGGCGCATGCCTATAATTCGAGCGCCGGCTTGAGCAGCACGATCAAGGCGCCGTGGCCGCCTTCGCGCTTGTTGGCCACGCAGAACGCGACGACTTCGTCCTTCTGCACCAGCCAGCTGTGCACCATCGAACGCAGCACCGGCTCGCCGCCGGCCGAGCCGTAGCCTTTGCCGTGGATGACGCGCACGCAGCGCAGCCCGCGTTTCATCGCGCGCCGCAGGAAGTCGCCCACCTGGTCGCGCGCGATCTCGCGGTTCATGCCATGCAGGTCCAGTTCGTCCTGCACCGGCCAATTCCCCTTGCGCATCTTGCGCGCGATGTCGGGACCCACCCCCGGCGCCGAATAACTCAGCGTCGGATCCTCGTCCAGCAAGCCGTCGACATCGAACTGGTCCGACAGCGATTCGCGCATCACGGCGGCATTGTCCTCTTCCACGGTGCGCGGTTTGGCAACCAAGCCGCGCACCGGGATGGCGGCCATCGGCGCCACATAGCGGTCGGATTTGGGAATCGGCCGCACGTCCTTGATGGCGCCATGGAAGACATTGGCCTCTTCCTTCGCCTTGCACTCGCGCTTTTCGCGCTCGGCCTTCTCGACCGCGCGCGCGTGCTCCTGCACCTTGAGCGTCTCGCGCAAGGCTTTCAGGTCGGCGAAGTCTTTCAGTCCGGCCATGACAGCTTAGTCTTCCAGTGCTTCCAGGTAGCGCTGGGCGTCCAGCGCGGCCATGCAGCCCGTGCCGGCGCTGGTGATGGCCTGGCGGTAGATGTGGTCCTGGACGTCGCCGGCGGCAAACACGCCCGGGATGTTGGTCGCGGTGGCCATGCCTTCGAGACCGGTGCGGGTCTTGATGTAGCCGTTGTGCATGTCGAGCTGGCCTTCGAAGATGCCGGTGTTCGGCTTGTGGCCGATCGCCACGAACACGCCGTGCACCGCCATCGGCGTCACTTCGCCGGTCTCGGTCGACTTGATCCGGATGCCGGTGACGCCGCTGTCGTCGCCGGTCACTTCATCGAGCGTGTGGTTGTACTTGATGACGATCTTGCCTTCGGCCGCCTTGGCGTTGAGGCGGTCGATCAGGATCGCTTCGGCGCGGAACTTGTCGCGGCGGTGGATGATCGTAACCTTGGTGGCGATGTTCGACAGGTACAGCGCCTCTTCGACAGCGGTGTTGCCGCCGCCGATGACGGCCACTTCCTGGCCGCGGTAGAAGAAACCGTCGCAGGTGGCGCAGGCGGACACGCCCTTGCCCATGAACGCCTCTTCCGACGGCAGCCCCAGGTACTGCGCCGAGGCGCCGGTCGAGATGATGAGCGAGTCGCAGGTGAACTGGTGCATGTCGCCGAGCAGGCGGATCGGCGTCTCGTTCAGGAACGCGGTGTGGATGTGGTCGAACACGATGTCGGTCTTGAAGCGCTCGGCATGCTGCAGCAGGCGCTGCATCAGGTCCGGGCCTTGCACGCCCATCGGGTCGCCTGGCCAGTTTTCGACGTCGGTGGTGGTCATCAGCTGGCCGCCTTGCTCGACGCCGGTGACCAGCATCGGGTTCAGGTTGGCGCGCGCGGCGTAGACGGCGGCGCTGTAGCCGGCAGGCCCGGAACCGAGGATCAGGACTTTGGCGTGTTTGGTAGTGGTCATGGAGAGCTTCTGGTCGTGTGTGTGTAAGGAAGGAAACTGGGGCCGTTCTCTGCAACATCAAGGCCGGCCTCGACCCCGCGATTATAGACGATGATGCGGTCGAGCATGAATGATGGGCCTGCCGAACAATATATGGCTTAGAATGAGCGCATCGTATTTTCGGCAGCAAAACTCCAGCAACAAGTATGACAAAGACAAGCCCACCACCCACAAATTCCAGCTACACCCGCAACCCCACAATTCGGCAGCCACTGCCGAACCGCCTGGTGCGCCTGCTGTCCGAGGCGCGCTGGATCGCGCTGGCGGTGCTCGGCCTGTATCTCGTCATAATATTGCTCTCGTACAACAAAGGCGATCCCGGCTGGTCGCATGACGTCGTCGTGCCGAAAGTGGCGAACCTTGGCGGGCGCGCGGGCGCCTGGCTGGCCGACCTGATGCTGTTCATCTTCGGCTTTTCGGCCTGGTGGTGGGTGGTCTGCTTCCTGCGCCTGGTGTGGAAGGATTACCGCGCGCTGACGCAGAAGTTCGTCATGGAAGCCCAGTTCGACCCCGAGCACCAGCACGAAGCGATCATCCGCTGGACCGGCTTCGTGCTGCTCGTCATCGGCAGCCTCGGCCTCGAATACCTGCGCATGTATTCGCTGCAGGTGCAATTGCCGCGCGCGCCGGGCGGCGTGCTCGGCCAGCTGATCGGCCAGGGCGCGCTGTCGTTCGGTTTCACCGGCGCCACCTTGCTGTTGCTGCTGCTGTTCGGCGTCGGCCTGTCGCTGTTCTTCCATATCTCGTGGCTGGCGGTGGCCGAACGCATCGGCGAGTACATCGAGCTGACCATCGACTGGTTCCGCCTGCGCTACGCCGACCGCGAAGACCGCAAGCAGGGCGAAGTGGCCGCCGTCAAGCGCGACGAGGTGGTGGTGATCGAACGCGCAAAGCACGTCGAGAAACACGTTTCCGCGCCGCCGGTCAAGATCGAGCCGGCCGCGCCGCTGATCGTCAAGTCCGAGCGCGTCGAAAAGGAAAAGCAGGCGCCGCTGTTCCGCGACCTGCCGGGCGATTCGCCGCTGCCGCCGCTGTCCTTGCTCGACGAGGCGGCCGAGTACCAGGAAACCGTGTCGGTCGAGACGCTGGAATTTACCAGCCGGCTGATCGAGAAGAAGCTGTCCGACTTCGGCGTCGACGCCAAGGTCGTGGCCGCCTTCCCGGGCCCGGTCGTCACGCGCTACGAGATCGAGCCGGCCACGGGCGTCAAGGGCAGCCAGATCGTCGGCCTGGCGCGCGACCTGGCGCGTTCGCTGTCGCTGACCTCGCTGCGGGTGGTCGAAACCATCCCCGGCAAGAATTACATGGCGCTCGAGCTGCCGAACCCGAAGCGCCAGATCGTGCGCCTGACCGAAATCGTCGGCTCCAAGATCTACAACGACAGCCCGTCGAGCCTGACGATCGCGCTCGGCAAGGACATCGCCGGCAAGCCGGTCATCGCCGATCTCGCCAAAATGCCGCACTTGCTGGTGGCCGGTACCACCGGTTCGGGCAAGTCGGTCGGCATCAACGCGACGATTTTGTCGCTGCTATATAAATCCGATCCGGCCGACGTGCGCCTGATCCTGATCGACCCGAAGATGCTGGAAATGTCGGTCTACGAAGGCATTCCGCACCTGCTGGCGCCAGTTGTCACCGACATGCGCCAGGCCGGCCACGCGTTGAACTGGGCCGTCAACGAGATGGAGCGCCGCTACAAGCTGATGAGCAAGCTCGGCGTGCGTAACCTGGCCGGCTACAACACCAAGATCGCCGAAGCGGCCAAGCGCGAGGAGCACATCCCGAATCCGTTCTCGCTGACGCCGGACTCGCCGGAGCCGCTGGAGAAGCTGCCGACCATCGTCATCATCATCGACGAGCTGGCCGACCTGATGATGGTCGTCGGCAAGAAGGTCGAGGAGTTGATCGCCCGTATCGCGCAAAAGGCGCGCGCCGCCGGCCTGCACCTGATCCTGGCGACGCAGCGGCCGTCGGTCGACGTCATCACCGGCCTGATCAAGGCGAACATCCCGACCCGCATCGCCTTCCAGGTGTCGTCGAAGATCGACTCGCGCACCATTCTCGACCAGATGGGCGCCGAAGCGCTGCTCGGCATGGGCGACATGCTGTACATGCCGCCGGGCACCGGGTTGCCGGTGCGCGTGCACGGCGCCTTCGTGTCGGACGAAGAAGTGCATCGAGTTGTAAAACATTTACAACAGACGGGCGAACCGAATTACATTGAAGGCATTCTCGAAGGCGGCACGCTCGAGGGTGAAGGCGGCGCCGAGGGGGCGCCGGCGGGCGAGGGCGGCGGCGAGGCCGATGCGCTGTACGACCAGGCGGTCCAGGTGGTGCTGAAAAACCGGCGCGCCTCGATCTCGCTGGTACAGCGGCATCTGCGGATCGGCTACAACCGTGCCGCGCGCCTGCTCGAACAAATGGAAAACAGCGGCGTGGTGTCGGCCATGCAGTCGAATGGCAACCGGGACATCCTGGTGCCGGCCGCCAGCGCCGAGTAACGAACCAAGGAAATCAATGAGCTTCAAGAAAATCAATATGTATGCGGCGTTGTTCGCCGGCGCCCTGGCGATCAGCGGCGTGGCGCACGCGAGCGCGCTCGACCAGTTCAAGAGTTTTGTGGCCGGAACCAAGGCCGCGCGCGGCGAATTTACCCAGCAGCAGATGAAGAAGGCCGAGAACAGCAAGACCTCGCCGCTGTCGTCGGGCACTTTCGTGTTCGCCCGTCCCGGCAAGTTCATCTGGACCTACACCAAGCCGTACGAGCAGCTGCTGCAGGCCGACGGCGACAACCTGTACATCTACGACAAGGACCTGAACCAGGTCACCGTCAAAAAGCTGGGCAACGCGCTCGGCTCGTCGCCGGCGGCGATCCTGTTCGGCAGTAACGACCTGGAAAAGAACTTCACGCTGTCGGAGGCGGGCACCCGCAACGGCCTCGAGTGGCTCAATGCGATGCCGAAGACCAAGGACAGCACATTCGAAAAGATCAGCATCGGCCTGCGCAACGGCACGCCAGAGGCGATGGAGCTGCACGACGCCTTCGGCCAGACCTCGGTGCTGCTGTTCAAGAAATTCGAGAAAAATCCGCCGTTGACGGCGCAGCAATTCAAGTTCGTCATGCCGAAAGGCGCCGACGTATTCAATAACTGATCGGGCGATATGAACACCAAGAGCGTGTTTCTGACGATGAACTTGTTGATGATGGTGTTGTCGGCGGGCGCGCTGCATGCTGCCGAGGCCACACAGGCGGAGGCTGCAAAGCCGTATGCTTGTCCGGCGCCCATATTGCCGTTCGCGGTGGTCAGGGAGAATCAGTCCGGCGAAGTCACGCTGCAGTATCAGGCCACCGCGGACGGGCGCTTCGCCAGCATTCGCATCCTCAAGAGCAGCGGCTTCAAAGCGCTCGACCAGACCGCGATCAAGACGCTGTCGCGCTGCAAGCTTCCGATCGCGGCAGACGGCGAGACGCCGCCGCCGGGAACAATGGATTTCAAGTTCGGACCAAGTGTACGGGTTGAGGCGGCCCTGCCGCCGCAATAAGATACCGGATCCCTTCCAAGGGGAACGCCGCGCCCGATTGCAGGTCTTACATCCACGGACCCGGCGCTCATCCGCTAAACTGTCGGCTATCGTTTAACTGCCGCGCTCCCATGATTCCAGTAAGTATGTCCAGCCCTGCCTGTTCGCCGCGGAGAAGCTCGCATGGATGACCTTTTCAAGAACGAACCGTCGCCGCCGCTGGCCGAGGCGCTGCGTCCGCGCACCATCGAGGAAGTCATCGGCCAGAGCCATCTGCTCGGTCCCGGCAAGCCGCTGAACCTGGTGTTCAAGTCGGGCCGCCCGCATTCGATGATCCTGTGGGGTCCGCCCGGCGTCGGCAAGACCACGCTGGCGCGCCTGACAGCGTACGCCTTCGACTGCGAGTTCATCGCGCTGTCGGCGGTGCTGTCCGGCGTCAAGGACATCCGCGCATCGATCGAGCAGGCCGAGCACTACCTGGCCGGTGGCAAGCACACCATCCTCTTCATCGACGAGATCCACCGCTTCAACAAGTCGCAGCAGGACGCGCTGCTGCCGTTCGTCGAATCCGGGCTGGTCACGCTGATCGGCGCCACGACCGAGAACCCTTCGTTCGAGGTCAATTCGGCGCTGCTGTCGCGTTCGCAGGTGTACGTGCTGAAGGCGCTGACCGACGACGAACTGCTGCAGCTGCTGGCGCGCGCGCAGGAACGCGTGCTCAAGCACCTGACGTTCGACGACGTTGCCATTGCCACCCTGATCGGCTACGCGGACGGCGACGCGCGCCGCTTCCTCAACCTGCTCGAGCAGACTAAGACGTCGGCCGAGACATCCGGCCTGACCCACATCACCGGCGAGTTCGTCGACAACGCGCTGACGCTCAATTCGCGCCGCTTCGACAAGGGCGGCGACAATTTCTACGACCAGATATCGGCGCTGCACAAATCGGTGCGCGGCTCGCATCCGGATGCCGCGCTGTACTGGCTGTGCCGCATGCTCGACGGCGGCGCCGATCCGCAGTACATGCTGCGCCGCATCGTGCGGATGGCGTGGGAAGACATCGGCATCGCCGACCCGCGCGCGATCCAGATCGCCAACGACGCCGCGGCCACCTACGAACGGCTCGGTTCGCCCGAAGGCGAGCTGGCGCTGGGGCAGGCGGTCATCTACCTGGCGATCGCGGCGAAGAGCAACGCCGGCTACAACGCCTACAACCGCGCGGTCGCGTTCGTCAAAAAGGACAAGTCGCGCGAGGTGCCGGTGCATTTGCGCAATGCGCCGACCAAGCTGATGAAGGAACTCGGCTACGGCCACGAGTATCGCTATGCGCACGACGAGCCGAATGCCTATGCTGCCGGCGAGACCTACCTGCCCGAAGGAATGGCCGAACCCGGCTGGTACGAGCCCGTCCCGCGCGGCATCGAATCGAAGATCGCCGAGAAGCTGGCCTGGCTGCGCAGCCTGGACCGCGACGCCGCGGGCTAAGCGTTTGCCAGCGGCAGACCCAAGCCAGGGTCAGACCGCGGGTTTGCCTGGGTGGGATCTGGACCCCATGCCATTTCCGCGCATCTGCATGTCAACATCCTCCAAAACGCTTCTGTGCCGCATTTTCAGCGGCCTGTCCCGCATTTTTTGCGCTTCGTCGCAAGTCGCTGGAGACGGCGAGGGCGAGTGGCTAAAGTACAACCATACCAAACCACTTCACCACCAGGAGCACACCATGAAAACCATGAAAAATTTCGAAGCAGCCTTCCTCGCCGCAGCCGTTCTGGCCACGTTTGCCAGCTACGCCACCGCCAACGAATCGGCCCGCATCGCCACCGCTCCGGTCGCCGCCTACAACGTTGTCGTCGACGCGCCGATGCAAGTCGTGGTCATCAAAGGCCAGCGCCTGACCGCGGCACAGAAAGCCAAGCTGGGCGAATAAGGAGAAGGTTCGCGCAACACCCGCGAGCGCGGCCGGGGAGCTCCCCGCCAAAGTTCGCTAGGAATGGCTGTCGACTTGGTACAATTGCGGTCTCGACAAACCGGCAATCCATAATGATAGACATTCAACTTCTCCGCAAAGACATTGACAATGTCGCCGCCCGCCTGGCAAGCCGTAAATTCGTCCTCGACGTGGCCGCGTTTAACGCCCTCGAAGCCGAACGCAAGGCGATCCAGACCCGCACCGAAGAGCTGCAGGCCAAGCGCAACGCGCTGTCCAAGCAGATCGGCATGCTCAAGGGCAAAGGCGAAGACACCGCCGGCGTGATGGCCGAAGTGGCCGGCCTCGGCGACGAGCTCAAGGCCAACGAAACGTCGCTGTCGGAAGTGCAGGCCAAGCTGGCCGCCTTCATGGAATCGGTGCCGAACCTGCCGCACGCATCGGTGCCGGCCGGGACCGACGAAACGGGCAACGTCGAAGTGCGCAAGGTCGGCACGCCGCCAACATTCGATTTCGAAGTCAAGGACCACGTCGACGTCGGCGCCGGCCTCGGGCTCGATTTCGAAGTCGCCACCAAGCTGACCGGTTCGCGCTTCTCGGTGATGAAGGGCGGCATCGCCCGCCTGCACCGCGCGCTGGCCCAGTACATGCTCAACACCCACACGGGCGAGCACGGCTACACCGAATGCTATACGCCTTACATGGTCAACGCCGATTCGCTGCGCGGCACCGGCCAGCTGCCGAAATTTGAAGCCGATCTGTTCTCGGTGAAAAAAGGCGGCGCCGAAGGCGAGGGCGAGACCTTCTACCTGATCCCGACGTCGGAAGTGACACTGACGAACATGGTGCGCGATGAAATCGTCGCCCTTGATGAGTTGCCGATCAAGATGACGGCGCATACGCCGTGCTTCCGCTCGGAAGCCGGCAGCTACGGCCGCGACACGCGCGGCATGATCCGCCAGCATCAGTTCGACAAAGTGGAAATGGTGCAGGTCGTGCATCCGGACACGTCTTACGACGTGCTCGAGGAAATGGTCGGCCATGCCGAAACGATCCTCAAGGGCCTGGGCCTGCCGTACCGCGTGATGTCGCTGTGTACCGGGGACATGGGCTTCGGCGCTTCCAAGACTTACGACCTGGAAGTGTGGCTGCCGGCGCAAAACACGTACCGCGAGATTTCGTCGCTGTCGAACTGCGAAGCATTCCAGGCGCGCCGCATGCAGGCGCGTTTCCGCAACGCACAGGGCAAGCCGGAACTGCTGCACACGCTCAACGGCTCCGGCCTGGCGGTGGGACGCACGCTGGTGGCAGTGCTGGAGAATTACCAGCAGGCCGACGGCAGCGTGCTGATCCCTGCGGTGCTGCATCCGTACATGGGCGGGCTGGAACGGCTTACGCCGGCGGCTTGAGTAGTAAAAAAGCGGGAGGGCGGGCGCTGGTTAAAGTTGCCGAAAAAAAGCTCTTCCGTTTTTCGACAGGTTTGCTATAATTCTGTCCTCGCAGCAGCAAGCGAGAAAAGCAAGGCCCGGATCAGGAAAGGTGGCAGAGTGGCCGAATGCACCAGACTCGAAATCTGGCGTACGTTTAGGCGTACCGTGAGTTCGAATCTCACCCTTTCCGCCAGTAGTAGGAAAAAAGCTCCCCAACGGGAGCTTTTTTTTCGCCTCATTAAAACAGGACGGTTGCCGGTGGTACTGGGGTGCGCCACGATCCATCGGACTTCGACAGGTGCCGCCTAGGCGGCGCCCTCCGACAAAGCTTAAAACTTTAGCCATCGTTGCGCCTAAAACATTTTAGAATAGAAGAAGTTGCGCGTGTGAGAGCCTGTCCCGCTGTGCTGGACGCAGAAGTTCATATTTTTTTGCCAAATTTTTCCTTGGCGAAAGTCGACATCCTGGGCGTACAAGGCAGGCGTCGAAACGTTCCTGTCGTTCTGTCGCTCAGAGCGGGGCACTGAAGGGCGCGGTAAGCTGCAAATTCATGTGCGCGCGCCCCCGTACTTTTGGAGCGATTTCTATTTCATCATCAATGATGATATAAGATGAATTGAGATTAACGGTTAGGTTATTAATGATGCTTGGCAAGAAACAAGATAAAACTCTTAATATCGAAGTTAGTCAACTATGCGTTGGAATCTACGTATATCTTGATCTTGGATGGATGGAACACTCTTTCCCCGTGGGGAATTTCAAGATTAAAAACGACGCCCAGATCGCCACTATCAAACAACTCGGGCTGAAAACAATACGCGTGAGTCCGCATCGCAGCGATTGCCGTCCGCTTGCATTAAAGGTAGAGGCAGCTTCGGAAGTGGTAGTGGCCGCACCCAGGACGGCGGAGGAGATCGAAGCAATCAACCAAAAGAAAGCCCGCATGGAGCGCCTCATTGCGCTTCGTGCCACGGCAGCCAATTGCGAGAAGGTGTTCGTCAAGGCCTCCGAGACCCTGAAGACCATTAACAAGAATATATTCTCTCAACCGCAGGAAGCCTTTAAGTCCGCCGATGGGCTTATCGAGCAGATGCTGGGATCATTACTTATCGACAAGGACGTTGCCATTCATTTAATGAATGACAAGATTTCTGGAGAAGAAATCTACCTCCATTCCATGAACGTGGCAGTCTTGTCCATGATGCTGGCCAAGGAGCTCGGGTTTGCAAGCGGAGAAATAAAACAGATTGGTCTTGGCTGCCTGTTTCATGATATCGGTAAAGTTGAAATCCCCCATCACATTGTAAACAGTACCAAGACGCTGACGCGTCCCGAGCTTAATTTATTAAAGCAGCACTGCCATTATGGCGAGTCCATCGTGAAAAGAATTGGGCTGACCGAAGATGCCACTAAAATAATTACGCAGCACCATGAATATGTCGATGGCAGCGGGTATCCCTCGCAGCTCAAGGGAAGTCAGATATCGAAATTGGCAAGCGTGGTCTCCATCGTCAATACGTATGACAACTACTGCAATCACGTCGACGTCAACAAGTCGCTGAGTCCGAACGAGGCGCTTTCCTTCATGTTCGCGAATCAGAAGCATTTATTCGATGCGCAACAACTGAGTGTGTTTATTCGTTGTCTTGGCATTTATCCTCCAGGCACCATTGTCAACCTGTCGAATGAAATGACCGGAATGGTCGTGTCGGTCAATTCCGGAAAGCCATTGCGGCCGTGTATCCTGGTCTACGATGCCACTGTGCCCAAGGCGGAGGCGATTATTATCGATCTTCTTTACGAGCCGGACATCAATGTCACCAGCAGCATGAAGCCGAGGGAATTGCCGCTCGAAATCTACAATTATCTGAGTCCTCGCAAGAGAATGAATTATTTTTCCGATACGCCTAAAGCGGCGATTTCGTCGACTAAATAGCCTGGAGCCCCCGCACACGCTGGCGCGATAGCCGCGCCGGCCGCCTGTCCGTCACTGCGGTGCGATCGACGACCACTGGTTGTGGTACTACAACAACATTGCGGCATGGAATTCTGCCTTCGCACATAATGACGCAGTCACATTTTGATCGTCGCCATGTCACCTAGCTTCCCGTTTCAGCGCTCGCCGGCCGGTGGGCCAGGCGCCCATCCGCCGGCGCGGCACACCGCGTGGGTGCTGGCGTTGGCGACTTTGCTCGTCGCCCTCGGCGCAACCTACAGTGCATGGCGCGAGGCGGACCAGCAACTGTTGGCCTTCCAGCAGACCGAGTTCGACTTCGAGGCGCGCCAGACCGTGCGTCGCATCGAGCAGCGCATGTCGATCTACCAGCAGGTGCAGCGCAGCACCCAGGCCTATCTGCTCGGGTCGATGGAAGTCGATGCGGACGACTTCCGCCTGTTTGCGCAGTCGTTGCGGCTTGAGGAGAACTTTCCCGGCATCCAGGGCATCGCGCTGGTGAAGCTGTTGGCGCCATCGCAAGTCGATGCGCATGTCGCCGGCATGCAGAGCACGCATCGGGCCTACCAGGTGCATCCGGTTGGGCCGCGCCCGGTGTACTCGGCCATCACGCACATCGAGCCGCTCAGCGGCCTGAACCTGCGGGCGCCGGGCTTCGACATGCTCACCGAGCCGATCCGTCGCGCGGCAATGGAGCGCGCGCGCGATACGGGGCAGGCCGCCGCATCCGGAAAAGTGCGCCTGATCCAGGAAGACGGCAAGGGCGAACAGGCCGGCCTGGTGATGTACCTGCCGGTGTACCGGCGCGGCGCCCCGGTGGACGGCCTCGCGCAGCGGCGCGCCAACCTCATCGGCTGGGTCGGGGCGCCGTTCCGCATGGACGACCTGATGAATGGCCTGCGCCCGGAACGCGCCAGCGACATCATCCTGGCGATCCACGACGGCACCGAGCTGGCGGCGGCATCGCTGCTGCACCGCTCCGACTTGCCCGGCTCGGCCCAGGCGCGCCACGTTTCGCGCTTCAGCGCCAGCCAGCGCATCGACGTCGGCGGCCGGCCGTGGACGCTGGCGCTGCGCTCGGGGCCGCTGCTGGAATCGCGGCTCGAATCGGATCGCCCGCGCGTCATCGCGCTGGTCGGCAGCATCGTCAGCGTGCTGCTGGCGATGCTGGTGTGGTCGCTCGCCTCGGGCAGGGGCCGCGCGCTGGCGCTGGCCGGCGCCGTCACGCGGCAGTTGCGCGACAGCGAGTTTCGCTGGAAGTACGCGCTCGAGGGCGCCGGCGACGGCGTCTGGGACTGGGACCGCGCCGCCGATGCCGTGGTCTTTTCCACCAGGTGGAAGCAGATGCTCGGCTATGACGACGCCGACATCGCCGCCCGCGTGTCGGAATTTCAACGCCTGCTGCACCCCGACGATGCGCCAACGGTCAGGGCGATCCTGAGCGCCTACCTTGCCGGCACCAGCGGCAACTACGAAGCGGAATTTCGCATGCTGTGCAAGGACGGCAGCTGGCGCTGGGTGCTGGCGCGCGGCATGGCGGTCACGCGCGACGCCGCCGGCCATCCGGTACGCACCATCGGCACCCACACCGACATCAGCCGCTCGCGCGAGGATGCGGACAAGCTGCGCTCTGCCAACGCGCGCCTGGCGGCGGAGCGGCAGCGCGTGCAGGTGATCCTCGATCACTCGCACGACGCGTTCGTCGCCGTCGCCCACGACGGCCGCATCACCGACTGGAACGCCAAGGCGCACTCGATGTTCGGCTGGTCCGCGGCGGAAGCGGTGGGCCGTCACCTGGCCACGCTGCTGGTGCCGCAAGACGGCCGCGACCGCCACAACGCCATTTTCGAGCGTTTCCTGCGCCGCGGCGATGCGGCGTCGATCGGCAACGTGGTCGAAGTGAACGCCCAGCATCGCGACGGGCATTTGATTCCGGTCGAACTGGCGATCGCCGGCTTCCCGGCGGAGTCGGGCCACGCGCTGAGCGCGTTCATCCGCGACATTTCCGACCGCAAGCTGGCGCAGCGCCTCGAGCGCGACCGCTCGCGCGCGCTGGAAGAAGCGCGCACCGCGCTGAACCATGCCCAGAAACTCGAGTCGGTCGGCAAGCTCACCGGCGGCATCGCGCACGATTTCAACAACGTGCTGCACATCATCGGCGGCAATGTGCAGTTGCTCAAGCTGTTCAAGGGTCTTGACGAACGGGTCCTGAAGCGCCTCGACAGCATGCAGGCCGCCGTCGACCGCGGCGCCAAGCTGTCGTCGCAGCTGCTGGTGTTCGCAAGGCGCCAGCCGCTGCAGCCGGTGGCGGTCAACGCGCAGCGCGCCTTGCGCGACATGGACGACCTGCTGCAGCGCGCGATCGGCGAGCAGGTCACGCTGACCATCGTCTCCGAACCGGGCCTGTGGAACACGCTGGCCGATCCAGGCCAGCTGGAAAACGTCATCCTCAACCTGGCCATCAACGCGCGCGATGCCATGCCTGGCGGCGGCACGCTCAACATCGATTTGCGCAACGTGACGCTGCGCGCGGACCAGGCGCCCGCCTGGGTCGATGCGGTCGCCGGCGATTACGTCCGCCTGGCGATCTCCGACAACGGCGTCGGCATGCCGCCCGAAGTCATTGCGCTGGCCTTCGAGCCGTTTTTCACCACCAAGCCGGTCGGCTCTGGAACCGGCCTCGGCCTGAGCATGGCGTACGGCTTCGTCAAGCAGAGCGACGGCCATATCCACATCGAGAGCGCGCCGGGGCAGGGCACCACCGTCGTGATCCATCTGCCGCGCTCGGATGCGCCCGACGAGGATGCGCTGGTGCCGGCGCCCTTGACGGCGGTCGGCGGCAATGAAACGGTGCTGGTGGTCGAGGACGACGCCGACGTCAAGGCGACCGCGGTCGGCATCCTGCGCCAGCTCGGCTACCATGTGCTCGACGCCGACGACGGCGCCAGTGCCCTCGAGGTGATCCGCGGCGGCGCTGCCGTCGACCTGCTGTTTACCGATGTCGTCATGCCGGGGCCGGTGTCGAGTACCGAGCTGGCCGCGGCGGCGCGCCAGTTGCTGCCTTCGGTCGCGGTGCTGTACACCTCGGGATATACGCAGAACGCGCTGACCACCGGCGGGCGGCTGCACGACGGCGTCCAGCTGATCGGCAAGCCCTACCGCAGGGAGCAGCTGGCCCACAAGATCCGCGAAGTGCTGGCGCTCAACGCAGCTTGAGGCTTGGCGCGGCCTGGCTCCATCAGACGGACGCGCATTCATTTCAGTTGATGGATGCATGTTCTCGCGCCTAGATTCTGATCGGCGGGGCAGTGACGGCGGGAAGAATCAAGTCACTCTTTCGGCACTGCCTGATGAGGGGCAGTACAATCGACGGCTTACAGACCAGTTCGAGGCACACCGGCAGTGACCTTAAATCTCATCCGTTCCGCTCATCGCCCAACGAGTTAAGGGCTGGGAATGGAAGTTTCCAGACTTATAATGCCGCGAGGCATGTTACCCTATTGATCCGCTGGCCGCCGAGAAGCACCCCGTCTCTATATTTTGGGAGCAGCGTAGATTGGACTTGGAAGTCACGCCACGACTGGTCAAGTTGTCCGAATGGATTGGTGGTTTAATAGGGGTGTCGACGCGATCGTCGACACCCCTTATTAAAGTGAAAGTTGTCAAACGACGACGAATTTTGAATGTGAGATTTACATAATGCAACAGAGCGCATTTGATTTTGAGAATCTAGACGTAGACGAAGATCGGTCGCTCTGGACTCCTCGCGAGATTTGGGTCCATCTTACGCAACGTACTCTTGAGTCTTTTCGGGAAGACCGCCGTTTTGAACGGAAAAACCACAAATCTCCCAACCTTGACGACTTGGCGGCGTATTACAGTACCTTTTCCAACACGCCTGATGGGGGAATGCTCGTCTACGGTGTAGCCGATAACGGCGATATTCACGGCTGCGAATTCTCCGTTGACCAAATCAACAAGGTTGAACGTTGCCATCTGACTCATTGCCCAATGGCAAAGCCAGAGTTTAAAAAAGTTCCGGTTATCGTCGAAGGATCGAAATCGTACTGTCTTGCGATCTACATTCCCTATGTCGGTCAACTCGTGGAAACCAACAAGGATGAGGCTTGGATTCGCTACGGTGACAGCAAACACCGTATGAGCGAGGAGGAGAAGCAAGACTTCAGAGCCACTCGACAAGAGCTTTCTTTCGAACTCACGACAGCACACTCTTTTACATACCAGGACGATTTCGATCTGCGTATTATTCAAGACTTCTGCGATGCATTCAGGATGGCCGAACAGCATCCAGATTGGACCAATGAAGAGGTTCTGCTTGATCGCCATTTAGTGAAGTCAGTGAGTGGAGTGTTGAAACCACTGAACAGTTTAGTTTTGCTGGCCGCGAAGGACCCCGGATTAACTATTCCTGGATGTCGAATTCGTGTGCAGCGGTTCAGTGGCACTAGTGAAGGCACTGGCCATGGATACTCGCCCCTCTGGGACCGGGTTGTGGAGGGTAATCTTGTTAAATTGATTCAGGGCGCACAGGAACTCATTGCGGGACAGATTTACGATGTCACCTGGTTGAACAAGGACGGGAAGTTCGTGACTACGCCAGAATATCCTAAGTGGGCATGGTTTGAAGCTGTGGTAAATGCTTGCGTCCATCGCTCTTACAGTTTCAGTGGAACTGAAATAACGGTTAAGCTATTTTCCGATCGAATGGAAATAGAAAGTCCCGGTGGGTTCGTCCCTCCAGTAAATGAGAAGACGATTTACCATACTAGATCATCGCGAAACCATCATCTTATGGATGCGTTGCGTCACTTGGGCTATGTACGGATGGCTCGTGAAGGGACGAGACGAATTCGCGAAAGCATGCAGGAATATCAGCTGCCGGCGCCCCTTTTTAAACAAGAGGCCTTACATGGGGTAGTTGTTCGCGTGACGTTACGAAACGACCAAGAAACCCATAAGCGGGCATCTGACAAAGATGTGGCCGTGCATTTTGGTGTCGAGCTATGGAAGCAGCTTGAGGAGCATGAGATAAAAATAGTTGCCTATGCTTTTCGAAATTCTACAATCCAAGTTTCTGAAGCGCAGCGACTCACGGGGAGAACTTGGGCAACCAGTAAGAAAGATTTGGAAAGATTGGTTAGCAAAAATATTTTAATTTTCGAACCAGGGGCGTATACGCGTGATTCTAAGGCTCGCTATCGGCTTTTAAATCCCAACCCCCAAGCGGAAGAAAACAAGTGAAACTCGGCGCTAACTAGGTGGTCGGGTAAAGAATTCGCCCGTTTCGGTCGAGTTAGTAATGGTTTCTCGGCAAGCGCGCCAGCCCTACACTTGACGAAAAATATGAAAGGACGTATCAGCCTTTCTCGGATAACACATTTAGAGCCGTGGAGATGCGGTCCAATTCGACTAGCAGATCGTGATTAGAGACGTCTCTTATTCGTTCGTCCACGTGTTGAAAATATTCGACAGCGGCTCTTAAATTGCCACCTTGTTTGTTGAGCTTAGGCTCTAAAATCGCGATTAAAATTCCCTCAATTTCGTTCAAAGCATCAGAATATTTGAACCCGGAGACGCCCGACTCAACCGCTTGCTGATTGCTTAGTTCACCATCGAGGTTAACGTCGCGGAAGCCTACCCAGCTAAAATATTCCCATCGGTTCCATAACGCGCCATCCATATGATTTCTAAGTCGAGTGAAGAGAGTCGCGTTTCCGTTCCCTGCTTGACCCACATATACAATAGATTGATTTCTATCATAAAGGACATAAACGCCGATCTGATAGCGAAAATCGGCAGATTTTCCACCGCTCGCACGACCGCAAAGGTGGCCAGCATTTCCATCACCGCCCGTCCCTCGGTATATGTATTTTCGTTCCCAAAGGAATCCGAAATTTTTGATGATTGGCATAAGCGAATCTATCCCTTCATATTTTCTTGTTACGTCTGAGGATCTCTCGGAGGTATTTGTAGAGTGCAATGCTAGCATATTCCAAAAGAATAACCTTGGCAAAGAGTTTTGCGCCGATTTAGAATTCCCTCACATCAAATGCAGCGCCCCAACTGGTGTCCTCCCGAATTCCGGTTTCGGGGTTGATCTGCCAAGTAAAATCTATTCCTGCGAAGCGGCCGAAACCGTGCGGCGGCAGATCGTCAGGGTCGGGATAGTGGTCCAGGGGCCGCGAGACACACATGAATGTCGCCGTGTTGTCCGGGACCGAAACGGGGCGCATTTCTCGCCGAAGGCTGCGCTGGCCTACCAGGTCAATCTAGACTGGGTAGCGAAAAGCCTCGAGCGGCCGGGTGGCGCGCATGTCGACAGTGGGCGAGCTTTACTAGGGTTGGGTCAAAGGCGATGCAATCGTCAACACCGATCCGAACCTCAGGCCCGAGAAATCGTGGACCAGCGAACTGAGCGCCGAGCACAATACATTTAGCCGCACGCTGCGCGCCACTCTGTTTCTCGATCGCACCCGCGATTCGCTTTATTCGCAGGCGCTGACGGCTACAGTGTCAACCGTTCAAAATTTGGATAGACTGCTTACCAACGGCGTGGAACTAAAATGGCAGGCGGCCGACCATGGCATCAAGGACCTCGAACTGAGCAGCAGCTCGACGTTCACCGACGCGCTCATCGCCGCCATCAGGAACCTTACGTCCAGCGTAGGCAAGCAACCGCCGCGCGTGCCGCAGGGCGTGCGAGCACAGTCGCCAGCTACAAGCAGAACGACAGCGTGGCGTACACGCTGGCCAACGTTACAGCGGTGTGCTGTGCGACGAGTTGGATGACAGCTGTAACAACGGTTTTGGGCCTTTCGCCCGTACACCCGGCGCACCGTGGTGGCCGAGTTGCAGTTCGACCTGTAAAGGAGCGCGGCAATGCAAGCAGTCGACAGCAATACAGCGCGTCGCCGGAGCATCTTGTGGCGCATCCATTTTTGGGCGGCGCTGGTGGCATCGCCTTTCACGCTGGTAGCGGTGCTCACCGGGATGCTCTATATTTTCACCCCGCAAATCGAGGCGGCCCAACTTGGCTGGCTCGACCAGGTCGAACCTGCCGGCGCCATGCGTCCCCTCGATGACGCCGTTGCCGCCGCCAGCGACGCCGCGCCTGCCGGCTTGCGCCTGCAATCGGTGATGCCGGCGTACGGTGCGCGCGATTCGGTGAAGGCAGTGTTCGTGGAACAGGCCGGTGAATCCGGCGAGCACCATGACGGTGCCGCGGCGCGGGTCCCGGCGCAACCGCTGACGGTCTACGTCAACCCCTACACGGCGGACGTGATCGGACAGGTGGCCAACGCAGACCGCTTCGGCAGCTGGGCCAGGCACCTGCATTCGCGGCTGCTGCAAGGCGATGGCTGGCGATGGATGATCGAACTGGCCGCCAGTGCGATGATGGTGATGTTGCTGAGCGGGATCGCGCTATGGTGGCCCTCGGCGACGCAACAAGGATTGCCTCAGGCGGACGCCCGCGGCGCTAGTGCGTGGAAGCAGTGGCATGCCTTCGTGGACGTCGTCTTGGGTGCGCTGACGCTGACGATCCTCGCCACTGGCCTAACGTGGAGCAAGTACGCCGGCGAGCAAATCCGCGCGGCGCGCGACGCGACCGGCCAGGCGCCGCCGCGCGTGCCGGCCAATCTCGAGTCCGCGCACCACGAGGTTGGCCTGACGTGGCAGGCCGCCTGGGACGTCACGCGCCGGCTTGGGCCGGATGTCGCGGTGCAGCTGAGCGAGCCTCGCAGCAGGCACGAAGTCTGGCGTGCCAGCTCGGCTGACCCAAGCCAGCCGACCAAAAAGTTCGACCTGGTGCTCGATGCCGCCGACGGCACCCAGCTCTACTACGCCGGTTGGGAGAAGCAGACCGTATTGAGCAAGGCGACCGCGATCGGCATGCCATTTCATCGCGGCGAGTTCGGCTGGTGGAATCAGGCGCTGCTGCTGCTGTTCTGCATCGGCCTGCTGTTCACGCTGATTTCCGGGTGGGTGATGTATTTCGAGCGGCGCCAGCCAGGGACATTCGGCCTGCCGCGCCTGGCGCAGGGGACGTCGAAAGAGGCCCTCGCGCCGGCGGCCGCCATATTGGTGCTGTGTGTTCTCATGCCCGTACTCGCGGTTGCGACGCTGGCGATCTTGTTCATCGAGTTGCTGCTGCGGTTAATCCGTCATCGCAAAACCGTCATTCGCGCATAGCACTGCTCTGCTTACAGGTGGCATGGTTGCGCGCCTGCGCCGGATGGCGAGCACGACGATTTCGGGGAGGTTGGGTTTACTGCCGCATCAGCCGCGCAACTGCTCCGGGGGCGCCTTCAGCACCCGTTCGGTCAGCTCTGAATTGATGCCGCGTAACTTCAAAAATTCTCGCGCAACATCGGTGCCGAACGCAGTCTTCATCGCGATCGCCTCGCGCACTTTCTCTTCCGTGTCGTGATCCTTGCGCTCGTGCAGTTTTTCCATGACTTCCTCCCGGTAGGTAACGAGTTATAGCACATCGGTATCAGTATAGCGCCCGCTGACTTTCGTCCTGGATTTTCCGTAAGTGAGCGCGGCTGCATAAAAAAACACACCGTTGTTAATAGGCGATGTCGCTTCGACATCCACATGCGTGGGCAACGGAACTGTCATTGGCAGGCGAGGTCTCGCCGCTTTTCCCTGCAACATCTGGAAACGATTTCGTCAACCAATAGTGCCTGGCGGCATGTTAATGTCGCCGAACTCGACGGCGGGCTACCACTCTAACCCTTGTCACAACATTATTCACACGCTTGAAAGTTAGTCTCATGAAAATCGGCTCGACCATGATCGCGCGCTGCCTGCTCGCCAGCCTACCGTTGTTCGCCGCCTCGGCGCACGCGCAGGACCGCGATTCGCTGGTCGACCTCATCAACGACTACCGCGCCGACCCGGGCAGTTGCGACGGCTGGCGCGCCGACCCGGTGGCGCCGCTGGCGCAGCACCGCGCGTTGGGCCGCGTCTACGTAGGGCGGGGCGCTTCGCTGCAGCAGGCACTCGAAACGGCCGGCTACACCGGCGCTGCCGCCAAGGCCATCTCTATTACCGGTCCGCGCGACGCCTACGCGGCGATGGACGCGTTCCAGCGAGCTTACTGCAAGCTCCTCCTCAGCACCGAGTTCACTGCGGTGGGCGCCGGCCGCAGCGGCGACACCTGGCAAGTCGTCTTCGCCCGGCCCGCCGCGCCGGCGCCCGTTGCCCGCCTGCCGGACGCGCGCGACACCAGCCAGATCCTGCTCGACGCGGTCAATCGCGCCCGCGCCACCGATCGCAGCTGCGGCAGCCGCCACTTCGCCGCGGCGCCAGCGCTGACCCTGAACCGCGCGCTCGGCGCCGCCGCGCTGGCGCACAGCGTCGACATGGCCCGGCAGGACTACTTCAGCCACCAGGGCAAGGACGGCAGGGAGGTCGAGCACCGCGCCGTCCAGGCAGGCTACCGCTGGCGCGGCATCGGCGAGAACATCGCGCTCGGCCAGGGCACGCCCGAAGAAGCGATGGCGGGATGGCTGGCCAGCCCCGGCCACTGCGCCAACATCATGAATCGTGGGTTCACCGAAATGGGCGCGGCGTTTGCCGCCGGCGGCGGACGCGACCGCTCGCGCATCTACTGGACGCAGGTGTTCGGCCAGCCGCGCTAATTCGGCCGCAGGGCGTAAAATCCAGCCTGGCACGCACGCGATGCGTTTTACAGACTGATTGGCGCCCGAAGGCACATCGTTGGATCAACTACAGCAAGGTTTTCTCCTCACCCGACATTGGCGCGACACCGCGGCCGGCACCGAAGTCGAGTTCTGGCTGGCGACCGACGATGGCCCGCGCCAGACCCGCCTGCCGCCGCATCCGTCGGTGGCCTTCTTCCCGGCCGAACAGCGCGAGCAGGCCGAAGCGGTGCTGCTCGGCGAGCGTGGCTTCGAGCTGCGTCCGCTGGCGCTGAGCGACTTCCATCACCGCCCCGTGCTTGGCCTGTATTGCACCCAATACCGCCAGTTGCTGAAGCTGTCGAAGCGCCTGAAGGAATACGGCATCGACGTCTACGAAGCCGACGTCCGCCCGCCGGAGCGCTACCTCATGGAGCGCTTCATCACCGCGCCGGTCTGGTTCGGCGGCGGCCAGCTGAAGCCCGCGCCGGGATACCGCCCCGCGCTCAAGCTCGTCTCGCTCGACATCGAAACCACCGCCCACGGCGACCTGTATTGCATCGGGCTAGAAGGCTGCGGGCAGCGCCAGGTCTACATGCTCGGCCCGCCCAACGGCGGCGACGAGCCGCTCGACTTCGATCTCGAATATTGCGACACCCGCGCCCAGTTGCTCGAACGCCTGAACGAGTGGATGGAGCGCCACGATCCGGACGCCATCATCGGCTGGAACGTGGTGCAGTTCGACCTGCGCGTGCTGCAGCGCCACGCCGAACGCTGCAACGTGCCGCTGCGCCTCGGCCGCGACGGCAGCCCGATGGAGTGGCGCGAGCACGGCGGCAGGCAGGGGCACTTCTTTGCCGCGGCCGCGGGCCGCCTGATCATCGACGGCATCGAAGCGCTCAAGTCCGCGACCTGGAGTTTTTCGTCGTTCAGCCTCGAACACGTGTCGCAGACACTGCTGGGCGTTGGCAAGTCGATCGACAATCCGTATCAGCGCATGGACGAAATCAACCGCCGCTTCGCCGAAGACAAGCCGGCCCTGGCCAAATACAACCTGAAGGACTGCGAGCTCGTCACGCGCATCTTCGCCAAGACCGAGCTGCTGACCTTTTTGCTCGAGCGCGCCAGCGTCACGGGCTTGGCCGCCGACCGCAGCGGCGGCTCGGTGGCCGCCTTCGAGCACCTGTACATGCCGATGATGCACCGCCAGGGCTACGTGGCGCCGAACCTGGGCGACGTCGAAGGCGGCGACAGCCCCGGCGGCTTCGTCATGGATTCGCGCTCCGGCCTGTACGACTCGGTGCTCGTGCTCGACTACAAGAGCCTGTACCCGTCTATCATCCGCACCTTCCTGATAGACCCGGTCGGCCTGGTCGTGGGCACCCGCGACGATGGCCGGACGGACGCCGTGGAGGGCTTCCGCGGCGCCCGCTTCTCGCGCGACAAGCACTGCCTGCCGGCCATCGTCAAGCAGATCTGGGACGGCCGCGATGCCGCCAAGCGCGAGCAGAACAAGCCGCTGTCGCAGGCACTGAAGATCATCATGAATGCCTTCTATGGCGTGTTGGGATCAAGTGGCTGCCGCTTTTTCGACCCGCGCCTGGCATCGTCGATCACGCTGCGCGGCCACGAGATCATGCACCTGACGCGCAAGCTGATCGAGGAGCAGGGCTACCAGGTCATTTACGGCGATACCGATTCGACCTTCGTGTGGCTGGGACAAGCGCACGGCGACGAGCAGGCTTCTGAAATCGGCCGTGCGCTGGTTGCCCACGTCAACCAGTGGCTCGATCGATATCTCCGCGAAGAATTCGGGCTGGAGAACGCGCTCGAACTGCAATTCGAAACCCATTATCGGCGCTTCCTGATGCCGACCATCCGCGGGTCCGACGAAGGCAGCAAGAAGCGTTACGCCGGCCTGGTGCGCAAGCCCGACGGCAGCGAGCAGATGGTCTACAAAGGCCTGGAAACCGTGCGCAGCGACTGGACGCCGCTGGCGCAGCAATTCCAGCAGGCGCTGTACCTGCGCATCTTCAAGGGCGAACCGTACCAGGATTACGTGCGCGACTATGTCCTGCGCACGCTGGGCGGCGAATTCGACGACCTGCTGGTGTACCGCAAGCGCCTGCGCCGCGCGCTCGACGATTACGAGCGCAACGTGCCGCCGCAGGTGCGCGCCGCGCGCATCGCCGACGAGTTCAACCGGCAGCAGGGCAGGCCAATGCAATACCAGAACGGCGGCTGGATCCGCTACGTGATGACGCTGGCGGGACCGGAGCCGCTCGAGGCGCGGCGCTCGCCGATCGACTACGAACACTACCTGACGCGCCAGCTGCAGCCGGTCGCCGACGCCATCCTGCCGTTCGTGCGCGACGATTTCACCACGCTGACGAGCCAGCAGCAGACCTTGTTCTAGACTTGGGTGAATTTGGTGGCGCAAATACCACAGAAGTTGGTGTGGCGATCGCCGCGGCGCTCTGACTGCGGCGCGCTAGCTTTTCCTCAATCCCTGCATGGTCGAAGGCTGCCTAATGGGCGGCCGCCCGAACCACCGTGGTCAATTTTCGTCGAACGGTGAGTGACCGGTGGCGTCCCTGGGGACAGGGCCGCGGCGGGTCGCTTCGCAGACCTCATCCTATTGATGCGGTGCTTCCCTCGAAGAAAAGGATTGAGACATGAACAAGACCATCCTGGCAGCGGCGCTACTGGCCGCGAGCGCTGGCGGCGCGTCGGCCCAGAGCGGCGTTACCATCTACGGCATTGTCGACGCGGGCTACGTGCGCGAAAGCGGCGGCGCCGCCGGCACTGTCCACAAAATTGCCAGCGGCGTGGGGTCGTACTCGCGCCTGGGCTTTCGCGGCACCGAAGACCTGGGCGGCGGCATGACCGCGCTGTTCCAGCTCGAGTCGGGCTTTCGCGTCGACACCGGCGAGCAGGACACGGCCGGCTCGCTGTTCAACCGGCAGGCCTTCGTCGGCCTGAAAACCCGCGCCGGCACCTTCACCCTCGGCCGTCAGTACACGCCGTGGCACCAGGCGCTGACGCAAGTGGGCGACCCATGGGGCACCGGCTACGCGGGAGGCGCTAAAAACTTGTTCCCCGATTTCGGCAGCAACGTCCGCACCAGCAACACGCTGATGTATTCCGCGCCGACAACGATGGGATTCACCGGCGACCTCGCCTACAGCGCCGGCGAGCAGGCGGGCGACAACAAGGCCGGCCGCCAGGTGGGCTTCTCGGTCGGCTACTCGCAAGGCCCGTTGAACGTGCGCCTTGCTTACAACAACAAGAATTCGGACGTGGCGCCAGCGCCGAACGTCACGCCGGTCAGCCGCAGCATCGGCACCAACAAGATGCTGGCCGCCAATTACGACTTCGGCGTCGTCAAGGCCTACTTCGCTTACAGCAAGGACAAGGGCGTCAACAGCGCTCCGCTCGGCAACAACTCGAATCCGTACGGTGGCGTGCCGCCGACGGCGTCCACCGACAGCAACGAGTACCTGCTCGGCCTGACGGCGCCGCTGGTGGGCGGCACCGTGCTGGCGACGTACATGCGCAAGAACGACAAGACCTTCTTCAACCAGGATGCGCGTTCGTGGGGCGTCGGCTATCAATACCCGCTGTCGAAACGCACCAGCCTGTACACCGCCTACGGCAAGGTCAACAACAAGAACGGGGCAGGCTACACGGTGGCGAACAATACCGAGGCCGGCACCGGCGACGCCGCCTTCAACCTCGGCGTGCGCCACGCGTTTTGAAGCAGGGGTTTGAGCCAAAAGACAAGCGGGTCAGACACTTTCTATTCCGAAGTGACGCGCCGCAGCGATGAGAATGTTGTAGGATGTCCTATCACACAGACGATCATCTGCCTGGAAGGACATTCGACGTGAAACCTGAAATTCTTGTAATGGGCGCTGCTACGTCGCCGCCGGTCATGGCCCGCCTCGAGGAAAAATTCACCTGCCATCACCTGTGGCAGGTGGCCGATGCGGATCGGGACAAGTTCCTGCGGCGCGTAGCGCACGCCATCCGCGGCGTTTTTACGACCGGCACCTTGGGCATCACCGCCCAGCAGGTCGCCCAGCTGCCCGCCCTTGAAATCGTCGCCGTGCACGGCATCGGCGTCGACGCGGTGGACTTCGACGCCACCCGCGCGCGCGCCATCAAGGTCACCAACACGCCCGGCGTGCTGACCGACGACGTCGCCGATCTCGCGGTGCTGCTGCTGCTCGCCAGCGCGCGCCGGCTGCCTGAGATGGACCAGTACGTGCGCAGCGGCGCCTGGGAAGCGAAGGCGCCGCTCGCGCCGGCGCGCGGCGTGCGCGGCAAGGTCGCCGGCATCTTCGGCTTCGGCCGCATCGGCCAGGCGATCGGCCATCGGCTCGAGGCGTTCGGCTTGACGGTGCGCTACTTCCAGCGCAGCGAGGTGGCCGGCGCGCGCGCCGTGCGCAGCGCTTCGCTGCTGGCGCTGGCGGGGGAGAGCGATTACCTGATCGTCTGCGCGCCGGGCGGGCCGGCCACGCGCCACGCGGTCGACGCCGCGGTGCTGGACGCGCTGGGTCCGCAGGGCACGCTGGTCAACATCGCGCGCGGCTCGCTGGTGGACGAAGCGGCGCTGATTGCGGCCTTGCAAGAAGGCCGCCTGGGCGCCGCGGCGCTCGACGTATTCGCCGACGAGCCACGGGTGCCGGCCGCGTTGCGCGCTCGCGCCAATGTCGTCCTCACGCCACACATCGGCAGCATGACCGTGGAGACGCGCCACGCGATGGGCACGCTGGTGGTGGATAACCTGGCTGCCCACTTTGCCGGTGCACGGCTGCTGAGCGAAGTAGATTAGCGAAGCTATCAAAAGAGTGATTGCGCTATTTGGCCAAATTGATATACTTGGACGCAGTCATACGACGACTGATGACCGACCAGCGCAATCTGGCAGTCGCGGCGCGATCTACAAGAACCTTCAGGAGACAACATGAACACCAAAAAATTGCTTTCAGCACTTATCGTCGGCCTGGCCCTGTCCGCCGGCGCCCAGGCGGCCGGCTTTCCGGAAAAGACGATCACCGTCATCGTGCCGTTCCCGCCGGGCGGCTCGACCGATAACATCGCCCGTGTGATCGGCCCGAAAATCACCGCCAAGCTGGGCCAGCCGTGGGTGGTCGACAATCGTCCGGGCGCCACCGGCGCCATCGGCGCCGGCATGGTCAAGCGGTCCGCGCCGGACGGCTACACCTTGCTGGCCGCCTCGATCGCCGTGTACTCGGTCAACCCGGTGCTGCAAAAGAACCTGGCCTACGATCCATCCAAGGACTTCGACCTGCTGACCGTCGCCGTGCGGGCGCCGAACGTGCTGGTCGCCAATCCGAACGTCCCGGTCAATAACATCGCCGAGATGATCGCCTACCTGAAGAAGAACCCGGGCAAGGCCACGTTCGCCTCGGCCGGCGGCGGCAGCTCCGATCACCTGACCGCGGCGCTGTTCTGGCAGAAGAGCGGCACCAGCGGCCTGCACGTGCCGTACAAGGGCGGCGCGCCGGCGATGACCGACCTGCTCGGCGGCCAGGTCGACGTCTCGTTCGTCAACATCAACACCGCACTGCCGTACATCAAGGCCGGCAAGCTCAAGGTGCTGGCCGTGACGGGCGAAAAACGCGCCGCCATCCTGCCGCAAGTGCCGACGCTCGACGAAGCCGGCGTGCATGGCGTCGACATCTACTCGTGGCAGGCGTTCGCAGCGCCAAAAGGCCTGCCGAAGGACGTCAAGGCCAAGCTGCACGCGGCCATTGTTTCCGCGATCAACGAGCCGGACATCAAGGCCAAGCTGGTGGAGCAGGGCTTCGAAATCGTCGGCAACACGCCTGAGCAGTTCGAGAAATTCCAGGCCGCCGAGCTGGCGCGCTGGAAAAACGTCATCGAAGTCGGCAAGATCTCGGTCGAGTAATGTTCAATGGCGCCGGCGCTGGCCTTGGCGCAGTATCGAGATACGATGCCAGCCAGCCTGCCGCCCGGTAATCCAGCGCCGCCCGCCACCGCCGGCGGCGCTGCGTCCTTGTCGGCACTCGCGCCGCTCGCCATCCCGTCCTACCGCATCCTGTGGAGCATCTGGCTCACCGCCAACATCTGCATGTGGATGAACGACGTGGCGGCGGCCTGGATGATGACGTCGCTGCACACGTCGCCGCTGTGGGTGGCGCTGGTGCAGACCGCGTCGACCCTGCCGATGTTCCTGCTCGGCCTGCCGAGCGGCGCGCTGGCCGACATCCTCGACCGCCGCCGCTACTTCATCTTCACCCAGTTCTGGGTCGCCGCCGTCGCGCTGCTGCTGTGCGTCGCCGTCTTGTCAGGTAACATCACGCCCGGCCTGCTGCTGGCGCTGACCGCCGCCAACGGCATCGGCCTGGCGATGCGCTTTCCGGTATTTGCCGCCATCATTCCCGAGCTGGTGCCGCGCGCGCAGCTGCCGACCGCGCTCGCGCTCAACGGCGTGGCGATGAATGCGTCGCGCATCGCCGGCCCGCTGATCGCCGGCGCCCTGATCGCCAGCGCCGGCAGTGCCTGGGTTTTCGTGCTCAACGCGGTGCTGTCGCTGATTTCCGGTTTCATCCTGATCCGCTGGCGCCGCCGGCATGTACCCAGTCCGCTCGGCCGCGAGCGCTTGCTCAGCGCGATGCGCGTCGGCGTCCAGTTCGTGCGCCAGTCGGCGCGCGTGCGGGCGACGCTGGTGCGCACCGCAATTTTCTATTTCAATTCGATCGCCGTGCTGGCCTTGCTGCCGCTGGTGGCGCTGCGCCTGCAGGGCGGGGCGGCAGCCACCTTCACGCTGCTGCTCGCCTGCATGGGCAGCGGCTCGATCGTCGGCGCCATGCTGCTGCCGCGCCTGCGCCTGCGCCTCGGGCGCGATGCGCTGGTGGCGTCGGGCGCGGTGGTGCTGGCGGCGGCGATTGCCGCCGTCGCGCTCAGCGGGGAAATCTGGACGGCGGCGCTGTCGATGTTTGTCGCCGGCGTCGCCTGGCTGGTGGTGGCCAATGCGCTGGCGGTGTCGGTGCAGCTGGCGCTGCCCGACTGGGTGCGCGCGCGCGGCATGTCGATCTTCCAGATGGCGATGATGGGTTCGAGCGCGCTCGGCGCGGCGTTGTGGGGGCAGGTGGCGACGATGGCCAGCGTGCAGGTGAGCTTGCTGTGCGCCGGCGCCGGCACCGCGGTCGGCATGCTGGCAGCGCACTGGCTGGTGCAGGACCGCGGCCTCGAAGAGGACCTGACGCCGTCGAAAGAATTCAAGGCGCCGCAGGCGTCCAGCGCGCCGCCGGTGGGCCATCTGCAGGTGACGATCGAATACCTGATTGATCCGGCGCGCGCCGACGACTTTCGGGCGCTGATGCAGGAGAGCCGCCGCAGCCGGCTGCGGCAGGGCGCGCTCGGCTGGGAACTGCTGCGCGACGTTGCCGAGCCTGGCCGCTACATCGAGCGGATCGTCGACGAATCGTGGACCGAGCACCTGCGCCGCTTCGACCGCGTCACGAAAGCCGACGTCGATCTGCGCGAGCGCAAGCTGGCATATCACATCGGTGCAGACGCGCCGCTGGTGACGCGCTGCGTGATCGAACCGATGTAAACTATTAGTCCTGGGCGCCGCGCTTGAACAGCTCAGGATTGACCGAGTCCATGGCCGCGCTCATGCGGTACAGTTTCCACAGGTTCGGGCCGGCGTCGGCGGCTGCCACGACAGCGGCTGCTGCTGGGGCTGCGGCTGGCTTCACCAGTTTGACTTTGGCCGGCGCCTTTGGCGCGGCGAACATCGCGGACAGGAACTTCGAAGCTGCAGCGAACAGCGAGTGACCGTGGACAGGAAGATTAGCAGTAGATGTCGACATTTTCGGTTCCTCATTAATTTGTTGGCGTGAATTCAGTATGGGTACGCACGGCTGATAATGCCAATTTCTAGTTCTCATAAGTATCATTCACGAGACGCATAAACCGTCGGATGTTTAACAAGAAATTGGATAACAGATATGTGCAAAACGTATCAATCAGCGGTTGCGTTTCTTCGGTGGCCTGACTATACTTTCCGTATGTTGTACGACAACTGATAACTAATCCGGAGACTCCCATGTCAAGCACCCCATCGCCAGCTGCCCGCAATGGCGCTCCCACCGTCACCGACCTGCGCGTCGTCCCGGTTGCGGGCCGCGACAGCATGCTGCTCAACCTGAGCGGCGCTCACGGCCCTTACTTCACGCGCAACATCGTGATCCTGACCGACAGCGCCGGCAACACCGGCGTCGGCGAAGTGCCCGGCGGCGAGCCGATCCGCAAGACGCTGGAAGACGCGCGCCAGCTGATCGTCGGCCAGTCGATCGGCAATTACCAGGGCCTGCTCAACAAGGTGCGCGAGACCTTCCGCGACCGCGACGCGGGCGGGCGCGGCCTGCAGACCTTCGACCTGCGCATCACGATTCACGCCGTCACGGCGATCGAGTCGGCGCTGCTCGACCTGCTCGGCAAGTTCCTCGACGTGCCGGTCTGCGCGCTGCTCGGCGAAGGCCAGCAACGCGAGCAGGTCGAGATGCTCGGCTACCTGTTCTACATTGGCGAGCGCGGCGCCACCGATCTCGACTACGTCACCGATCCCGATGAAAAGGACGACTGGCTGCGCCTGCGCCACGAAAAGGCGATGACGCCGGAAGCGGTGGTCAAGCTGGCCGAGGCGTCCTACGCGCGCTACGGCTTCAAGGACTTCAAGCTGAAGGGCGGCGTGCTGCGCGGCGACGAAGAGATCGAAGCGGTCACCGCGCTGGCCGAGCGCTTTCCCGACGCCCGCGTCACGCTCGACCCGAACGGCGCCTGGTCGCTGAAGGAAGCGGTCCGCCTGTGCCGCGGCCAGGACCACGTGCTGGCGTACGCCGAAGACCCGTGCGGCGCCGAGAACGGCTACTCGGGACGCGAAGTGATGGCCGAATTTCGCCGCGCCACCGGCCTGCCCACCGCCACCAACATGATTGCCACCGACTGGCGCGAAATGGGCCATGCGATCCAGCTGCAGTCGGTCGACATCCCGCTGGCCGACCCGCACTTCTGGACCATGCAGGGCTCGGTGCGCGTCGCCCAGATGTGCCACGAATGGGGCCTGACCTGGGGCTCGCATTCCAACAACCACTTCGACATCTCGCTGGCGATGTTCACCCAGGTCGGCGCCGCCGCGCCGGGCAAGATCACCGCGCTCGACACCCACTGGATCTGGCAGGACGGCCAGCGCCTCACCAAGGAACCGCTGCAGATCGTCGGCGGCAAGATCGACGTGCCGAAGAAGCCTGGCCTGGGCGTCGAGATCGACATGGACGCGCTCGAAGCGGCGCACCAGCTCTACCTCGCCAAGGGCCTCGGCGTGCGCAACGACGCCATCGCCATGCAGTTCTTCTTCCCCGGCTGGAAATTCGACAACAAGCGCCCGAGCTTCGACCGCTAGCAGTCCTGCCGTTTTGCCCCCACGTTCAAGGAAAACCAGACCATGAATATGCCGATCAACCGTTTCAAGGCCGCCATTGCGGCGGGCCGGCTGCAGGTCGGATTGTGGTCCGGCCTGTCCAACAACATCACCGTCGAAGTGCTGGCCAATTCCGGCTTCGACTGGCTGCTGCTCGACACCGAGCATTCGCCCAACGAACTGCCGATGGTGCACTCGCAGCTGCAGGCCATCGCGCAGGGCATCGCGCACCCGATCGTGCGGCCGCCCTGGAACGACACCGTCACCATCAAGCGCTACCTCGACGTCGGCGTGCAGACGCTGCTGATCCCGTTCGTGCAGGATGCCGACGAAGCGCGCAAGGCGGTGGCGGCGACGCGCTATCCGCCGCGCGGCGTGCGCGGCTACTCGGCGGCGGCGCGCGCCTCCGACTACGGCCGCGTCAAGGACTACCCGAACCGCTGCGAAGAACAGCTGTGCGTGCTGCTGCAGGTGGAAACGCCGCAGGCGCTGGCCAACATCGAATCGATCGCCGCGGTCGACGGCGTCGACGGCATCTTCATCGGCCCCGGCGACTTGTCGGCGTCGATGGGCTTCATCGGCCAGCCGATGCATCCGCAAGTGGTGGCCGCGGTCGAAGACGCGGTGCGCCGCATCCTCGTCTGCGGCAAGGCCGCCGGCATCCTGGTCGGCGACGAATCGCTGGCGCGCCGCTACATCGAGATCGGCTGCACCTTCGTCGCGGTCGGCAGCGACATCGGCATCCTGGCGCGCGGCGCGGAAGCGCTGGCCGCCAGATTCAAGAGCGACCCCTGAGGCAAACACATTCCAACAAGGAGAAACAGCATGAGTAAAGTCGGATTCATTGGCCTGGGCATCATGGGCGTGCCGATGGCGTCAAACATCCTCAAGGGCGGCCACCAGCTGTTCGCACATGACCACAAGCCGCTGCCCGCCGACCTGGTAGCGCAGGGCGCCGTCGCCTGCGCCTCCGGCAAGGAAGTGGCGCAGCAGGCCGACATCGTCATTATCATGGTGCCCGACACGCCGCACGTGGCGTCGGTGCTGTTCGACGACGGCGGCGTCGCGCAGGGCCTGACCGCCGGCAAGACCGTGGTCGACATGAGCTCGATCTCGCCGGTTGAGACCAAGGCGTTCGCCGCCCGCATCAACGCGCTCGGCTGCGACTACCTCGACGCGCCGGTGTCGGGCGGCGAAGTGGGCGCGCGCGCGGCCAGCCTGACCATCATGGTCGGCGGCCCGGAGACCGCGTTCGCCACCGTCAAGCCGCTGTTCGAACTGATGGGCAAGAACATCACGCTGGTCGGCGGCAACGGCGACGGCCAGACCACCAAGGTGGCCAACCAGATCATCGTCGCGCTCAACATCGAAGCGGTCGGCGAAGCGCTGTTGTTCGCCTCGCGCATGGGCGCCGATCCGGCCAAGGTACGGCAGGCGCTGATGGGCGGCTTCGCCGCGTCGCGCATCCTCGAGGTGCACGGCGAGCGCATGATCAAGCGCACGTTCGACCCGGGCTTTCGCATCGAACTGCACCAGAAGGACCTCAACCTGGCGCTGACCAGCGCCCGCCAGGTCGGCCTGTCGCTGCCGAACACCGCCACCGCGCAGGAGCTTTTTAACGCCTGCGCTGCGCACGGCGGCAAAGCGTGGGATCATTCGGCCTTGGTGCGCGCCCTCGAGATCATGGCCAACTACGAAATCGGCGCGCCCGTCCCCCAATCAACCTAGGAGTTCCGGAATGAGCGAACCACGTGTGCTGTTGCGGCAGATGTTCGATGCCGCTGTCGAAGCGGCGCAATCGTCGCACTGCCTGCCGCCGCACCTGCCGGCGCCGCCGCGTGGGCGCACGCTGGTCATCGGCGCCGGCAAAGCCTCGGCCGAGATGGCCCGCGTGGTCGAGCAGAACTGGCCGGGCGAGCTGTCCGGGCTGGTGGTGACGCGCTACGGCTACTCGGCGCCGTGCCAGCGCATCGAGATCGTCGAGGCGTCGCATCCGGTGCCCGACGAAGCGGGGCTGGCCGCAGCGAAGCGCATCCTCGGCCTCGTGTCCGGCTTGAGCGCGGACGACCTGGTGATCTGCCTCATTTCCGGCGGCGGCTCGTCGCTGCTGGTACTGCCCGGCGAAGACCTCGACCTCGCCGACAAGCAGGACATCAACAAGGCGCTGCTGAAAAGCGGCGCCACCATCAGCGAGATGAACTGCGTGCGGCGCCATCTCTCCAGCATCAAGGGCGGCCGTCTGGCGGCTGCCTGCCATCCCGCCAAGGTGGTGACGCTGCTCATTTCGGATGTCCCCGGCGACGACCCGGCCGACATCGCCAGCGGCCCGACCACCTTCGACGTGACCACCTGCGCCGATGCGCTGGCGATCCTGCGCCGCTACGGCATCGCGATCCCTGACAAGGTGCGCGCGCTGCTCGAGAGCGGGCGCGGCGAAAGCGTGAAGCCGGGCGATCCGCGGCTGGCCAACAGCGAGACGCGGATGATCGCCACGCCGCAGATGGCGCTGGAGGCGGCGGCCGGTGTCGCGCGCGCCGCCGGCGTGCCCGTGCATATTCTTGGCGACAGCATCGAGGGCGAGGCGCGCGACGTCGGCATTGTCATGGCCGGCATCGTGCGCCAGGTCGTCGCGCACGGCCAACCGTTCAAGGCGCCGTGCATTTTGCTGTCCGGCGGAGAGACTACCGTGACGGTGCGCGGCAATGGGCGCGGCGGCCGGAATGTCGAGTTCCTGCTGGCGCTGGGGGTGACGCTCAATGGGCTGGCGGGTGTGCATGCGATGGCGTGCGACACCGACGGCGTCGACGGCCAGGAAGAAATCGCCGGCGCCTACCTGGCGCCCGATTCGCTGGCGCGCGCGTGGGAGCATGGCATCAAGCCGCGCGAGAGCCTGGCCAACAACGACGGCCACGGCTTTTTCGGCGCGCTCGGCGACGCCGTGATCAGCGGGCCGACGCTCACCAACGTCAACGACTTCCGCGCAATCTACATCACCGCCGACTAGAACGGCCCAGAAAAAAACCACCGGGCTCGCACCCGGTGGTTTTTGTTTTTGCAGAACCGGCAATCAGAACGTGTGACGCACGCCCAGGTTGAAGGCGCGCTCGCCGCTGCCGGACTCGGTGTTGTTCGCCACCGTGTAGCCAGCGCCGTTCTTGTTATCGATGGTGCCGTACGCGGTGTACAGGTTGGTGCGCTTCGACAGTGGATAGAAGTAACCCACGCCCCAGGCGCGCGAATCCTGGTTGAAGGCCGTCTTGTCGTCCTTGCGCATCACCGATGCCAGCACGGTGCCAGGTCCGACCGGCGCCGTCAGGCCCAGCAGGATCTCGTTGCCGTCGGTCGACGCCGTTGGACGCACGCCGCCGAACGGATTGTTGGCGTTGCCCAGCGGCGCGCTGTTGAAGCCCTTGTCGACGTTGAACGCAGCGTAGACCTTGATGACCTTGAAGTCGTAGTTCGCCGCGATCAGCTTGTTGGTGCCGATGGTGCGGCTGATCGGCGTCACGCCCGGCGCTGCGGCCACGTCCGAGTTCTTGTGGTTGATGGCGGCGCGCACGTTTAGCGGACCGGCCGAATAGCCGATCGATGCGCCCATCTGGCGGCCGGCTTTGCTGCTGCCGGCCTGCTCGCCGAGGCTGTAGGCGACGTCGGCGCTGAAGCCGTTGGTGACCGGCGCCGTGTAGATCACCGTGTTACTGGTGCGCACGTTGGTGCCCGAGTCAGGGAACTGGTTCTTCGAACCGCCCGCGTAGCCGGTGCCGAACGGGTCGGCCACTTGCGCCAGGGCCTGGTGCCATGGCGTGTACTGGCGGCCCAGCGTCACGGTGCCGACGCGGGTTTTCAGGCCGACGAATGCCTGGCGGTTGAAGATGGTGCCGGCGGAATCGATCTCGCCGGTGTCCATGCGGTAGCCGGTTTCCAGCGTGAAGATGGCGGCCACGCCGTTGCCAAGGTCTTCGGTTCCGCGGAAACCGATACGCGAGGCCGAACCGATGCCGCTGGTGAGCTTGTTGACGGTACCGGCTACGCCGCCGCTTTCGCGCACGATGCCGGCATCGGCGATGCCGTAGATGGTGACCGACGACTGCGCCGACACGGCGCCGGCGGTGGCAGCCAGAATGGCGGCAGCAATGATTTTCTTGTTCATGTCTCTTCCTGAGGTGGATTTGTTTATTGTCAAATCGGGGTCAGAGCCAGCTCTGACCACGAAGTGGTTGCTGGTGATGTAACCGTATTGCCCGGCGTTAGCTGTTGGCCAGCTCGCCGTCACGCACCCGCCACAATCCGAGCGGGTTGTTGTCTTGTAACGCTGCCGGCAGCAGGTACGCCGGCAGGTCCTGGTAGCTGACCGGACGCAGGAAGCGGTCGATCGCGCCGGCGCCAACCGAGGTGCTGCGGCTGTCGGAAGTGGCAGGGAAGGGGCCGCCATGCACCATCGCATGCGACACTTCGACGCCGGTCGGATAGCCATTCACTAGAATGCGGCCGGCTTTGCGTTCGAGCGCCGGCAGCAGCGCCAGCGCGGCGTCACGGTCTTGTTCGGTGAGGAACAGGGTGGCGGTCAGCTGGCCGTCGAGGTGCTCGGCGATCTCGCGGAACTGGGCGATGTCGTTGCAGCGCACGATCAGCGAAGCGGCGCCGAAGATCTCGTCTTCCAGCGCCGGATTGGCGATGAAGTTGGCGGCATCGGTCTCGAACAGCGCGGCCTGGCCGGCGCATGCGGTCGGGCCTGCCTGGCCGCGGCCGAGCAGCGTCACGCCAGCTTCCTTGCCCAGCTTGGCGACGCCGGCAGTGAAGGCGCCGTGGATGCCGGGCGTGAGCATCGTGGTGCCGGTCTTGCCCTGCAGGGCAGTCGCGGCGGCGTCGCGGAAGGCGTCGAGCGCTTCGCTCTCGAGCGCGATCACCAGGCCCGGATTGGTGCAGAACTGGCCGGAGCCGAGCGTCAGCGAGTCGACGAAGCCGGCGCCGATCTTGGCCGGGTTCTGCGCCAGCGCGTTCGGCAGCAGGAACACCGGATTGATGCTGCTCATCTCCGCGTACACGGGAATCGGTTCGTCGCGCTGGGCTGCCGCGCGCACCAGCGCCATGCCGCCCTGGCGCGAGCCGGTAAAGCCGACCGCCTTGATGGCCGGATGGCTGACCAGCGCCTGGCCGATGGTGCGGCCGTCGCCGTGCAGCAGCGAGAACACGCCCTCGGGCAAGCCGCAGGTGGCGACGGCGGCCTGGACCGCTTTGCCGACCAGCTCGGACGTGCCCGGATGGGCGCCGTGCGCCTTGACGACGACCGGGCAGCCGGCGGCCAGCGCGGAAGCGGTGTCGCCGCCGGCAACCGAGAACGCCAGCGGGAAATTGCTGGCGCCGAAGACGGCGACCGGCCCCAGGCCGATCTTGCGCAGGCGCAGGTCGGGGCGCGGAGGAGCGCGCTCAGGCAGCGCCGAGTCGAGCGTGGCGCCGAGGAAGCGGCCGTCGCGCACGACCTTGGCGAACAGGCGCAGCTGGCCGACGGTGCGGCCGCGTTCGCCTTCGAGGCGCGCTTGCGGCAGGCCCGATTCCTGCATCGCGCGCTCGATCAGCGCCGGGCCGAGGTCGAGAATGTTCTGGGCGACCTGCTCGAGGAAGGCGGCGCGCTGCTCGAGCGACGTGTCGCGATAGCTGTCGAAGGCCTGCTGGGCCAGCGTGCAGGCGCGCTCGACGTCGGCGACATTGGCGGTGCCGAAGGCCGGCTCCAGCTCCTTGCCGGTGGCAGGGTCGATGGCGCGCAGGGCGCCGGCGGTGCCGCGCTGGCTCGATGCGCCGATCAGCAGCTCGCCGTTGATGGTAATCGTCAAAATAATTCTCCTCATGCAGATGTGGGAACGGCGCGCCGGGCGAAAACGCCCCGGCGCGCCGGCGTGGCTTCGCTGCAGCGCGCTTATTGCGGGCCGAGCGACTTGATCAGTGCGTCGAGCTGTTCGCATTCTTGCGTATTCAAATCGATCAGCGGCGTGCGCACCGGGCCGGCCGTGTGGCCGACCAGCGTGGCGCCCGCCTTGACGATGCTCACGGCGTAGCCGGCCTTCTTGTTGCGGATCGCCAGGTACGGCAGGAAAAAGTCGTCGATCAGACGGCCGGTGGTGGCGTGGTCGTCGGTACGCACGGCCTCGTAGAACTCGATCGCGGTCTTCGGAATGAAGTTGAACACTGCCGACGAGTAGACCGGCACGCCCAGCGCCTTGTAGGCTTCGGCATACACTTCCGCGGTCGGCAGCCCGCCGAGGTAGGTGAAGCGGTCGCCCAGCTTGCGGCGGATGCTGACCATGGTTTCGATTTCGCCGACGCCGTCCTTGAAGCCGATCAGGTTAGGGCAGCGGTCGGCCAGTTCCAGCAGCGACTCTGCGTTGAGCTTGCAGACGTTGCGGTTGTAGATGACGACGCCGAACCTAACCGACGCGCAGACCGCGGCGACGTGCTCGACCAGGCCGTCCTGGCTCGCTTCGGTCAGGTAGTGCGGCATCAGGAGGATGCCGTGGGCGCCGAGGCGCTCCGCTTCCTGCGCGTACTTGATCGCGGTGCGGGTAGGGCCGCCGGCGCCGGCCAGGATCGGCACCTTGCCGCGGCAGGTTTCGACGGCGACCTTGACGACCTGGGTGTAATCCTCGGGCGTCAGCGAAAAGAATTCGCCGGTTCCGCCGGCGACGAACAGCGCGGTGGCGCCGTACGGGGCGAGCCACTCGAGGCGCTCGGCGTAGGTGCTGGCGACGAAGTCGCCCTGGGCGTCGAAGTCGGTGATCGGAAAGGACAGCAGGCCGGAAGAGAGGATCTGTTTCAGGTCTTGTGGAGTAAACATGTCGGGTTCGCCATTGTGTTGTTGGGGGAAAAGCGATGACGTCTACCGATGTCTTCACCTGTTATCAGTCATCGTACAACATAAAATATCGAACTGCAAGAACTGATCGGTGATTTCTGCAAAGCGAAAGTGCTGGTGTCAGGTCTCTTAAGAAACAACATCCCGGCCAGGTGTCTGGGATGTTGT
>JAZKFW010000012.1:0-106061 GCA_040386255.1 Pseudomonadota bacterium
ATGTCAGACCTGACCCCAGTCGTTTTTTGCCGAACACGTTACAATCTCTGCCTTACCGTTCGACGCAACACTCATATGCATTCCAAACGTCTCACCCTGATCGCGCTCGGCGCCTTGCTGCTGGCCGGCTGCCGCGGCAGCGCCCCGGTCATTCCCGCCGAGGTTGTGGTCGCGCCCGCCGCCGCCCCGGTTCCCCGCAAGGTGCGCATCGGCCTGGCGCTGGGCGGCGGCGCCGCGCGCGGCTTCGCCCACATCGGCGTCATCAAGGCGCTCGAGGCGCAGGGCATCTTTCCAGATGTGATCGTCGGCACCAGCGCCGGCAGCGTCGTCGGCGCACTGTACGCAGCCGGCAACAACGGCTTCGCGCTGCAAAAGGTGGCGATGGAGATGGACGAGGCGTCGATCTCGGACTGGGCGCTGCCGCTGTTCGGCAAGGTGTCCGGCGTGCTGAAGGGCGACGCGCTGCAGAACTACGTCAACAAGGCCGTCCACAACGTGCCGATGGAAAAGCTGAAGATCCCGTTCGGCGCCGTCGCCACCGACCTCAACAGCGGCCAGCCGATCCTGTTCCAGCGCGGTAACACCGGACAGGCCGTGCGCGCTTCCTCGGCCGTGCCGAGCGTGTTCCAGCCGGTCAAGATCGGCAGCCGCTCGTATGTCGACGGCGGCCTGGTGGCGCCGGTGCCGGTGCGCTTTGCGCGCGAGATGGGCGCCGACTTCATCATCGCCGTGAATATTTCCACTCAGACCGATACGCAGGCAACGCTCAGCTCGCTCGAAGTGCTGATGCAGACTTTCAGCATCATGGGCCAGCGCCTGAACCATTACGAACTGAAAGACGCCGACATCGTCGTCTCGCCGCGCCTTGGCAGCATGGGCGGCGGCGACTTCAATTCGCGCAACCTGGCGATCCTGGCCGGCGAACAAGCCGCCGCCGCCGTCATGCCGCAGATTAAGGCCAAGCTCAAGGCCAGGCAGCAACCATAACTACCCACAACAACCATCGAGGAGATCATCATGCAAACAAAACCAATACTGACGCTGCAAGACGTCAAAAAGATTGCCGCCGCCGCCGAAGCGGAAGCGGTCGCCAATAACTGGGCGGTGGTGATTGCCATCGTTGACGACGGCGGCCACCTGATGTGGCTGCAGCGCCTCGACGGCGCCGCGCCCGTGTCGTCGCACATCGCGCCGGCCAAGGCCAAGACCGCCGCGCTGGGGCGCCGCGAGTCGAAGATCTACGAGGACATGATCAATGGCGGCCGCGTGTCGTTCCTGTCGGCGCCGTTCATCGACGGCATGCTCGAAGGCGGCGTGCCGATCGTGTATGAAGGCCAGGTAGTGGGCGCGGTCGGCGTGTCGGGCGTGAAGTCGACCGAAGATGCGCAGATCGCCAAGGCCGGTATTGCGGCGCTGACGGCGTAAAAGGCTGCTCAACAAAATGGGGTCCCCGCGTTCGCGAGGATGACGGTTTTTTGGCCGCTGGCCCGAAGACCGTCATCCTCGCGCAAGCGGGGACCCCATTTGACTTTCAGATTTTAATCTCAGCCGACTCCGGCATCGAATCGCCAGCGCCGCTGCGCTCCAGCCACGCCGCCAGCTGCGCCATGTCGCGCACCAATATCTCCTGTCCCTGGATGAACCCGACCTGGACCAGGTTGCCGGCGTCGCACACCAGCTTGTTGACGGTGGGCATGCGCTCTACCATCCGGCCATACGCCTTGTATGCCTTGCTCTCCCACTTGAACAGCCCGCCGTCGCGGAAGCGGTTGTTTTCGAAGTAGAGAGTGACGGTGCCATCCGCGTTGCCGAAGCCAACCATGCCCGAGCCATTGTTGAGCGCCGCGGCGACCGCTTCCTCCGCGTCCTCGCTCGGCACGAATACTGCCGCGCGCCCGCCCGGATTGGGCCGTTCCATCGGGGTGTCTCGTCCAAATGTTGCCATTGTTGTTCCTGTCGCTTGAGTCTTTGGTGCTGTCGAATATGTCGGCCACGCATTGCCGGGAAGGCCGCTTTGCGCTATAATTTGGAGGTTTAGCCATTCCCACACCTACCGTAGCGACTAACCCACCATCCCATCATTCACTTGACTTCCATGACCGCGCAAAACGTGCCCGGCATCCATGGTCGTCGGTCTGACGTGGCGCAGCTACGGTAACTTTATCAGGAGTTACCCTTGCCGCCATTTTCTTCTGGCCCTTCCGTTCCAGCCATCCTGGCACTTGCCGACGGAACGATCTTTAAAGGTATTTCCATCGGCGCCGCCGGCCATACCACCGGCGAGGTCGTGTTCAACACCGCCATGACCGGCTACCAGGAAATCCTCACCGACCCAAGTTATTCGCGTCAGATCGTCACACTGACGTACCCGCACGTCGGCAACTACGGCATCAACGCCGAAGACGTCGAAGCGTCCAAAGTCCACGCAGCCGGCCTCATCATTCGCGACCTGCCGCTGCTGGCTTCCAATTTCCGTTCGACCCAGTCGCTGTCCGATTACCTGAAGGCGGAGAACATCGTCGCCATCTCCGGCATCGATACCCGCAAGCTGACGCGCCTGCTGCGCGAAAAGGGCGCCCAGAGCGGCGCCATCCTGACTGGCAACCAGGGCGCCGAGCCGCAATCGGCGCAGGCGCTGGAACTGGCGCGCTCGTTCCCGGGCCTGGCCGGCATGGACCTGGCGAAAGTCGTTTCCACCAAGACCGCCTACCAGTGGACCGAGTCGGAATGGGCGCTCGGCCAGGGCTACGGCGCCCAGACCGCGCCGAAATTCCACGTCGTCGCCTTCGACTACGGCGTCAAGCGCAACATCCTGCGCATGCTCGCCGAGCGCGGCTGCAAGATCACCGTGCTGCCGGCGCAAGCTACCGCCGCCGATGCGCTGGCGCTGAACCCGGACGGCATCTTCCTGGCCAACGGCCCGGGCGATCCTGAGCCATGCGATTACGCCATCGCGGCCACCAGGGAGCTGATCGAACGCGGCATCCCGACCTTCGGCATCTGCCTCGGCCACCAGATCATGGCGCTGGCAAGCGGCGCGAAGACGATGAAGATGAAGTTCGGCCACCACGGCGCCAATCATCCGGTGCAGGACCTCGATTCGAAGAAGGTGATGATCACGTCGCAGAACCACGGTTTCGCGGTCGACGCCGCAACGCTGCCCGACAACTGCCGCGTGACCCACGTTTCCTTGTTCGATGGCTCGCTGCAGGGCTTCGCCCGCACCGACAAGCCGGCGTTCTGCTTCCAGGGCCACCCTGAAGCATCGCCTGGGCCGACCGACGTCGCTTACCTGTTTGACCGCTTCATCAACCTGATGCAAGCAGCGGAGAAAAAATAAATGCCAAAACGTAGTGATATTAAAAGCGTCCTGATCATTGGCGCCGGCCCGATCATCATCGGCCAGGCCTGCGAATTCGATTACTCGGGCGCCCAGGCGTGCAAGGCGCTGCGCGAAGAAGGCTACAAGGTCATCCTCGTCAACAGCAATCCGGCCACCATCATGACCGACCCGGAGATGGCCGATGTGACCTACATCGAGCCGATCACGTGGAAAGTCGTCGAGCGCATCATCGCCAAGGAGCGTCCCGACGCGATCCTGCCGACGATGGGCGGCCAGACCGCGCTCAACTGCGCGCTCGACCTGCACAACAACGGCATCCTCGCCAAGTACAACGTCGAACTGATCGGCGCCTCGCCGGAAGCGATCGACAAGGCCGAAGACCGTTCCAAGTTCAAGCAGGCGATGACCAAGATCGGCCTCGGTTCGGCGCGTTCGGGCGTGGCGCACACGATGGAAGAATCGTGGGTCGTGCAGCGCGAGATGGGCTTCCCGACCATCATCCGGCCGTCGTTCACGATGGGCGGCACGGGCGGGGGCATCGCCTACAACGAAGAAGAATTCGAGACCATCTGCAAGCGCGGGCTGGAGGCGTCGCCCACCACCGAACTGCTGATCGAAGAATCCCTGATCGGCTGGAAAGAGTACGAGATGGAAGTCGTGCGCGACAAGGCCGACAACTGCATCATCATCTGCTCGATCGAAAACCTCGACCCGATGGGCGTGCACACCGGCGACTCGATCACGGTCGCGCCGGCGCAGACGCTCACCGACAAGGAATACCAGATCATGCGTAACGCGTCGCTCGCGGTGCTGCGCGAGATCGGCGTCGACACCGGCGGCTCCAACGTGCAGTTCGCGATCAATCCGGACGATGGCCGCATGATCGTCATCGAGATGAATCCGCGCGTGTCGCGTTCGTCGGCGCTGGCCTCGAAGGCGACCGGCTTCCCGATCGCCAAGATCGCCGCCAAGCTGGCGGTGGGCTACACGCTCGACGAATTGCGCAACGAGATCACCGGCGGCGCCACGCCGGCCTCGTTCGAGCCGTCGATCGATTACGTCGTCGTCAAGATCCCGCGCTTCACGTTCGAGAAATTCCCGGCTGCCGACCAGCACCTGACCACCCAGATGAAATCGGTGGGCGAGGTGATGGCGATCGGCCGCACCTTCCAGGAGTCGTTCCAGAAGGCGCTGCGCGGCCTCGAGGTGGGCGTCGATGGACTGAACGAAAAAACGCGCGACCGCGAGAAGATCGAAGAAGAACTCGGCGAGCCGGGCCCGGACCGCATCTGGTACGTCGGCGACGCTTTCGCCCAGGGCTTCACGCTGGAAGAAGTGCACCAGCTGACCCACATCGATCCGTGGTTCCTGGTGCAGATCAAGGAAATCGTCGACATCGAACTGTGGCTGGACAATCAGTCGCTCGACGCGCTCGACAAGCCGCTGCTGTACAAGTTGAAGCAGAAGGGCTTCTCCGACCGCCGCCTGGCGTTCCTGCTGCACGTGACCGACACCGAGGTGCGCGAGCGCCGTCACGCGCTGGGCATCCGCCCGGTCTACAAGCGGGTCGACACCTGCGCGGCAGAATTCTCGACCGACACCGCCTACATGTATTCGACCTACGACGAGGAGTGCGAAAGCAACCCGACCGACCGCAAGAAGATCATGGTGCTGGGCGGTGGTCCGAACCGCATCGGCCAGGGCATCGAATTCGATTACTGCTGCGTGCACGCGGCCCTCGCCATGCGCGAAGACGGCTACGAGACCATCATGGTCAACTGTAACCCTGAGACCGTGTCGACCGACTACGATACCTCCGACCGCCTGTACTTCGAGTCGCTGACGCTGGAAGACGTGCTGGAAATCGTCGCCATCGAAAAGCCGGTCGGCGTGATCGTGCAGTACGGCGGCCAGACGCCGCTCAAGCTCGCGCTCGACCTCGAAAAGAACGGCGTGCCGATCATCGGCACCTCGCCCGACATGATCGACGCCGCCGAAGACCGCGAACGCTTCCAGCAGCTGCTGCACAAGCTGGGCCTGCGCCAGCCGCCGAACCGCACCGCGCGCACCGAGGAAGACGCGCTGCGCCTGGCGGTCGAAATCGGCTACCCGCTGGTGGTGCGTCCATCGTACGTGCTGGGCGGGCGGGCGATGGAAATCGTCCACGACCAGCGCGACCTCGAACGCTACATGCGCGACGCCATGAAGGTATCGCACGATTCGCCGGTGCTGCTGGACCGCTTCCTCAACGACGCCATCGAGTGCGACGTCGACTGCATCTCCGACGGCGAGACTACCTTCATCGGCGGCGTCATGGAGCACATCGAGCAGGCCGGCGTGCACTCGGGCGACTCGGCCTGCTCGCTGCCGCCGTATTCGCTGTCGCAGGACACCATCGATGAACTCAAGCGCCAGACCTCGCTGATGGCCAAGGGCCTGAACGTGGTCGGCCTGATGAACGTGCAGTTCGCGATCCAGAAGCAGGAAATCGACGGCAAGATGGTCGATACCGTGTTCGTCCTCGAAGTCAATCCGCGCGCTTCGCGCACGGTGCCGTTCGTGTCGAAGGCGACCGGCCTGCAGCTGGCCAAGATCGCCGCGCGCTGCATGGTCGGCCAGACGCTGGCGCAGCAGGGCATCACCAAGGAAGTCATTCCGCCGTTCTTCAGCGTCAAGGAAGCGGTGTTCCCGTTCGTGAAATTCCCGGGCGTGGACACCATCCTCGGACCGGAGATGAAGTCGACCGGCGAAGTGATGGGCGTCGGCATGACGTTCGGCGAAGCGTTCGTCAAGTCGCAGCTGGGCGCCGGCGTCAAGCTGCCGGAGTCGGGCAAGGTGTTCCTGTCGGTGAAGGCGTCCGACAAGCCGCGCACGGTGGCCGTGGCGCGCGACCTGGTGGCGCTGGGCTTCTCGCTGGTGGCGACCAAGGGCACCGCCGCGGTGATCGCCGCCGCCGGCATTCCGGTGCAGGCGGTGAACAAGGTGCTCGAAGGCCGTCCGCACGTGGTCGACATGATCAAGAACCACGAGATCGCGCTGGTGGTGAACACGGTCGAAGAGAAGCGCAGTGCAATCGTCGATTCGCGCGCGATCCGCATCTCGGCGCTGGCGGCACGCGTGGTCACCTACACGACGATTGCCGGCGCCGAAGCGGCGGTCGAAGGAATGCACCATCTCGACGAGTTGCGCGTGTATGATTTACAAGGGCTGCATAAAACCTTAAACTAAGCGGCACGCAGTACCTCTTGACCACAGAGTTTGCGCGGTTCACGCCGCGTGCCTCTGTGGTTTTCACTTTTGGTACGACCATACACACAGAACAGAAGCAGGAAATTATGAACTCATCGGTTCCACTGACCAAATACGGCGCAGAGCTCCTCAAGGACGAACTGCACCAGCTGAAAACGAAGGAACGCCGCATCGTCATCGACGCGATTTCGGAAGCACGCTCGCATGGCGACCTGTCCGAGAACGCCGAGTACGACGCCGCCAAGGAGCGCCAGGCATTCGTCGAAGGACGCATCGCCGAACTGGAAGGCAAGCTGGGCGCCGCCCAGGTGATCGACCCGACCACCCTCGACGCCGAAGGGCGCGTGGTGTTCGCCGCGACGGTCGACCTGGAAGACCTCGAGAACGGCACCAAGGTGACCTACCAGATCGTCGGCCTCGACGAAGCCGACCTCAAATTGAGCAAGGTCTCGGTGACCTCGCCGATCGCCCGCGCGCTGATCGGCAAGTACGCCGGCGACGTCGTCGAAGTGCAGGCGCCATCCGGCCCGCGCGAATACGAAATCCTCGAAGTCAAATACATCTGATGCTGGCGACGCGAGCGCGCCTGCTGGTTGCGGCCTTCTGGGCCGGCAGCCTGTGGACGATCGGCTATGTGGTGGCGCCGACGCTGTTTGTGAGCCTGCACGACAACGTGCTGGCCGGGACCATCGTCGGCTTCCTGCTGCGCACCGAGGCGTGGGTATCCATCGGCTGCGCGGTGGCGCTGCGCTTCCTGGTGATGTTTTCGCCGATCGAGAAGGAGCGCAAGCGCACCTTGTACATGCTGATCGTGACGATGCTGATTTGTGCGCTGGTGATTTATGTCGGCCTGCAGCCGGCGATGGCGAACCTGAAAGAGGCGGCCGGCGCGGCGGGGCTGAAAGGCACGCCGCAAGGGCGCACGTTCGGCATGCTGCACGGCGCGTCGCAGCTGGTGTACCTGGTGGAGAGCGTGCTGGCGGGTGTGCTGCTGGCGAAGATGCGCTGACCGAAGTCACAACGCCAGGACCGCCCACTCCCGTCATCCTCGCGAAAGCGGGGATCCCATTTAGTACGCGTCATGGCGACTCATGCGAAAATGGGGTCCCCGCTTTCGCGAGGACGACGGTTTTCAGGAAAACTTACTTACCCAACGCGCCTTTTTTCGGGCTCGACTGACGCGGCTTGGCGCGCTTGATGGTGCCGCCTTCGGTGACGCGTTCATTACCCTTGATCATGACCTTGGTGACGCTCGGGCGCTTGGTGCCGCTGGCGCTGGCCTTGACGATGGTGACTTCGCGCATGCCCTTGCCGGACTTGCTGCTGCGTTCCTTGACCAGCTCGACTTTCGGGCGGTAGATGACCAGCAGCTTGCCGATATGCTGCACCGGATGGGCCTTCAGTTCTTCGCAGATGCCTTCGTACATGGCAACGCGGGCGTCACGGTCGTCGCCGGCCACGCGTACCTTGATCAGGCCGTGGGAATCGAGGCTGGCCGCGATTTCCTTCATCACCGAGGGCGTCAGGCCCGCTTCGCCGATAATGACGACCGGCTTGAGCGCATGGGCTTCAGCGCGCAGTGCGCTGCGCTCGACGGGGGTAAGTTTTTGCATAATTTTCTAATTAATCCTTTAAAAGCAGTATTCTACGCGAATGGCAAAGAACAAATTAAACAAAAACTGGTTGCACGACCACATCAACGACCCCTACGTCAAACTGGCGCAGAAAGAGGGTTACCGTGCACGCGCCGCCTATAAACTCAAGGAGATCGACGAAAGCGAAAAGCTGATCAAGCCTGGGCAGGTGATCGTCGACCTCGGCAGTACGCCGGGCAGCTGGAGCCAGTATGCGCGCAAGAAGCTGTCGGGGCAGGAGGGCGGCGGCATCAGCGGCACCATCATCGGCCTCGACATGCTGCCGATGGACCCGGTCGCCGACGTCCAGTTCATCCTCGGCGACTTCCGCGACGCGCGCCCGCTGCGCGAATTGAACGCCATCCTGGCCGGGCGCAAGGCCGACCTGGTGCTGTCCGACATGGCGCCGAACCTGTCGGGCATTCCGACCGCGGACGCCGCCCGCATGGAGCATCTTATCGATTTGGCAATTGAGTTTTCTCAACTCCACATGAAACCAAGTGGCGCATTGTTGGTGAAGTGCTTCAAGGATATGGGTTTCAGCCAGATCGTCGAGAAGTTTCGGGCGGAATTCAAGACCGTCAAACAGGTCAAACCGAAGGCGAGCCGGGACAAATCGTCGGAAATTTTCCTGCTCGGACGCGGCTTGAAGAACCCGGGGGCGAAAATTCGCGATGAAGAAGACGAATCCTCCCTTGATATTTGACACTTCAAGCCGCACATCAGCCGGGTACGGGACCATCCCGGCCTGGATTGGCAGCAAGCGCGCCGATGCAAAGCAGGATTTTCAGTGGTTTTTTGGGCAACGAGCGGGTCGTGCGTGGCATGGGCTGCTTATTGCGAGTAAAATCGGCGTTCTAAATTCGGCAAAAGATGCGCCTGCATCGAAGGAGTTTTCGTGAATAATATGTTTTCCAAATCCGCCATCTGGGTGGTCGTCGCACTGCTGTTGTTCATGCTGTTCAAGCAGTTCGACAATCACAGCGCCGCTGGCGGCAGCAAGACCATCGCTTATTCCGAGCTGCTCGATGACGTCAAGGGCAACCGCATCAAGGAGGTGGTCATCGAAGGCGCCAACATCACCGCCACCCGCACCGACGACACCAAGGTGCGCGCCACCGCCAGCATGCTCGACCGCGGCCTGGTCGGCGACCTGCGCGAAAACGGCGTGCGCTTCGACATCAAGCCGCCTGAGGAAGCATCGTTCCTGCAGCAGGTGTTCATTTCGTGGTTCCCGATGCTGCTGCTGATCGGCGTATGGGTGTTCTTCATGCGCCAGATGCAGGGCGGCGGCAAGGGCGGCGCGTTCTCCTTCGGCAAGTCGAAGGCGCGCATGATGGATGAAACCAACAACACCGTCACCTTCGCCGACGTCGCCGGCTGCGATGAAGCGAAAGAAGAAGTCAATGAAATCGTCGACTTCCTCAAGGATCCGACCAAGTTCCAGAAGCTCGGCGGACGCATTCCGCGCGGCGTGCTGATGGTCGGCCCTCCGGGCACCGGTAAAACGTTGCTGGCGCGCGCCATCGCCGGCGAAGCGAAGGTGCCGTTCTTCTCGATCTCCGGTTCCGACTTCGTCGAGATGTTCGTCGGCGTCGGCGCCAGCCGCGTGCGCGACATGTTCGAGAACGCCAAGAAGCATTCCCCTTGCATCATCTTCATCGACGAGATCGACGCCGTCGGTCGCCATCGCGGCGCCGGCATGGGCGGCGGCAACGACGAGCGCGAACAGACGCTGAACCAGCTGCTGGTCGAGATGGACGGTTTCGAAGCGAGCTCCGGCGTGATCGTCGTCGCCGCCACCAACCGCGCCGACGTGCTCGACAAGGCGCTGCTGCGTCCGGGCCGTTTCGACCGCCAGGTGATGGTCGGCCTGCCGGACATCCGCGGCCGCGAGCAGATCCTCAATGTGCACATGCGCAAAGTGCCGATCGGCACCGACGTCAAGGCCGACATCCTGGCCCGCGGCACCCCTGGTTTCTCGGGCGCCGACCTGGCCAACCTGGTCAACGAAGCGGCGCTGTTTGCCGCCCGCCGCAGCAAGCGCCTGGTCGAGATGATCGACTTCGAAGATGCCAAGGACAAGATCTACATGGGTCCGGAGCGCAAGTCGATGGTCATGCGCGAGGAAGAGCGCCGCAACACGGCGTACCACGAGTCGGGCCACGCGGTCATCGCCAAGCTGCTGCCGAAGGCCGATCCGGTGCACAAGGTCACGATCATGCCGCGCGGCTTTGCGCTCGGCCTGACCTGGCAGCTGCCTGAGCATGACGCGCTGTCGGGCTACAAGGACAAGATGCTGGAAGAAATCTCGATCCTGTTCGGCGGCCGCATTGCCGAAGAGATATTCGTCGGCCAGATGTCGACCGGCGCCTCGAACGACTTTTCGCGCGCCACCAAGCTCGCCCGCGCGATGGTGACCCGCTTCGGCATGTCCGACAGCATGGGCGTGATGGTCTACGAGGACAGCGAGAACGAAGGCTTCTTCGGCGGCGCCACCAAGACCATCTCCGAGGCGACCCAGCAAAAGGTCGATGCCGAGATCCGCAGCATTCTCGACACGCAGTACGCGCTGTCGCGCCGCCTGCTCGAAGAGAACCGCGACAAGGTCGAAGCGATGACCCGCGCGCTGCTCGACTGGGAAACCATCGATGCCGAGCAGATCAACGACATCATGGCCGGCCACGAGCCGCGCAACCCTGCTTCGGGCAACCCGAAGCGCACGCCGCCTACGGGCGACAAGGGCGATTCGGACGGCATCTCGCCGAACGCGACGGCGCCGGCTTGATCGGTTGCACGACCCTCGAAAAGGCATCCCGCAGGATGCCTTTTTTTCGTTCCCGCCTGACGTTCAGTTTCTAAATGCGACACTTCCTGCAATGCGGCCGCTTCGGCCATGCGCTCGGCGCCACGCCGCTGGTGATGGGCATCCTCAACGTTACCCCCGATTCCTTCTCTGACGGCGGCCGCTTCCAGTCGCTCGAGTTCGCCATTTCGCGGGCCGAGGAAATGGCCGCCGACGGCGCCGACCTGATCGACGTCGGCGGCGAATCGAGCCGGCCCGGCTCGCCGGCGGTGCCGCTCGAGGAAGAAATGCGGCGCGTGATGCCGGCCCTTTATGCGCTGCGCGGACTCGGCAAGGCGCTGTCGGTCGACACCTACAAGCCTGAAGTGATGCGCGAAGCCATCATCGCCGGCGCCGACATGATCAACGACATCAACGGTTTCCGCGCCCCTGGTGCGATTAAAGCGGTAACTGACAGCGATTGTGGTTTGTGCGTCATGCATATGCAGAGCACGCCTGCTACCATGCAGCAGAATCCGGAATACACCGACGTCGTGGCGGAAGTCATCGCCTACCTCGCCGAGCGCACCGGCGCGATGGTGGCAGCCGGCATCGAACGCAAACGCATCTGCGTCGATCCCGGCTTCGGCTTCGGCAAGACCGTCGAGCACAACTTTGCGTTGCTGCGCGCCACCGGCAGGATCGAGCAGGAACTCGGCCTGCCGGTGCTGGCGGGGCTGTCGCGCAAGTCGATGATCGGCGCGGTGACCGGCAGGCCGGTCGGGCAGCGGCTTGCCGGCAGTCTGGCCGGGGCATTGGCTGCGGTGGCGCATGGCGCTAAAATTGTACGTGTGCATGATGTTGCAGAGACGGTTGACGCGCTGAAAGTATGGCAAGCAGCCAACGTTACTTAAATTTACTTAAAGAGAAGAACATGGGACGCAAATATTTTGGTACGGACGGCATCCGCGGTCTGGTCGGCGTATCGCCGATCACCCCTGACTTCGTGATGCGCCTCGGCTACGCGGCCGGCAAGGTGCTGGCGAAGACAACTGGCGCCAGCGGCCGCCCGACCGTGCTGATCGGCAAAGACACGCGCATTTCCGGCTACATGCTCGAAGCCGCGCTCGAGGCCGGCTTCGCCTCAGCCGGCGTCGACGTCATGCTCGCCGGCCCGATGCCGACCCCGGCCATCGCCTACCTGACGCGTGCGCTGCGGCTGTCCGCCGGCGTCGTCATTTCGGCGTCGCACAACCCGTTCCAGGACAACGGCATCAAGTTCTTCTCCGAGCACGGCACCAAGCTGCCTGACGCGGTCGAGGAAGAAATCGAAACCGCCATCGACCAGCCGATGGAATGCGTCGAGCCGCAAAAGCTCGGCCGCGCCAAGCGCCTGTTCGATGCCCAGGGCCGCTACATCGAGTTCTGCAAGAGCACCTTCCCGAATGAGCTCGACCTGAAAGGCCTGAAGATCGTGGTCGACTGCGCCCACGGCGCCGCCTATCACATCGCGCCGCCGGTGTTTCACGAGCTCGGCGCCGAAGTGATCGCGATCGGCGCCACGCCGGACGGCTTCAACATCAACGCCGGCTTCGGCGCCACCGCGCCGCAGGCGCTGTCGGCCGCGGTGGTCGAGCACAAGGCCGACCTCGGCATCGCGCTCGACGGCGACGCCGACCGCCTGATCATGTGCGACGCCGCCGGCCGCCTCTACAACGGCGACGAGCTGCTGTACGTGATGGTGCGCGACCGCATGGCAGTCGGGCCGGTATCGGGCGCCGTCGGCACCTTGATGACCAACATGGCGCTCGAGGTCAAGTTCAAGGAACTCGGCGTCGGCTTTGCCCGCGCCAAGGTCGGCGACCGCTACGTGCTGGAAGTGATGCAGGAGAAGGGCTGGCTGTTCGGCGGCGAAGGCTCGGGCCACTTGCTGGCCTTAGACAAGCACACCACCGGCGACGGCATCGTGTCCGCGCTGCAAGTGCTGTCGGCGCTCAAGCGCAGCGGCAAGTCGCTGGCCCAGTGCTGCGGCGAACTGACGCTGTATCCGCAGACGCTGATCAACCTGAAAGTGGCGCCTGGTTTCGACTGGACCAAGAACGCCGGGATGGTGGCCGAGAAGGACGCCGTCGAGAACGAGCTGGGCGACGCCGGCCGGGTGCTGATCCGCGCATCGGGCACCGAGCCGCTGATCCGCGTGATGGTGGAAGCGAAGAATGCGGACATGGCCGAAAGCATGGCGCGCCGCATCGCCGACAAGGTGGCCGTCGCCTAAGTAAAAAGGCTGCGTCACATTGACGGGAAGGGCGCGACGCGGTATTATGTCGTCTTCGGAGTGTGGCGCAGCCCGGTAGCGCACCTGGTTTGGGACCAGGGGGTCCAAGGTTCGAATCCTTGTACTCCGACCAAGTTTTACGAGACGGGCTGTCATTTATGTGACGGCCCGTTTTCTATTGCGTGTATCTTTTTCAGGTGCACCGCTTCACATACTGCCCATAGCTCAGTTGGATAGAGCATCAGCCTTCTAAGCTGAGGGTCACAGGTTCGATTCCTGTTGGGCAGGCCAATCCTATTTTCATTTGTTCCAACAGCGTCAAGCGACCGCAGTCAGCGTTACGAAAAAAAACCGCTATCTGGCGGTTGTTTTTAAAGCTGCGTGGCGAACTGGGTTCAAGCGGACTTGGCACTGCGAACCGCAGGCGAGCGGCGCGCCCGGCGGCTCAGACCCAGGCCCAGCAGGCCAATCGCGCCGAGCAGCACCGACGACGGCTCGGGTACATCGACTGCATCGCTGCCGGCCTGGTCCAGTCCCATCAGGGTTACGGTGCTGCTGCCGTCGAGGTCGAGCACATCGCGCGCGTAGAACGCGCCCGTCAACATATTGGAAGCGCCGAAATGGATGTCGCTGCTGGCGCCCGACCCGAAGATCGTCCCGAACCATTCGCCGCTGCCATCCTGCGACCAGTTGCCCAGCGTTTCTGCATAAATACCGCTGGCATCGCCGCCCGTCACGGTGACGTCGAGCCCGTTACCCATGGACACATTGCCAGCGAAGTAGAGGAATATGTCGCCGCCAGCCAGGTTGAGGTTCAACTTGCTGGAGCCCGCCATCTTGAATGTATTGAAATGGTAAGTGCCGGCGCCAAGATTGAGGACGTTATTGGACCCCAGGTCGATGTTGCGATAATCGCCGGCGGCGAGCGACGTTGTCTGATTGCCTACTGTGTTCACGTCGGTTGTGCCGGCGGTGAACACAGTCGCGGCAGCCAGCACGGTTGGCACATAGGCCGTCGGCGGAGTCGGCGGGGTGGAGGTGTTGTTGCCGCCGATCGAGGCGCCGCCGCCAATGCTGACCGTCGACGTTGAGGTGTGAGTAACTATACCAGCGACGGTCGCGCCGTTCCCCAAGGCGACAGCGACTCCGGTTGCTTTGGCGGAATCGACGTTGCCGGAAACAGTTGAGTTTCCGCCCAGATTTACTTGTCCAAGCGCCCGGATATCGCCGTTGACGACTGCGCCGTTGCCGACTGTGACGGTACCGCCGCTGTTAATCGTTCCGGTGTGAACGGCACCGCTCAGATTGACGTTGCCGTTAAAGATGACGTCGCCGCTGGCGTTGATCGCGCCACCGGACAGGTTACCGTTGCCCATGATACTGAGCGTGCTCGTACCGCCGTTGATCGACATGATGTTGTTGCTGCCTACCAGGCCGCTGGTCACCGTCACGCCGTTGCCGATGTTCGCGTTGTTTCCACCGAACAGGGCGAACGCCGAAATCGGCTCTGCCGAAACCATCGGGGCAACCAGGAGAGCAAGTGCAGCACCAAACATTTTGCGGTTCATTTTTTTCCCTTTGGATTTATGTAGTTGTTATTTGTTCGGAAGCCGTTGAGCCGCCTGGTCATGCAGAACGGATAGGCAATTGCCATGCCATGATGGTATGTCGTTGATTTTATTGACTATATATTTTTGCCAATGCATTTGATCGGAGATATGTAAGCTTCCTCGACATATCCCTGACCGCGTGAGGGAGGCAGCCATAAAAAAACCGCCTGCAAGCAGGCGGTTTTCGAAGGGAGCGGCGGTCAGCTTACCAGCCGATGTCCTTCAGCAGTTCGAACGACAGATCGATCGGTGCGGTGACCGAATGGGTCAGGTCGGCGCTGATGGACGGCTCCATCAGCTGGTTGCGCCTGGCCGACGTGTTGTAGTGCGAGATCGACGAACCGGACTCGTACGGGTTTGGCGTGTACATCGTGATGCGCTGCTGCGAGTCGGTACCTGCGATCAGCGTCTTCGACAGTTCCAGCTTGCCCACCGTACCGGCTGCATCGCCGTTTGCCTTGACCAGGCTGTTGGCGATGGCGGTGCCGTCGGCCAGCGTGACACGAACCGACGGGATCGTGATCGTTGGATCAGCGCCGCCCAGGCCGGAAAGCGCGGCGGCGACGTTGTCGACGACGATTACACCGATGGCGCCGGCGTTTTGCGCGTTCTTGACCTTGACGATGAAGCCACAAGTGCCGCGGCTGACGAGAGCGATCTTGCCGTACACCGCCGCGGTATTCGCTGCATTGAACGGGGTGCACGCCGAACCAGGGCTGTCCGCCTGCAGCGCGACCTTGGCAATTTCGCCGGTCACAGGCGACTTATCGATTGCCGGGCCGAAATCGGCTGCGCCAACCGAATACAGGCTGGCAGCCTGCTTGGCGCCATAGCCGACCAGGCGCAGCTGCGGCTTTGCCGACAGCACTTGCGGCACCGCTGCGGTGACGCGCGCGCCGGTCCACGACAGGCCTTCCGGCTTGAGCGAAGACGCCCGCCGTTCCGCGGGGCTCATTGCGGCCCACAGCTTGTTGGTGGTGTTGTCGAGCAGGTAGTGGTCCCAGGCCGAAGGCAAGCCACCCAAACCGGTGGAATCGGCGCCCAACTGCGCACCGGACAGGCCGCTGGTAAAGGTCTGGAAGCCGAGTCCGTGGCCCATCTCGTGCAGCAGCGTGGCGACAAAGTCGATGTTGGTGCCGTGATTGGTGTCCAGTCCGAGGTAGAACGACGTCCCGGTGAGGCAGCCCGGCTTGCCAAGCTCGGAATTGAAGTTGGCGTTGATCTGAGGCGTAGGAACCGCCTTCGCCTCTGCGCCGTAAAGCTTGTTCGTCAGCGCGTAGGAATACCAGGTGGCCGCTTTTGGGGCGCCGGGGAAATCACTGAAGACCGCTGTGGCGCCCGCACTGCCGAGTGTGGCACCGGTCGCGGTGCAGGGGAGCGGGCGGAACACGGCGTTGATGACGATCGGCGTCGAGCTGGTCAAGGTCGCGCCCCAGATGTTCGCAGCGTGCGTGAACGCGATCAGCCGTTGCTGACCAATGGTCGTACCGGGGTTGCCGCCTACTGGTGCCGCAGGGGTTGTTTCATTGAAACCGACGCCAGGGGCGTTCGCATTGACGATGGTGATCGTGGCGGCAGCCTGCGCGGTGCCGGCGGCAGCGCACGACAGCGCCAGCGCGGCAGCGACCAGCGACAGGCTTGGGACCTTATTGGACTTCATTCTGGCGCTCCTTCGATTGCGTGGTCACTGGGGTGGACAAGGTCTTGGCTGCGGCATGTTCGCCGGTCACGCAATCGTGCTCGAGCCCGCCGTGTTCGTTGCGGCGAACGACCGAATACGTCATCGAACTTTCGTCCAGGTCCGCGGTGAGGATGCCGTTCGATTGCAGTCGCATGACGCCCGCTTGTGGCGCGCCGGATGCTTTTCGCGCTGCCACGTCGGCCGCGCGCTGGGCGGCACGCAGGTCGTTCAGTTGCTTGGCTTCGGTTGCGGTCGGGTTGCGCATATGGCCTGTGACCGGATCCTTGAATACGGTTTGGCCTGCTTGGGCGTCCTGGCCGGCGGCGGATGCCGTGGCCGACAGCGCCAGGGCCGCGACAGCGACCAGGGTGCGAATCGAAAACACAGAGGTATGCATTGGATTAGTCTTTCTGACAAATATACTTCGATCGGTCCATCAACTCCACGGTCCCAGGGAGCGGCAAGCTGGTTGGCAATAAATATATCTCTCAGAACAAGAACCATGAAAATTATCTTAACGTTTAAAATATTTTTCTTTGCGTAAATGTTCGTATTTCGTACGGTTTCAGCTATGGGGATCGCCGCGCGCGTTGCTGCACTGTCTGTTGTTTTTTTAAGTGCGTATTTACGCGATTTTACGTGGTTTTATCTCAACATTAGTGCCTTATAGTTATCGGATTTGCGCCGCAGTCTGGACAAAATGGGGCGACATTCCCGGCGGGGAATACGCCGTTGGGCGCGCTGACGGGGGAGTTTGTCGGGCAAGCCTTTGCTTGCCCAACAGGGCGTGGATTTTTCGGAGCTACGGGCCGGCTTACTCGACCTTGCCGATCTTCAGTACGGCTTCCTTCAGCTTCTTCGCGTCCTGCGCGATGTAGGTCTGAAAATCGGGCGTGTCCATGTACATCAGCGGACTGCCGGCTGCGGCAATCGTTTGGCGCACTTTGGGATCTTTGGCGGCAAACTGGGCCGCTTCACGCAGCTTCGCCACGACCGCATCCGGGGTATCGGCTGGAACGAACAAGCCGGACCATTGCGCGAATTCGACGGGATGACCTGCCTCCTTCAAGCTCGGGACGCCTGGGAAAGCCGCAAGCGGATCGGTGCCCCAGTGCGCCAGCACGCGCAACTTGCCGGCCTTGACGTGCTGCGCCACGCTGGCCGGTCCGGTCGACATTGCGGTGACCTGGCCGCTCAGTAAAGCGAGCACTGCCGGCGCGGCGCCCGTGTAGGGCACGTGCAGCAGCTTCAGCCCGGCATGAGACGCCAACATTTCCATGGGCACGTGCATGGTTCCGTAGTTGCCCGATGAGCTATAGCTATACGTGCCCGGCTTGCTGCGCGCATCGGCGACGAATTCCGCCACCGTTTTCCACGGACTGTCTGCGCGTACCACCAGCACGGTCGGGTCGGCGGTGAAGCGGGCGATTGGTTTGAGTTGCGACTGGACATACAGCGGCTTGCGGCCGGTCAGTTTGTCCGCCTCCGGAATGATCGAAATCGACGACAGCGCCATCAGGATGGTGTAGCCGTCCGGCGCCGCGCGCGCCACTTGCGCCATGCCGATCGCGCCGCCGGCGCCGCCCTTGTTTTCAATGATGATGCTTCCCTTGAGATGCTGTTCCATGGCCGCCGCCACCGGACGCGCGACGGTATCGGCCACTCCGCCTGGCGGGAAAGGAACCACCATCGTGACCACTTTGGACGGATAGGCGTCGGCCGCGCATGCCAGGCCCGACAAGGCGCTGAAGATTAATCCCACGGCCAAAGCTGGTGTTTTCAAAAATTGAATGTTCATCGAGTTCGCTTTCTGTGATGTTCGTTGATGGCGCTCCAGCCAGGGCGGGAGCTGCCGGTAGTCGCACGGGTCGATCGGCAAGTGCTTACACCACCCGGTTGTTGATGGTGCCGATCCCTTCGATGGCAACGCGCACGACGTCGCCGGCTTTCAGGAATTTCGGCGGGTTGAAGCCAATGCCGACGCCCACCGGCGTGCCGGTGACGATGACGTCGCCCGGTTTCAATTCGATCCCGGCCGAGAGCGTTTCGATCAGTGTCGCAATGTCGAAGATCAGGTCGGACGTGTTCGCATCCTGGCGCAGTTCGTCGTTGACCCAGCACTGGACACGTGTATTCGTCGGGTCGATCGCATCGGCGGTGACGATCCACGGCCCCATCGGGCAGAAGGTGTCGAGGGACTTGCCCAGGAACCATTGGCTGTGCTTCTTTTGGAGGTCGCGCGCGGTGACGTCGTTGACGACCGTGTAGCCCCAGACGTGTGCGTAGGCATCTTCCTTGCGGATGCCGCGGCCGCCTTTGCCGATGATCACGGCCAGTTCAGCCTCGTAATCCATCTGCTGCGTCACTTCCGGATGGGAATCGATGTCGTCATGCGGCCCGACGATGGCGCTCGCCGGCTTGGTAAAAATGTTCGGCGCCGTCGGCACGACCTGGGCGGACGTATCGAAACCGGATCCGCTGAACTCCTTGGCGTGCTCGTGGTAATTTTTTCCGACCAGGAAGATGTTGCGATCGGTCCTGCCCAGCGGCGCCTTCAGGCGAATGCCTGCCAGCGGCCGTCCCGGTCCAACAGGCTTCAGCTGGCTTGCCGGGTCAGGCGTTGCCTTGATCAGGTCCAGCATGTCCCCGGTAAATCCGGGGACGACATCGGCGATGTCCCAGTAGTTGTCGCCGGCGGCGTCGACGACGACGACGCGGGATTCGGAGTTGACTTCGATTGTGGCAATGCGCATTGTGTTCCTCATTTGGTTTTAAATGGTTCGTACCGAAAACCAATTTACTCCAATTCGTCGCGCCAGTCAAAGGCCACCAGCGCATGGCACACCAATTTCCGCACCCGCTCAAATTGGTTTAAAATCGAACCAATTCCACGCTAAAGTAAGAATCGATGAAAAACCCGAATGGCGCCGTGGCACTGCGCGCAGCATTGCTGGCGAACATGCGCTCCGGGCAATGGGGAGCTGGCGAAAAGCTGCCCACCGAACGTGACTTGAGCGAGACCTACAAGATCGGCCGTGCGGCGGTGCGCCACATACTGGCCGAAGCCAAGCAACGCGGGCTCATTACGCAGACCGTCGGCAGCGGCACTTTCGTTTCAAAGGATGCCAGTACGCTGCTGAAGGCCACCGAAACCGAGGTGCTCGGCATGCATACCAGTCCGGCCGAGTTGATGGAAGCGCGCATGGTCATCGAGCCGATGATTGCGCATCTGGTGGTCCGCAACGGAACCAGCGTCGACTTCCTGCGCATGGAGGAGTGCTGCGCGCGCGCCGAACAGGCCGACTCGATGGAACAATTCGAGTACTGGGACGGCGCGCTGCACCAGGCCATTGCCGATGCCACCCATAACACCTTCATCAAGGATGTCTTTCACCTGATGAACAAGGTGCGCGAACACGGCGAATGGGGCACCTTGAAAATGAAAAGCCTGACGCCGGAAAGGCGTAACGAGTATCAACGCGAACATCGCGCGCTGGTCAATGCCTTGAAGGATCGCGACGAGGAGCGCGCGCGCCTGCTGACGATGGAGCACCTGGTCCACATCCGCCACAACCTGCTCGGGTATTGAAATGATCCTTCGTCTTGCCCGCCTGGCGTTCCTACCGCGCAGGGGCATTGTCGAGGTAGCAGTTATACTCCGGCAACGGTCGTAAGCCTGGCCAGTTTCGGGAGCACGGCGGTGAGTTACACGGAGGGCGTATTTAACGACAAGAACCCCATCAAGCGATGGCTGCAGCGACAGCGTCTGCGCTCGGCGGTTGGCGCCGCGGCAAAAGACAAGAGCCGTGTCCGTTGCGTCCTCGATTTCGGTTCCGGCAGCGGCGAACTGTGCAAGACCTTGCTCGACGAGTATCCGAACGCACAAATCATTTGCTATGAACCTTGCTCGGTCCTGCTGACCGAGGCGCGCCATGAACTGCGCGGCGTGCCGCGCATCGAGTTCTATTCCGCCTTCAGTGAACTTCCCACCGCCTGCGTCGACGTGCTGTTCTGCCTCGAAGTCTTCGAGCACATTCCATTGCCGGCGCGCAGCAAGGCGCTGAGCCAGATCGACCAGCTGATCAACGATGATTCCGAGGTGATTTTCGGCGTCCCTGTCGAAGTCGGGGTGCCCGCGCTCTACAAGGGCCTGTTCCGGATGACGCGCCGTTTCGGCGCCTACGATGCGCGGCCGCTGAACGTGCTGCGTTCCGTGGTCGGCTTCCCGCCGAAAGACCGTCCGCTGGGACTGTTGCCGCCGGACGTAGAGGTGCATCACGAACACCTGGGATTCGACCACCGCATTTTTCGCAGGCACGTCGCCGAACGGTTTTCTCTCACCAGGGCAACGGCCAGTCCATTCGGGATTCTGGGAACGTGGCTCAATCCCGAAGCCTATTTCGTCGCGATGAAACGCGATCGTCGCGCCGCCTAGTTGTCGCGCGCGCAGGCTTGCAGTGCTGCGATGTCGCCGGACGTGATCACCGCCAGATGCCGGGTGATTTTTTCGATCGCCCAGTCCCACCACGCGATCGCCTCGACAGCGTCCACCACTTCCGCTGCAAAGCGCTGCGTGAGCGCCTAACGTCACAGTCGTGATATTCAACTTCAACTCATTTGAAAGTTCTGAACTTCGCTGTCGCATGGTTGGCTATCCGTAAAGCGCTGTCCTGAGGCATGCGTATCATTTGTTCGCAAACAATACACCCAAAACTATACGCGAATTGCGTATAGATCCCACCGCCTGAGATACAATCGAGATGCGTGCCACTTTCGTAGAATTGCCAGCCTTTTTGCGGCACCGTGCGGAGTACTTGGATGACCACGAGTTCCGGGGGCTGCAGGATGAGTTAATGAAATACCCAGAACGCGGAGATGTTATTCCGGGCACAGGTGGCCTGCGCACACTACGTTACGCCGATCGCAATCGCGGAAAAGGAAAGCGGGGAGGACTGCGGATCATTTATTACTGGTGGGTCGCTGGCGACCAGTTTTGGCTATTCACTGTCTACGATAAAGATGAGGCTGCTGATTTAACCGCTGACGAGCGTAAGGCATTCGGTGCTTTGCTAGATCGCGAACTGCATGCACGAGGTGTGAGATGACGAAGCGAAATGTGTTTGAAGAGTTGAAAGAGGGACTGGATGCGCTAGCGGATGAGCGGGCCGGTAAAGTCACGCTTAGAAAGCAGACCGTTGAGTACCTGCAGCCGGTTGAAATGAGTGCTGCCGAAGTGGTGAGGGTCAGAACGAAGTTCAACGTGTCCCAGCAGGTGTTCGCGCGGCGCTTCAGAACGGAAGCGAAAACGATCGCTAACTGGGAGCAAGGAAGGTCTAAGCCGAACGCCCAAGCCGCAATCTTGTTAAAGCTCGTTGAGCGCCACCCTGAGCTGCTCGACGAGATCGCTTCCCTCTAGGGTCAGCTTCGCATTGACGCGCGCACTCGACCGTGCTCGTCAGTTCAACATATTGCTGTACGATTCCAATTTGCTAAGTCCAGCCAATCGGAGATGTGATGAAAAAACTGTCGGGAAAAACCTTGTTCGCCGGCGCCGCGCTGGCGTTGTCCACGTCGATCGTGTCCTCTGCTTTTGCCCAGGTCGGGCCGACCGGCGAACCGCCCGCGGCAGCGGCTGGCTGGCGCGCGGAAACCGTCGCCGAGGGCATCCCGAAACCGTGGGGCCTGGCGTGGTTGCCTGACGGCCGCCCGCTGATCACCAGCAAGGAAGGCGTGCTGCACGTACTCGACGGCAAGCAGCTGACGAAAATTCCCCTCGAGGGCTTGCCGGAAGTGTTCACCGGCGGGCAGGGCGGCCTGCTCGATATCGCCCTGCATCCGGCCGACAAGGTCAATCCGCGCGTCTACATGACGATGTCGTTCGGCACCTCGAGCGACAATCGCACGATCCTGGTCCAGGGCGTGTTCGACGGCAAGCGCGTGCACGGCATCAAGACGCTGTTCCGCGTCGAGCAGGGCAAGAGCGGCGGCCAGCACTTCGGCTCGCGCATCTTGTTCCTGCCGGACGGCACGCTGCTGATGAGCATCGGCGACGGCGGCAATCCGCCGCAGCGCATCGGCGACCGCCTGGCGCGCGATCAGGCGCAGAACCTGGCAACGCACCAGGGCTCGATCCTGCACCTGACGGCCGAAGGCAAGCCGGTGCCGGGCAACCCGCTGGCCAGCCGTCCGGGCGCCCGTCCTGAGATCTGGTCCTACGGACACCGCAACATCCAGGGCATGGCGCGCGATCCGGTGTCGGGCCGCGTGTGGGCCAGCGAACACGGCCCGCGCGGCGGCGACGAACTGAACCTCATCGAAGGCGGCCAGAATTACGGCTGGCCGCTGCAAAGCTACGGCGCCGACTACAAGACGGGCGAACCGGTGGGCCAGCGCGCGGTGCCAGGCATGACCGGGCCGAAGGTGGCGTGGGTGCCGTCGCCGGGGCCGTCGGGCCTGGCGGTGTACACCGGCAGCCACTTCCCGCAATGGAAAGGCAGCGTGTTCAGCGGCGGCCTGGCCAGCACCGACATTCGCCGCGTCGCGCTCGACAAGGACGGCAACGTCCAGGGCCAGGACCGGCTCGCCATCGGCGCCCGCGTGCGCGACGTGCGGCAGGGGCCGGACGGCTACCTGTACGCGCTGACCGATGAAGACAAGGGCCGCCTGCTGCGCATCGTTCCCAAATAAACCTATCTGAACCTATAGATTCTTTCAGATTTCACGTTTGCTAAACTGGCCGGGGGTAATTTCGGATCTGCAGGGTGGTGCACGCGAAAGGGAATTGCGATGGGCTTCATCAAAGTCTCCCTCGGCAGCGCACTGCTGGCCCTTGCCGCTCTCGGCGCGGCCGCCAGCACCGATAACGGACTGGTGCTGGTCGACCAGGGCTGGACCATTGCCGACAAGGCGCAATGGCATAGTCTGTCGCAGGGTTCCCGGCTGATTCCAAGATCATGGCTGATCGCGCTGGAGCAGGCCGAAGTCGACCGGCCGTTCCTGCAACGCAGCCACATCGATTCCTTCCGCTACATTCTCGATCCGGCGCCGTTGCCGGTCGGGTTTGTCGTCGATGCGCAGAGCGATCGCAAATTTTCCGAAATCACCAGGTTGCGCTGGAAAAAAGGGCAGGGCGACCGCGAGCCGTGGGTCGGCATGAACTGCGCGGCCTGCCACACTACCGAACTCGCCTTCCGCGGCAACCGCATGCGCATCGAGGGCGCGCCGGCGCTGGCGGACTTCCAGGGCTTCATGAAGTCGATGAACAGCGCGCTGGCCGCCACCTTGCGGGACCAGCAAAAATGGAACCGCTTCGCCGGCCAGGTGCTGGCCGGATCCGACGATTCCGGCAACCGCAAAATGCTGCGCGACGCACTCGATTCGCTGACGGGCTGGCAATTGCTGGTCGAGCGGACCAATCACACCGACTTGCAGTATGGTTTTTCGCGCGTGGATGCGTTCGGGCATATCTTCAACAAGATCCTGCTGAGGACCGGGGGGGCGGACCAGCCGAGCAATCCGTCGGATGCGCCCGTGAACTATCCATTCTTGTGGAACACGTCGCAGCACGATGTGGTGCAATGGAACGGCATGGCTTCCAATCAACGCATCGGCCGAATCGACATCGGCGCGCTGGGCCGGAACGTCGGCGAGGTGACGGGTGTCTTTGCCGACATCACCTACACCCCGCCGGGCCTGGCGACAACGCGCAACGGCTACCAGACCAGTGCCGACGCGAAGAACCTGCTGGCGCTGGAGGAACTGGTCAGCAGGCTCAAGCCGCCTGCCTGGCCGGATGCGCTGCCGCCGATCGACGCCGACCGGTGGGAAGCCGGACGCCTGCTCTTCAATCAGGCCTGCGCCTCGTGCCACGAAGTGCTCGAGCGCGATGACCTCGGCAAGCGGTTCGCCGCCAACCTGACGCCGATTTTCGGCAGCCAGCCGCTCGGCACCGATCCGTGGATGGCCTGCAACGCCTACACCTACCAGGCGAAGACCGGCATCATGCAGGACACCCGCGAGCGCCTGTTCATCGGCCGGCGCTATGGCGACACCGAACAGCTGTCCGACCTGCTCGGCACCACCGTCATCGGTTCGATTTTCAACCGCAGGAGCGAGGTGGTCGACGCCGCCTTCGCCCGGCAGGATCTCGAAACCATCCTGGTGTCGGCGAATTTCTTCAACTGGCGCAAACCGTTGTCGCTCGAGGAAATGGGCGCGGCCCGCGAACTGTTCGAGGCCGACAAGGACCAGCGCCTGGAACGCTGCATGAGCGTGACCGACAAGTCGCGCATGTCGTACAAGGGGCGCCCGCTGACGGGAGTGTGGGCGACGGCGCCGTACCTGCACAACGGATCGGTGCCGACGCTGTACGACCTGCTGCTGCCGCCGGACAGCCGGCCGCGCACGTTCCGGCTCGGCACGCGCGAGTTCGATCCGCAAAAGGTGGGGTTCGTCACGGCGGACACGCCGGACAATTCGTTCGTGTTCGAGACGCGCGATGCGACCGGCCGCCTTATCGCCGGCAACTCCAACCTTGGCCATGATTACGGCAACGCGACGTTCACCGAAGAGCAGCGCCGGGCGCTGGTGGAATACATGAAGGCGGTAGGCGCCCGCCGACTCGGGAACCGGATTATCCAATAGCCCTCGTCGTCCTCGCGTGCGCGAGGATGACGATTCTGGCGTATCGGTGCTGTCTATTTGCGCTGGGCGGCGCTCTTTTCCCGCACCACGCGGAACTCGGAGTCCTGCGACCAGTTTGGCCAGACGTTGGAATCGGCCAGGTCGCGTCCCAGTGCGTAGAGGATTTCCAGGTCGCGCGCCATGCCGGTAAATTGCCACTTTGCGCTCCACTCGTCGGACGCCTGGTGGTAGTCGTTGTTCGTGTACGCCTTTTCAGCGGCGCTGCCGGCCGCCACGCCGCCGTCAACCCAGTCCTGGCCCGAGCCGAACGAAATGGCCGGCACGCCGCGCTTGGCGAACGGGAAGTGATCCGAGCGGAAGAAGTAGCCCGCTTCCGGCTTCGGATCGGGCGCGTACGTCAGCTTCCAGTCCTTGGCCTTGGCGACCAGCTGATCGAGCAGGTCCAGTTTTGCATTGCCGGAAATGGTGAAGGTGCGCGCCGGGCCGGTCGGGCTCAGTGCATCCATGTTGATGACGCCGACGGTGTCGGCCAGCGGATAGATCGGATTGGCCGCATAGTATTCGGAGCCGAGCAATCCTTTTTCTTCCGCCGTCACCGCCAGGAACACGACGCTGCGCTGCGGCGCGGGCGCCTTGGCATAGGCGCGCGCCAGTTCCAGCAGAGCGGCCAGGCCGGTGCCGTTGTCGACCGCGCCGTTGTAGATCTTGTCGCCTTGCGCGTTCGGCGCGCCGACACCGAGATGGTCCCAGTGCGCGCTGTACAACACGGTCTGCCTGGGCCGCTCTTTGCCTTCGAGGCGCCCCGCGACGTTCTTCGATTTGATGACCTGGGCGTCGACCGCATACGCCGCCGACAAGGTGATGCCGGCCAGCGGCATCGGCTTGAACTCGCGCGTTTGCGCCATCTTCTTGGCCGCCTCGAAATCGAGGCCGGCGCGTTTGAACAGGTCCGCAATCACGTCGCGCTGAATCCAGGCTTCCATCGACGCGTGCGATTTGCCCGGCTCCTTGCGGACGATGTCGTACATGACATTGGTATTCGAATTTTTCACCGTCGGCCAGCCGTACGACGCCGGTCCGGTTTCATGCACGATGATGGTGCCGATCGCGCCGCGGCGCGCCATCTCTTCGTATTTGTAGCCCCAGCGGCCGTAATAGGTCATCGCCTTGCCGCCGAAGTCGCCCTGGCCGGACTCGAAATCGGGATCGTTGATCAGCACGACCGCCAGCTTGCCTTTCAGGTCGAAGCCCTTGAAATCGTCCCATTTGCGCTCCGGCGCGCTGACGCCATAGCCGACGAATACCAGCGGCGCGTTCTTGAAATCGACGCGCTTCGATCCATTCATCGCCGCGCGCACCGCCATCTGCTCGCCCTGCGCGAACGTTTCGGTCTTCTTGCCGTCGCCTAGCGTCAGCGTCACCGGGCCCTTGATTTCGAATCGGCCCAGCGGCACGTCCTGCGTCCAGCCACGCGCTCCTTTTACCAGGTCGCCGCCCGGTTTCAGGCCGGCCGCCTTGAATTGTTCGATCAGGTAGGCGACCGTCTTCGTCTCGCCGGGGGTATTCGGCCCGCGCCCTTCGAATTCGTCCGATGCCAATACCTTGACGTGCTGCGACAGGCGCTGCGGATCGAATGTCGGGGCGTTCTGCGCATTCGCGGCGAAGGCGGCAAGAATCAGGGACAGCAGTACGGCTTTCTTCAATTGGATCTCCTGGTGTTATATGTATGAACTGCCGTGGATCATACGCCCGGAGCGTCACTTGTACAAAACTTCCGGCAGCCACAGGCCGATCGCCGGGAACATGTACAGCAATACGATGCCAAGTACCTGGATCGCCATGAACGGCATCATGCCAAGGAAGATCTGGTTGAGCGTCACGTGCGGCGGCGCCACGCCTTTCAGGTAGAACGCCGACATCGCCACCGGCGGCGACAGGAAGGCCGTTTGCAGGTTCATCGCCACCAAGAGGCCGAAGAACAGCGGGTCGATGTTGAAGTGCGCCAGCAGCGGAATGAAGATCGGCATGAAGATGACGATGATCTCGGTCCATTCGAGCGGCCAGCCGAGCAGGAAGATGATGACTTGCGCCAGGATCATGAACTGCACCGGCGTCAGGTCCATCGACAATACCCAGGCGTTGATCAGCTCCTGGCCGCCGAGCAGGGCGAACGCGGCCGAGAAAATGCTCGAGCCGACGAACAGCCAGCACACCATCGCGCTCGTCTTCGTCGTCAGGTGGGCCGATTCGCGCAGCATGCCGACATTGAAGCGCCGGTAGGCGATGGCGAGCACAATGCCGCCGAGCGCGCCCATCGCCGCCGCTTCGGTCGGCGTCGCCAGGCCGAAGACGATGCTGCCGAGCACGGCCAGGATCATGAAGGCGAGCGGGAACAGCGAACCGAGCAGCATCTTGAAAATTTGCAGCCGGGCGAACGTGAAGTACAGGTAGAACACGGCCATCGTCGCCGCCCCGACCGCCAGCGTGATCCAGAAGGCGCGCGGCACCGCCTTGGCGGCAGGCGCCGCTGCGGCGTTGGCTTGCTGTGGCGCCGCCTGCACCGGTGCGGCGACAGCGGCGGCCGGCTCGGACGGCGGCTCGGCCAGCGCGCCATCGGCGGGCGGCTCGGCAAGGCCGCCGTCGCTCGGCGGCTCGGCCAGGCCGCCGGCGTCGATGGCGGCCTCGTTGAGGCTGGCGCCGGTGCCCATCTCGACCATCTCGGTCGGCGCCTCCGCCGGCGCGGTCAGCGCGCGATAGCCCAGTCCCATCACCAGCGCGAAGGCCAGCGCCGGCAGCAAGGCGATGAACAGGTTCGACAGCAAGGTGCGGTTGGGCGCGGCGACCACGCGCGGCCCGGCCAGCGCGCCGGTCAGCCGCGCCACCGCCATCTTGCTGCGCGATGCCGGCAACGCGTCGACAAAAGCGGGCAGCACGACGTGGCGCTCGGCGGCCGACAACGGCGGCGCCGCGCTCGGCTTGAACTTGGCCACCAGCAGCACGTACAGGATGTACAGGCCGGCGAGCATGATGCCGGGAAAAAATGCGCCGGCATACAGCTTGACCACCGACACGCCGGCGGTGGCGCCGTAGACGATCAGCAGCACCGACGGCGGGATCAGGATGCCGAGGCAGCCGCCGGCGGTGATCGCCCCGGCCGACAGCTGGGTGCTGTAGCCGGCCTTGAGCATGGCCGGCAGCGCCAGCAAGCCCATCAGCGTGACGACGGCGCCGACGATGCCGGTGGCGGTGGCGAAGATGGCGCAGGTGACGATGGTGGCGACCGCGAGCGAGCCGGGCACGCGCGCCATGGCGATGTGCAGGCTCTTGAACAGGCGTTCGATCAGGTTGGCGCGCTCGACCAGGTAGCCCATGAAGATGAACAGCGGGATCGAGATCAGCACGTCGTTGGCCATCACGGCGTAGGCGCGCTGCACCATCAGGTCCAGCGTCATCTGCGTCGCCAGGCCGGGGTCGCGGCTGTGAAAGGCGAACCAGGCGAACATCACGCCCATGCCCATCAGCGTGAACGCGGTCGGGAAACCGAGCATGATGGCGACCACGACGAGCGCCAGCATCAGCAGGCCGAGGTGGCCGTTGGTCATGTCGGCGGGCGCCGGCATCAGCACGAACAGGGCGGCGACGATGGCCAGCAGGATCGACAGGCCAAACCAGATTTCTTTTCTCATCGCGGCGCTCCCGGGGTGTTGGCAATGTCGGCATCGGTGACGTGGACCATTTCCTTGAGCTTGTCGACATCGACTTCCTCGACGTCGCGTTCGCGCGCGGGCCAGGCGCCGTCGCGCAGGCACAGCACGCAGCGCACGATCTCGACCGCGCCCTGCATCAGCAGCAATATGCCGGCGACCGGGATCACCATCTTGAACGGGTACAGCGGCGGCCCGTTGGCGGTCAGGGTCGAGTGTTCGTTGATCGCCAGCGACTCGGCCGCGTAGGTGTAGCCGGCCCACACCAGCGCCACCACGCCGGGAATGAAGAACACGAAGTACAGCAGCAGGTCCAGGCCGGCCTGCAGGCGCGGCGGGAAGAAGCTGTACAGCACGTCGCCGCGCACGTGGCCGTTCTTGGCCAGGGTATACGCGCCGGCCATCATGAAGGCGGTGCCGTACATCATGATCATCAGGTCGAACGCCCAGGGGTTGGGATTGTTGAAGGCGTAGCGCGAGAATACTTCCCAGGAAATCAGAAAGGTGAGGGCGACGATCAGCCAGGAAAATGCCTGGCCTACCCAACTGCTGATGCGGTCGACAAAAAACATTACGTTCTGCATTGAGCTACTCCTGGAACAGGGCTGCACGCGTACGCACACCATCCGGCGCGGCGCCGGATGGTGGTTCTTGAAACGTTACGGGAATTACGCCTTTTTGGCCGGCGCCGCCTTGCGGGCGAAGTAGTGGTTGTAGGCCATGCGGCGCGGATTGTTGGTATCCATGTCCCACTTCATGGCGCGCTCGGCAAACGTGCGCATCGACGCTTCCACTTCGCGGAACAGCGGATTGTCGGCGCCTTTCTTGGCCACCACCTGGTCCCAGACGGTGAGCTGCTGCTGCAGCAGCGTGTCCGGCGTCTTGTAGAACTTGACGCCGTGCTTGGACTGCAGTTCGCGGTAGTCCTTCGAGTAGCGGTCGACCGCTTTCCACGACATGTCGGCCGACGACGCTTCGACGGCGTTGTCGATGATCGCCCGCATCTTTGCCGGCAGCGCGTTGAACTTGGTCTTGTTGAAAGTGATCTCGAACTGTTCCGAACTCTGGTGGAAGCTTTGCAGCATGCACACCTTGGAGACGTCGGGAAAGCCCAGCAGGCGGTCGGACGAGGCGTTGTTGAACTCGGCGCCGTCGAGCAGGCCGCGGTCCATCGCCGGCACGATTTCGCCGCCGGGTAGGGCATTGACCGCCGCGCCCATCGCCGTAAACAGGTCGATGGCCAGGCCGTTGGTACGGAACTTCATGCCTTTCAGGTCTTCCTGCTTGGTGACCGGTTTCTTGAACCAGCCCAGTGGCTGGGTCGGCATCGGGCCGGTCAGGTAGGAGACGACGTTGGCGCCGATCGAGCCGTACAGCTTGTCGAGCAACTCCTTGCCGCCGCCATATTTATGCCAGGCCAGCACCATGTTGGCGTCCATGCCGAACGCCGGGCCCGAGGTCCACAGCGCGATCGCGCTTTGCTTGCCGTAGTTGTAGCCCATCACACCGTGGCCGCCGTCGAGCGTGCCCTTGGAGACGGCGTCGAGCAGGCCGAAGGCGGGCACCACGGCGCCGGCCGGCAATACTTCGATCTTCAGCTCGCCGCCGGTCATGTCGTTGACCTTCTTCGCAAAATCGAGCGCATATTCGTGAAAGATATCCTTGCTTGGCCAGGTGCTCTGGAAGCGGAACTGGGTCGGCGTCTGGGCAGTGGCGATCATCGGCACGGCGAGGGCGGCACCGGCGGTGCCTGCCGCTGCGCGGCCGAGAAATTTTCTACGGGTAGAAACTGCTTGCTTCGTTGGGTTATCGTTCTGATTCATCGTGTGTCTCCAGTTCTAGTTGTGGTTCTAGTTGTAGTTTGACCAAGCCGACAAATGCCATATGCGCATGAGTTTCCGAACACCTCCAATCTGTTAGATATTTAATATGCACGCAAGAATGTGCTTGCTTCCTTACATCGAACTTACAAAGGGAGCGGCAAGGCGGGTCGCGTGGATGGCGGCGCCTGGTCAACTCAGGCGGGTTATGGTTTTTTTGGCAAGTTTTGTTTGCTTCGCGCCACAAAAAGTGACCAACAAATGACGCACAGGGGGATACCAGATATCATGTTGCGTTGCAATAAGTTTATGGACACGCAGCGGCATCAGCGCCATCAAGAGGCTCTCTTCTGAATAAGCTCCACAGCAACATCGCGCACTGGCGCGCCGAAATATTTTCCTCGCTGATGTCGATCATGGCCGTGCTGGCGACGCTGCTGGCCGTCCCGAGCGTCTATTGGCTGGCCAGCCAGGAGCGCTGGCCGGCGGTGGCGCTGGTTGTCGTGGCGTTCGGCTGGCTGCTGGGCGTGTGGTGGTTCAAGCGCGCCAGTTACCGCACGCGCGTGCTCAATTTCCTCGCGCTCGGCTACTTCCTCGGCGTCGGCCTGATGGTCACGGTCGGACCGGTCAGCCAGTTCTACCTGTTCGCCGTGCCGCTGCTGGCGGCCGTGCTGATCGGCACGCGGCTGGCGCTGGTGGCGCTCGGCGGCTCCGCCCTCACCATCTTTCTGCTCAGCTACCTCGGCTATACGCGGCTGCACCTCGCCGGCATGCCGGACTATTCCCTCCTGCCGGCGCTGCTGATCGCCATGAATTACCTGATGATCGGCACCCTCATCACGATGTCGTGCTCGGTCCTGCTGCAGCGCCTGGCGCGCTCGCTCGACGACCTGCGCCTGTTCGCCGATTCGCTCCATTCGCTCAACGGCGAATTCCGTCTCGCCGCCGCCGCGGTGGCGCGCCTGAACGACATGGTCGTCATCGCCAAGACGGGCAAGGACGCCGGCGCGGCGCAGCCGATCATCTTCGTCAACGACGCGTTCGAGCGGCGCACCGGTTATCAGCGCGCCGAGGTGCTGGGGCAGAGCCTGAGCATGCTGATCGGCGCCGACAGCGACCGCGATGTCATCGAACGCATCGCCGGTGCCGTCGAGCGCACCGAGGCGGTCGTGGCCGAGCTGATGTACTACACCAAGTCGGGCGGGCAGTTCTGGGTCGAGCTGGAACTGGTGCCGTTTGCGGACGAGGGCGGCAACAACACCCACTGGGTGGCGGTTGGCCGCGACATCACCGAGCGCAAGAAGTCGGAGAGCCGCATCCACCGGCTGGCGTTTTACGACGTGCTGACCGGGCTGCCGAACCGGCGCCTGCTGATGGAACGCCTCGACACGCTGCTGGCCGGCGCGCAGCGCGGCGACGGCCTTGGCGCCGTGATGTTCGTCGACCTCGACCATTTCAAGTACATCAACGACGCGCGCGGCCATGCCATCGGCGACGCGCTGCTGCGCAATGCCGCCGAGCGCCTGGCGCGGCTGGTGGGCGGCGGCGACACGGTGGCGCGCATCGGCGGCGACGAATTCGTCGTGCTGCTGGCGCAACTGGGCCACGACCAGGCGGCCGCCGGCGAAGCGGCGATGGCGCTGGCGGAGAAGATCCGCTACGCGATCACCGAATGCTTCACGATCGACGGCCAGTCCTACAATTCTTCGGCCAGCATCGGCGTCACGCTGCTGCCCAAGGCGGGGCAGACCGTCGACGACCTGCTGCGCGAAGCCGATACGGCGATGTACCGCGCCAAGGCGGAGGGCCGCAACGGCGTCGCCTTCTTCGAAGCGAGGATGCAGGCCGACGTGGAGCGGCGCCTGACCATGGAACACGACCTGGCCGACGCTTTCGATAACGGCGAGCTGGCGATGCACCTGCAACTGCAGGTCGACAGCGGCGGCGCCCCGGTCGGCGCCGAACTGCTGATGCGCTGGCGCACCGTCGAAGGCGCCATGATTGCGCCCGAGCTGTTCATTCCGGTGGCCGAGGAATCCGGCCTGATCGTGCCGCTGGGGCAGTGGGCGATGCGCCAGGCCTGCAACTGCTGGCTGGCGCTGGCGCGCGCCGGCCATGCCATTGCGCTGTCGGTCAACGTCAGCCCGTCGCAGTTCCGCCAGCCCGATTTCGTCGAGCAGGTAAGGACGATTCTGGACGAGACCGGCGCGCCGGCCAGCCAGCTGATCTTCGAAGTCACCGAGGGTTTGTTCATTGAAAACCTCGACGACACCATCGCCCGCATGCACGAGCTGGCGGCGCTCGGTATCCGTCTGTCGATCGACGATTTCGGCACCGGTTACTCGAGCCTGTCGTACCTGAAGCGCATGCCGCTGTACGAACTGAAGATCGACCGCAGCTTCATCCGCGACACGCCGGGCGACGCCAACGGCACTGCGATCGTGCAGTCGATCATTTCGATGGCCGGCCACCTCGGCCTGCGCGTCGTCGCCGAAGGCGTCGAGACGCGCGCCCAAGCCGAATTCCTTGCCGCCAACGGTGCACCGGGCATGCAGGGCTATCTGTTCGCGCGGCCCATGCCGCTGGCCAAGCTGGTGCTGCTGCTCGACACGATGCAGCAGCGGGCAGAGACCGAATTGGTTGAGGCCTGCGCAACCGGGGTCTGACCCAGACGACCGGTCAGACCCCTGATGTTAATTATGTGGCAATAATTGTTTCCGTGCCGCCACAGATTCGGCTGAAGAAAATGACGTGCGAACGCATTCGGCTTATCATGCTGCATTGCAATACTATTCCGACACGCAAGGTGTCGTCGCGGTGCCCGCCGCGACCCTCGAAGGTCATACCCTGGACAAGCCCGACAACATTGCGCACTGGCGCGCCCAAATTTTTTCTTCGCTGCTGACGATCGTGCTGGCGCTGGGAACGGTTACCGCGATCCCGAGCATGGTGCTGCTGTCGTTCGAAGGCCTGTGGCCGGTCGTGGTGATGGACGCCGTCGCGCTGGCCTGGCTGGCCGCGTTGTGGTGGTTCAGGCAGATTCCCTACAACACGCGGGTGCTGAACTTCCTGGCGATCATCTTCGTCATCGGCGTCGGCCTGATGATGACGGTCGGGCCTGTCAGCCAGATCTACCTGTTTTCGGTGCCGCTGCTGGCCGCCACCTTGCTCGGCATGCGGCCGGCGATGCTGTGCCTGAGCGCGACCGGGCTGACCATCTTCTCGCTCAGCTACGCCGGCCTGGCCAGGATGCACATCGCCGGCATGCCCGATTACGGCTTGCTGCCGTCGCTGATGATCACCCTGAACTACCTGTTCATCGGCGCCATCATCACGATCTCGTGCTCGGTGCTGCTGCATCGCCTGGCGCGCTCGCTCGACGACCTGCACCTGTTCGCCAACTCGCTGCAGGCCGGCAAGGACGAGTTGCATGCGCTCAACGCCGAACTGCGCCTGACCGCCGCCGCCGTGGCGCGCCTGAACGACATGGTGGTGATTGCCAAGGTGGTCGCGGAAGCCGGCGCCGAGCAGCCCATCATCTTCGTCAACGAAGCGTTCGAACGGCGCACCGGCTACCGGCGCGCCGAAGTGCTGGGGCGCAGCTGGCGCATGCTGCTGGGCATCGACACCGACCTCGCAGTGATCGACCGCATCGCCGGCGCGGTGGCGCGTACCGAGCCGGTCACCGCCGAGCTGATGTATTACACCAAGTCCGGCGCGCCCTACTGGGTCGAGCTGGAACTGGTGCCGTTCGCCGACGAGGGCGGCAACAATACCCACTGGGTGGCGGTCGGCCGCGACATCACCGAGCGCAAGAAGTCGGAGAGCCACATCCACCGGCTGGCGTTTTTCGACGTGCTGACCGGGCTGCCGAACCGGCGCCTGCTGATGGACCGGCTCGACAAGCTGCTGGCCAGCGCCCACGCCGGCGCCGGCTTCGGCGCGGTGATGTTCATCGACCTCGATCATTTCAAATACATCAACGACGCGCGCGGCCATGCGGTCGGCGACGCGCTGCTGCGCAATGCCGCCGACCGCCTGTCGCGCCTGGTGCGCAGCGGCGACACGGTGGCGCGCATCGGCGGCGACGAATTCGTCGTGCTGCTGACGCAACTGGGCCACGACAAGGGCGGCGCCGGCGAAGCGGCGCTGGTGGTGGCGGAAAAGATCCGCCACGCGATCACCGAATGTTTCGAGATCGACGGCCAGTCGTACAATTCGTCGGCCAGCATCGGCGTCACGCTGCTGCCCAAGCCGGGCCAGACCGTGCACGACCTGCTGCGCGAAGCCGACACCGCGATGTACCGCGCCAAGGCGGACGGGCGCAACGGCGTCGCCTTCTTCGAAGCGACGATGCAGGCCGAGGTCGAGCGCCGCCTGACGATGGAGCGCGACCTGGCCGACGCTTTCGATAACGGCGAGCTGGCGATGCACCTGCAGCTGCAGGTCGACAGCTACGGCGCCCCGGTCGGCGCCGAACTGCTGATGCGCTGGCGCACCGCCGACGGCACGCTCGTCACGCCGGACCTGTTCATTCCGGTGGCCGAGGAATCCGGCCTGATCGTGCCGCTGGGGCAATGGGCGATGCGCCAGGCTTGCGACTGCTGGCTGATCCTGTCGCGCGCCGGCCATCCGATGCCGCTGTCGGTCAACGTCAGCCCGTCGCAATTTCGCCAGCCCGAGTTTGTCGCCGACGTGCGCACGATCCTCGACGAGACCGGGGTGCCGGCCGGCCAGCTGATCTTCGAAGTGACCGAGGGCCTGCTGATCGACAACCTCGACGACACCATCGCCCGCATGCACGACCTGGCGGCGCTCGGCATCCGCCTGTCGATCGACGATTTCGGCACCGGTTACTCGAGCCTGTCGTACCTGAAGCGCATGCCGCTGTACGAACTGAAGATCGACCGCAGCTTCATCCGCGACACGCCGGGCGACGCCAACGGCACCGCGATCGTGCAGTCGATCATCGCGATGGCCGGTCACCTCGGCCTGCGCGTCGTCGCCGAGGGCGTCGAGACGCGCGCCCAGGCTGAATTCCTTGCCGCCAACGGCGCGCCGGGCATGCAGGGCTACCTGTTCGCGCGGCCGATGCCGCTGCAAAACCTGATCGCGCTGCTGAATGCGTTTCCCGCCACGCTCTCGATGCAGGACATCCAGCAACTGCGGCTGACGATGGCCCCCGACTGAGCGCCTGCAGTACAATCTTTCCTGAACACTAACTCGATGCGCCATCCTCGGCGCGTGCGAGCTTTTTGGAAAGGTTGTATGTCCGGGTTTGCGAGTAAGGCTCATGCATTGTTCAACTTGTTGTTCGGTAGTCTCCGCGCACTTTTTCAGGTAGCCGAACCAGAACCGGTGGATTATCCGTTCGTCGCCAGCGATATCGGCCAGCTGCAGCGCATCGAGCGCGATCGCGCCGCCGCGGCGATGGATCAGCCGAGCTGGAGCGGATTGCTGGTCGACCCGTATTTTGAGATGCTGACCGGACAAGTGAGCATTTTCGGCAAGCAGGTGCTGCACCAGCGCCTGTGCGACGGCCTGGCCGATGCGCCGCGTGCGGCCCTGGCTGCGCGTTTGCGTTCGCTGATGGCCGATCCGGCCCAGCTCGACATCCTGCGCCGCGCCACCCGGCCGCTGCGCGCCGCCGACACCGAAATCGCCACGCTGCTGCTGGAAGAAACCTTGCCGGCGACGCCGAAATGGGGCGGCGCCATGTGGCTGCTGTTCGTCGGCCTGCTGGCATCGATCGCCGCGGTGGCGCTGTCGCCGCTGGCGTGGCTGGGCGCGGCTTTTTTCCTGTACAAGCTGCTGGCAATCCAGATGCGCTATCACGAACGCGTCAGCGCCTGGGAGCGCGCCATGAATGCGCTGCAGATGCTGCTGCGGGCCAGCAGCCTGCTGGGCGCGCTGAAGCATCCGATGCTCGACGAGTTCGCCGGCGCCGGCCAACAGGCAAGCAAGGTCAACCGCAGTCTGACCCGCTCACCGTGGATGGACATGATTCCCGGCATGCGCGCGTACCTGGACTGGTTCCTGCTGGCCAACGTCAAGCATTACTTCCAGGGCATCGGGGTCGTCGGCGTCCATCGCCAGTTCTTGCGCGATTGCTACGCGCGTTGCGCCAACCTCGAAGCCGACATCGCGCTGGCCCAGCACCTGCTGCGAACGCCGTCGACCTGCTGGGCCGAGCGCGGCCGCGACGACTGCATCGGCCTCGAGCAGGCGGTGCATCCGCTGCTGCAGGCGCCGGCGCCGCTGTCGCTCGCGCTGCACGGGAAGGGCGCCTTCATCTCCGGCCAGAACGGCATCGGCAAGAGCACGCTGCTGCGCACCGTTGGCCTGAACTTGCTGGTGGCGCGCGCGTTCGGATTCTGCTACGCCGGCAAGGCGACCGTGCCGATGCTGCCGGTGTATGCGAGCATGCAGAGCGAGGATTCGCTGCTCGGCGGCGAGAGCCTGTACATCGCCGAACTGCAGCGCGCCAAGGAATTGCTGGCGGTCGCTGCCGGCCCGCACCGGGCCACGTATATCATCGACGAGATATTCCGCGGCACCAACCACCTCGAGTCGGTCTCGGCGGCGGCGGCCGTGCTCGATGTGCTCGCCGCCGGCAGCGTCGTCATCGTCTCGTCGCACAACCTGGTGCTGGCGTCGCTGCTGGAACATCGGCTGGCACCGTTTTGCGTGGCACTCGGTGCGGACGGCGCGCTGCAACTGGCGCCTGGCCTGCTGGCGCACACCAACGGCATCGCCTTGCTGGCGCAGCGCGGCTTCGGCGCCGACATCGAGGCCGGCGCCGGCAGGGTATTCGACTGGCTGAGCGTGTATCTTGCCGAACCGGTCGGCGGTAACGCGGTGCTGGCATGAACTTGACGATGGGAAGACGATTTTGATAAACGAAAACAAGGCGCCCAGGATGGGCCGATTCCCGACGATGGGCAGCTCATTGCGCGCGGAAACGCTGGCCGTGTTGCTGGCATCGAACGACATGACCGGCGTCGAAAGCCTGTTCGAGCATCGCAAGATCGCGCTCAACACCGTGATGAGGGCGTTGATGCGCAAGTACGGCTGGCCGATCGAACGCCATGATTTTCCGACCAACACGGCCGACGGGCGCGCGGCGTGGGCGTCGGTGTACAGCCTGCCGCAGGAAGTGATCGATGCCGCGCTCGAGGCCGGCGGGCGCGACTGGATCGAGGGCGTGCGCGCCGCGCGCGCGGGACGCTCCAAGCGCACGCTGCGCTTTACAGCCTCTTGTACATGAGGGGCGTCGAATCGAGCCGGCCGGCGAAGCCGACGATAGCGCCGGAATAGACGCATGCATGCAGTAAAGTGCCGAGGCCGGCGAGGTCGCGGTCGAGCTCGCTAGTGGAGAACTCGGACAGCTCGGAGTCGCTGATCATGGATTAGTTTTCATTAGGTAGGTGATATGAAAATATTTCATTTTTTGCAAGCTAGTCAACCGCTTGTTGCTGTGATCGCTGACTGAGCCATGATCGGACCGGTGTTGATGTGCGCCCATTGCGCTCGCTCGCTTTACGGTTGAGAACACGATATGCTGATGGCCCGACTTGCCGTGTCATCAGGTCATGCATGAGTTTTGCCACTGCAACCCGCCGCGCCGAAGCATCTGACCTCGTCAACCGGCGGCTGGCCAGCGGCTTGTTGCTGTCGATCGTGTTGCACGCATTGCTGCTGTCGCTGCAGTTCGGCGTGCCAGGGCTCGGATTGCCGTCGCCGGGCCGGCCGCAGCCCATCCACATCACGCTTGCGCCGGTCGAGCCCGCGCTGCCGCCGGTTGCCGCGCCCGCGCTGGACGCTCTGCCGCCGTTGCCGCTGGCGCCGTTGCCGCCGGCGTCAGCCGGCATGCGCGTCATCGCGCCCGCGCCGGCGCCGGCGGTGCCCAAGGCGCCGGTCCCAAAAGCGGTCAAGCCGAAACGCAGCAAGCCGCGCCGGATCAGCCGGCCGTTGCCGCCGCGCGACCTGGTCGAAACGCCGACACGGGTGATTGCGCAAGACAACAAGCTGAGCGACTTCGCGCTGCCGATGCCGCAACCGGAAGAAGCCGAACAGAAGACCATCGACCCGAAGGAGGCGCAGGACGGCCGCGACGACGGCGCCGACAAAAAGGCGGCGCTGCTGGCCGAGGCCCTGCGCAAGGAAGAGGACGAACGGGCGGCAGCCGTCAGGGCCGAGCAGGAGCGGCTGGCGGCCAGGCAGGCCGAGGAACTGAAGCTGCAGGAGCAGCGGCGCGCGGAGGTCGAGCGCGCTGCGCAATTGCAGGCAGAGCAAAGAACGGCGCAAGAGCAGCTGCGCAAGCAGCAGGCCGGGCAGCTTGGGGCCAGGCAGCAGGCGCAAGAGCTCGCGCTGAAGCAGCGGGCGGAAGAACTGGCGTTGCGGCAGAAAGCGGACGAGTTGGCGGTTCGCCAGCGGACCGAGGAGTTGGCGCGGCAGAAAACCGCGCAGGCGGCACTCCAGGAGGCTGAGCAATCCGCGCGCCGCCAGGCCGAACAAATCGAGCGGGAGCGGGCCGAGCAGCTTGCGCGGCAGCAGGCCGACGAGGCAGCCAGGAAGCAGGCAGAGCAACTCGCCAGGGAGCAATCGGAACAGCTCGCCAGGCAGCAAGCGGAGCAGGCCGCCGCTGGCGAACGCGAGCGCGCCGCAGCCACCATCGCGGCCCAGCCCGCCGGCTCCGGCAACAACGGCGCGGGCGCGGGCGGCAGCGGCGTCACCGCACCCAAGAACCTGCTTGGCAGCGACATCGGCAACCGGGTGCGCGAGCTGACCCGCGGCATCGATCTGCTGAAAGGCGCGCCGCCGCAGCGCATCCGCGACGATGACGAGCGCGGCGGCCGGCGCGTGGTGTCCGGCGGCGCCGAACAGGACGTCCCGCTGCGCATGTACGTCGACAGCTTCCGCCAGAAGGTCGAACGCAATGGCGGCGTCGGCTTCGCGCCGCGCGGCGCCGATCCGGTGCGCATCGAGCCGCTGGTCAGCGTGGCGATCCGTAGCGACGGCAGCGTCGCGGAAGTGACGATCGTCCGCTCGAGCGGGCACAGCGAGACCGACAACGCGGTGCGCCGCATCATCCGCCTCAATGCACGCTATTCCGCTTTTCCGCCGAACATCGCCAGCCGCTACGACGTCATCGAAATCCGCCGCATCTGGAGTTTTGCCGAGTCGCTCAAGTTGCTCGAAGAACTACGCTAACGCCCCCGCAGCGCGCGCCGACCATCAATTCGCGCATGAGTTCGTCGCATTCGCCGCGCCCCTGTCGCCGCGTAGTTTAGCTGAGCAGTCAATTTGATATGCAGCAAGGTCTGCACTGTGTCAGGCCTTACTCTGGTCTTAAAGGCCACTCGCTGGCGCGCTTCACATGGGCAAAATCATGAACTTTTCTCTCGACACAGCAACCACCCGCGCCGCTGGCCGGGCGCTGGCGTGCCTGCTGGCGCTGGCGCTGACGGGATGCGGCTATTTCGGCAACCTGCAAAGCAGCCCGGCGGCCGGCGGGCCGGCCGCCGACGCGCCGGTCACCGAACTGATCACGCCGCAACTAATTGCCGCCGAACTGCGCAAGCGTGATTCGGCGGTACGCCAGGACCTGTCCACGCTGGTGGTGCCGGAGCCGCCTTCCTACACCATCGGCCGCGGCGACATCCTCTCGATCGTCGTTTGGGACCACCCCGAACTGGGCGGCACCGTGGTGACGCCGGCCTCGGGCGCGGCCGAGCTGAGCAACAACGGCGTGCCGCCATCCGGTTTTGTGGTCGACTCCGAAGGCCGCATCCAGTTTCCGTTCGCCGGCGCCCTCAAGATCGAAGGCTTGACCGAGGACAAGGCGCGCGACCTGCTGGCGAGCAAGCTGGCGCGCTACATCGCCAGCCCGAACGTCACGCTGCGCGTGCAGGCCTACCGCAGCAAGCGCGTGTATATAGACGGCGAGGTCAAGTCGCCCGGCTTGCAGGCCATCAACGACATACCGATGACGCTGATGGAAGCGCTGAACCGGGCCGGCGGCCTGCTGCCGACGGCCGACCAGAGCCGGCTGGTGCTCGAACGCGGCGACCAGCGCTACCGCATCGACATGCGCGAGCTGGTGCAGAAGGGCATCAACCCGGGCAACGTCATGCTAGCGCCGGGCGATGTGGTGCGCATCCATTCGCGCGACGAGAGCAAGGTGTTCGTCTCCGGCGAGGTGGTCACGCCGCGCGCGCTGACGATGCACAACGGACGCCTGACGCTGAACGAGGCGCTGGGCGAATCGGGCGGCGTCAGCCCGCTGTCGGGCGACGCGCGCCAGGTGTACGTGGTGCGCAAGACGCCTGACGGCACCCGCGTCTACCAGCTCGACGCCCGCGTCACCGGCGCGATGGCGATGGCCGAGGGGTTCGAGCTGCATCCCAAGGATGTCGTCTACGTCGCCGCGTCGCCGCTGGCGAACTGGCACCGCAACCTCAGCATGCTGATTCCCGGCGCCCTCACTTCCGCGGTAGGGGTGACCAAACCCTGAGCACTCTAGGATCCGATATGGACAATCCCAGCGAACAGCATCCGGTTTCCAACGTCCTGCATCACCACTTGCCCGCGCTGAACATGCAGTGGGACCCGCGCGCGCCCGACACCGGCGCCGACGATGCCCCGGTCGACCTGAAGTCGCATTTCCTGACCGTGTGGGAGAGCCGGGCGCTGGTGGGGGCGGTGACCGCGGCGGTGATGCTGCTGGCGCTGCTGTACGTGCTGATCGTCAAGCCGGTGTACGAGGCCAACCTGATGATCCACGTCGAGGAAGAAAGTCCGAACGCCTCCAAGAACATCCTCAGCGAGGCATCGTCGCTATTCGAGACCAAGAAGGCGGCCATCGCCGAAATGGAGCTGCTGCGTTCGCGCATGGTCATTTCGCGCGCGGTCGACAACCTGCAGCTGTATGTCGAGGCGCAGCCGAAATATTTCCCGATCGGCGGCTTCTGGATCGCCAACCAGGCCAAAGGCGAACTGGCCGAGCCCGGCATTTTCGGCTGGGGCGGCTACGTGTGGGGCGGCGAAAAGATCGAGGTGGCCGTGTTCAACGTGCCCGAGACCATGCTCAACCGCGAGTTCGCGGTCACCGCGCTGGCCGAGGGGCGCTACCGTTTCGGCGGCGGCAGCGGCGCGCCGGCGTTCGAAGGCGCGGTCGGCAAGCGCTACATGGTGAAATCGGCCGACGGCGACGTCGAGCTGAAGGTCGAGCGCATGAACGCGCGCCCGGGCGCCCAGTTCACGCTGCGCCGCATGTCGCGTCTGGGCACCATCCAGCGCATCCAGAATGCGATGGTCATCAGCGAGCAGGGCAAGCAGTCGGGCGTGATCGAAGTCAAGCTGCAGGGCGAGAGCGCCAAGCGCATCAATCAGCTGCTCAGCGAGATCGGCCGCGAATACATGCGCCAGAACCTGGCGCGCAAGACCGAGGAGGCGGAAAAATCGCTCGCTTTCCTGAACCAGCAGCTGCCGATCCTGAAGCGCCAGCTGGAGCAGTCGGAAGACAAGTACAACCAGTTCCGCAACGCCCACGGCACCATCGACCTGCGCGAGGAAGCGCGCATGAGCCTGCAACAGGCGGCCGCGGCGCGCACGCGCCGGCTCGACCTGATGCAGAAGAAGACCGAGTTGCTGTCGCGCTTCACCGAGGACCACCCGATCGTCAAGGGCATCAACGGCCAGCGCCGCGAGGTCGACGCCGAAATCGACGAGGTCGCCCGCCGCATCCGCACCTTGCCGGTGCTGGAGCAGGACGAGACGCGGCTGACGCGTGAAATCAAGGTCAACACCGACCTGTACACCGCGCTGTCGAATACGGCGCAGCAGCTGCGCCTGATCTCGGTCGGCCGGGTCAGCAACGTGCGCATGATCGACGCGCCGATGCCGCCGGAGAAAGCGCTGAAGCCGAACCGGCCGGTCATCATGGTGCTGGCGACGGTGATGGGCGTTTTCCTCGGCAGCCTGATCGCCATCACGCGCAAGGCGATGAAAGGCGGCATCGACGATCCGCAAAAGATCGAGCGCCTGCTGCGCGCGCGCGTCGTGTACGCCACCATCCCGCACAGCGCCAACCAGGAAAAGCTGATGAAGAAGGTGCGCGGCGAGGGTGGGATCCTGCCCTTGCTGGCGCAGTCGATCCCGGAAGACATCGCCATCGAAAGCCTGCGCAGCTTCCGCGCCGCCCTGCAGTTCTCGATGCCGCACTTCAAGAACAATATCGTGATGCTGGCCGGCCCGACCCGCAACCTCGGCAAGTCGTTCGTGGCCGCCAACTTTGCCGCCGTGATGGCGGCCAGCGGCAAGCGCGTGCTACTGATCGACGCCGATCTGCGCAACGGCCAGCTGCACCGCTACTTCGGGCTGAGCCGCGACCAGGGGCTGTCGAAGGCGATCACCGGCTCCATGCCGGTCGAGCAGGTGATCCACCGTGGCGTGATGGAAAACCTCGACTTCATCCCGACCGGGCCGCTGCCGCCGAACCGCTCCGAGTTCCTGCTGCACCTCAATTTTGGCGGCTTGCTCGAAACGCTCAGCGCCAATTACGACCTGGTGCTGCTGGACCCGCCGCCGATCCTCGCGGTGGCCGACGCCCTGATCATCGGCGCCCATGCCGGCGCCGTCTTCATCCTGACGCGCGCCGGCATCACCACCGAGGCCGAGATCAACGAGTCGATCAAGCACCTGAACCACGCCGGCATCGCGCCACAGGGGGTGCTGTTCAACGACATGGTGCTGCGCCTGGGCGGCCGCCGCGCCGACTATAGCGACGACGCCGCGGCCCAGCTCGGCTATTCGGCCTAGGTTCTGTCGCGCGCTCCGCCGCCGCCCAGCGACGCGGCGGTTTTTTTTCGTCTCAACGTGACGGTTCCACCCGCCCGCACGGTCGATCGGCGCTTTGTCCCGCCATTCAGTCGGCTCTAGAACGTCGATCGGGTGTGCGCCTTGCGGCCTGTTGACCCGTTCAATCGACGGGGTCAGTGCCGGCAATCGTACACGAGCTCAGCGCTTGCGTGCCCGCTACAGCAGAGTCTGTGTGCGATTGTCGGCACTGACCCCGGCGGGGATTGCCAATGGATTGGCGCTTTCGATTGCTGTTTTGGATCGTGGAAGCTGGCGTCGAGAAGCTCGGTGAACACCTTAACCTTCGACGACAGCTCATGTTTTTCTGGATACGCCGCGAAGATGTCCGCGGGCGGCGACGCGTAATCCTCCGGCACCGGCGCGGCTTTTCGCTACTGCGATGCGATCAGTGTTCTGCAGGCGCCGTACGGCCGGCCGGCAGCGCGGCGTCGCGCCGGGCCAGACTGTCCTTCACGAGACGGCGAATCCGGTAGGTTTGCGATTCGAACAAGCGGTATGCCAGATAGCACCCCGCCATCAACATGGCCAGCATGCCGAAATAGACCGCGAAGTGCAGCGGCTCGGATGGCGACAGCTGGCGCAGCCCGAAACGGGTCGTGCTCCAGTATTGCATCAGGTCGATCAGCGGCACATGCAGGACGTACAGGGTGAACGAGAACTCGGCGAAGAACTTGCAGACCTTGGCCAGCGGACGCTGCCACTTCGACGTCGGCGCCGCCTTGAACTGCAGGCTCGACAGGAACACCAGGAACATCAGGCTGCAGATCAGGTCTTGCACGAAGGCCGCCGGACCGATGTCGTCGTTGATGCCGGTGAGCCTGTAATACACCGATACCGCCAGCAGCAGCAGCAGCCAGACGCAGCGCGCAACGATTCCGGCGTCGATGCGGATGCGCGAGAACGCCACGCCGAGCAGCCAGATCGAAAAGTACAGCACGATGTCGTAGGGCAGGGCGGACGCCATCGCGATCAAGGCGGCGGCGCTGCCGACGCGCGCGCCGACCCGGCGCGACGTAAACAGCACCACCAGCAGCGGGAACATCACGTAATACCAGGTTTCGTTGGCCAGGCTCCACAGCGGGAAGTTGCCGCCGAATTCGGGCAGGGCGACACCGCCCTGCAGGCCGACCAGGTTGCCGGCGAACGCGACGGCGGAGAACTCATTGCCAAGCGAGAAATCCACACCGCGGGCGACCGTTTCGCCGGTGCCGAGGCTGAACAGAATGGTCAGCAGGAAGGTGGGAATCAGCACCGTCCACAGGCGCGTCACGCGGTCGATCGCATAGTTGGCGATGGCGTCGGGCTGGCCAGCCTTGTTGAGCAGGCTGCCGCCGACCAGCCAGCCGCTGATGACGAAGAACAGCAGCACGGCCTGGTGGGCGAAGCCGGTGAAGAACGCCAGTCCCTGGTAGGCCAGCGTGGGATCGGCGACCGTGCGCAGCCCCGGGTACATGGCCGCGCGCAGGTGGGCGGCGGCCACCTCGAAAGCGGCCAGGCCGCGTAGCAACGAAATCAATACCGAATGCCAGCTGTCTTCGCCAAGCTGGCCGTCTTTTTGAAATGCCAGGCTGGGCATGATTCTGTTGCGCATGATGAGGTCCTTGTAGGTGGAGGTGTGCTCAGCCCCAGGGGAAAGGCACGGTGTTGCCGGATAAAATGCGGGCGGTGCGATACATGAGATAGCCGAAGGGAAAGGAATGCGTCACTGCGGCGGCGGCGGCGAACGCCAGCGCCGAGCACAGCAGGCCGTGGGCGGGACGCTGCGGTGGCAGGTCGGCGGCCATCCAGATGCCGCCGAGGCTGACGACGGCGCCGAGCGCCCAGCCGGCCAGCGCTTCGGCGACGCTGTGCTCGTCGCCGGCGACCAGCAGAACGCCCATCAGCGCTCCGAGCGCGAGCCCGGCAGCGATGGCGGTGGTCCTCAGCGCGCCGCCGCGATGCCGCGCCAGCAGGTACAACAGCAAGGGCGCGATCGCCGTGATGCCGGCGGCGTGGCCGCTGGCGGCCTTGAAATCGAGTCCCGGCAACGCCTGGCCCCAGGCGATGTAGGCGATCTTGGAGGCGCCCACCAGCCCGATGCCGGCGGCGAACAGCAGGCTCCACCAGAACGCCATGCGCCAGGCGCGCGCGGCCAGCAGCCAGGCGGTGATGCCGGCGGCGGCGGCCAGGATCAGGGAAATGTCGCCGAGGTGCAGGAATTTGTCCCAGGAGCCCATAGCGCCTCATCGGTGCACGAGCGCCGCCAGGGTGCTGGCGATGATGCGCAAGTCGGTCCAGAAACTGCGCTCCCTGACGTAACGCACGTAATAGTCGAGCTTGGTGGGGAGGATGGTGTCGACATAGGCGCGCTCGGGATCGGCGGCGCGGCCGAGGATCGCGCTCTCTTCGCGGTACAGGATCGAGGCCCAGTCGGTGATGCCGGGCGCCACCGACAGCACGATGGCGCGCACCGCCGGCGGATAGCAGTCGACGTAGCGCGGCACCTCGGGGCGCGGCCCCACTAGGCTCATCGCGCCTTGCAGCACGTTGATCAGCTGCGGCAGTTCATCGAGCTTGTGGCGGCGCAAAAAGTCGCCGGCGCCGGTGATGCGGCGGTCGCGCCCCACCGTCAGCTGGGCCGACGTGTCCGGCGCCGCCGCCATCGTGCGGAACTTGTAGATCGAGAACAGCTTGCCGTGGCGGCCGACCCGCTGCTGGCGGAAAAACACCGGTCCCGGCGAGTCGAGCTTGATCCACAGCGCCGTCAGCGCCAGCAGCGGCGCCAGCACGATCAGCCCGGCCGCGGCGGCCACGATGTCGAACAGGCGCTTGCTCATGACAGCAGTTCGCGCACGGCGGCGATCACGCGCCGCTGGTCGGCGTCGGTCATCTTGGTGTACAGCGGCAGCGTCAGCATCGACGCGAAGCTCGCCTCGGCGGCCGGAAACTGCTGCGGCGACAGGCTGCCGCTGTCGCGCCAGTACGGATGACGGTGCAGCGGGATGAAGTGGACGCTGGTGCCGATGCCCAGCTTCGACAGACTGCCGATCACCTCGTCGCGCCCGAGCGCGGCGCCGGCGGCCAGGCGCACCACGTACAGGTGCCAGGCGTGGCCGCTGCCGGCATCGGCATCGGGCGGCAGCCGCAGCGGCAGTCCCTTCAGGCCCTCGAAGTAGGCGTGGGCCAGTTCCTTGCGGCGCAGCAGGAAGCGGTCGATCTTGCGCAGCTGCTGCACGCCGATGGCGGCGGCGATGTCGGTCAGGTTGTACTTGAAGCCGGCGGCGACCACTTCGTAGAACCAGGCCGGGCTGGTCGAGGTGTAGCGCGCGAAGGCATCCTGCTTGATGCCGTGGATGCGCATCAGCCGCACGCGCGCCGCCAGCTGCGGGTCGCGCGTGACGACCATGCCGCCTTCGCCGGTGGTCATGGTCTTGTTGGCGTAGAAGCTGAAGACGGTGACGTCGCTGCCCAGCGTGCCGACCAGCTTGCCCTTGTAGACGGTCGGGAAGGCGTGCGCCGCGTCTTCGACCACGCGCAGCTTGTGGCGGGCTGCCACCTCGAGGATGGCGTCCATGTCGCACGCCAGGCCGGCGTAGTGGACTGGAATGACCGCTTTGGTGCGCGGCGTGATGGCCGCCTCGATGGCGGCCGCCTCGATGTTGAGCGTGTCCGGGTTGACGTCGACCAGCACCGGTTGCGCGCCCAGGTAGCGCACCACTTCGGCAGTGGCGGTGAAGGTCATGGTCGGCACGATCACTTCGTCGCCGGGGCCGACGCCGAGCGCCTCGAGCGCCAGGTGCAGGCCGGCGGTGGCCGAATTGATCGACACGGTCTCGAGTCCGCCGCCGAGGTAGGCGGCGAATTCCTGCTCGAACTGGCGCGTCTTCGGTCCCGTGGTCACCCAGCCCGAGCGCAGGCAGGCGACGACTTCGGCTATCTCTTCCTCGCCGATTTCAGGCAGGGCGAAGGGCAGGAAAGGCAAGGCGTCCGCTGGCGCCGCAATCGGTCCGGTCATGATTATCCCAAGGTGAACACATCACTGCACAATGCCGGCGCCAGCGTCAGGCGCAGGCTTTCAAGAAGCGTTGTCCCAGCACCGGATAGGTGAGGTTCTCGAGTACGAATTTTTTGCCTTGCTGTCCCATCGCCTGGCGCTGCTCGGGGTCCATCGCCAGCATGCCGCGGATGGCCTGCGTGACCGCGGCGGGGTCTTCGGCGCGCACCGCCACGCCGCAGCCCGATTCGCTCACCAGGTCGTTGCCGGACTCGATCGCGTACAGCACCGGGCGGGCCGCCATCATGTAGTCGATCAGCTTGTTGGGCGCGACGCCGAAGCGAAACAGCGGCTGGCGCTGCAGGCCGATATAGGCCAGGTCGAAGAACTGCAGCAGCGCCGGCACATGCTCTTTCGGCACCGGGTTGATGAAGACGACGTTATGCAGCCCTTCGTCGCGCGCGCGCCGTTGCAGGCGTGCTTTCTCGGGGCCGCCGCCGGCGAGGACGAAGGCCACCGGCTCGTGCAGCATCATCGCGGCGGCGTCGAGGTAGGTGTCGAGCGCATTGGCGACGCCGTGGCTGCCGGCAAAGCCGACCACGAACTGGCCGCGCCGGCGCAGCGCGGAGAGCGTGTCGGCGGCGGGACCGGCCAGCGGCTGCACTTCGCGCAGCCACTCGGCCGGGTCGGTGCCGTTCGGCACCAGGTGCAGCTTGTCGGGCGCCATGCCGTGCGCCTCGAGGTGGTCGCGTACCTTGGGCAGGATCGACACCACCGCGTTCGAGTGGCGGCAGGCGTAGTTTTCGGCCGCCTGCAGCAGCATGATGAAAGGGTGCCACTTCGAGTGGCCGCCCAGCTCCATCGGCGACAGCGGCCACAGGTCGTGCACTTCGAACAGCAGGCGCGCGCCGGCCAGCCTGGCGATGCGGTGCGCCGGCCAGATATCGAGCGGATAGGTGCTGGAGGCGATGACGACGTCGGGCTTGAAACCGTGCGCCAGGCTGGCGGCCTCGCGATAAAGCCGCAGCACGAAGGACGCCATGTTGAGCGCGCGGCCGGCGCCGTTGCCGGAATAGGCGGGCGTGTCGAACCAGGTGTATTCGATGTCGTCGATGGTTTCGTCGAGGCGGGACAGCCCGCCCAGGCGCGGACTCTCGGCGCGCACGTGCGAGCGGGCCGACGCGACGATCCTGACCTGGTGGCCCAGCCGGCGCCACTCGCGCGCGAGGTAGTAGGGGCGGTATTCCATGCCGTGCCGCAGCGAACCCGCGTAGTGGTTTATCAGCAGAATATTCACGGTGTCCCAGTGTTGTCAGGTCGTTATCCGACGATATCAACCTAGAATTGCTCCGTATTGAAACTACGCAAACGGGCGGGAAGCACATCGATACATTCTTGCAAAATGCCCACAAAAAAAACCCCGCACGGAGCGGGGCGCCGGCGGGGTTCTCGGGATGCAGCTTGCCGCTGCTTTTTGCTGCGTACTATTTAAAAGCTCTCGTACGCACCGATGTCATGCGCGGCGCCACGAGGGCGTGCGTAGTAATCCATGTCGGTCGTCGGCGCCGAAGCGGCCAGGCCCTTGTTGACTGCCGGCGAATTGCTTTGCAGGCGATAGTTGCCGGTGCCGTTGGCCTGGTAGTTGACGAACAGCGGGTTCAGCGCGATGGTGCCGGTGGCGGTACCCGTCTTCAGCGAAATGCCGCTGCCGTTGCCGTACACCAGGTTGTTGGCGGTGATGTTGCCCGAACCGATGCAAGTCACGCCCGAGTAGCAGTACTGCTTGATCGACACGCCTGGGTTGTTATAGACGATGTTGTTGATCACCTTGGTGTTCTTCAACTGCATGCCGCCAGGGCTGTCGCCGCTGCCGGTAACGATGCCGCCGCCCATGCCGCTCGAACCGTTGGCGAAGACGGTGTTGTTGGCGATGACGACGTCGGTCGCTGCGTGCCACAGGTGAATGCCGAATGCCGACACGCGGTAGACGATGTTGTTGTAGATCTTGCCGCGCAGGTTGGACGAGTAGATGCCCTGCACGCCGTTGCACGCGCCCGGAACACCGATGTCGTGCACCACGTTGCCGATGATGTCGCCATCGGAACCGCTGTAGTTGGCGTTGACGATGCCGGCGCCGCCGCTGCCGGTGCAGCCACCCGAAATTTTCAGGTTGTGGATGTAGTTGTTGGCCATCAGCGTGTACGACGCGTAGTTCAGGATGCCCAGGCGGCCAGGGCCGGTGATGTCGAAACCTGAGATTTCCGTGTAGTTGCCGTTGTTGGTCCACATGCCTTCAGTACCGATGCCGACGACTTTGGCGCCCCACTTGGTGTCGGAGACGTAACGGATGCGCGCGGTGGCGGTGCCGTGAATCGTGGTCTTGACGCTCTCGTTGTAGGTGCCGGCGGCGACGTGCACGGTGGTCGAAGGCTTGGCTGCTTTTGCCGCACGGGTGATGGTTCGGAAAGGCGCGGTCTTGGTGCCGGCGTTGGTGTCGGAACCGGTGGTGGCGACATACAGGTGATAGGTCGTGGTCGGCGCAGGCGGCGTCGGCACCGGGGTTGGAGTAGGCGTCGGCGTTGGCGTCGGTGTCGGTGTCGGTGTCGGCGTCGGCGTCGGCTCGGGAGTCGGCTCCGGCGTAGGAGTCGGCGTAGGCGTAGGGGTTGGCGCAGGAGTCGGCGTCGGAGCGACGACTGGCACGAATTCGTACGCGCCGATGTCGTGCGCGGCGCCTTGCGGACGTGCGACGTTGTCCATGTCGTCGATCGGCGCCGATGCCGACAGGCCTTTGTTGATCGCCGGCGAACTGCCCTGCAGGCGATAGTTGCCGGTGCCGTTGGCCTGGTAGTTGACGAACAGCGGGTTCAGCGCGATGGTGCCGGTGGCGGTACCCGTCTTCAGCGAAATGCCGCTGCCGTTGCCGTACACCAGGTTGTTGGCGGTGATGTTGCCCGAACCGATGCAAGTCACGCCCGAGTAGCAGTACTGCTTGATCGACACGCCTGGGTTGTTATAGACGATGTTGTTGATCACCTTGGTGTTCTTCAACTGCATGCCGCCCGGGCTGTCGCCGCTGCCGGTGACGATGCCGCCGCCCATGCCGCTCGAACCGTTGGCGAACACGGTGTTGTTGGCGATGACCACGTCGGTCGCCGCGTGCCACAGGTGAATACCGAACGCCGAAACGCGGTAGACGATGTTGTTGTAAATCTTCCCGCCCAGGTTGGACGAGTAGATGCCCTGGACGCCGTTGCACGCGCCGGGCACGCCGATATCGTTCACGACGTTGCCGATGATGTCGCCGTTCGAGGCGCTGTAGTTGGCATTGACGATGCCGGCGCCGCCGCTGCCGGTGCAACCGCCGGAGATTTTCAGGTGGTGGATGTGGTTGTTCGACATCAGCGTGTACGACGCGTAGTTCAGGATGCCGAGGCGGCCAGGGCCGGTGATGTCGAAGCCATCGATGTCGGTATAGTTGCCGTTGTTGGTCCACATGCCTTCGGTGCCGATGCCGACGACCTTGGCGCCCCACTTGGTGTCGGAGACATAACGGATGCGCGCGGTGGCGGTGCCGTGCAGCGTGGTCTTGACGGACTCGTTATAGGTGCCGGCGGCGACGTGCACGGTGGTCGACGGCTTGGCCGCCTTGGCCGCGCGGGTGATGGTGCGAAATGGTGCGGCCTTGGTGCCTGCGTTGGTGTCGGAACCGTTGGTGGCGACGTAAAGGTGGTAGATCGTTGGCGCGGCGGCAGCGACGCTGACGGTGGTGGCCGCCAGGCGAGTGGCGTCGTCGGCCGCAGCAGGATCCGTTTCCGATGGAGCGTTGTTTACGGTCGCGTCCGTTGCCGCGGCAGCGGCAGGGGCGGACTGGTTCGCGGCACTGTCGAACTTGGTCGCCGCAGTCTGGGTCGGCTGGTCGCCGGCATCGGTCAAGCCGCCGCCGCAAGCGGTAAGCAGCACGGCGGCGCTGCAGCAAAGGAGGGCGCTGGCACGAACATCGGCTGCAATAGTGACAAATTTTTTCACTGGAAACTTCCTAACTCAACAAAATGAATGAGTAACTTTGAGCCGTGGAAACTGCCAGAGTTCAATGTTTTGTAGGAAAAATTTCCGCGCCGTATCAAATGCGCAAATTCACTTTCTTCTAGGAAACGTCATTTCAGGGTATCGGCGGACGGCATCTGGAAAGCAAAGACCCGCGGGGAAGTTGCCCTCCGCGCGGCTCTGTCCGGGTCGAGCCAGACCGGGAAATAGGCAGGACGCCGACGCAGCGTTAGTGATTTTCATACGCTCCGATATCGATGGCGCCGCCGCGCGGCCGCACGACGTTGTCGATATCGACATTCGGCGCCGACAGCATCACGCCGCTGTTGGCCGCCGGCGAAGTACGACGCAGGCGGTAGTCGCCGGAACCATTGGCCTGATATTGAACGAACTCGGGATCGGCGGTAATCGTGCCGGTGGCCGTACCCTTGCGCATGACGATGCCGCTGCCGTTGCCATAAACCAGGTTGTTCGCAATAACATTGTTGTCACCAATGCAGTCCTGCCCCGCATAGCAATATTGCTTGATGCCGGGGCCCTCGTTATCGTAGACGATGTTGTTGATCACCTTAGTGTTGTTCAGCACCACGCCGCCAGGCCGGTCGCCGGTGCCGGTGACGATGCCGCCGCCCATGCCGTCGCCGCCGTTGGCGAACACCGTGTTGTTGGCGATCATGACGTTGTTCGCCGCGTGCCACAGGTGAATGCCGAATGCCGAAGCGCGGTAGACGATGTTGTTATAGATGCGTCCGCGCAGGTTCGACGAATAGATCCCCTGCACGCCGTTGCAGTCGCCGCGCACGCCGATGTCGTGCACCACGTTGCCGACCACGTCGCCGTCGGAGCCGTTGTAGCTGGCATTGACGATGCCGGCGCCCCCGGCGCCTGTGCAGCCGCCGGAAATCTTCAGGTCGTGTACATGGTTGCCCGACACCAGCGTGTGCGACGCGTAGTTGGCGATGCCAAGCCGTCCGCTGCCGCTGATGTCGAAACCGACGATATCGGTGTAGTCGCCCTTGTTGGTCCACGTCGATTCGGTGCCGCTGCCGATGATCCTGGCGCCCCACCTGGTGTCCGACACGAAGCGGATCCGGCCGCTGGCCTTGCCCTTGGCATTCGTGCTGACGTTTTCGAAATAGGTGCCGCGCGCAACATGCACGGTGGTATCGGGCTTGGCCACCCGCGCCGCGCGCGTGATCGTCCTGAACGGAGCCGCACTGCTGCCGTCGTTGCTATCGGAGCCGGTAGCGGCAACATACAGGTGGTTCGCCGTCGGATCGGACCCAGGCGCCGGGGTCGGTTCGGGCGCAGGATCCGGATCCTGCTCGGGACGGGGCCCCGGCTCGTCGCCGGGCGGCGCCTTGCTGCCGATGAACTCGTAGGCGCCGATGTCGGGCGCGGCGCCCTGCGAGCGGTCGATGCCGTTCAGGTCGACGGCGGGCGCCAGCGCCGGCGCGCCGCGGTCGATCGCCGGCGACGTCTCGCGCAGCCGGTAGTCGCCGCCGCCGGCGGCGATGTAGTTGACGAACTGCGGATCCTGGTCGATGTCGCCGCGGCGCGGCGTACTGGTGATCCAGTCGACGCCGTTGTTCGCCACCAGGTTGTTCGAGAAAGTATTGTGCGAGCCCAGCGTGCCGAGGCCGGCGTTGCGCACGCCGGTCTTGTTGTCGTAGAAGATATTGTTTGCAACGTTGATATAGTCGGCAGGCAAATTCGAATACACCTGGTCGCCGCTGCCGTAGACCAGCCCGAACAGCGATTGGAAGGCGGTATTGTTGACGACGTCGACGTTGCGGTTGTCGCGCCACAGATAAATGGCGCCCCAGCCGACCTTGTAGATGAGGTTGTTCTTGATGGCGCCGGAAGTGGCCAGGTAGATGCCGTGGATGGTGCAACGCGCATCCTGCCCGATGTCGTGGACGACGTTGCCGATGATCTCGGTGCGCCCGCTCGTATCCGGATCCGACGCCGAATGGATGGCGGCGCCGATGACGTTATCGCAGTCGAGCGGCAACTGGCCGATATGGTGGAGGCGGTTATTCCGGGCCGACGAAGCGGCGCCGCTGAATGCGATGCCGGTGCGCACCGCCGCACTGCCTTGCGCGCTCAGTTCGAAGCCGATGATATCGGTGTAGCCGCCCTTGGCCTGCCAGACGACGCTGCTTGCCGACCCCGGCGGCGGCTCGATCTTCGCGCCCCATTTTACGTCGGACACGAACACGATCCGCGCGGTCGTGCTGCCGCTCGCTTCGGAGACGACCGTCTCGGCGTAGGTGCCGGGTGCGACATGGACCGTGGTGCCGGCGCGCGCAAGGGTGGCGGCACGCTGGATCGTGCGCAGCGGCGCCGAGCGGGTGCCGGCGTTGGCGTCGGAACCTGCAGGCGCGACGTAGAGCTCGTTCGCGGCTATGCCCACCACCACGCTGCCGGCCAGGATCTGGGTACGCTTGGTTTCCGATGCCGCGTCGGCCGAACCGCCATTGCCGCAGGCAGCGAGCAGGGCCGTCGCGCCGGCGCAGAGCAGCATGCGCAGCGGCAAACGGGCGTGGACGGTTTGCCGATCCGTCCGCATTTTGTCGTCGTACAATTTGGCAAATGTCAATTTACACATTGAAACTTACTCCTCACGTCAAGTAGTTGAGTGAGGTATGACCAAGGTCAACTGTCTTAGTTCAATGTCTCCTTGGCAACATGAATAGCCGGGACCTCGCCAACAGAGATAAACGGGTCTAAAGTGAATTAAAGTCAACTGATCCACGGCCAGAAAAGTGACGTCGATCGAGCTCCGCCATAGCGGAAGGCGCTGTCGCGCCTGCTGAAAAAATGGACGAAGAAAAACCCCCGGGGAGAGCAACTCCTCGCGGGTTTTTAAGAGGACAAGCAGGTTTACATCAAACGATGATTAATAGCTCTCGTACGCGCCGATGTCCAGTGCGCCACCTTTTGGACGAGCAACGTTGTCCATGTCGTCGGTCGGCGCCGAGCTTGCCAAGCCTTTGTTGATCGCCGGCGAATTGGTTTGCAGGCGATAGTTGCCTGTGCCGTTGGCCTGGTAGTTGACGAACGACGGGTTCAGCGCGATGGTGCCGGTGGCGGTGCCGGTCTTTAGCGAAATGCCGCTGCCGTTCCCGTACACCAGGTTGTTGGCCGTCACGTTGCCCGAGCCGATGCAGGTGACGCCCGAATAGCAATACTGCTTGATCGACACGCCTGGATTGTTGTAGACGATGTTGTTGATGACCTTGGTGTTTTTCAACTGCATGCCGCCCGGGCTGTCGCCGCTGCCGGTGACGATGCCGCCGCCCATGCCGCTCGAACCGTTGGCGAACACGGTGTTGTTGGCGATGACGACGCCGGTGGCCGCGTGCCACAGGTGAATGCCGAACGCCGAGACGCGGTAGACGATGTTGTTGTAGATCTTGCCGCCCAGGTTGGACGAGTAGATGCCCTGGACGCCGTTGCACTTGCCCGGGATACCGATATCGTGCACGACGTTGCCGATGATGTCGCCGTTCGAGCCGCTGTAGTTGGCATTGACGACGCCGGCGCCGCCGCTGCCGGTGCAGCCGCCGGAGATGGTGAGGTTATGGATGTGGTTGTTGGACACCAGCGTGTTCGACGCGTAGTTCAGCACGCCAAGACGGCCAGGGCCGCTGATGTCGAACCCGGAGATGTCGGTGTAGTTGCCGTTGTTGGACCACATGCCTTCGGTGCCGCTGCCGATGATTTTTGCGCCCCACTTGGTGTCCGACACATAGCGGATGCGCGCGGTGGAAGTGCCGTGAATCGTGGTCTTGACGTTTTCCCTGTAGGTGCCGGCGGCGACGTGGACAGTGGTCGAAGGCTTGGCCGCCTTGGCGGCGCGGGTGATGGTGCGGAATGGCTTGGCCAGCGTGCCGGTGTTGGTGTCCAGGCCGGCGGTCGACACATACAGGTGGTAGGTCGAAGGTACGGCGGCGGCGACGCTGACGGTGGAAGCGGCCAGGCGGGTCTCGCCGTCGGCCGGTGCCGGATCGGTGTTTGCGGCGGCAACTTCAGCGGCGTCGGTCGCGCCTGCGTCGGTGACTGCCAGGGTGTTCGCATCCGCGCCGAACGCGGGAGCAGCGACGGTTGCCGCGGACTGGTTCGTGGCGCTGTCGACGACGACGCCGGCGGTCTGGGTCTGGCCAGCGTCGGTGTCGGACATGCCGCCACCGCAAGCCGTCAACAATACGGCAGCGCTGCAGCACAAGAGAGCGTTAACACGAACATCCGAAGCAAAGGTAGCGAATTTGATCATCTGGGAATTTCCTAACATCATGAAGAGAATGAGTAAGCTTTGAGGGGAGGAAACTTCCTAAGTTCAACGTTTTCGCAAATTAATTTCTAAGGCGTATCAAATGCGCAAATGCACTGTCCTTGCGGAAATGAGGTGAAACGCGGGAATGACAGCGCCGCGCCGGCTCGACAGAGCGGGCGCGGCGGCGGTGCGGAAGGGCGGGGGAAGTAGGGCGGAGCGGCTAGTAGTTTTCGTACGCGCCGATGTCGGGCGCGGCGCCGCGCGGCCGCGCGACGTTGTCGATATCGGTCGCCGGCGCGTGGCCCGGCAGCGCGCCGTTGACGCCCGGCGAGGTTTGCTTCAGGCGGTAGTCGCCGCTGCCGTCGGGGCGGAAATCGACGAACTCGGGATCGGCGACGATGGTGCCGGCGTCGGCGCCGCGTCGCAGCGAGATGGCGTTGCCGTTGCCATACACCAGGTTGTTGGCGATGGTGTTGCGCGCGCCGGTGCAGTTCTCGCCGGCGTAGCAGTATTCCGTGATCGCCGCGGCCGCATTATTGTAGACAATGTTGTTGACAACGTTGGTGTTGTCGAGCACCACGCCGCCGGGGCTGTCGCCGGCGCCGATGACGATGCCGCCGCCGACGCGGCCGGCGCCGTTGGCGAACACGGTGTTGTTGGCAATCGTTACGTTGTTCGCCGCATGCCACAGGTGAATGCCGAACGCCGACGCCCGGTAGACGATGTTGTTGTAAATGCGGCCACGCAGGTTCGACGAATAGATCCCCTGCACGCCAGCGCATTTGCCCGGCACGCCGATATCGTGGACGACGTTGCCGATGATGTCGCCGTCCGACCCGCTGTAATTGGCATTGGTAATGCCGGCGCCGCCGCTGCCGGTGCAGCCGCCGGAGACGGCGAGGTCGTGGACGTGGTTTCCTGATACCAGCGTATGCGAGGCGTAGTTGAGAATCCCGATGCGGCCGCTGCCGCTGATGTCGAAGCCGACGATATCGGTGTGGTTGCCGTAATTGGTCCACATCGCCTCGGTGCCGCTGCCGACCACCCGCGCCATCCACTTGCCGTTCGAGACATAGCGAATCCGCGCCGCCGCACGGCCGTGCGCGGTGGTCTTGACGTTTTCGCGATACAGGCCGGGGGCGACGATCACCGTGGTGCCGGGCCTGGCCGCCTTGGCCGCGCGCCCGATGGTGCGAAACGGCAGCGCGTGGCTGCCCGGATTGGTGTCGGCGCCGTCGGCGGCCACGAACAGCAGCGCGGGCCCGGGCGGCGGCGCCTGGCGGCCGTGGGCGGCGCCCGTCAGTGTGAACAGTACGATGAGGCTCAACAATTTATGCACAGATCCCCCGGTCGTCGGCGCCTGCAAACGGGCCGTCGCCCGCTGGGCCATCGTACAAGAAGCCGGTGCGCCGTCGTTTGCGCACGGTCGTCCCGCCGTGCGCCCGATCGACGGCCACGGCGTCGCTGGCGCTCCGCCTATCTTGATAATTGTCAGGTCGGAAAGAACTGCGACTTTCATAATCGACAGTGTCGTGTGCCCGGTGCGGCGCGAAAAAAATCAGAAAGATTCCGGATCAATGTTCACGCACATGAAAAATTTGCTGGCATCGCTTTCGCTTGGGCGAACCCCTGATTTGCGATTGAATCTGTCGGTGGCGATCGGCTCCACCGTGATCCGCCAGGTGGTGGCCAGCGTCCTGTATTTCATCGCGATGTGGGTCACCACGCGCCAGTTGGGACCGCACCAGAATGGCCTGCTCGCCACCGCGCTGCTGTTGCCGCAGTCGCTGTATGCCTTTCTCAATTTCGGCCTCGGGCCGAGCCATGTCTATCATTTGAGCAGCGGCGCGGGCGACCACCGCAGCATGCGCAACGCCAACTGGGCGCTCGCGCTGGCGTTGTGGATCGCCGTGGCGATCGTCATTTCGCTCAGCAGCGAGGCGACCATCGCCAAGTACTTGCCGGGGATCGCAAAAAGTTCGGCGCTGTATGCCAGCGTGCTGTTTCCGCTGATGCTGCTGGCGTCGTGGTCGTCATCGCTGATCCAGGGCAATCGCGACTACCAGGCATACAACAAGACGCTGCTGATCCAGCCCTTCGTATTTTGCGCCGCCGTGCTCGCTCTCTACGCGGCGAACGCGGTGTCGGTCCTCGCCGTCATCTCCTGTTATATCGTCAGCCAAAGCTCGCTGTGGCTGATGAGCGAAGCGAAAATCCGCCAGTTCCGCGCCGGCGCCGCAAGCAAGACCTACAACTTTCTCGACGCCATCAAATACGGTCTGCGCGCACATATTAGCAATGTCATCACTTTCCTGAACTACCGCATCGCCTTATACCTGGTCAGTTATATGCTGGGGGCTGCGGCGACCGGCAAATACGCGGTGTCGATCCAGCTGGCCGAAGTGCTGTGGCTCATCTCCAGTGCCTCGGCGACGATAGTCTTTCCGGAGTCCGCTGCCCACAGCAAGGTGCCAGCGGAGCTGCACAAGATGATCCGGAAAATCGCCCGCACCGTCTTTCACATCACGTTTGCCGGCGCGCTGGTGGCGGCGGCGCTGGCGCCGTTCGCGATTCCGTGGATCTTCGGCGAAGCCTACCGGGGCAGCGTGGCGCCCTTCCTGATCCTGTTGCCCGGAATAGTGGTGTGGAGCTACATGAGCGTGATGGCGAACTCGCTGGCCGGCATGGGTCACCAGCGGGTCAATATCCAGGGGGCACTGGTGTGCCTGACAATCAATGCCGCCGGATGCGTTGTCGCCATTCCGCGGATGGGCACCAACGGCGCGGCGCTGGCATCCACGCTGGCGTTCTCGGCAACGGCGTTGTACACGGTGGTCTGCTACAGGAACATCATGGCGAAAAAACTGGCGGCGGCGAGCGAGGTATCCAATCCATGAAATTGCTGATGGTTACCGCCGCATATCCCTACGGCCGCGGCGAGGCGTTCGTCAAGGCTGAACTGGACCACGTCGCCGCCTATTTCGACGAAGTCGAAGTGGTGCCGTGCTCGTTTACCGCGGCCAGCGCGCCGCGGCAGATGGACCTGCCGATCAACCTCGACTATGCCAACAAGCGCTGGGGCGCCTTCCGCAAGTTTCACCTGGTCAGCTCGCTAGCGGCCGCGCTGTGGAAATACAGCTGGGTGCCAGACGTCCTTCACATCGCCACCCGTGCCCATAAATTCGAAAACATCAAGGAGCTGGTGCGTTGCCTGTACCGGGCCAGGTTGTTCGAACTGTTCCTCAAAGGGCAGGCGGCGAAGAGCCAGAAAGACTTCGACCTCGTCTATTTCTACTGGATCGTGCCGGAGATCATGGGCGCCATCAGCTACCGCAAGCAATCCGGTTCGCGCATGCGGATCGTGTCGCGCGCGCACGGCGGCGATCTGTACGAGGACCGCCGCGCCGGCGGCTACGTCGGCCTGCAGGACGGCATCGCCGCCGGCGTCGACGACATCTTCTGCATCTCCGCGCACGGCAAGAATTTTCTCGACGATAAATATCCTGCGATGAAGGGCAAGTTTCACACGGCGCGGCTGGGCGTCGACGACCCGGGCTTCCTGAACCTGCAGCCGGGCGACGACGCGCTGTCGATCGTGTCGTGTTCGTTCGTGGTGGCCGGCAAGCGGCTGCAGCTGATCGCCGATGCGATCGCCTGGCTGCTCGAGCGCCAGCCGGGCCTGGCGATCCGCTGGACCCATGTCGGCGACGGCGAGCTGTACGACCAGCTGCGCGCCTATGTCGAGCGCACCTTGCAGGGCCGCGCGACCGTCGTTTTCAAGGGCTACCTGACCCAGCACCAGCTGGCCGAACTGTATCGCAACGAGCGTTTCGACGTCGTCGTCAACGTCAGCGACTGCGAAGGCATCCCGGTCAGCCTGATGGAGGCGAGCGCGGTCAGCATCCCGATGGTGGCCACCGATGTCGGCGGCACCAGCGAGATCGTCAACGGCGCCAACGGCATGCTGATTGCGGCCGATGCCGACATCGCCACCATCGCCAGCGCCATCCTGCGCTTTGGCGACCGGCGCGCGGCTGCGGCGAGCCGGCGCGGCGCCAGGGCGCAGTGGGAGCAGAACTTCAATGCGCGGGCCAACTATAATGCGTTCGGCCGCCAGCTGGTCGACCTGGTGGAGCCGGGCCGATGAACGCGCGCCCGCGCCGCTTCGGGACGGGCTACGCCTTCATGGCGTTTTCGGTGGCCTTTTTCCTGCTGTTTACGCCGTTCGAACAACAATCGGGCGGCGTCAATTCGATGCTGCCCAAATACCTGGTGGCGGGCGCCTCGATCATGCTGGTGGCGCCGCTGCTGGTGCTGCGGCGCGTCAAGCTGAGGACGTCTTCGGTGCTGGCGCTGGTGGCGCTGTGCACGATTCTATTCCATTCGATGGTGATGCGGCCGGTGCCGGGCCAGTTCATCTTCCTCATCTCGGCCCACATTTGCCTGGCGATCCTGCTGCACGAGGCCAGCTTCGCCTGGAAGCGCCAGTTCGAGTCGGCGGTGTCGATGGTATTGATGGTCCACGCCTTCTTCATCGTCCTGCAGGCGTCGCTGTTCTATGTGCTCGGCGCCGGCATCTACGACTTTCACAAGGCGATTTTCGGTTCGCACAGCCGCTTCGCCGAGGACTTCCTCAATATCGCCCGCTTTTCCGGCCTGATGATCGAGCCGGGCACATACGCCAATTACATCGGCTGCCTGGTGGCGATACTGATCGTGTCGTCGGACTTCAGCAAGCGGGTAATGTGGACCGCGTTCTTTTCTGTGGTGTCGATTTTTCTGACCAACTCCGGCTCCTCGGTATATTTCGTGCCGGTGCTGATCGCGCTGCTGGCTTTCCTGTGGCGGCAACGGATTCGCCCGTCGCACGTCATCGTGCTGGCGGCGGCGATCGCCATTTACCTGTTTTTTTCGGGATTTATCACCCACCTCGAATCGAGGTTCCTCGAGCGCGACGACGGCAGCCTGTCGCACCGGATGGAGGGGGTGGCCGCCTACATGGCGACGACGCTGGAAGAAAAAGTCATCGGCGTCGGATTCGGCCAGGATCCCTGCGTGCGCTGCTACTACCAGGATATCGGCGTCGCCTTCAACCTGATCACCCGCGGCGGCATCGTCGTCACCTGCGCGCTGGCGCTGCTGGCGTTTCGCTCCCTCTCGCTCAATGGCCTGGTGCTGTCGGTGCTGCTGTTCCTGATTCCGCTGAACGAAAAGATATTCTTCTACGAGGCGCCGATCTGGGTGTTCATGCTGTTCGCCGCCACCGCGGTCAAGAATGCCAAGGCGCCGAAAACGCTGCGCCGCGACAGCGGCCAGCTCAAGTTCGCGGGGCTGGCCAGGTAGGCCGCCCACATTTGCCAAGGATGCATGCATGGACGCCGCCAATACCGAACCCGTCAACGCCGAACAGGAACGCATCCGCAGCGTCTACCAGCAGTGGACCGCCGGCGCCGCCATGACGCAGTACGCCTGGCACCGGCCCGAGATACTGCAACAGCTCGCCGCACGGGCGCGCACGCTGGCGCCGCTGCTGGCCGGCGCCCTCGGCACCGACTTGTCGACCGCGCGGATGCTCGACGTCGGCTGCGGCACCGGCGCCTTCCTGCGCCAGCTGATCGCCTGGGGCGCCGACCCGGCAAAGCTGATCGGCACCGAATTCCTGGCGGACCGCCTCGAGCACGCGCGCCGCCACACCGCCGCCGGCGTGCACTGGCACCTGGGCGGCCTCGACTGCGCAGCCTCGGGCAGCCTCGACCTGGCGGCGGCGGAAACGGTGTTTTCCTCGATCCTCGACGCCGATCTGCGGCGCGCGCTGGCGGCCGACATGTGGCGCGCGGTCAAGCCCGGTGGCTGGTGCATGGTGTTCGATTTCAGGTACGACAACCCGCGCAATCCCAACGTGCGCAAGGTCACGCGCCGGGAAATGCGCCAATATTGGCCGGGGCAGCAGACCCACTACCGCACCTTGCTGCTGGCGCCGCCGATCGCGCGGCGCCTGGCGCGCGCGCCTTACCTCGCCACCGAGCTGCTGGCGGCCCTGCTGCCGCCGCTGCGCTCGCATTTCATTTTCATGGCGCGTAAGCCCGGCTGAGGCGCCGGACCGCCGGCGTCAATCCGCCTTTTCCAGCCGGACCGCATTGATGCTCATGGCGGACGTCTTGCACATGCCTTCGCAGCCGAGGTCGAAGCGCCAGCTGTGGCGCGGGCAGACCACGTTCATGTCCTCGTCGATGCTGGCGTATGCCAGGTCGCCGCCCTGGTGCGGGCAGTAGCGGTTGATTTCGTAGCGCTGGCCCTGGTGCGCGATGACGATGCGTTCGGTCGGCAGATTCAGGTTCTGCACCAGCGATTCGGCCAGGTTCGATTCATCGGCGAACAGGAAGATGTTGGCGATCGTGTTGTAGACGTCGGGAATGCGCTGCACGCTCGCCTGCAGGCTCAGCGCGATATCCTGCCAGCGTTCCTCGCCGCACATCAGCGAGAAATACCTGGTGCTGGCCTTGACGATTTCGCACGGCATGCGCGGCGTTGCCGAAGGCACCAGCGCGTTGCCAACCAGGTCGACCTGCAGCCAGTCGTCCTCGCCCGGGCCCCAGTTGAAGGCCAGCGATGGCGTCTCCGGCGGCAAGGCGATGTCGGCGATGGCCGCCAGCCGGCGCCTGAGCACCTGTTCGAACCGTTCTTTCGAGAAGTTGTCGGCCACGTCGTCCCAGGCATTGCGGTGCGAGGCGCGGTAGCGCCTGAGCTGGTCGGCGGTCGGGCAGGTGACCGGCGCGCGCGTGGTGTCCTCGCCGACCCGCTCGCCGGGGCGCAGGTAGAGCGTGTTGGTGATGGCGTTCTGCAGCAGGTACTTGTGCAGCTCGTCCTGGTGGACGAAGATGTTGCCCTCGCCGCTGCTGAGAGCAGGGGCGAGGAAGGGAAAGAACGCCGGCCCGGCGGCGGGAACGTAGAAGCGCGGCGCCAGCGTCTTGATGCCGCCAAGTACGTTGCGCAGCTTGCTCAGCACCTTCTTGCGCGCCAGCTGGCGGCGCTGTTCTTCCGGCAGGTCGAAGCAGGCCGGGTGCCAGTTGGCGCCGGAAAACTGGACGCTGTAATAGTCCACCTTGCCGAGTTCCTTTTTCAGCATCGGCAGCCGGTCGAACAGCTTGCAGTCGTTCTGGTTGAAAAAGGTGAAGCCGGGGGCGGCCACGAAGATGGCGCTGTCGTGATTGATGCCGCTGTCGTCGATGAAGACGCGGAAGCCGATCTCGGCGCCGGCCTGCTGGCCCTCGGGCAGCTCGACCGTGCGCAGGTTCAGGCCGTGCAGGGCGTCGCGCAGGAACTTGTCCTTGTACTCGGGAATGAACACGGTGCAGTCAGGATGGCTCGCCAGCACGCGCAGCGTCGCCTGGTCGAAATGGTCCTGGTGCTCGTGGCTGAGAAATATGCTCAGCGATTTCTCGGCGCAGCGCTTGCGCACGGCCTCGCGCAGGTGGCCATTCGGCGGCCATTGGTGCCAGCTGCCGAAAAAGGCGCCGGTGTCGTTGAGCCATGGGTCGATCAGCAAGGCCTCGCTGTCGGTTTCGACGAGGAAGCAGTTATGCCCCCAGAATGTGAAGTCGCTTTTCATCTCGGTACCGGGAAATTGTTTCGGGGAAAAACCGCTTACAGGCTAGTCTGCAAATTCCGGCGCGCGCTTGATGACGGATAAGGGCGCCATTGCGCCACCGGCGCCGTTTGATCGATCACAACGCCAGCGCGCAATTCAGGCCAGGTCGGCCGCCAGGCGTTGCACGATCCGTTGCGCCGCTTCACCGTCGCCATAAGGCTTGACTTCCTTGCCGGCCGTGCCGAGGCTGGCGCGCAGGGCGGCCAGCAGCTGCGCCGCGTCGCGCGGCGGCGCCACCCGGTTCCAGCCGGCCTCCACCAGCTCGCGCCATTCCGTCTCTTCGCGCAAGGTGACGCACGGCACGCGGTAAAAGAAGGCTTCCTTCTGCACGCCGCCCGAATCGGTGGCGATCAGCGCCGCATGTTTCTCCATTTGAACCATGTCGAGATAGCCGAGCGGCTCGACCAGCACCACCGCGCGCGCCAGCGCCTCGAGCTTGCCCTGCTGCGCCAGCACGGCGCGGGTGCGCGGGTGCAGCGGCAACACCACCGGTATGTCCCGGGCCAGTGCACCGAGCGCCTCGACAATGGCGGCCAGGCGGGCAGGGTGGTCGGTGTTCTCGGCCCGGTGGATGGTGGCCAGGCAATAGCGGCCGGCCTGAACGTCGAAGGCGGCGCCGAGTTGGCCCAGCATGCCGCCTTGCCGGCCGACGCGGGCGCCGTGCAGCAGCGCGACGTCGTACATGACGTCGCCCACCGCGTGAATCTTGTCCGGATCCGCGCCTTCGCGCAGCAGGTGGGCGCGCGCGGCGTCGTTGGGGGTGAACAGCCACTGCGCGACGCGGTCGGTCAGCAGGCGGTTGATCTCTTCGGGCGAGTCCATGTTGAACGAACGCATGCCGGCCTCGACGTGGGCGACCGGGATGTGCAGCTTGATGGCCGCCAGCGACCCGGCCAGCGTCGAGTTGGTGTCGCCGTACACCATCACCGCGGCGGGCCGTTCGGCCAGCAGCACCTTTTCGAGTTCGATCAGCATGCGCCCCGTCATGTCGCCATGGCCGCCGCCGTGGACGTCGCAGTGGTAGGCCGGCTGCGGCATGCCGAGCTCGGCGAAGAAGACGTCGGACATGTTGGCGTCGAAGTGCTGGCCGGTATGCACCACCACTTCCTCCAGGCCACTGGTGGCCGCAAGTATCGCCGACACCGCGCTGGCCTTGATGAACTGCGGCCGGGCGCCGATGACGGTGACGATCTTCCTTGGCGTCGTTACCATGTCAGGCCTTCATAGAAGCGGAACAGGTTGTCCCGGGTGTTGGCGGACCAGTTCGTTTCGCACTGGCGCGGATGGGTCAGCAGGTAGATGCGGCGATGGCGCTGCAGCGCGTCGATCGGCGCCACCGGGTGGTAGTACTGCGGCGGCGGCCGGTCGGAAATGTAGATGTCGGTGTGGTCCGTCAGCAGCTGGTCGTAGGTTTCGCACTCGATGCCGCAGCGCGCGCGCAGTGCGCGGTCGGCGAGCACCAGCGTATTGTTGAGCTTGAGCTGGCGGTTGGCGAAGTCGCCGTGGCTGGCGACCGTCGTCATCTTGCGGCCGAGCCGCTGTTCGATCCAGTCGAAATTGCTGGCGAATTCGGCGCGGATCTCGGGCATGCGGCGCTGGATGTCGGCCGGATCGCGGATCTTGTTGCGCTTGGCGAAAGTGGCCAGCTCCTCGTAATGGTAGCTCGCTTCGCTGCCGTATTCCTCGATCTCGCGCATCAGGCGGATGTCCATCGTCGACAGCCTGAAATAGAAGCTCGACTTGATGTGGTATTTCTTTTCGAGCTCGAACAGCTTGCGCGCGGTGCGCAGGTCGGTGTCGATATCGTGGCGGTGGATCAGCACCTTGTAGTGCGGATCGCGGCCGCCGCGCAGCAGTTCGACATACTGGCGCACCGAGATCTGCATGTAGCCGGCGACCTGGGCCGCGCGGATCAGGTCCTCGTGCGTGGTCATGCGCGATGGCATCAGGTAGTCGCTGTAGAGGCGGTAGGAAAGTGTTTTCATTGCAGTGAGTATTTGGCGCGATGGGGGGCGAAGCCGAGCATGGTCTTGAAAGATTGCATGCCCGGGCTGGCGCCGAAATAGGTGTCGTACATCAGGTAAGTGAAGGATCCGTTTTCGATCAGGCTGCAAATGATCTCGGTCACCATCAGGTGCATGATGCCGTCGTTGTTGCGCACGCCGATGACCCGGTTGAAGGACGCAAAATTGCCGTAAAATCCCAGCTCGCTGTAGGCCATCAGCTTGCCGGTGGCGCTGAGGGCGCCGTAATACTTGAAGTTCTTTTCGGCGTTGTAATAAGTCTGCTTCTGCAGGTAGGCCGCGTCCATCTGCTGGCCCTGGCGGATCTCGACCGAGGTGTTGATCTCGTGAATCTCGTCGATGAAGCGGTTGCGGTCGATCTCGACGATCATGTAGCCCTTGCCCCTGGCCTTGCGGGCGTGGTGTTCGGCCGAGTTGCGGCCCTTGACCGTGGCCAGGTATTCCTCGCCGCTGCGGTACTTCGACAGGTCGACCAGCGCGGCGCCGAGCGACTTGTTCGAGATGATCTTGTATTTCGGGTGGCGCTTGGTGAAATGCTGGTAGATGCGCTCGACGTGGGGCGAATTGAATTCGCGGCGAAATTCCATGCGCGCCACCGGCATGCGGGCGATGGACCTGAACAGCTCAACAAGGCGCGACAGTTTGTTTGGCATGTGAAATTGCTCCGTAAAAATCGGTCAGCTTGGCTGCCTGTGCCGGCCAGTTGTATTTCTCCAGCACGGCCCTGCGGCCGTTTGCTCCCATCGTCCTGGCGATGCCGGGGTTGGCCACCAGGTAGTCGATGGCGGCGGCGATCTCGCGCGGGTCGTTCGGGTCGACGCACAGGCCGCAGCGGCCGCCTTCGACGATGTCGCGAAACAGCGGGAAGCGCGAGGCGATCACCGGGATGCCGGACGCCATGTACTCGAACATCTTGACCGGCATCGCGTCGAGGTAGTTGACCACCGGATGCAGGGTGACCAGGCCGGCGATGGCGCGCGCCATCACCCGCCGCACGCCGGCGCGTTCGAGCTGGCCATGGGCGTCGACGCGCTGCCAGCCGGGATAGGCGCGCACCTCCGCTTCGAGCGCCGGCTCGGAGAACTGGCCGGCCAGCGACAGCCGCGCCGGCGAGTGCAGCAGCGCGCAGGCGCGCACCAGCTCGCGGATGCCGCGGATCGCCTCGATGCCGCCGACGTAGCACACCTCCTGCGCCTTGTCGGCCCAGCGCGCGCTGGCGTCGAACTCGGCCGGCAAGGGATAGTTGCCGACCTCGACGGTGTTGGGATTGATGCGCAGGAACTTGTCACCGATGACGGGGGTGGCGGCGATGATGCCGTCGAAGCGCGCGCAGGCGGCGCGCTCGAACAGCGCGTACGCCGCCGACAGCGCGCGCCGCGACAGCGGCCCCAGGTAGGGCTTGCACAGCAGCTGGGCGGCGACGTCCTCGTGGGAATCGAAAATGACCTTCTTGCCGAGCCGCTTCAGGCGCAGTCCGGCCGGAATCAGCTCCGGGTCATGCAACTGGTAGATATCGGCGTCGAGCGCCAGCGCCTTGTCGAACACGCGGCCGGTGGTGCGCAGCATGCGGTCGAGCCGCCCGGCGCCACGGCCGACGTCGGCGATCGCCACGCCGTCGCGCCTGGCATCGCCCTGGCCGTCGGCTACCACCAGCGTCACCTGGTAGCCATGCGCGGCCAGCGTGCGGCACTGCTTCAGGAAGATGCGCGTGTCGTTGCGCCGGTGCACCGAGGTCAGGTGCGCGATGCTGCCCATGGTGACGCCTGCGTCGCTCATCGGGCGCCGGGGACGAGAATGCGGTCGGCGGCGTCCTCTTCGATGCGGCCGATTTCCTTGAGCAGCGTGGCGGCGACCTCGCGCACCTCGAGCGGCGCCAGGTAGGGGCCCATCGGCAGGCTCATCACGCGCGCCGCCATCCGCTCGGCGACCGGGCACTGGTCGGCCGTGCACAGGTGGGCGTAGGCCGGCTGCAGGTGCATCGGCACCGGGTAGTGCACCGCGGTCGGAATCTGCGCCGCGTGCAGCGCCGCCTGGATCCGCTCGCGCTCTTCCAGCACCACCGTGTACTGCGCATACACGCTGCTGCGGTCGCGCGGGCGCGCCACCATGCCGATGCGGCCCGACAGCTGCGCGTCGTAGGCGGCGGCGACCTTGTTGCGCTGCGCCAGCTCCCATTCGAAACGCTCGAGCTTGGCGAGCACGATCGCGCATTGCAACGTGTCCATGCGGCCGCCGACGCCGATGCGGGTATGGACGTAGCGGCGCGACTGGCCGTGCACGCGGATCTCGCGCATCGCTTTGGCGAGCTCGTCGTCGCTGGTGAAGATGGCGCCGCCGTCGCCGTAGCAGCCGAGCGGCTTGCTGGGGAAGAAGCTGGTGCAGCCGATGGTCGACAGGTTGCAGCTGCGGCGGCCGCGGTACACCGCGCCGAAACTTTGCGCGGCGTCCTCGATCACCGGCAACCGGTGGCGCGTGGCGATGGCGTCGATGGCGACCATGTCGGCGGTCTGGCCGTACAGCGACACCGGCATGATGGCGCGGGTACGCGGCGTGATTTTCGCCTCGATCAGCGTGGCGTCGAGGTTGCAGGTGGCGGCGTCGATGTCGGCGAACACCGGGGTCGCGCCCAGCAGCACGATCGCCTCGGCGGTGGCGATGAAGGAGAACGGCGTGGTGATCACTTCGTCCCCAGGGCCGATGCCGAGCGCCATCAGCGAGATGATCAGCGCTTCGGTGCCGGAGGACACGGTGATGCAGTGGCGCGCGCCGGTGTACTCGGCCAGCCGGCCTTCCAGCTCGGCCACTTCCGGGCCCATGATGTACTGGCCGTGGTCGAGCACGGCCTGGATGCGGCCGTTGATCAGCTCGCGGGAGGCCTGGTATTGCGCTTTGAGGTCGATAAATTCCATGTCTGGGTCCTATGGTTCGGAAAGGCCGGGCCGGCCAAAACGCCGTTCAGCCGGCCAGTGCCGGGAAGTGATCGCTGCACGTGTCGAGGGTGCAGACGCCGCCGCGCAGCGTGTACAGTTCGCCGGTGTGGGGGCAGCGCGCCTGGCCGCCCTCGCGCAAGGCCAGCCGTTCGCCGAAGCGGCTGATCCAGCCGATGCGGCGCGCCGGCACCCCGGCCATCAGGGCGAAGTCGGCGACGTCGCGGTTGACGACGGCGCCGGCGGCAACGAAGGCATGGCGGCCGATTGTCACGCCGCACACGATGGTGCAGTTGGCGCCGAGCGTGGCGCCGCGCCGCACCAGGGTCGGCCGATATTCGTTCTTGCGCACCATCGCCGCGCGCGGGTTGTAGACGTTGGTAAATACCATGCTGGGGCCGCAGAACACTTCGTCCTCGATGGTGACGGCGTCGTACACCGACACGTTGTTCTGGATCTTGACCTGGTTGCCGATGCGCACGTCGTTGCCGATGAACACATTCTGGCCGAGCGAGCAGCCGGCGCCGATGCGGGCGCCGCCGCAGACGTGGGCGAAATGCCAGACCCGGGTGCCGGCGCCTAACACGGCGCCGGCGTCGACGATGGCGCTGGGATGGATGGCCTGGTCCATGGATCAGTACTCCAGCGGCAGCGCCACGCGCTTGCCGTCGCGCGCCGACATGTAGGCCGCCACCAGCACTTCGAGCGACTTGAGCCCCTCGCGGCCATCCGTTTCCGGCTCCGCCTCGCCGCGCAGCACCTGGATGACGTTGTCGTAGTACATCGGGTGGCCGAAGCCGTACACCGACGTCGTCTGGTAGCTGGCGTCCTGTACCCTCAGGTCGTCCGGGTCGGGCTGGGCGAATTCCCACTGCTGCACTTCGTTGACGGCGACGCCGCCGATGCGCACGGTGCCTGTTTCTCCGAGGATGGTGATCGAGCCTTCGAGGTTGCGCGGGTAGGTCAGCATCGTCACGTTCATCGAGCCGAGCGCGCCGTTGCGCCAGCGGATGCTCAGCACGCCCGTGTCCTCGACCTCGATGTCGCGCGCCAGGGTGGCCGTGTAGGCCTGCAGGCTTTCGACCGGGCCGATGATCCAGTCGATCAGGTCGACGTAGTGGCTGGCCTGGTTCATGAAGGCGCCGCCGTCGTATTCCCAGGTGCCGCGCCAGCTGGCGCTGTTGTAGTACTCGTCGGGGCGTGTCCAGAACACGTTCAGGTTGACCATGTAGATGCGGCCGAAGCGCTTTTTCTCGACCGCGCTCTTGAGCAGCTGCAGCGTGGCGTTGCGGCGGTTCTGCTTGACGACGAACATGCGCACGCCGGCGGCGTCGCACGCCGCCACCATGCGCTTGCCGTCCTCCCAGCGGGTGGCCATCGGCTTTTCGGTGATCACGTGGCGGCCGGCGCGGGCGATCTGCACCGCCTGCTCCGGATGCAGCCCGGACGGCGTGCAGATGATGAAGGCGTCGGCGTCGCAGCGCGCCAGCATGTCGGCCAGGGTGGCGTAGGGCGTGGCGCCGGTGTTGCCGGCCGCTTCCTCGCGCCGGCGCGGGTCGATGTCGCACACGCCGACCAGCTCGCAGCGATCCTTGTGCTGGGCGATGGCGCCGAAGTGGTTGTTGGCGATGCGGCCGCAGCCAACCAGGGCGAAGCGGATCTTGCGGTCGAGGATAGGGGGAGCGAAGTTGCGCATGGTGGTTCCTTCCGAAAGATCAGGCTTTGACGACGTTGGGCAGGCGATCGAGGTACACGCCGCGCGTGTCGACGATCAGGCGGGCATGCTGCTGGATCAGGCCGTAGTCGAAGGCCTTGTGGCTGGTCGCCAGCAGCACCACGTCGTAGGAGGCGATCGAGGCGGCCGTCAGCGCGACGCTGGAAAGATCGAACTGGTGCTCGCGCATCGGCGGGAACGACGGCACGTGCGGGTCGGAGTAGTCGACCACGGCGCCCTTGTCGCGCAAGATTTCCATCAGTTCGACCGAGGGCGATTCGCGCATGTCCTCGACGTCCTGCTTGTAGGCAATGCCCAGCACCAGCACCCGGCTGCCCTTGATCGACCGCGCGCGCTCGTTGAGGGCGTCGGCCAGCTTGCCGATCACCCAGTGCGGCATGTCGCTGTTGATTTCGCCGGCCAGCTCGATGAAGCGGGTGTGCAGGCCGTACTGGCGCGCCTTCCAGGTGAGGTAGAACGGGTCGATCGGGATGCAGTGGCCGCCCAGCCCCGGCCCCGGATAGTAGGCGGTGAAGCCGAACGGCTTGGTGGCGGCGGCGCGGATCACTTCGTGGATGTCGATCTGCATCTTGTCGGCGATGATCTTCATCTCGTTGACCAGGCCAATGTTGACGGCGCGGTGGATGTTTTCGAGCAGCTTGGTGAGTTCGGCGGCGCGGGTCGAACTGACCGGCACCACGCGGTCGATCGCCGGGCCGTACAGTGCCAGCCCGGCCTGCAGGCAGGCCGGCGTGCTGCCGCCGCACACCTTGGGAATGGTGCGCGTCTCGAAGCGCGGGTTGCCGGGATCCTCGCGTTCGGGCGAAAACACGAGGAACACGTTGTCGCCGACGGTGAAGCCGCGCGACTCGAGGCGCGGGCGCAGTTCTTCCTCGGTGGTGCCGGGGTAGGTGGTGCTCTCGAGCGAGACCAGCTGGCCTTCGCGCATGTACGGCAGCAAGGCGTCGGTGGTGCCGAGCACGAACGACAGGTCCGGCTCGCGGTAGGCGTTGAGCGGGGTAGGCACGCAGATGATCAGCGCGTCCGCCTCGCCGGCGCGGGAAAAGTCGGTGGTGGCCTCGAAGCCGTGAGCGCGGGCGCGCGCAATCTGCGCGGCGCCGATGTGCTCGATGTAGCTGGCGCCGGCGTTGAGCTTGTCGACCTTGGCGGCGTCGATATCGATTCCCAGCACCCGGAAGCCGACGTCGGCATAGCGCAGCGTCAGCGGCAGCCCGACGTAGCCGAGGCCGATGATGCCGATCACCGCGCTGCGGTCCGTGAACTTCGCGATCAGGTGTTTCAGGTGCCCTGAGAATAGTTCGTCGCGCATTTTATTTGCCTTTCGTGGTGTGCGGAATTACCGGGTTGAATGTCAAACGAAGTCGCTAGATTCGAAACGAGGTCAGGCGCCGCAGCAGGTGCGGGCGCGCCAGGACCGGCGCCGGCACCGCGGCGGGGGCGCTCGGCGGCTGGCATTGCGGCGTGTATTCGCTGACAATGGCCTTGACCATCGACTCGATCATGGCGCGGTCGTTGGTATCGCAGGCCATCATCAGGCACGTAATATAGGTTTCCAATATCCCGGGACGCAGCGCATTTTCTTTCATCCGCATAATGCGAGGATGCTCGCTCGGAAATACTTTCCCGTCCGTTAATAATTCCTCGTGGAGTTTTTCGCCCGGGAATAAACCGACATATTTGATTTCGATATCGCCGTCCGGATGATTTGCCGTCTTTTCGGTCAGGCCGGACATGACGATCATCGTGCGGGCCAGGTCGACGATGCGCACCGGTTCGCCCATGTCCAGCACAAACACGTCGCCGCCCTCGGCCATGGCGCCGGCCTGGATCACCAGCTGGGCCGCTTCGGCGATCAGCATGAAGTAGCGCGAGACGTCCGGATCGGTGATCGTCAGCGGGCCGCCATGGGCGATCTGGCGCTGGAACAGCGGGATCACCGAGCCGGACGAGCCGAGGACGTTGCCAAAACGCACCATGCAAAAGGTCGTGCGCGGCGCGAAGTGGGTGGCGGCTGCCTGGAAGATCAGTTCGGCGATGCGCTTGCTGGCGCCCATGATGTTGGTCGGGCGCACCGCCTTGTCGCTGGAAATGAGCACGCAGGTATCGACCTGGCAGCGCTCGGCGGCGTTGGCGATGACCTGGGCGCCGAGCACGTTGTTGCGCAGGCCCTCGACGATGTTGGCCTCGACCAGCGGCACGTGCTTGTAGGCGGCGGCGTGGTAGATCGTCTCGATCTTGCCTTCCTGCAGCACGCGCTCGACCAGCCCGGCGTTGCACACCGAGCCCAGGTGGGCCTCGATGCGCAGCTCCGGGTAGCTCGTCAGCAGTTCCTGCTTGATGGTGTACAGCGCGAATTCGGAATGGTCGAGCAGGTGCAGCGTGCGCGGGGCGAGGGTGACGATCTGGCGGCACAGTTCGCTGCCGATGGAGCCGCCGGCGCCGGTCACCAGCACGGCGCGGCCGCGCACGCAGCGGGCGAACAGCTCGAGCCGCGGCGGCACCGGCGCGCGGCCCAGCAGGTCCTCGAACTTGAGCGCGCGGATCGCTTCGGGGGCGCCGATGCTGTCGTCGGCCAGGTCCATCAGGCGGCTGAGGATCTTCGTCGTCACGCCGGCCTCGGCCATGCGCTGCATGATGTCGCGCAGCCGCGCCGGCGACACCGACGGGATGGCGATGACCACCGAGCGGATGTTGAGGGCGCTGACCATCTCGACCAGGCGGTCGGTGTGGAACACGCGCAGCCCGGCGATGGTGCGCTCGTTGAGGACGTGCTTTTCGTCGAAGAAGCAGACCGGGCGGTATTCGTTGCTGGTGCGCATCGTCAGCGCCAGCTGGGCGCCGGATTCGCCGGCGCCGTAAATGGCGACGGCGTCGCCGGCCGGGCCGCGGTTCATGTGGTTGCGCAGGAAGTTGCGCACCGTGATGCGGGAGGCGACGACATACGAAAACACGATGAACCAGTAGATCGCCAGCACGCTGCGGGGGAATTTTTCGTCGTTGATGGCGAACAGCACCACGTAGACGCAGATGACCGCCATCCCCAATGTCAGGCCGGTGACGGCCAGCATGCGCTGGTCGATGAAACGGATCACCGCCCGGTACAGGTCGGACATCGAGAACGCGGCGATGGTGACCAGCGCCACCAGCAGGTAGGACAACGGCCCGTAGTGCATCGCCAGGCTGAGGTCGCCGACGCGCAGCAGCATGGCAACGAGGATGCAGAAAGGCAGGGCCAGCAGGTCCACGGCGATCATGATGGCGATCTTGGTCGTACGGTGCATCGACACCATCCGGGAACACAATTGACGCACAGTTGGCAGTTTTGGCATGGACATGGGAGGTTTGCTGCTTATCTGAGGTTATTGAGAAATAAATTCCTGTTTATCCTGCTGTTATCGCAATGGGCACCCGATGGTCGTCATTAATATGGAAATGCCGTTCGCACTTTATACAGACCGAAATTATTTCCCAATCCACCGTCATAACCCGGAAATTTGCGCACCCTTAGAAGGCTTTTCGGAGCGTAAATTTATTATCGTGGCGGTTTATCGTGGTCGAATTGATAATGGTCAACGGCTGACTAGCCGAAAAAATAGCGAATGGCATTTTAATAACTTTGCGCAAACATTCCCTGACTAATCTAATTGCTTTAGACGAATAGTGATATTAAGAACTAATTAACTTTTCAGAAACTTCATGTCGTCTGTCGACGCACTCGACGTTGCCGAAAGCGGCATAGCGAAAACGATGAGCGTCATAGGTTGGAGCGCCTCGCAGCACGGCAGTTCCGCATCTTTTGGAGGTATTCGCTGAGGCCGCGCGAGGTTTTGATTGAACTATTGAGCGGGGCTGTGGCACGGCGCTGGAATTGCCAATAAGCTAACACCGCAAGCGCGCAGGAGGCCGTCATGGCAGTGACCGTATCAATCGACCAGGTCGAGGGGCTGGCCCCCGGCATGCAGGCGCCGTACCGCGCCGCGTTCGCGCAGGGCCAGGCGGTGCTGACGCGCTATGGCATTGCGGCCACGCCGCTGCGGGTGGCGCACTTCGTCGCGCAGACGCTGCATGAAACCGGCGCCTATACCTTGTTGTTGGAGAACCTCGGCTACAGCGCGGCGCGGCTGGTGGCGGTGTGGCCGGCGCGCTTTCGGCCGCAGGGGCCGCTCGATCCGGCGCTGTACGCGTACCAGCCCGAGCTGCTGGCCAACGCCGTCTACGGCGGCCGCATGGGCAATACCGAGCCGGGCGACGGCTACGCCTACCGCGGCCGCGGCCTGCTGCAGCTGACCGGGCGCGCCAGCTATGCGGAAGCGACCCGGCAGCTGCGCCAGGGCGGCGCCGGCTGTCCCGACTTCGTGCTCGAGCCGGATGCCGTCGCCGAAGCCGGCTGGTGCCGGGCGGTGGCGGCGGCGGCGTGGGCGGCGAAGGGCTGCAACGCGCTGGCCGACGAGGACGATGTGCGCGCGCTGACGCGGCGCATCAACGGCGGCGACAACGGGCTGGCCGAGCGGCTCGAATGGACCCGCCGCGCGCGCCTCGTGTGGCGCCGGGAGTAGGGCTTAGCGCGGGCTTAGAGCGCGCCGGGGCGCGGCTGCGGCAAGGCCGGCGGCACCACGATGTTGTCGTTCAGGCGCAGGAACTTGAAGCCGGCCAGTTGCTGGCCGGTGCGGCCGGCGGCGGCGTTGCGCTGTTCGCGCGCGCGGGTGCGGGCGACGAAGGCGTCGAAGGTTTCTTCGCGCACCTGCGGCTCGGCCGAGTTGAGGAAGTTGCGCCGGCCGTCGGCGCCGATCACCACCAGTCCCACGTGGGACGCCCAGAACTCGCCTTTGCGGGTCGAGATCACGTTGACGAGGTCGCCGTCGCGCAGTTGCGCCGCGGCGGCGTTGACCTGGTCGGCCGCCACGAAATATTCGCGGCTGGTCTGCACCGGCAGCCGGCTGTCGGTCTGATGGCGCGTCTTCAGGAAGCGCGCGCGGTCGACCGTCAGCGCGTACGACGGGCCCGCCGGGCCGGCCAGCTGCGCGCTGATGTCGGTCAGCAGCCAATTGTTGTTGATGTTCCAGTCCACTTCGGTGTAGTGGTTGCGCGAGGCGACGCCGACGACGCCGTCCTTGTAGCGGATGCGCTGCAGCATCCAGAAGAATTCTTCCCATGACTGGCTCAGCGCCATCGCGTAGGTATGCTCGGCGAACACGACGCAATCGCTCTCGCTGAGGCTGAACATCGGCAAACTGTCGTGTAATTGATACGGAAATTCGCCCAGCAAGTTCAATTTGTACGGCTGGCCGATGTTCTGCCGGCCGATCGCCGCGATGCGTTTGCGCAGGTCCGGTTCGGCCTGGTGCATGTACTGGATGTAGCGTCCTGCCTCGAACGGCGTCATCTTGTAGATCGGCTTTCTCAGCAGGCTGTCGGTGGCTTGCGGCGCCGCCGCGGGCGCCGCCGCAACGGCTGGCGCAGGGGCCGCAACAACGGTTGCAACCGGGGCTGGCATGGGAGCGCGCACTGGTGCGGGCGCAGGCGCGGTGGCGCAGCCGCCGAGAGCGGCGAGGAACAGCAGGGGAACGAGTCGCATGAAGGTTTGTTGTAGGGAGGAAAGCTCCACGCTACCTGTTCGGCAACGCTTTGCAAAGGGAAATTTCAATCGCGCGGGCTAGTCAAACATGGGTAGTTAAGTTGCAAATATTCCATGAAGTTATGGCAGCAATACCAAACGTCATTATTCATGCAAATGACGATCGTCAATACTATCTCCGATGTATCCCAACAAATCAAATCAGGAGACCCGATGATCTTTCAACAGAAGCCGCTAGCCGCCGCCGTATCGATGGCGCTGTGGAGCCTGGCCGCGATGCCCGCCCTGGCCCAGGACACCACCCAGATGCAGACCGTGGAAGTGACCGGTATCCGTGCGTCGCTGGCCAAGTCGCTCAACGTCAAGAAAAATTCCAGCGCCAACGTCGAGGTGATCACCGCCGAAGACGTCGGCAAGATGCCCGACAAGAACCTTGCCGATTCGCTGCAGCGCCTCGCCGGCGTGGCCGTGCGTACCGACTACGACGAAGCTGAAAAAGTGTCGATGCGCGGCACCAACCCGGACATGTCGCTGATCCTGTTCAACGGCCACACCGTCAGCGGCGGCGACTGGTACGTCGCCGACCAGGGTTCGAGCAGCCGCAGCACCAGCCTGTCGCTGATGCCGTCGTCGGTGCTGAACCAGGCCATCGTCTACAAGACGTCGCAGGCGAACATCGCCGACGGCGGCCTGGCCGGCACCATCAACGTGACCACCCGCAAGCCGCTGTCGCAAAAAGAAAAATTCAGCGGCTCGATCGCGATCGGCGCGGCGTACGCCCAGCTGCCCGACAAGATCACCCCCGACCTGAACGCCAACGCGACCTGGCAGAACGAGGCCGGCACCATGGGCGTCATCGTCCAGGGCTTCAAGGAAAAGCGCTACAGCCGGCGCGATTCGACCTCGCGCTTCGCCTACGGCGCCAGCAGCGGCTGGGACGTGATCAACACCGCCACCATGAAAGGCATCACCGACGAATCGCTGGCCGGCACCGGCCTGAAGGCGGCCGACCTGAACGGCGTGCGCATGCCCGGCTCGATGTCGTCCGAATTCGTCGAAGGCGAGCGCGCCCGCAAAGGCGGCATGATGTCGGTCCAGTTCAAGCCGAACAAGGACCTCGACATCGCCGCCACCGGTTTCTATTCGTCGATGGACGCCAACAACCACGGCCGCCTGACTTCCGGCGCGATGTACAGCATGCTGCTCGGGAAGAACGATCCGGTCGGCGGCGTCACCGCCACCGCGATCCCGACCTCGTCGAACGGCCAGCAGGTGTTCGCGCAGATCAGGAACCCGGTGATCGTCAACGAGACCTCGGTCTACGGCTTCCCGCTGAAAGTGCTGAAAAGCGCCGACATCGTGTTCCCGGCCGGCACCACCCCTCAATACGTCGGCAACTCGGAAGGCTTCTACCGCGACGGCGCCAACGCCACCAGCTCGTTCCTCGACCTCGACGCCAAGTACCGCGTCAACAGCGAACTGACCGTCAAGGGGCTGGCCAGCGTCACCCGCGGCGAAGGCAAGACCAAGCTCGACCAGGGCCTGACGTTTGCCCGCTACGGCACCGGCATCTCGTACAGCCTGAACGGCATCGACAACCCGCCCGATTCGGCGTACTTCGGCACTGGTCCGAACACCCCGGGCCTGAACCCCGATGGCAGCGGCTACAAGCTGGTCGGCTTCGCCGCCTCCGGCATCAAGACCGTCGACCGCGAGCACAGCCTGCAGTTCGACGCCGAGTACAAGCTCGACAAAGGTTTCCTGCAGTCGATCGAATCGGGCGTGCGCTACTCGGACCACAAGCGCACGAGCGGGCGCTACAATCCGGCGCTGCGCGGCGGCCTGCCGGCGGCGCCGACCACCGGCGTGATGCCGTATCCGGACAATTTCGGCGACGGCCTCGGCGACGCCAACTGGGACAACACCGGCTTCACCTACAACCCGGAAACGCTGAAGGCTTACATCGCCGCCATCACCAAGTCCACCACGCCCGAGTTCGAGCGCCGCGTCGCCAGCGAGATCGACATGCGCGAGCGCCAGAGCGCCGCGTACGTGATGGCCAACCTCGACGCGGACAAGTGGTCGGGCAACCTCGGCCTGCGTTTCGTGCGCACCGAAGTCGACGCCAACATCGTGACGCCGATCCCGGCCAACACCTGCAAGCGCACCGAACCGGGCCAGCCCGCGGTGCCGTGCGCGGCCTATCCGACCGCGATCACCACCGCCGGCGACGGCGCGTCCTACCTGGACAATGTGGCGTTCAATCCGAACAGCGGCGTGCTGTACTACAAGACGCCGACCAGCCGCACCTTCACCAACGTGTTGCCGAGCCTGAACGTTCGCTACGAGATGGACAAGGACATGATCGTGCGTTTCGGCGCCAGCCGCACCATCGGCCGCCAGAACTACAACGTGCTTGGCGCCGGCTACGGCTCGCCGACCTGCAACGCCGGCGGTTGCACCGTCACCGGTCCGAACCCGAACCTGCGTCCGCTGCTGTCCGATAACATCGACATGGCATGGTCGTGGTACTTCAAGCCGCGTTCGCTGGTATCGGTCAACGTGTTCCATTCGAAGATCGATGGCTACGTCAAGACCGGCACGGCGTCGCAGATCACGGTCGACCTGGTCGATCCGCGCGACCAGGTCGTCAAGCCGTTCTTCGTCAACACCTCCAGCCAGCAAGGCGCCAAGATCAGCGGCATCGAACTGGCCTACGAGCAGCCGGTGTGGGGCGGTTTCGGTGTCCAGACCAACGTCAGCCGCGCCAAGACGAAAGTCGACGACGGCCGTCCGATGGTCGGCGCATCCGAGTGGGCTGCCAACGTCGGCGGCTACATCGAGAATGACAACATGAGCGCGCGCCTGGTGTACAACTATCGCGGCGAATACGTCAACAGCAGCACCGCGCCGGCGCCGACCGCCAACAGCCAGGGCCTGTCGGTGATCAACGGCGTGGCGATGCCGACCGCGCCGACCATCGCCGCGGGCGTGTCGACGCTGGCGTTCTCGCTGAACTACAACCTCGCCAAGAACCTGGTGCTGGCATTCGACGCGACCAACCTGTTGAATACCCGCCGCGCGCAGTATCGCTACAGCGAGGAAGAGCCGCAGAAGCTCGACGTCAGCGGCCGCCAGTTCTACCTGAACCTGAAATACAAGTTCTGACCGGGTAGAAAGTCAGCGTAAAAAAGGGAGCTGCGGCTCCCTTTTTTTGCGCGAAAAAAGCTGGTGTCAGGTCTGACATTCGGACATTTTGTTTCGAAATGTCCGAATGTCAGACCTGACACCAGCTTTAGGAGCTTGGTACGGAACGGAGCCTCGGCTGCCTTTTTTCCGTCCGCGCGAAGACCGGCTAGCGAAAATGTTGCGAGCGTGCGCCAGCGTACGGTTGCGTCAATCGCGCGCACTTAAGATGAAGCTGTGTGAGTGACGCACCTTTCGACAAGACGAAAGGAGACGAATACCTCAGCAGGTGAGCCGGTCGCCTCAAGGATCGGCACCAGCATTCACGCGCCGCCGCATCGTTCGCGGCGGCCCAATCGCAGGAGGTTTCCATGTCGACCATTACCCATCCACCGAAGCACGTTGTGCGCGAATACCTCGAGCGCCGCGCGCGCGATTCGAAACCGCCGCCAACGCCGGAAGAAATCCGCCGTCAACTGGGATGGGGCATGTTGATGAGCGATTTCAAGGTCGCTACCACACGCAATTGACTTCCTCCATTCCTACAAGGTCACGTCGTTTTGTCCTATGTGCGGAAAGGCAAGCCAATAGCATGATGTGCAAATCATCACGAATCAAACATTGATAACAGGAGAAAGACCCATGACTAAGCGTATTGGAAATAAAGACGAAGCCCAACATCGCGGCAAGCAGGAAAAGAAAGACATCAAGCGTACCAACAAGGCACGCGAGATGATCAAGCAAGCCATCGCGAAGGCCAAGTATCACAACCAGGTGCGCAACCAGCCTATGGAAATGTCCTTGCCGCCGGCCTAACCGTTCGTCTCTTTCCAACAGCCCACCCCGGCAACGGCGTGGGCTTTTTTGCGCCTGTGCTCCGGGCGATCGCCGAATCGGCCGCCGTTCGCCGGTCGCCAGCCGCCATTCACCGAAAACCGCTGTCGCCGCCGTTTGCGGCGCGCTATCGTGGCGCTGTTCCAACCAGGAGGCAACCGTGAACGACAATAATTCTTACTACTGGCGCAAGCAGCTGATGTGGGGGCTGCTGCTGATCGGCGTCGGCGCCGCGCTGCTGCTCGACCAGCTCGATCTCTTCAACATCTATGACTTATGGCATTATTGGCCGCTGATTCTGATCGTGATCGGCGTTAACAAGATGATCGGCTACCCGACCGCCAAGGATTTCACCAGCGGGCTGTGGACAGTTTTCATCGGGATCTGGCTGTTCGCCAACTTCGAACACATGTTCGGCATGACGTTTCGTAACAGCTGGCCGTACCTGATCATCGCGTGGGGCGTCACGCTGGTCCTGAGGCCATTCATCCGCGAGCGTTTTGCCATCAATGCACCGACCAAGGAGTCCAGCCATGAACAATGAAATCCGCAGCAAGAGCATGTCGCGCCAGGTGATCCTCGGCATCCTGGTGATCGGCATGGGGCTGGTGTTCCTGGCCGATAACCTGAACATCTGGGACTTCCACCGTTCGCTGCAGTTCTGGCCGATGGTGTTCATCCTGGTCGGCGTCTTCAAGCTGTTCGACACCAACAGTTCGGACGGCTACATCCTTGGCTGCGGCCTGATCCTCGTTGGCGTGATGATGGTGCTGCACCGGCTGGGCGTGATCTACTTCTCGTGGCGCGCGATGTGGCCACTGATCCTGATCGCGCTCGGCGCCTCGGTGCTGTACCGCGCCGTCAGCGGGCGGCGCCTGGTCGGGGCGATGGACAAGGGCGAGGCGCTGCAGCTCGACGACACCATCAACGCCACCGCGATCCTCGGCGGCTTCGAGCGGCGCATCCACAGCCAGGATTTCCGCGGCGGTGAAGTGACGGCGATCATGGGCGGCTGCGCCCTCGACATGCGCGGCGCGCAGATCCAGACCGAGGCGGTGATCAACGTGTTCGTGATGTGGGGCGGGATCACCATCAAGTGTCCGCCCGACTGGACCGTCATCCTGCACGGCACCCCGATCATGGGCGGCTTCACCGAGAAGACCGCGCCGCCGCCGGACAGCAGCAAGCGCCTGATCATCCGCGGCCACGCCATCATGGGCGGCGTCGAAGTGCGCAACTGATGCAGGGACCGTTCTTCAGCGGGCGCGGCGCGGCACTGTACTTGTTCGGCTGGCTGCTGATGGCGCTGATGCTGTCAGCGCTGGTGGCCAGCATGGCCGGCGCCGGCTGGGTCAACAGCCTGCTGTTCGTGGTGCCGCTGCTGCTGCTGTATGCGGCCGGGTGCAGCTTCTCGGCCTACTACATGTGCCGCGCCTGGCCGCTGGCGCAGCAGAGCGGGATGTCGATCTTGGCGGTGTTCTGCGTCAGCGCGCTGATGGCGTCGGCCGGCTGGACCGGCCTTGGCAATGCCTGGAACGCGCTGCTGCAATCGACCGGCCAGGAATGGGCCGGGGTCGAACTTGGCCCGACCATGAAGGCGCTGATGTTCGCGCTCGGCGTCGTGTTGTATGGTCTGTCGGCACTCGGGAATTACCTGGCGATCGAATTGGCCAGAGCGCGCCGGTCCGAGCGGCGCGAACTCGAAGCTCAGGTGGCGGCGCAGGACGCCGAGCTGCGCATGCTGCGCACGCAGATTGATCCGCATTTTCTCTTCAACAGCCTCAATTCGATCAGCGCCCTGACGTCGAGCAATCCGGCCGGCGCGCGCGCGATGACGCTCAAGCTGGCCGACTTCTTCCGCCACAGCTTGGGACTGGAGGCGCACCGCAAGGTCACGCTGGCGGCGGAGGTGACGATGGCGCTGGACTTCCTGGCGATCGAGCAGGTGCGCTTCGGCGCACGGCTGCAGGTAGCGCAAGAGGTGTCGGCGCAAGCGCTGGCCTGCCTGCTGCCGCCGATGATTCTGCAGCCGCTGGTCGAGAACGCGGTCAAGCATGGCATCGGCAACCTGACCGAAGGCGGCGTGGTGAGGATCATCGCCGCGCGCGCGGGTACGCTGCTGCGTCTGGCCGTGGAAAACGACATCGACGCCGACCTGCCGGCGGCGACGCGCCACGGCATTGGCCTGGCCAACGTGCGCCAGCGGCTGGCGGCGGCATATGGCGAGGAAGCCGCGGTCCATTGGTCGCGGCGCGGCAATCTGTTCAGGGTGGAGCTGACGCTGCCCGTTGAAACCGGGGGAGCATGAGATGCGGGTGATGATCGTCGACGACGAACAACTGGCGCGCGATGTGCTGCGCGAATACCTGGGCGCGCACGCCGACGTCGAAATTGTCGGCGAGTGCGCCAATGGCTTCGAAGCGGTCAAGGCGATCGCCGAGCTGGCGCCGGACCTGGTGTTCCTCGATATCCAGATGCCGAAGCTGAACGGATTCGAAGTGCTGGAGCTGGCCGGCGCGGCGACCCGCTATATTTTCGTCACCGCGTACGAACAGTATGCGATCAAGGCGTTCGAGGTGCATGCGGTCGATTACCTGCTCAAGCCATTCAGCCAGCAGCGTTTCGACGTCGCGCTGGCGCACGCGCGCGGACCAGCGGCGGCGCCGGCGCTCGAAGGCGTGCTGCAGGAGGCGGCGAAGCGCAACGGGCCGCTCGAGCGGGTGCTGATCCGCGACGGCGCCAGAGTGCATGTGATCGCCGCCGCCGACATCGATTTCATCGAGGCGCAGGACGACTACGTGCAGATCAGCGCCGGCGGCAAGGCGTGGCTGAAGAACCAGCGGCTGGCGGAGCTGGAGGCGCAGCTCGACGGCGGGCGTTTCGTGCGGATCCATCGCTCGTACATCGTCAACCTGGAGCGCATGAGCCGGATCGAGCCGGCGGGGAAGGACAGCCACGCGGTGGTGCTGCAGGATGGGCGGCGCCTTCCGATCAGCCGCAGCGGGTACCAAAAATTGCGCGAAGTGCTGGGCTGAGGGCTAGGCCGCCAGGCCCCACCATCGCGGCAGCAGCGCCTGCACGTCGGCCTGCGCGAAGCGGTCGTCGATCAGGTAGACGACGCCCTTGTCGTCCGTGGTGCGGATCACGCGGCCGGCAGCCTGCACGACCTTCTGGATACCGGGGTAGAGGTAGGTGTAGTCGTAGCCGGCGCCAAAGGTCGTCTCCATCCGCTGTCGCACCTGCTCGTTGACCGGGTTCATTTGCGGCAGCCCGAGCGTGGCGATGAAGGCGCCGATCAGGCGCGCGCCGGGCAGGTCGATCCCTTCGCCGAACGAGCCGCCCAGCACCGCGAAGCCGATGCCGCGGCCATCGACGGCAAAGCGGGCGAGGAATGCGGCACGCTCGGCCTCGTCCATCTTGCGCGACTGCTGCCACATCGGGATCTGCGGATGCTGTTCGCCAAACGCGCGCGCGACCTGCTCGAGATAATCGAAGCTGCTGAAAAACGCCAGGTAGTTGCCGGGCGCCTCGTCGTACTGGCGCGCCACCAGTTCGGCGATCGGCGCCACCGAGCGCGCCCGGTGCTGGAAGCGGGTGGAGATCCGGTTCACCACGTGCACCTGCAGCTGGTCCTTCGAAAACGGCGACTCGACGTCGATCCACGCCGTGTCCGCCGGCATGCCGAGGGCGTCGCTGTAGTAGTGCCAGGGGCTGAGCGTGGCCGAAAACAGCGCGCTCGAATGGGCCGCCGCGAAGCGCGGCTTGAGGAAAGGCGCCGGCACGATATTGCGGATGCAGAGCGTGGAGCCGTGCGCGGCATCGCGCGAGACGTCGAACAGCGAGTGCGCGCCGAAGGTTTCGGACAGGCGCGCGAAGTGCATGGCGTCGAAATAGAAGCGCTGCAGGGCAGGATCGAGCGGCGATGGGTTCTCGGCCAGGAACTCGGTGATCTCGCTGGCGGCGCCCTGCAGGTTGGTGAGCAGCTTGTCGGGCAGCGACGGCATCACCTGGTAGGGCGCGGCGGACTCCTTATCGAGTTCGGTCCAGTTGCGCGAGACGCGGTCGAGCGCCTTTCTCAGCGTCGGCGGCGCCACGGCGCGCGCGCCGCGCAGGGCGCCGCGCGACAGCTCTGCCGAATACATCGAGCGGCTGCGCGCGACCAGGTTGTGCGCCTCGTCGACCAGCACGCTGACGCGCCACTGGTTGGCCACCGTCAGCGCGTACAGCATCGCGCCGCCATCGAAGTAGTAGTTGTAGTCGCCGACGATGACGTCGGCCCACTTGGCCATCTCGCTGCCGAGGTAATACGGGCAGACGTCGTGCGCCAGCGCGGTTGCGCGCAGCGTGTCGCGGTCGAGCACCGGCAGGTCGGCGGCGGCACTGCGGGCGGCCGGCAGGCGGTCGTAGAAGCCCTTGGCCAGCGGGCAGGAGTCGCCGTGGCAGGCCTTGTCGGGATGCTCGCAGGCCTTGTCGCGCGCGGCCAGCTCGAGAACGCGCAGCGGAATCGCGCTGGAGCGGATCGTCGCCAGCGCATCGAGCGCCAGCTGGCGGCCGGGCGTTTTCGCGGCGAGGAAGAAAACCTTGTCGAGCTTCTGCGCGGGTGCCGCCTTCAGCACCGGGAACAGGGTGCCGACGGTCTTGCCGATGCCGGTCGGCGCCTGTGCCAGCACGCAGCGCCCGCTGCTGTTGGCGCGGAAGATGGTCTCGGCCAGGTGGCGCTGGCCGGGGCGGAACTGCGGATGCGGGAACTGCAGCTCGCCGAGCGCCTCGTCGCGCGCTTCGCGGTGCGCCAGCTCGCGGCCGGCCCAGGCGACGAAGCGCTCGCACTGTACGGCGAACTGCGCGGCGAGCTCCGAGGCGCCGGCGGTTTCGCGCAGCACCGTCTCGGTCTGGCGCGCGATGTCGAAGTAGACCAGCGCGAGGTTCACCTGCTCGAGCCCGAGCTTCTGGCACAGCAGGTGGCCGTACACGCGCAGCTGCGCCCAGTGCAGGTGGCGATGGCGTTCCGGCATGCTGTCGAGGCGTCCGCGGTAGGTCTTGATTTCTTCGAGCAGGTTCTGCTCCGGGTCGTAGCCGTCGGCGCGGCCGCGCACCAGCAGCGGACCGTGTTCGCCGGACAGGCTCACCTCGGCCTGGTAGGACGCGCCGCGCCGGCCGGTGACCACGGCATGGCCGGCGATGCCTTCCTGGGCGGTAGGCGAGGGCGTGAAGCGCAGGTCCAGGTCACCGGCCTTGGCGGTGAATTCGCACAGCGCGCGCACGGCGACGACATAGCTGGCAAGAGGCGTCACGCGGCCGGCTCCAGCCACTGCAGGTAACACACCGAGATCGGCATCTTGTGGGTGGCGCAGTAGTCGATCCAGCGCACCTGGTTGTCCTGCAGGCGGTCGCCGGGACCCTTCACCTCGATCATGTTGTAGCGCCGTTCGGCGGGCCAGAATTGAATGAGGTCAGGGAAGCCGGTGCGGTTAGCGTGAACGTCGAGCAGGATGCGCTCGAACATTTTCTTCAGGTGGGCGGCGGGGATGCAGGCCAGCGCCAGTTCGAGCAGGTCGGCATCGATGGCGTCCCAGGCGACGAACGGTGACTGGATGCCGCGCTTGGCGGCGTAGTTGGCGCGAATCGTGTCGCGCCAGCCGTCGCCGTCGAGTTCGGCCAGGCAGGCGGCGAATTCGGCGGCGCGGCGCTGGTGAAAGTCGGGGCTGTACAGGTCGGCCGGGCCGCGGTGGAACGGATGGAAGAAGGCGCCGGGGATGGCGCTGAAGACGGCGCGCCAGCACAACAGGCCGAACAGGGCGTTGATCAGCGCGTTCTCGACGTAGAACACGGGGGCGTCCGCGCGCGCCAGGTGGTCGCGCACGACGCCTTCGACCCACCACTGCTGGGCGGGCATCGGCAGGCGCAGTTCGAGCGTCGACACCACCGGGCTGCGCGGCGCGCGCGTGGTGGGGCGGCCCAGCTGGCGCGTCAGGCGCGGCGAAATGCGCAGCAGCAGCTGGCGCTCGGCTTCGCTTTCCGGCGCGCGCTGGGCGGCAACCAGCATCTGGTAGGCCAGCGCATATTGCTTGTTTTTTTCGAGTACGCGGATGGCGCGCCCGCGGGCGCCGGGAAAGCTGCAGCGCGCATACAGGCTGTACGCGTGGCTCCAGTCCTTCAGTTTTTCGTAGTGTTGGGCGACCTGGAACAGCAGCCGTTCGCGCCGGCTGTTGAGCCAGTCGTTCTCGAACTCGCCGGACGGCAGGTCGCGCAGAACGTCCTCGGGCGCGGTGCTGGCGCGGAAGCGTTCCTTGCAGTGGTGCAGTTCGAGGTAATGCTCGATGTCGCGGCGGCTGCGGAAACCGCGCGAGGCGGGCGAGAACTCGACCTGCTCGTAGCGGTAGACGCCGAGGTCGGACAGCACGAACTCGGTCCAGTCCTGGCGGAAGTTGCCGAAGAAGATGAGGCGCAGGCGGTCGCACAAGGGCTTGACGAGGATGTGGAAGACCTGGTCGGTGCAGTCGCGGTGCCAGCTGGAAAATCGCCTGGCGGCGCCGAAGCCGGCACGCAGCGCGGCCAGCTGGTCGGCCTTGCGGGCGCCTTTTTCGTGCAGCGACAACTGGAAGATGCTGCCGATTTCGGGCTTGGAGAGGATGTCGAACAGCGACTCGAGCGTCAGCACGGGGTCGGGCTCGATCCAGTGGCCCGGCAGGTGGCGCGCCGCTTCGATGGCGCAACCGATCTCGGCATAGTTGAGCTTACTGGCGCGAAACAGCGTGCCCTTGCGCATTACCATGCGCACGAACAAGGCGCGCGACGGCTGCGGCAACGATGGAAACAGGCAGAGGAACGCTTTCTCATCGTCGGCCAGCAGGTCGCTGTAACGCTCGCCGATCCAGTCCAACACCCGCTGGAAGTTGTCCAGGTAGTAGAACTGGTTTTCTAGGACTCTGATCATGGGCCGGCCGGACTTCCTGGTGCTGTACTGTGCTTATATACAGTATAACCGAGGAAGCTGGCCGACCCCAGCAAAATCCGGCTGGCGGGGCCTAGTCTGTGGCTTTCAGCGACGGGAAGGCGTCACCCGGCGGGCATTTCTTGCCGGCGCCGCAACGCGCGGCTTCCATCTTCTCGCGCTCGGCGGAATGGCGGCTGGCATGCATGATGATTGCTGACAATAATGCAACGTCGCTGTCGACGGCGCTCGCTTCGACTGCCGCGGCGGCCGCCGCCGGCGCCGGTTTCTTCTGGCGAACCGGGGCCGCGGCAACGCGCGGCGGCGGCGGGGCCGCCCGCGCGGCCGCGCGCACCGGCGCCGGTCTGGGGGCGGCCGCGACGCGCTCGGGTTCTTTTTTCGCCGGCCGGGCTGCGGCGCTGCGTGGCGCCGCAGGGGTGTCGGCGGCCTTTGCCGAACTCTTCCCGGCGGCCGGTGCGGATTTCAGCATCACCATCGGCGGCAGCAGGGCCGACGGCGGCGGGACGTCGAAGACGCTGGCGCCGAGCCTGCGGTTCGGCGAGGGCACCGGCAGCGGCGCGAAGCCGCCGCGTACGCTGCTGGCGAACTGGTCGGGCTTGGCTTCGACGCCTGGTTTGGGCACCGTCATGTTGTCGCGCGCGAGCGTGGCGAGGGTGCCGATCAGCCCGATCACGAGCACGCTGGCAAGCAGGCACCACGCCAGCGTCGCGTGTTTCCATTGGCCGGATTTGCCGGCCTTGCCACGCTTGGCATCACGCTCGAGCCGGGCGAGGATGTTGTCGTCGCCGGCGTACGCGCGGCGCGTGGCCGACATGAAATTTGGTCGCGTGGAGCCGTGTTGATTTTCGTCGGGAGGGCGCACGATATTACTCCTAAGATAAAGACTTCCGACTTCTGATTAGAAACAATCTAGGGAATACCATGCTGATCTTTATCGCACTTGTGTACTTTTGTTTGGCGTGCAGCGGTATCTGGCTTGTGTTATTTCCATCAGGGCGGGATTTCTTCGGCCAGGTCATGAGCGGAATGGGGCGGCGCCGGGACCAGCATGCGGCGCGCCGGCAGCAGCCGCGCCTGGGACCGCCGGCGATGCCGCTGCGCGATGGCCGGCGCTGGCTTGCCTGGCGGCTGAAATTCATGCGCAAGCATGCGATGCTGTTCGGCGCCGGCGCCGCGCTCATTGTCGTGCCGACGCTGCTGGCGCTGATGTTGAGCAAGCCCGGCATGCTGCCCGGGTACGAGGCGCGCACCACCGCGCCCGACGAACAGATCGCCGCGCTGCTCGAGGGCGAACAGCTGGCGCCGCCGGTGGCGCTGCCGCCGGTCGTGTTCACCACGCTGGAAGTGGAGATGGTGCGCCCGATGCTGGTCAGCGCCAGCCGCAACTGGACCTTGCTGAATCCCGACTTCAGCCAGCGCCTGCTGATGGCCTTCAAGATCATGAAGGAAAAGCATGGCTACGAGATGGCCTTGCTGGAGGGCTATCGCAGCCCGGCGCGGCAGAACCTGCTGGCCAGCATGGGCAGCAACGTCACCAACGCCGGCGCCTTTCAGAGCTGGCACCAGTACGGCCTGGCCGCCGACTGCGCGTTCTGGCGCGACGGCAAGCTGGTCATTTCCGAGAAGGATCCATGGGCGATGCGCGGCTACAGGCTGTACGGCGAGATCGCTGAATCGCTGGGCCTGACCTGGGGCGGGCGCTGGACCATGATGGACTTCGGCCACACCGAATTGCGGGTGCGCGGGGTGATGCGCAAATAAGCCGAGCTTGGCCCAAGGTTTGTTCTGGCGCAAATTTCTGCGGGGGCAATGGTGCCAACATTGCCTGCCGGACTTCGTTTCCAACCCTCACGGACGCTCCCGACCATGGCCCGACTTTGGCAGTTCCTAACCGATAGCCGCGTACTCGGCGTGATCGGACTGGCCGCACTCGCGGCATTCTTGTTACTCGGCGCGGACACCTTGCAGGTGGCGGCGATCTGGGCTGGCGTCGCGGCGCTGGCGCTGCTGGCCGGCTGGGGCCTCTACTGGGGCGTGCGCTACCACTACCGCAAGCGCTCGGCGACGCTGCTGGGCGACACGGTGGCGCCGGCCGGCGCCGAGGCCGACGTCACGACCCAGGCCAGCGGCAGCGAAGTGGCGGTGCTGCGCAAGAGCATGCTGCAGGCGATCACCACCATCAAGACCTCGAAACTGGGCCTCAACAGTGGCGCGGCGGCGCTGTACGAGCTGCCGTGGTACATGATCATCGGCAATCCGGCGGCCGGCAAGAGCAGCGCCGTCGGCCATTCCGGCCTGCAGTTTCCGATCGCCGGCAGCAAGGCGGTGCAGGGCGTGGCCGGCACCCGCAACTGCGACTGGTTCTTCACCACCGACGGCATCCTGTTGGACACTGCCGGCCGTTATTCGACGGTCGACGCCGACCGCGCCGAGTGGTTCAGCTTCCTGGGACTGCTGCGCAAATACCGCCGGCGGGCGCCGATCAACGGCATCCTGATCTGCGTCAGTGTCGCCGAACTGATGGGCGCCAACCCGAAGAAGTCGATCGACCTGGCCAAGAGCCTGCGCACGCGGGTGCAGGAGCTGACCGAGAAGCTGGGCGTGTTCGCGCCGGTGTACGTGGTGTTTACCAAGGCCGACCTGATCGCCGGCTTCGCCGACTTCTTCCACGATACCGAGCGCACGGAGCGCGACCGCGTGTGGGGCGCGACGATGCGCTTCAACCGGCGCAGCACCAGCCCGGACGTGCTGGCCTTCTTCGACCAGCATTTCGACGAGCTGCACGACGGCCTCAAGGAAATGAGCCTGGCCAGCATGGCCGGCAACCGCAGCGCGCGCATGCGGCCGGGCGTGTTCACGTTTCCGCTCGAATTCGCGTCCATCAAGACGCCGCTGCGTGCCTTTCTGGCGACGCTGTTCGAAGAGAACACCTATCAGTTCAAGCCGGTGTTCCGCGGCTTCTACTTCACCAGCGCGCTGCAGGAAGGCACGGTGGAAAACCAGTCGTCCAAGCGCGTGGCGAGCCGCTTCGACCTCGAACTGCGCGAGCAGAAGGCCGGCGAGGCGGAGGAGCAGAGCGGCTACTTCCTGCTCGACCTGTTCCGCAAGGTGATCTTCGCCGACAAGGAGCTGGTGGCGCGCTACACCAGTCCGACCAGCGCGCGCCTGAAGTATGGCGCATTCTTCGCCGCCACCATCATGCTCGGCTGCTCGCTCGGGCTGTGGAGCTGGTCGTACATGGGCAACCGCCAGCTGGTGGCGAACGTGCAGGCCGACCTCGACAAAGTGGTGCGGCTGCAGGAAAAGCGCGCCGACCTGCAATCGCGCCTGGAAGCGCTGGAGATCCTGCAGGACCGCATCGAGCAGCTGGAAAAGTACCGCGGCGACAAGCCGTGGATGCTGGGGTTCGGTCTGTACCAGGGCGAAGCGCTCGAGCGCAAGCTGCGCGACGAATATTTCGGCGGCGTGCGCGAGATCATGCTGCAGCCGGTTGGCGCGGCGCTCGAATCGCTGCTCACCGAGATGAACGCCAACGCCGCCCAGCTCGACCCGTCGGCGCCGGCGCCGGCCGCGGCCAAGCCCGGCCAGCCCTACCAGGACGCCTCGCCGACCAATGTCACCGACGCCTACAACGCGCTCAAGACTTACCTGATGTTGGCCGACAAGAGCCGCGCCGAGCCGAGCCACCTGAACGACCAGCTGACGCGCTTCTGGCGCGGCTGGCTCGAGGCGAGCCGCGGCGCCATGCCGAAGGAGAAGATGATCCGCAGCGCCGAGCGGCTGATGAGCTTTCACCTGACGCAAATCGCCGATCCGGCGTGGCCGCAGCTGACGCCGAAGCTCGGCCTGCTCGACGGCGCGCGCGAGAACCTGCGCCGCGTGGTGCGCGGCACGCCGGCGCGCGAGCGGGTGTATGCCGACATCAGGGCGCGTGCCGCCACCCGCTTTTCGCCAGTGACGGTGGCGCGCATCGTCGGCGAGCAGGACCAGGCGCTGATGGTGGGCAGCTACGCGGTGGCGGGCGCCTTCACCCGCGACGCATGGGAGAAATTCGTCAGCGGCGCCATCCGCGAAGCGTCCAACAAGGAACTGCAAAGCACCGACTGGGTGCTCAAGACCGCGGTGAAGGACGACTTGACGCTCGAAGGCAGCCCGGAGCAGATCCAGAAGTCGCTGACCGAACTGTATAAAGCCGACTACACGCGCGAGTGGCTCAAATTCGTGCAGGGCGTCACCGTGGCGGACCTGGGCACTTTCGAGGGCAGCATCCAGGCGATGAACCGGCTGGGCGACCCGCAGACGTCGCCGCTGGCCAAGCTGCTGGGCGCGATTTACCAGGAGACGTCGTGGGACAACCCGTCGGCGGCCAGCGCCAACATGGCGAAGGTCGAGAAGGGCCTGGTCGCCTGGTTCAAGGAGTCGATCCTGCGGCGCGCGCCTAGCGAAGCGCGCAACATCGCCGACCTGCCGCCGGACGCCGGCCGTCCGCGCAGCGATGCGCCGGCGATGGGGCCGATCGGGCGCGAATTTGCCGGTGTGGCGCGGCTGGTCGGGCTGCGCGAGAAGCAGGCATCGCTGATGGGCGGCTACCTCGACAACCTGTCGCGCCTGCGCGGACGCCTCAACCAGCTGAAGAACCAGGGCGATCCCGGCCCGGGCGCCAAGCAGTTCATGCAGCAGACGCTCGAGGGCAATGGCTCGGAGCTGTCGGACGCCCTGAAGTATGTCGACGAGCAGATGCTGACCGGGATGACCGACAGCCAGAAGATTGCGCTGCGGCCGATCCTGGTGCGCCCGCTGATCCAGACCTTCGCGGTGATCGTGATGCCGAGCGAGGCGGAGCTGAACAAGACGTGGCGCGCGCAGGTGGTCGACCCGTTCCAGAAGGCGTTGGCGGCCAAGGCGCCGTTCGCGGCGGGCGCGCCGGAAGCGTCGGCGGCGGAGATCGGCCAGGTGTTCGGGCCGGAAGGCGCGATCGCCAAATTCGTCAATACGTCGATGGGACCTTTGGTGGTGCGGCGCGGCGACGTGCTGGCGGCGCGCACCTGGGCCGACATCGGCATTTCGCTGGCGCCGCAGGCGGTGGCCAGCTTCCCCGGCTGGATCGCGCCCTTGTCGGCCAACGGCGTGGCCGCGCCGACGGCGCCGCAGACCTTGTTCCAGCTGCTGCCGCTGCAGTCGCCCGGGATCGCCGAGTTCACGGTGGAGATCGCGGGCCAGCAGCTGCGCTACCGTAACACCACGCCGGCGTGGACGAACATGGTCCATCCCGGCCCGCAGGGCGTGCATGGCGCGCGCATCAGCGCCGTCACGGTGGACGGCCGCACGGTGGAGCTGTTCAGCGAATCGTCCGACCAGGGCCTGAAGAAGATGATCGACGCGGCGGTGCGCAAGAAGAAGGAGGGCGGCGTGTTCGAGCTGCGCTGGAACAATGGCGCCGTCACCGTCGCGCTCGAGCTGAAGATCGTCAGCAATCCTGACGCGCACAGTGCGCCGGCGAGCCAGGGCTTCCGCGGCCTGCGGCTGCCGCCGGCGATCGTCGGCCGCGAGGTCGCCGCGCCCGCCGGCAACGCCATCGCCGCCGCCGGCGGTGCGCAATGAGTCGCGCGATGCAGGAGCGCTTCGGCTACTTCGGCAAGGTACCGGCGCACAGCGACTTCATCAAGCTGGCGCCGGACACAGAGTTGATGGGAGTGCTGGACGACTGGCTGGCCGAAGTCATGACGCGGCTGCCCGACGACGCGCGCTGGAAGATCAATTACGACGCGCTGGCGCCGGTGAACTTCGCTTTCGTCGGCCCGCGCCGGCGCCACGCCATCGCCGGCCACATCGTCGCCAGCCGCGACCAGTCCGGGCGCCGTTTCCCGTTCCTGATGATGCGCACGCTCGACGTCGCCGATCCCGCCGCCTTCGTGTCGCAATGCCCGCTGGCGCTCGATCCGCTGTTCGCCTTCTTCGCCGCCACCGCGCCGAAGGTGGTGGGCGCCGCCGATCCGGCGTCGCCGCTGCAGGAAATCGCCGACACGGTACTGGCACCCGACGACAACTGCGGCGCCGCGCTGACGGCGTTCCTGGCCACCGGCACGGTCGGATCGCTGGCCGCGCTGCTGGGACGCGCCGACGTGCGCGAACTGGTGCTGGCGCTTGGCCTTCTGCTGCAGCCGGTGATGCACAGCGGCGCCGCCGACCTCGAGAAGAGCCTGGTGCTGCCGCTGCCGGATGCACCCGGCGCGCGCGCCGCGGTGGCGGCGTTCTGGATGGAGCTGATCGCGCCGTTCCTGCGTCAGGCCGACTTCGACCTGGTGCTGTTCGTCACCGAGCTGGAAATGCGGCCGGTGCTGGTGGTCGGTTTCTGCGACGCCTGCGTCGCCTGCCTGCACGCGATCATCGATCCGCTGGTCGGGCGCCACCAGCAGGTCAGCTTCGCCGATACCGGCTGGGTCGACGAGCAGGTTGGCGTCGATATCGACGTGCGCGCGCTGGCCAGCTACCTCGACCAGCCGCAGCTGCCTCTGAAAATGGCGCGCGAGCTGTTCCTCGATACTTTCATCGGAGTCGCCCAGTGAAGAAAAACGTCTTGTTTGCGGCCGCCTGGCTGGCCGCCGGCGCCGCTTGCGCGCAAACTCCCGCCGTTCCCGCAGCAGCGCCACTGCCGCCGATCGTCGTCAGCGGCATGTTGGCCGACGACGCCAGCAAGGCCGCGCTGCTGGCGCGCCTGCGCCAGGTGTTCGGCGGCGAGCGCGTGGTCGATCAGCTGACGGTCGGCCCGGTGGCGGCGCCGCCGAACTGGAACGATGCGCTCGCGAAGCTGGTGGGCCCGAACCTGAAGCTGGTCAGCCACGGCCAGCTGAAGGTCGACGGCAGCGCCGTCAGCCTGCGCGGCGACGTCGCCAGCGAGGCGCAGCGCCAGCAGATCGCCGCCGACCTGGCCGCCAGCCTGAACCCGAGCTACACGGTCAACAACGGGCTGCGGGTGGCGGCGTCGGAACAGGCGCTGCTCGATGCGGCGCTGGCCAACCGCATCATCGAGTTCGAGTCCGGCAAGGCGACGCTGACCGATTCCGGCCGCGCCATCCTCGACCAGATGAGCGTCGCGCTGCTCAAGCTGAAGGACAAGAGGGTCGAGCTGATCGGCCATACCGACAACGCCGGCGCCCGCGCCAGCAACCTGTCGCTGAGCCAGGCGCGTGCCGAAGCGGTGAAAGCCTACGTCACCGCCAAGGGCATCAAGCCTGAGTCGATCGCGGTATCGGGCGAAGGGCCGGACCGGCCGGTGGCCGACAACCGCAGCGCCGACGGCCGCGCGCGCAACCGCCGGATCGAGTTCAAGGTGGTGCAGTAGGCCTCAAACCCGCCGGGGTCAACCCGCCGGGGTCAGTGCCGACATTCGGACACGGTCGCTGCCGTAGATGCATCGCGAAGGATGAGCCCGTGTCCGAATGTCGGCACTGACCCCGCTGAAGTCAGACCCCGCTGAAGTCAGACCCCGCTGAAGTCAGACCCCGCTGAAGTCACTGACCCCGCTGAAGTCAGGGCAGGGTGATGGTCACGCTGGCCGCGCGCGGCGGCAGCTTGACCATGTCGTTGTAGCCGGCCAGCGCGGTGCCGGTGGCGTGACCCAGGCTGGCGCGAAAGCCGATGTAGGCGCCCAGGCCCGCCAGCGCGAACACCGCCGTCAGCACCCACAGCGACAGGTCGCTGCGCAGCTTGTTGGCGACCTGGTCGGGCCGCTCGGCGTGCGGCGCAAAACCGCGGCTTTTTCCGCGCATGCGCGCGATCTCGTTGCCGAGCGTGGCGCACATGAAGTTCAGCTTGTCCTCGCCGTCGAGCGCGTAGCGGCCCTGAAACCCCAGCAGCAAACACATGTGGAAGACCTCCAGCGCCTGCAGGTGGGGAGCGCCGCGCGCGCGCAGGTCTTCGAGCCGCTGGAAGAAGTGCTCGCCGGCCAGCTGGTCGCCGAACAGGCGCAGCTGCAGCGGGCGCGTCTGCCACGCTTCGCGGATGTCGTACTGGGAACGCAGGATGATTTCGTCGACCGCCGCGCAGAACGCGTATTTGGCCGAATGGACGTCGTCGGCATTGACGCCGAGCTGCTTGGCGTGGCGGTCGACGTCGGCCAGGAAGCGCGTCATGTGTTCGGCAAAGCCGGCCTGGTCCTGCGGCCCGCAGCCGCTCTTGAGCAGGTACAGGGCGTAAAAGCCTTCGTACATCAGGTCGACCAGGCTCTGGGGATCGTTGCCGCCGGCGCCGCGGTTGGCCAGCAGGGTCGGCGCGGCGCGCCGTTCGACATGCCCTGTCATGATGCCGTCGCCGTCTGTGATGAGTTCATGTTCGCCTCGCAAAATGATGGTTGAGGGAAATGCGTAGCTTGCGTCAACCGGCCCATTTTCTTGTGAGCTAGCGCAACTATTGGCATGAATTGCTGAGAAAAAACATACCGGAGGGAATCTTGACCAAGCGCAAGAACCGGCGATTTCCTTGTCCAATAATGTTGTCTGGACAAACGGCACCGGAGAGCCAAATGATCAAGAAACGCCTGCTTCCTAGTATTCTGACAATCGCGTTCCTGGCCGGTTGCGCCAGCACCGCCCCCGCGCCGGCGCCCAAGCCGGCGCCAATGTCGGCCGCCATGGCCGACGCCGACGCCGCCGTCAAGGCCGGCCGTACCGACCAGGCCTACACCATCCTGAAAGCGGCCGCGGTGATCCACCCCACCGACAAGTCGCCGTGGCTGCGCATGGCCCAGCTGCGCTTCGAAGACAAGAACTACGGCGAGGCGATCGTCAGCGGCCTGGAGGCGATCGAGCGCGACCCCGACGACATGCTCGCCTACAGCCTGGTCGCCGCCAGCGGCCTGCGCGTGTCGAGCAAGGCGCTCAACGACCTGACGCAGAAGAACGGCTTCTCCGGCTCGGTGCGCAGCGAGGCGCAGGAACTGGCCGCGCTGCTGCACACGAAGCTTGGCGGCCCGGTAGTGCCCACCAAAAGAGACGACAAACCCCGCACTGCGACGGTCCGACAGCCAGCCGCGGTTCCAGCAATCAAGTGTAGCGGCCCGTTCTGCGGCCTCAATTAATCCCCCGGGCCGGCGCTCGCCGGCCCCTTCCCGCAACTCCTGGAGTCCACATGGCCAAGAAAGAAAGCGTGCAGAAACGCCTGCAAAAAGTACGCGCGCCGCGCGTGCAGATGACGTACGACGTCGAGATCGGCGACGCCCTGGAAAACAAGGAACTGCCGTTCGTGGTGGGAGTGATCGGCGACTTCGGCGGCGATCCGGCGGTCGGCAAGAAGGCGCTCAAGGACCGCAATTTCGTCAACGTCGACAGCAGCAATTTCAACGAGGTGCTCGGCGGCGTGGCGCCGGTGGCGACCTTCCGCGTCAAGAACCACCTGAGCGAGGAAGGCGGCGAATTCGGCGTCCAGCTGCAGTTCAAGGAGATGGACGACTTCCGGCCCGAATCGGTGGTGCGCCAGGTGGCGCCGCTCAACGGCCTGCTCGAAGCGCGCACCAAGCTGGCCGACCTGCGCAACAAGCTGGCCGGTAACGACAAGCTGGAAGACATCCTGTCGGAAGTGCTGACCAATACCGAAAAGCTGGGCAGCCTGCGCAAGGCCGTCAAAACGGGGGAGAAATAACATGGCCGCCATGCTCGAAAAAATCAACCAGCCGATGGAAATGGAAACCAGCCTGCTCGACCAGATCGTCGAGCAAAGCCGGGTCGCCAAGTCGACCAGCGAACATGAGCGCGCGCGCGACATCATCTCGGAACTGGTCAGCCAGGTCATGGACGGCACGGTGGTCATGTCCGACAACCTGTCGGCCACGCTCGACGCCCGCGTCGCGGAGCTCGACCGGATGATCTCGGCCCAGCTGTCGGCGGTGATGCACGCGCCCGAATTCCAGAAGCTCGAACGCAGCTGGACCGGCCTGCAGTACCTGGTCAAGAACACCTCCGGCAGCAACCAGCAGATCCGCATGATGAACGCGACCAAGAAGGAACTGGTCAAGAACTTCCAGTCGGCGCTCGAATTCGACCAGAGCGCGATCTTCAAGAAGGTCTACGAAGAAGAATTCGGCACCTTCGGCGGCGCTCCGTACGGCACCCTGATCGGCGACTTCGAGATCACCCGCCAGCCCGAGGACATCTACTTCCTCGAGCAGATGTCGCACGTCGCCGCCGCCAGCCACGCGCCGTTCATCACCTCCGCCTCGCCGGAGCTGTTCGGCATCGAGACCTACGGCGACCTTGGCAAGCCGCGCGACCTGGCGAAGGTGTTCGACACCGCCGAATACGCCAAGTGGAAGGCGTTCCGCGAGTCCGAGGATTCGCGCTATGTCGGCATCACGCTGCCGCGCTTCCTCGGCCGCATGCCTTTCAACCCGGCCGACGGCATGACCGTGGACGGCTTCAACTTCGTCGAGGACGTCGACGGCACCGACCACCAGAAGTACCTGTGGTGTAACGCCGCCTACGCCTTCGCCACCAAGCTGACGCGCGCCTTCGAGGACTTCGGCTGGTGCGCGGCGATCCGCGGCGTCGAGGGCGGCGGCCTGGTGGAAGACCTGCCGACCCACACCTTCAAGACCGACGAAGGCGAAGTGGCGCTGAAGTGCCCGACCGAGCTGGCCGTCACCGACCGCCGCGAAAAGGAGCTGTCCGACCTCGGCTTCATCTCGCTGGTGCACTGCAAGAACACCTCGTACGCCGCGTTCTTCGGCGCGCAGTCGGCGCAGAAGGCCAGGAAGTACGCCAACGAGGCGGCCAACGCCAACGCGGTGCTGTCGTCGCAGCTGCAGTACATCTTCGCGGTGTCGCGCATCGCGCACTACATGAAGGCGATGATGCGCGATAAGATCGGCAGCTTCTCGGCCGCCTCCAGCGTCGAGGAATTCCTGAACCGCTGGCTGACGCAATACGTGCTGCTTGACGATAACGCCAGCCAGGAGCAAAAGGCGCAGTTTCCGCTGCGCGAAGCGAGCGTGCAGGTGATGGAAGTGCCGGGCCGCCCCGGCGTGTACCGCGCGGTGTCGTTCCTGCGTCCGCACTTCCAGCTCGACGAGCTGTCGGTGTCGCTGCGCCTGGTCGCGGAACTGCCGCAATCGACCAAGAACTAAGAACCCCTTCCCAAACCACTAGGAGCAAACCATGGCAATTGACGTCTACCTGCAGATCGATGGCATCAAGGGCGAATCGACCGACGACAAGCACAAGGACTGGATCGAGTGCAAATCGGTGACCTGGTCGGTGTCGCAGCCAAAGTCGGCGACTGCGTCGACCGGCGGCGGCCACACCGCCGAGCGCTGCGAGCACAGCGAGATCAGCATCTCCAAGCTGGCCGACCTGGCCACGCCGATCCTGCTGCAGACCTGCTCGTCGGGCAAGACGATCCCGAAGGCGAAGTTCGAGTTCATGCGCGCCGACGGCAAGGGGGAGCGCATCAAGTACTTCGAGATCGAGCTGGAAAATGTGCTGATCGGCGACGTCAGCCCGGCGGTGGCGGAAGGCGACATCCTCACCGAGAGCATGGGGTTGAAATTTTCGAAGGTGAAGTGGAAGTACACCCAGCAGAAGGTCGGCGGCGGCTCCGGCGGCAATACCTCCGGCGGCTGGGACCTGGCCACCAACAAGGTGGTGTGACGGCGGTGTCCAGCAAAGGCTTCGCCCCCGGCCTGCTCGATCGCCTGTTCGGCGAGCGTACGCAGGCCGCGTCCAACTGCACGGTGTCGCGCCTGTCGATGGAGCAGCTCAAGGACAGCGTCGCGCGCGACCTCGAGGCGCTGCTCAACACCCGGCTCGGGATTTCTCCCGAGCTGCTGGAGGACTACCCGGAATGCCGCAAGTCGATCATCAGCTACGGCCTGATCGACTTCGCCGGCTTCTGCCTGTCCAGCACCGACGACCGTGCGGCCATCTGCGCCAGCCTGAAAGCGGCGATCGAGCAGCACGAGCCGCGCCTGAAGGAAGTCGGCGCCACGCTCGAAATGGAGCAAGGCAGCGTCAACCGCCTCAACTTCGTCATCAACGCCACGCTGCAGGTCGACAAGTCGGCCGAGCCGGTCAACTTCAACGCGGTGCTGCAACCGTCGTCGCTGCACTATTCGATCAGCAAGGCGGCGCGCACGGTGCGCGCCTGAACCGCCATCAGGGAGGCCAATCATGGCTTACGTTTCACCGCGCCGCTTGGCGTTGGCGCTGCTGGTCGCTGCCGGCGCGGCGGCGGCGGCGCCGCTGGCGGCGTGCCCGCCGCAGCAAGGCCGGGCGCTGCTCGACAGCGCCACCGTGTTCGACGGTGAGCCCGAGAAGAAACTGGAGCTGCAGCCCAATTTCGCCAACCTCGAGTGGGATCTCTCGGCCGATCAGCAGGAGGCGCGCGCGCGCGGCGAAGCAATCCACCTGGTCTGCAAGTACAAGAGCAGCAAATCGATCGTCACCATCAGGCTCGCCTATGAGGCCACGCTGTGCAAAGCGGAGGGTATCAAGCACCGCACAGTGGTGTCGTGCAGCGCAGCGCCCAAGACTCCAACCAAGGAATAATCGAGATGGACATCAACCTCAAAACGCTGATCGGAAAACTCAACGACAGCAGCCGCGCCGCCGCCAGCCGCGCCGCCGGCATCTGCGTCGGCCAGGGCCACTACGAAGTCGACATCGAGCACCTGTTCCTGGCGCTGCTCGAGCAGCCCAACTGCGACTTCGCCTGCATCGCGCGACAGTGCGGCATCAGCGTGACGGGCCTCGAGACTGACTTGCGCAACGAGATCGGCCGCTTCGCCAAAGGCAGCGCGCGCACGCCGGTGTTCTCGCGCCACCTGCCGACGCTGTTCGAGCATGCCTGGCTGATCGCCTCGCTCGGCGGCGGCGGCCCGCACCAGATCCGCAGCGGCCACCTGCTGCTCGCCTTGCTCACCGCGCCCGACCTGGCGCAGCTGGCGCAGCGCGGCTCGAAGCTGTTCGCGCAGGTGCCGATCGACCGCCTGAAACACGACTTCGACAAGCTCACGCGCGGCTCCGACGAAGCCATTTCCAGCGTTGCCAGCGATTTCGGCCCGGGCGACCCGGTGTCGGAACTGGAGCAGGGCGGCGCCCAAAAGACGCCGGCGCTCGACCAGTTCACCACCTGCCTGACCCAGCGCGCGCGCGACGGCAAGCTCGATCCGGTGATCGGCCGCGACCCCGAAATTCGCCAGGCGATCGACATCCTGATGCGGCGCCGCCAGAACAATCCGATCCTGACCGGCGAAGCCGGTGTCGGCAAGACCGCGGTGGTCGAAGGTCTGGCGCTGCGCATCGCCAGCGGCGACGTGCCGGAGGTGCTGTGCGGGGCCGAGATCCACACGCTCGACATGGGCCTGCTGCAGGCCGGCGCCAGCGTCAAGGGCGAGTTCGAGAACCGCCTGAAGAACGTCATCGACGAGGTGAAAAAGAGTCCGCACGCGATCATCCTGTTCATCGACGAGGCGCATACGATGATCGGCGCGGGCGGCGCGGCCGGCCAGAACGACGCCGCCAACCTGCTCAAGCCGGCGCTGGCGCGCGGCGAACTGCGCACCATCGCCGCCACGACGTGGGGCGAGTACAAGAAGTACTTCGAAAAGGACGCCGCGCTGGCGCGCCGCTTCCAGGTGGTCAAGGTCGAGGAGCCGGACGAAGCGACCGCCTGCGCCATGCTGCGCGCGATGGCGCCGCTGATGGAGAAGCATTTCGGGGTGCGCGTGTACGACGACGCGATCGAAGAAGCGGTGCGCCTGTCGCATCGCTACATCAGCGGCCGCCAGCTGCCGGACAAGGCGATCAGCGTGCTCGATACCGCCTGCGCCAAGGTGGCGCTCGGGCAGAGCGCGACGCCGGCGCTGGTGGAGTCGAGCGCGCGGATGCTGGAGCGGATCGACGCCCAGGTGGCGGCACTGACGCGCGAGGAGAGCGCCGGCGCCGACCACGCCACCCGGCTGACCGCGCTGCGCGCCGATCGCCGCGCCGCCGTCGAACAGCAGCGCGAGGTGCAGAAGCGCTGGGAGCAGGAGCAGGCAATCAACGGCGAGATCCAGGCGCTGCGCAGCAGCATGGAGCAAGGCAGCGGCGATGGCGCCCGCCTGCGCGGCCTGATCGAGGAACTGCGCACCGTGCAGGGCGAGGCGCCGCTGGTACCGGTGCAGGTGGACGGCCACGTGGTGGCCGAAATTGTCGCCGGCTGGACCGGCATCCCGCTCGGGCGCATGGTCAAGAACGAGATCAAGACTGTCATGAATTTGCAGGCACTGCTGGAAGAACGCATTCTCGGCCAACCGCATGCCGGTGCCGTGGTGGCACAGCGCGTGCGCACCGCGCGCGCCAACCTCGACGACCCGAACAAGCCGAAAGGGGTGTTCCTGTTCGTCGGCACCTCCGGCGTCGGCAAGACCGAGACCGCGCTGGCGCTGGCCGACCTGCTGTATGGCGGCGAACGCAAGCTTGTCACCATCAACATGAGCGAATACCAGGAGGCGCACAGCGTGTCCGGGCTCAAGGGCTCGCCGCCGGGCTATGTCGGCTATGGCGAGGGCGGCGTGCTGACCGAGGCGGTGCGCCGCAATCCGTACAGCGTGGTGCTGCTCGACGAGGTCGAAAAAGCCCACCCGGACGTGCTCGAACTGTTCTTCCAGGTGTTCGACAAGGGTGTGCTCGACGACGCCGAAGGGCGCCAGATCGACTTCCGCAACACCATCATCATCCTGACTTCGAACGCGGCGTCGTCGCAGATGATGCAGGCCTGCCTGAACAAGTCCGCGGCCGAAATGCCCGACCCGCAGCAGCTGGCCGAGATCATCCGCCCGCAGCTGATGAAGCACTTCAAGCCGGCCTTCCTCGGGCGCCTGGCGGTGGTGCCGTTCTACCCGATCGGCGACCAGGTCCTGGGGCGCATCATCCGCCTCAAGCTCGACCGCATCCGCCGCCGCATCGACCAGAACCACCAGGCGCAGTTCGACTACGACGACGCGCTGGTCAACGCCGTGCTGGCGCGCTGCACCGAGGTCGATTCCGGCGCCCGCAACGTCGACACGATCCTGAACGGCACGCTGCTGCCGGAGATCGCCGACTCGGTGCTGGCGCGGATGGCCGAAGGCGGCGCGATCGCCCGCATCAAGGTCAGCGCCACCAAGGCCGGCAAGTTCAAGTACGCGGTCGAGCCATGCTGAACGTCGAAGACCTGCTGGAGCCGGTCGGCGACGCCAGCCCCTGCGGCGAGGACCTGGCTTTTTCCAGCGAGCTCGATGCGATCGCCAAGGCGCGCCAGGCCGACGATCCGTCGATCGAGCAGGGCGCCTGGGTCACCGCGCTGAAGGAGGCCGACTGGAAGTTCGTCGCCAGCGGCTGCACCAGGCTGCTGAAGACGCGCAGCAAGGACCTGCGGCTGGCGGTGTGGCTGGCCGAGGCGAGCGCCAAGACATCCGGCTTTCGCGGCCTCGGCGACGGCCTGCTGATGGCGGCGGCGCTGTGCGAGCGCTTTTGGGACGGGCTGTATCCGCAACCGGACGAGGGCAGCTTCGAGCAGCGCGTCGGCAACCTGTGCTGGATCGCGTCGCGCGCGCCGCAGCTGGCGCGCGAGATTGCGCTGACAGAAGGCGCCGCCACCGCGTTTTCGATGATCGACTTCGAGACCGCACGCTCGCGCAGCGCCGACGAAGACGGGCCGGATGTCGACGCCGCACGGCGACGCACCTCGCGCGCGTTCTACCAGGCACTGCTCGACGACACCGCGCATTGCGTGGCGGCGCTGGCGGAACTGGAGCGGGTGACCGACGAGAAGCTGGGCGCCGACGGCCCGGGCTTCACTGCCGCGCGCGAGGCGCTGCACAACGTGATCCACTTCATCACGCCTTTCGCGGGCGAGGCGGGCGCGGGCGGGGACGCCGCGGCCGCGGCGGCGGTGCCGGCATCGGCCCCGGCGCCGGTGGCCGCCAGCAGCGCCGGCGGGCCGCTGCAGACGCGCACGCAGGCGCTGGCGCAGCTGCGCGCGGTCGCCGAATTTTTCCGCCGCACCGAGCCGCACAGCCCGGTCGCCTACCTCGCCGACAAGGCGGCGAACTGGGGCGAGCAGCCTTTGCATGTGTGGCTGCGCGGCGTGGTCAAGGACCAGGCGGTGTTCGAACAGTTGGAGGAGATGCTGGGAGTACAGGCGGCGCCGTGACGGGCCAGGATGGTCCGGACGCGGCGAACTTTCGGCGCGCGTCCGGGTCTGACACTATGTGTCAGACCACTTCATGCATCAGGCGTCGTTCTTCTTTTCCTGTTTGCCTACCTGCGCGGTCGCCTTGGCGATCTGCTCCTCCACCGTCTGCACCGCCTGGCGGGTCGCCTTGGTCACCTGTTCGTAGCCCTGGAAGGCGTTGTCGATCGCGGTCTTGATGATTTCCACCGCGTTCGGCTGGCCCGGCTTGACGTTCTGGGTGACGTCGTAGATCAGCGCGGTGAGGGCGCTTTTCGCTTCTGCGACGTGGGCGTCGGCCGCCTGCGTGAATTCGGTGCGGATTTCGTCGATGATGACCTTCATCTGGTCGCGGTACTCGACCACGCCGTCCATGCCGGGCTTGGCCAGCGAGGCGGCAGCCGCCATTGCCGCTTTCGGGTCCTTGGCCTGGCTGATTTCCTTGCCGGCCGCCATGGCGCCTTCGGCCGAATTTTTTGCGGTCGCCATGTTCAGTGCGACGACCTGCTCGACGCCTTGCACTGCCTTGCTGGTCAGGGCGTTGAACGTCATCATCTGCAGTTCAAACAGGGTCTTGGTGGCGGATGCAAATTGTTCGGGATTCGTAAACATTAACTTCTCCTCGGATTGGATGGATGCAACGGACTACCTTCCTAAATCTCCCCACTTTTGTGTTTCTATTATTTAGCAGGCACCAACTTTTCGCAATGGCTATCTTGATAGGGACCGCTGGCGCGCTCCCAGCCGTGGCCGAGCGAGCTCTGGTGGCACACTTGCTTGCCGTCGACCTTGCTGCGCCACTTGAACCAGGGCGCGGGCGCCGCTGCCAGCGCGGTACAGACGCAGGCTATCAAGATTCCGATTCCTATCGTGTTTGTTCGTGTCATCTGGCCGAGCATAGCTTGTTGGCGCCGCAAGTCAAGCGTGCGCGGGGTCGGGCCGCGGCGGCGCCGCGCGCGGCAGCAGCAGTGTGAAGCTGGCGCCGCTGCCTGGCGTGCTGTGCAGATCGATGTGGCCGCCGAGGATGCCGCTGACGATGTTGTGGGCCACGTGCAGCCCCAGCCCGGAGCGGCCGGCGCCGCGGCGGGTGGTGAAGAAGGGATCGAAGGCGCGCGCCTGGACGTCCGCCGCCATGCCGGCGCCGTTGTCGGCCACCGTCACCGCGACGACGTCGCCGGCGCGGATCTCGGCGCCGATGCACACCGTGCCGCCATTGCCGCCTGGAAAAGCGTGGGCGATGCAGTTTTCGAACAGTTCGGTGACCACCTGCGACAGCGGGCCGGGGTAGCTGTCCATCCGCAGGCCCGGATCGAGCGCCAGGTCGATCCTGACCTTGGCCGGCTTGGCCGCCACGCGCAGCGGCGCGGCCAGGTCGGTCAGCAGTTCGGTGAGGTCGAATTCGCGGCGCTCGGAACTGGCGTGGTCGACCGCGATCTGCTTGAAGCCGGCGACCAGCGTGGCGGCGCGTTTCAGGTTGCGCACCATCAGCTCGCTGGCTTCGACGGCGGTGGCCAGGTAGCGCTCCAGTTCGGAGCGGCGCAGGCCTTCGGCCATGCTGGCGGCTAGCGCGCGGGTGCGCTCGGCGAGCGAGGTGGCCACCACCAGGCTGTTGCCGATCGGCGTATTGAGTTCATGGGCGACACCGGCGACCAGCGCGCCGAGCGCGGCCATCTTGTCGCGCCGCACCAGTTCTTCCTGCGCCAGCGACAGCGTCTCGACCGCATCGGTCAGCTCCCGGGTGCGCGCGGCCACCAGCTCCTCGAGGTGCTCGCGGTGCTGCGCCAGCTCGCTTTCGCGGCGCGTGCGTTCGATGGCGATGCCGGCCAGGTGGCTGGCGACGTCGATCAGGTGCAGCTCGTCCTTGGTCGGGCTGCGCACTTCGCGGTAATACATCGCGAACGAGCCGAGCACGTGCTGCTGGTCGGGTGCGATCGGCGTCGACCAGCAGGCGCGCAAGCCGTGCGGGACGACCAGCGCGCGGTAAGGTTCCCAGCGCTCGTCGGCAAGGATGTCGGGGACGATGATGTTGGTGTTGCGGAACATCGCCGCGCCGCAGGAGCCGGCGGCGGGGCCGATCTGCAGGCCGTCGAGGGCAGCCATGTAGCTGGCCGGCAGGCTGGGGCCGGACGCCGGGTGCGCCGTCTGACCATCCGGGTCGAGCAGCAGCACCGAGCAGAGCACGCCGTCGGACTGGCTCTCGATCAGCAGCATCAGGTGGTCGAGGATGGCGGTGAGCGGCGCGCCGCGCGCGATCAGCTCGAGCACGCGGGCCTGGCCTTCGCGCAGCTGGGCCGCGCGCAGGCGGCGCGAGATGTCGACCAGGCGCAGGTGCAGCATGCTGCGGCCTGGCACGGGCAGGGCGATCATCAATACTTCGCAGGGAACCACGGCGCCGGCGGCGGTGAGGCACGTCATGCCAAACAGCGCCGGCTTGCCCTCGATGGCGCGGCCGGCCTCGGCCCGCAGCAGTTCGGTCGACGGCTGGCCGTCCGGCTGCAGCGGCGGGCACAGCTGCGCCAACGGCAGCTGCAGCAATTGCTCGCGGGCGACGCCCCACAACCCCTCCGCCCTCGGGTTGGCGTCGAGCAGCAGGCCGCTGTCGAAGTCGAGCAGGGCGCTCGGATCCGGCGACTGCATCAGCATCGCGTGGTAACTAACTTGTAGTGCGTTCATGTCCATCGACACCTCGCAAAGGTGCAATGCTCGCAGTGTAGTACAAACGGCGTCTAGGCGGCGGGATAGCCTTCGTCCGCCAGGCGCGCGCGGACCAGGGCCGGATCGGCGCTGGTGTCGACGGTGGCGGTTTTGGCGGCGATGTCGACCTGCACCTTGGCGGCAGGGTCGAGTTCGAGGATGGTGTCGGTGATGGCGCGGGCACAATGGCCGCAGCTGATGGCGGGAATGCTGAAGGTGATCATGGAGTTCTCCTGTAGGCAAAACAATCTAGGCGAAATGCAAAACGCCGCATCCCTTTTGTAAAGGATGCGGCGTTTTCAGGCTGCTGTCTATCTTGTAGAGTGGTGCCCACGGAGGGACTCGAACCCCCACACCCGAAGGCACATGGACCTGAACC
>JAZKFW010000013.1:0-40608 GCA_040386255.1 Pseudomonadota bacterium
AATGTTCTAAAACCGGGGTCAGACCCAGGTTTTGAAACGAGAATGTTCTAAAACCTGGGTCTGTCCCCGGTTTTGGAAGTCGGCGGCCCGGTGCGGCGACTATTGCGGACGCGCGGCCGCAGGCGCCGGCTCGGCGCCGCTGCGGGCGACCCAGTCGACCAGCGTGTCGAGCACCGCGCGGCCCTTGCCGTTGCCGATGTTGTCGCCATTGAGCATCGCCACCACCACGCACTGCTGGCCGCTAGCATCGCGCACGTAGCCTGCCACCGCCGTCACGTTGTTCAGCGTGCCGGTCTTCAGGCGCGCGCGGCCGGCGGCCGGGCTGTCCTTCAGGCGCCGGCGCATGGTGCCGTCCACCGCGACGATCGGCAGGCTGGCCTGGAACTCGGGCGACCAGTCGCTGCGCAGGCCGGCCTTCAGCAGCCCCCCCATCTGCAGCGCGCTGATGCGCTCGGTGCGCGACAGGCCGGAGCCGTTATCCATGACCAGGCCTTCGTCGTTGATGTTGTGCTGGCGCAACCACTGGCGCACCGCGCGGTCGGCGCGCGAGAACGTCGTCTCGGCGCTGGCGGCAAGCGGGCGGCTGCCGAGCAAGGGATCGGCCTCGAGGCTCCCCAGGCTGAGGAACACGGTACGCGCCAGCGTGTTGTCGGACGGCTTGTTGATGTCGCGCACCAATTCGGGCAGCGCGCGCGAGGCGTGCTCGGCGAGGATGCGCGACTCCGGCGCGGCGACGCCTTCGGTGACGTCGCCGCTGAACGTGCCGCCCAGCTTTTTCCACGTGCCGCGGAACAGCCGGCCGACATAATCCTGACGGTCGACGATGTTGATGCTGTAGCCCTTGGCGCAGTTTTTCGGGAAGGTGCCCTGCAACACGACCTTGAGCTTGCCGTCCTTCTGCGGCTGCACCTGCGGCAGCTTCCAGCCGTCTTCCCATTTGGCGCAGTCGGCGTCGATCAGCGTCATGGCGGAGTCGACGCTGACGCGGTCGAGCGGCGGCTGCATCACCAGCTTCAGCTTGCGGCCGTCGGAGCGCATGTCGACCTGCAACATGTTCTTGTTGACCAGCAACGCATCGGGGATGACGTTGTAGTAAGCCTCCGGCGCCTCGTCGAACGGCGGCAGGCCGACGTCGGTGCGGGCCGGGGAAAACAGCGAGCGGTCCAGCACCAGGTTGCCGGCAATGCGATTGATGCCCTGGTTGCGCAGGGACTGCAGCATCTTCTCCAGCACTTCGTCGCTGAAGTCGGCGTCGGCGCCGCCGCGCAGCACCAGGTCGCCCTTCAGCACGCCCTTGACGACGTCGCCGCTGGTGCGCAGTTCGGTGCGGCCCTTGAAGACCGGCCCCAGCTGCTCGAGCCCGACCAGCGTGGTGACCAGCTTCATCGTCGAGGCCGGCTGCATCGCGCGGTCGGCCAGGTGCGACACCAGCGTCGTATCGCCGCGCAGCACCAGCACGCTGATCGCTTCCGGCGCGATGCCGCCGGCGGCCATCCTGGCGGCGACCGGCTCGGGCAATTGCGCCTGGGCGAACGGCAGCCAGGCGGTGAGGAAGGCGGCGATGGCGATGCGTCGAAACATGATGGCCTCCTTGTATTAGCCGAAGAACAGGTAAGCGACGAAAATGGCGGCAATGACGCCGGCCACGTCGGCGATCAGGCCGGCCGAAATCGCGTAACGGGTCTTGCGGATTCCCACCGAGCCGAAGTACAGGGCGATGATGTAGAACGTGGTGTCGGCGGCGCCCTGCATGATGGCGGACAGGCGGCCGACGAACGAGTCGACGCCGTAGGTGGTCATGGTGTCGATCATCATCGCTTTCGAACCGCTGCCCGACAGCGGCTTCATCAGCGCGGTCGGCAGGGCGCCGGTCCAGTCGTTGTTGATGCCAAGGTTGATCAGCACCCAGTCGACGGCGCCGACAATCATGCCGAGCACGCCGGAATTGCGGATCACGCTGATGGCGACCAGCATGCCGACCAGGTAGGGAATGATGGTGAGCGAAGTCTGGATGCCGCCCTTGGCGCCCTCGATGAAGGCTTCGTAGACGTTGACCCGCTTGCGCAGCGCGCCGGCGATGAAGACGGCGATGATCGAAAACAGGATCAGGTTGCTGGTGACCTTCGAGAACAGCTCGATCTCGGGCTTGGTGAGGAAGTTCGCCATGTACCAGACGCCGCCGCCGATGGCGGCGGTGGTGCCGCCCAGCCACGCCATGACGACGCGGTCGAACAGGTTGATGCGCTGGCGCAGGGCGACGGTGATGATGGCGGTCAGGGTCGAAAAGAAGGTGGCGATCAGGCAGGGAATGAAGATGTCGGACGGATCCTTGGCGCCGAGGATGGCGCGCTGCGCCATGATCGACAGCGGGATGATGGTCAGCCCGGACGTTTGCAGCACCAGGAACATGATCTGGGCGTCGCTGGCCTCGTCCTTGTTGGGATTGATCGACTGCAGGCTCTCCATCGCCTTCAGGCCGAACGGGGTCGCCGCATTGTCGAGGCCGAGCATGTTCGCCGAAAAATTCATCACCATGTGGCCGTTCGCCGGATGGTTGCGCGGCACGCCCGGGAAGATGCGCGCGAAGAACGGCGCGATGACCTTCGCGATGAAATCGACGGCGCCGGCCTTCTCGCCGATGTTCATGATGCCCAGCCATAAAGTCATGATGCCGGCCAGCGGCAGCGCGATGTCCATCACCGCCACCTTGGCGGAACTGAAGGTGCCGTCGACGATGCGCTTGAAGATTTCGCTGTCGCCAAGAAACAGCCACTGGGCCAGCGCCGCCACGAAACCTACCAGGAAGAAACCAGACCAGATGTAATTCAATGCCATATGCGTCGACTATGTTCGTGTTGTGTGAGCACGATTGTGCAGCGAGAGTATAGGCGCAGGTTAGCGGGAAATGATGAAAGAATGCATTGGAAGTATGCAAAAAAGTTATGCAGGCCAACGGCGAAGTGCTGGTGTCAGGTCTGACATTCGGACATTTGTCCGAATGTCAGACCTGACACCAGCACTGGAACCGTTAGCGTGGGAAATTTTCTGCGCGGTCGGCGCGGCCTCGCATATCATAGCCATCGCCCAATCCGACACTGCCAATATGAAACTCAGCCAAACCGTCGCCGCCCTGCTGCTCGCATCATTCTGCATCGCCCCGCTGGCTTCGGCCGCGCCGGCGCCTTCGGAGGGCAAGACGCTGCACCTGTTCCTGTCGACCAGCGAAACCGGCCTCGATCCCGCAGTCGCGTCCGACATCGCCTCGCTGAGCTTGCTGGAGAACCTGTTCGACCCGCTGCTGCGCTACGATTACCTGGCCCGTCCGCTGAAGCTGCGCGAAAATACCACGGTCGCGATGCCGACCGTCGAGGACGGCGGCCTGACGTATACCTTCAAGATTCGCCCCGGCATCCATTTCACCGCCGACCCCGCCTTCAAGGGCGCCAGGCGGGAACTGACCGCGGCCGACTACGTCTACAGCCTGAAGCGCCTTTACGACCCGATGCTGAAATCGCCCTGGCTGAGCCTGTTTGAGGGCAAGATCGCCGGCGACGCCGTCTTCAAGGATAAATTCAGCTACGACGCGCCGTTCGAGGGCATCAAGGCGATCGACCGCTACACGCTGCGGATCCGCCTGGCGGCGCCCGACAACAATTTCCTGTTCTACCTGGCGACGCCGGCCAGCGGCGTCGTCGCGCGCGAGGTGGTCGAGGCCTACCCGGGCCAGGTCGGCAACCATCCGGTCGGCACCGGCCCGTTCATGATCGGCGAATGGAAGCGCAGCGACAAGATCGTGCTGCTGGCCAACCGCGGCTCGCACGCGGTATTCCACGCGTCCCCCGGCGCCGACGCCGCCGACCAGGCCATCGCCGGCGCGCTCGAAGGCAAGCGCCTGCCGATCGTCGACCGCGTCGAGGTGAAGATCGCCGAGGAGTTCCAGGGCCGCATGCTCGGCTTCCTCGGCGGCGACTACGACTACCTCGAGCAGGTGCCCGAATCGATGACCGACATGGTGATCGCCGACGGCAAGCTCAAGCCCGCGCTGGCGGCGCAGGGCATGCAGCTGTACCGCTTCCCGGTGATGCAGACGTATTACATGTGGATGAACATGGACGATCCGGTGCTGGGCGGCTACGGCAAGGAGAAGGTGGCGTTGCGGCGCGCCATTTCGCTCGGCTACAACAGCGCCGAAGACATCAGCCTGCTCAAGAAGGGCTTCGCCATCAAGGCGCAGTCGCCGCTGCCGCCGAACGTGCTCGGCTACGATCCGGCCTACCGCAGCCCGGTGCCGTACAACCCGGCGCTGGCGAACGCGCTGCTGGACCGCTTCGGCTACGACAAGCGCGATGCCGACGGCTTTCGACGCGCGCCCGGCAACGTGGCGCTGACCCTGACGATGCACAGCGAAGCGACCGCGGGCGGGCGCCTGCGCGACGAACTGTGGCGCAAGAACCTGAACGCGATCGGCCTGCGCGTGACCTTCACCACCGACAAGAAAACCGAGATCATCAAGGCGTCGCGGCTCGGCAAGGTGATGATGTTCGAAAGTAACTGGATCGCCGACTTCCCCGACGGCGACAATTTCTACCAGCTGCTGTACGGCCCGAATGCGGGCCGCGCCAACTACGCCCGCTTCAACTTGCCGGAATATAACCAGCGCTACGAGCAGGCGCGCGCGCTGGCCGATTCGCCGGCGCGGCAGAAGCTGTACTTCGAGATGAACCAGCTGATCCACGCCTACAACCCGTGGGTGCCGCTGAGCCATGTGATCTCGGCCGATATTCGCCAACCGTGGCTTAAAAACTACAAGCGCCACCCGGTTGAATTGAGCAATTGGCGTTATCTGGACGTGGACCTTGCGGAGCGTCAACGAGTCAGTAGAATGGCTCGCTAGTTAAACGCTGAGCACTACATTCCTAAAAGTTATAGTTGCACCAGGTTATTTCATTGGATCGCGGCAACCTGCTGCGCGTACTCTGAAATTAATCATAACGTAATGCAAAGACATTACTGTAAAAAACTAGTCGCCCAGCCGCAAGGTCGGCAACACCGCTCAAGAGAAACCCAAGGAGATCCACCCGTGAAGTTAAAGAAACTCGCTCACCTGATTGCACTGATCGGCGTTGCCGGTCCCGCCATGGCGCAGGTAGCCCCACCGCAAACGACGACGCAGCAGGCGATGCAGCGTGTGGAAATCACGGGTAGTAGCATCAAGCGGCTGGCCAAGGAAGGCGCGCTGCCGGTCGAAGTGATCACCTTCGAAGAAATCGAAAAACTCGGCATCGTCAGCGCCGAAGACCTGATGCGCAACATCTCGGCCAACGGTACCGGCGCCGACAACATGACCTCCGGTAACAACGTGTTCGGCGCCGACGCCGACCGCGTCAGCGGCGGCGCATCGTTCGCTTCGCTGCGCGGCCTCGGCGCCGGCAGCACGCTGGTGCTGCTCAACGGCCGCCGCATCGCCACCCACGGCGGCAGCGGCAAGGCAGTCGACCTGAACTCGATCCCGATGGGCGCGATTTCCCGCGTCGAGATCCTGAAAGACGGCGCCTCGGCGATCTACGGCACCGACGCGGTCGGCGGCGTCATCAACTTCATCCTGAAAACCAGTTTCAACGGCGTCGAAGCGAACGCCTCGACCAACGTCACCGAAGCCGGCGGCGGCACCACGCGCCGCGTCTCGCTGGTGGCAGGCAAGGGCTCGCTCGACACCGACGGCTTCAACATCATGGGTACCGTCACCTTCGACAAGAACGACCGCCTCGACTCGAAGCAGCGCGAGTTCGCCAACGGCTTCCAGCCTGAGCGCGGCCTGTCGCCGGATACCACCGGCACGCCGTACGCCAACCAGCTGGCCGGCACCGGCACCGCGCTGGGCGCCAACTTCGTCCTCCCTGGCGACCCTAACCGCTACCTGCAGGCCAACCCGCTGAGCTTCCAGGGCCGTTGCAACAGCATCCCGGGCATGTCGCAGTACCAGACCGACCTGTGGAAAGACGTCACGTCGCCACTGCGTACCAAGTATTCGTGCTCGTACGACTATGGCGCCGACTACGTGATCCAGACCCCGGTCAAGCGTTCGAACGGCCTGCTGCGCGGCACCTTCAAGCTGGCGCCAGGCCACACGATGTTCGTCGAAGCGCTCGCTTCGCGTACCGACGCGATCTCCATCTTCACCCCGGCCCAGGTGTCGACCACGCTGGCCGGCGGCAACGCCTACCCGGTCAACGGCCCTTACTACCAGGACCTGTCGCAGTACATCCCGACCTTCGACAAGACCAAGCCGATCATCTATAAGTGGCGCGCCAGCGCGTTCGGCGACCGCACCCAGTCGAACATCACGGAAAGCGCCCGCCTGCTGGTCGGTTTCGACGGCACCGTCGGCAAGTGGGACTACAAATTCGGCATGTCGCACGCCCGCAGCGAAACCCAGACCTCGCTGCTGGAAGGCTACGCCTACCAGGCCAAGATGTTCAGCGCGCTCGGCAGCGGCATCATCAATCCTTGGGCAACCAACGGCCAGACCCAGGCCGCCAAGGACCTGATCGAGTCGACCAAGTTCCGCGGCGACCTGCAGCACGGCAACACCAAGCTGAGCCAGATCGACGGTTCGATCTCCGGCGAGCTGTTCCAGCTGCCGGGCGGCCCGGTCGCCATGGCAACCGGTTTCGACCTGCGCCGTGAAGATTACGCCTACACCCAGGACCAGGACGCCACCGTCATCTTCCTGGCGCCGGGCAATGCCCGCCTGCCGCAGGCAAGCCGCGACATCAAGGCGGTGTACGCCGAGCTGATCGTGCCAGTGACCAAGCGCCTGGAAGTGCAGCTGGCAATCCGCCGCGACGACTACAGCATCATCGGCGCCACCACCAACCCGAAAGTGGCGTTCCGCTGGGAGCCGACCAGCTTCCTGCTGTTCCGCGGTTCGGCCAACAAGGGTTTCCTGGCGCCGAGCTTCACGCAACTGTATTCCGGTTCGCTCGACCAGGAACTGCCAAACGGCATCATCGATCCGATCGGCTGCCCGACCCACCCTGGCGATCCGGCCTACTGCGCCATCTCGCGCCTCGAGTACAAGTCCGGCGGCAACAAGAACCTGAAGCCGGAAACGTCCAAGCAGGGCACGCTCGGCGTCGTCATCGAGCCGTGGAAGGGCTTCTCGGCGTCGCTGGACTACTTCGCGATTAATTCGGAAGACCGCATCCTGAACCGTACCCCGCAAGTGGTGCTGGCGAACGCGGTGGCGCTGTCGGAAAACATCATCCGCAACGCCGACGGCACCATCGACTACGTGCAGGCCGGCTGGATCAATGCCGCCGGCAACAAAGTGCGCGGCGCCGACCTCGGTCTGCGCGCCAACGGCGCGGTGTGGGACGGCTACAAGTGGGCGGCCTCGCTGAGCGGCACCTACATGCAGAGCTTCCAGTTCGCCGAGATCGCGGGCCAGCCGTACAAGGAACTGGTCGGCAACTTCTACACCCGCGACCTGTACCTGCGCTGGAAGCACAACGCCTCGATCAGCCTGTCCAAGGGCGACTGGAGCGGTTTGTTCAGCCAGAGCTACGGCAGCGGCTACAAGGATCAGTTGCCGAACGCCGGCCGCAGCGCGCCGCCGCCGGGCTTCGTGCCGGACATCGACGGCCACATGACGTTCGGCCTGTCGGGCACCTACAAGGGCTTCAAGGGCACGTCGATCACCGTCGGCATCCAGAACCTGCTCGACACCGACCCGCCGTTCACCGCGCACAACGTCGACGAAGTCGTCGGCGCCGGCTGGGATCCGCGTGCGGCGAGCCCGCGTGGCCGTTCGTACTCGTTTAATATCCGCCACAAGTTCTAATATACTGAGCGACCCACCTGCCCAGGCCAATCTAGCGGCCCGGGCAGCAAGCTCGCACGATCGGCGGCGCTCTCGTTGGGGACGCCGCCGATTTTTTATTGCATCTCCACTTTTTATGGCAACACGATGCCTGACAATCCAAGCAGCCGGCGCCGCTTCGGCGGTGCGCTGGCCAGCGCGGCGCTCGCCGTGGCTTTGCCGTCCGCGGCCGCCGCGCGTCCGATGAAACGCGCGCTCATCAAGCCGGCGCGGCTGCGCGACGGCGACCTGGTCGGCCTGATCGCGCCCGGCGGCTATACCAGCGACGGCTCGATCGAGAAGTCGGTGAAGAAGATCGAGTCGCTCGGCTTCCGGGTCAAGCTCGGCGCCAACCTGCGCGAAGTGCACGGCAACTATGCCGGCTCGGTGCAGCAGCGGCTGGCCGACCTGCACGCGATGTTTGCCGATCCCGAAGTAAAGGCGATCTGGTGCATCCGCGGCGGCTCCGGCTGCATTTCGCTGCTGGCCTCGCTCGACTATGCGCTGGTGCGCGCCAATCCGAAGATCCTGCTCGGCTATTCGGACATCACGGCGCTGCACCTGGCGATCCACCGCCGCGCCGGGCTGGTGACCTTCCACGGGCCGGTCGCCTCATCCGGCCAGTCGGATTATTCGACCGCGCACATGCTGGCGGTGCTGATGGACCCGCTGCCGACCTACACGATTCCGATGGCGATGGAAAACCAGCGGCGCGCGCAGGCCGAGCCGCACTACGCGATCCGGACGGTACACGGCGGCAAGGCCAGCGGCCCGCTGATCGGCGGCAATCTCAGCATGGTGGCGGCGCTGGCCGGGACGCCATACGCGGCCGATTTCCGCAACAGCATCCTGTTTCTCGAGGACGTCAACGAGGCGCCGTACCGGATCGACCGCTGGATGACCCAGCTCGATCTGTCGGTAGGCCTGGGCAAAGCGGCCGGCGTGGTGATCGGCGTGTGCGACAAGTGCGGGCCGGGCGACGAGCCCAGTTCGCTGACGCTCGAGCGGACGCTCGACATCCATCTGCAGCCGCTGGCGATTCCGGCGGTGACCGGCTATTCGTTCGGCCACATCCGCCACCAGTTCACGCTGCCGGTGGGGGTGCGCGCGACGCTCGATACCGAGCGCCAGACGCTGACGCTGCTCGAGGCCGCAGTCGTCTAACTCAAAATGTTCCAAAACCGGGGTCAGACCCAGGTTCTGCAACTACCCCGCGTCTGGCAATGCGCCGGAATGTTCTATAACCTGGGTCTGACCCCGGTTTTGGAACACTATAACCTGGGTCTGACCCCGGTTTTGGAACATTTGCGGGTCGGTCAGTGGCCGACGACGTGCGACAGCACCGAGAACGCCGCCGCCGTCTGCGATTTCTCGAGCAGGATGGTCAGCTCGGAAAACGTGCACATCATGTTGATGACGCTGATCTTGTCCCACGCCAGCTTCTTCAGCACCGCGTGGTACACGCCCGGCGTCTTGCGCGTCTCGGGATTGAGGCGCAAGGTCAATGCGGTCAGGTTCTCGACCCGCGCCAGCAGGCGCTCGGCGCCGAACGCCTCTTCCACCAGGTGCGTCAGCGGCCGGCTGCACACCACCAGCACTTCATGCATGCCGCGCGTGACGGTGACGAAGGTGCCCGGATACGGTTCGGCCAGCGCCAGCAGCCGGCGCTGGCATTCGTTGCTGTTGTCGGACAGCCGGTAGGTGGCAATCGCCAGGTCGCTGCGGGTCGTCAGTTCGCCCATCCGCGGCGCCAGCACGATCGGCGCCGACATGCCCTGCTGCGGCAGGCGCTCGGAGATGCGGCGCAACGCCATCACCACCGCCGCCTGGCCAACCGGCTTCCACAGGTCGGTCTCGAGCTGCGGACGCAATTGCCGCGCCAGTTCGGACAGGTTGATCAGGCCCGATGCAATCCCCTCCGTCAGGAAGGGCGATTCGGACACCAACTGCTCAACTTTGCTTGCGATCGAGAGCATATCCATCCAGTCCCGCCAGGGACGTATTCACGAGTTGCGGGCAGCGATGCGGCGCGGCCTCGGGCCGCAACCAATTCGCTGTTGGGGCTGCGCGGCGGGTGCGCCGTGGCAGCGGACTGGGCCCCGGGTCAGGGCAAGCCGGAATGCGCGGCGGGCGGGGAGGAAGCGACAAAAGCCAGGTGAGAAGGTGACGTCATGATTTTTCCCGTTAAAAATTGCGCTGTATGCGATCGAGCCGCGCGCTTTGTATCGATGTCGCCTGGCATCAATGCCGGCTACTTTGGACGAGTGTAGACCGTACTCCAGAAAAATAGCAATCGAATCGCGACATCAAAACTCACGAAATGTATCAATTTCGCAGCATCACGCCCGGATGCCATTCGGCAAGCATATTGCCGGCGCTAATCAATATTTTATTTGGTCACTAAGGCAAAGCGCCAATGATCCCATAGCTATTACTTTTGTTAGCTTTCAAAAATAATGCGTTTGGCATGGCCGGGATTCTTTGAAATTGAACGAAGCGCGACGCCGATGGGTCGAATCGATACGCGCGCAAAGCAGCGCACGGTCAGTTTCCAGCAGTCCCGTCCTGAAGAGTAAGCGCATGTCCTGGCGCCGAACCATCCATGTCAACGACCAATAAACGGAGAAGAAAATGAATTTAAGCAGATCCCTGATCGCCGCTTCGCTCGCCGCCTTTCCCCTGATACTGTCCGGCCCTGCCCTGGCCAGCGGCGCGCTGATGGCCGGCCCGCTGGTGGCCGCGCCGGCCGACGGCATGGCGCTGGCCGCGCGGCTGCGCGGCGCCAATGTCAAGCGCGGTCTCGACGCCGACCATGGTTACGCCGTCGAGCGCCAGCACCCCGGCGTCGACGGCACTCGCATCACCCGCCTCGCCCACACCTACAAAGGCGTGCGCGTGTTCCAGTCCGAATCGGTCCTCGTCACCAACAACGCCGGCAAGATCGTCAGCGAGTCGGCCAGCGAGCGCCGCCTCGGCCTCGGCTACGGCCCGGCCAGCAGCAAGCTGGGCAGCCGCTTCGCCAGCTTCAGCGTCGCGCCGGCGATCTCGGCCGAGGCGGCGCTGAACGCGGTCGCCTCCGCGCTGGCGCCGCGGGCGATGGACGTGGTCAAGCCGACCGCCGAACTGATCGTCTATCCGCTGGTCGCCTCGGTGCGCGTGCCGTCGGCGGTCAACAAGATCGAAAGCGAGCTGAACGCTACGGACCTTGAAGAGCAGGTCACCGGCTACGAACTCGCCTACCTGGTGCGCACCCGCATGGTCGCCGGCGCCAGCCGGCCGCTCTACTACGACAGCATCGTCAGCGCCGCCGAGGGCCGCGTGCTCAAGCAATGGAACGCGCTGCAGACGGTGATCGGCAGCGGCAACAGCCAGTACAACGGCACCGTGCCGCTCAGCACGACGCTGGCCAACGGCGTCTACTCGATGCGCGACCCGCTGCGCGGCACCGGCGGCACCTACGGCGCGATGGCGATCACCAACGCCAACCACGGCAGCACCGCCGGCCTCGTCTACACCAACGCCACCAATACCTGGGGCGACGGCCAGCAGTACATCGAGGGCGGCAGCACCACCAACGCCAACGGCCAGACCGCCGCGGTGAACGCGATGTGGGGCCTGATGAACACCTACGACATGCTGAAGAACACGCTCGGCTGGCAGTCGCTCGACGGCAACAACACCGCGACCTACATCGCCGTCCACGTCTTCAGCGCCTACGACAATGCCTATTACGACGACTCCTGCCGCTGCATGTTCATCGGCGACGGCTCGTTCTTCACCAACCTCGGCTCGATCGACGTCATCGGCCACGAGATGTCGCACGGCGTCACCGCCGCCACGTCCAACCTGAACTATTTCGGCGAGTCGGGCGGCCTCAACGAATCGGCGTCGGACATCGGCGGCGAGGCGACCGAAGCCTACGCGCGCGCCGGCGGCACCGGCACCACCATCCCCAACAGCGGCAACGACTGGATGATGGGCGCCGAGATCAGCCGCAACGGCCAGCCGCTGCGCTGGATGTACAAGCCGAGCAAGGACGGCGCCAGCCCGGATGCCTGGAGCAGCAGCCTCGGCAACCTGGACGTGCACTACAGCAGCGGCCCCAACAACCGCATGTTCTACTTCCTGTCGCAGGGATCGAACGCCAGCTCGTCGAGCGAGTACTACAGTCCCTACCTGACCAGGACGCCGCGGGCGATGACGGGCATCGGCACCGACCGCGCTTTCCGCATCTGGTTCCGCGCCAACACCACCAAGTTCACCGCCTCCACCAATTATGCCGACGCGCGCAGCAAGGTGCTGCAGGCGGCGCAGGAACTGTACGGCGCCGGCAGCCGCGAAGCGATCGCGGTGCAGCGAGCCTACGCGGCGATCAACGTCGGCAGCGACGTCGACGAAGCCGGCGGCGGCGGGCCGCTGGCGATCAGCTCGAACCCGGCCAGCGTCACCGTGGCGCCCGGCCAGAGCGCCAATTTCTCCGTCACCGCGACCGGCGGCACCGCACCGTACCGCTACCAATGGCGGCGCAACGGCGCCAACATCGCCGGCGCCACCGCGCCAACCTACAGCTTCACCGCGCAAACCAGCGACAATGGCGCCGGCTTTAGCGTGCGCGTGACCGATTCCGCCGCTACCCCTGCCGGCGTGACCAGTTCGACGGCCACGCTGACGGTGTCGAGCAACTCGTCCACAGAACGCGTCGTCAACGGCAGCTTCGAAAGCGGCACCACCGGCTGGAGCGGCTCGACCTTCGTGATCGGCAGCTACGCCGGGCAGGTGCCGTACGACGGCACCCGTTTCGCCTGGCTCGGCGGCAACGGCTTCGCCGTGCGCGAGATGATCTCGCAGCCAGTGGTGATTCCGGCCTCGGCAAGCGCTGCCGACCTGAGCTTCGCGCTGCACATCGACACGTCCGAAAACAACGCTCCGAACATCGCCTACGACCGCATGACGGTGACGGTCAGGAACGCGGCCGGGCAAGTGCTGGCGACGCTGGCGTCCTACACCAACCTCAACCGGGCAGCGGGCTACCAGATCCGTTCCTTCAACCTGCTGCCTTACCGGGGGCAGACGGTGACGCTGGCCTTCGACATGCGCGAAGACTATTCGCTGCAGACCTCGTTCGTCGTCGATAAGGTGAGCGTGCGGACGCAGTAAATCAGGCCCCGGCGGCTGGACGGCGCAACGCGGTAAAGCTGGCGGGCTCCCACTCGCGCATCGCCAGCAGCAGTCCGCTGCCGCGGCGCTTGGGCAGGGGCGACGCCAGGCTTTCCTCATGCAGCTCGGCGAAGGTGAGGCGTACCTGGCGCAGGACGGCCTGCATCTTGTCGATCGCCGCATCGGTGAGCATGCCGTGCGAAAAAGTAAGCGATTCCTCGGCACGCGCGAAGGCGCTGTCGAGGAAGTCGACGAGGCCCTGTTCGCGGAAATACTGCCTGATCGGCCCGTCGACCAGCCAGTCGAAATCGCGCGCCACGTTGAGCCGGATGCGGTTGCCAGGCAATAGCGCAATCAGGTTCAGCCGATCCAGCCGCAGCAGCCGTTGCAGGCATTGCGTTTCGCTCAGGCGATAGACGGCAAGCATGTCCTGTAGCGTCCAGTGATTGAGCGCGCACACGGCCACGAGCAGCAGCATCGGATCGGACATCAATTCTTTTTCCTGCGCGTTGCTCAAGGTGCGAAGGCGGTGTTCGCTGGTGGCGGCCTCCTGCGCCAGCTCCGCCAGCGTGAAGCCGAGCAGGTTGCAAATCTCGACGAGGCGGTCGACCGAAAATGTTCCGGACGAGAACAGGCGCTTGACGCTCGGCTCCGACAAGCCCATCGCGGCAGCGACGTCGCGATAGGTTTTGCCCTGCAGCTTCAACTGCCGCTTCAGGGTTCCGACTAATTGTGTAACCTCGGTCATGGCGTTAAGGTATCGGAAAGTGATGCTTGGATGGACGAAACAGATGACTACTCCGGCGAGAGTACCATTTGGGGCACTGCTCGGGCAATCTTGACGCATTCCCTTCCATCGGAGTTCCCTTGAAACGCTTGCTGGTCCACCTCCCTCTGCTCGTCACCGTGACGCTGGGCGCATTGCTGGCCGCGCATGGCCCCATCGCGCAGCTTCCCCGTTACCACGAGTTTGCCGACCGCTCCGTGCTGATGGGTTTGCCGCACGCCGCCGACGTGCTGTCGAACATCGGCTTCGGCCTTGTTGCCTTGTGGGGACTCGCGCGGCTGTGGCCGATGCAGGGTCCAGGCCGCGACGGCTACCGGCTGTTCCTGGTGGGATTGCTGCTGACCGCGGCGGGCTCCGCGTTGTATCACCTGGCGCCCGACGATGCGCGCCTGGTGTGGGACCGCATCCCGATCGCGCTGGCCTGCGCCGGCTTGCTGGCGGCAGTGCGCGCCGAATGCCTGGCGAAAGCGGGGTCGCTTGCCGCTTCCGTATTGCTCGGCATCGTTGCGGTGCTGAGCGTGGCCTGGTGGTACGTGACCGAACGCAGCGGCGCCGGCGACCTGCGGCCCTACCTGCTGATTCAATGCTTGCCGCTGCTACTGATCCCGATGTGGCAATTCATCCACGGCGCGCCGCGGCGCGACAAGGTCGCGTTCGGCATCGCGCTGGCGCTGTATGTGTTGGCGAAGTGGGCCGAGCTCAACGACCATGCGCTGCTCGACGCGCTCGGCGTCGTCAGTGGCCACACCATCAAGCACCTGCTGGCCACCGCGGCGGCTGCCGTGCTGGTGGCCCGCCTTATCGAGCGCGAGCGCGCCGCGGATCGGGAAGCTGACCCAAAAAGCTGGTGTCAGGTCTGACATTCGGACATTCGAGATGAAATGTCCGAATGTCAGCGAAATAATCGGCGGGGTACGCCGAAAATCGCGCCGAAGCAAACACCTTTATTACTACGGGTTCTAAGAAGCGCACCTCTTATGGTGTTTGCTTAAGAGACCTGACACCGGTCCTGTGACACCGGTCCTGTGACACCGGTCCTGTTCGAGATGAAATGTCCGAATGTCAGACCTGACACCAGCTTTTGACTACAGCGCGCGGGCGATCAGGATTTTCTGGATGTCGCTGGTGCCTTCGTAGATCTGGCACACGCGCACGTCGCGGTAGATGCGCTCGACGGGGAAGTCGCTGACGTAGCCGTAGCCACCGAACACCTGCATCGCGTCCGACACCACCCGCTCGGCCATCTCGGAGGCGAACAGCTTGGCCATCGCCGCCTCCTTCAGGCACGGCAGGCCGGCGTCCTTCATCGACGCCGCATGCCGGATCAGCTGGCGCGCCGCTTCGATCCTGGTCGCCATGTCGGCCAGCTTGAACTGCACCGACTGATGCTCGAAGATCGGCTTGCCGAAGGTCTCGCGGTCGCGCGCGTACGCCAGCGCGGCGTCGAACGCGGCGCGCGCCATGCCGACCGACTGCGAGGCGATGCCGATGCGACCGCCCTCGAGCCCGGACAGCGCGATCTTGTAGCCCTGGCCCTCTTCGCCGATCAGGTTCTCGGCCGGGATGCGGCAGTTCTCGAACAGGATCTGCGCCGTGTCCGACGAGTGCTGGCCCATCTTGTGCTCGATGCCCGCGACGATGTAGCCGGGCGTCGACGTCGGCACCCAGAACGCGCTGATGCCGCGCTTGCCGGCCGCCTTGTCGGTCACCGCCATGACGATCGCGACGTCGCCGTATTTGCCGCTGGTGATGAACTGCTTGGTGCCGTTCAAAACATACTCGTCGCCGTCGCGCACGGCGGTGGTGCGCAGCGCCGACGCATCGCTGCCGGTATGCGGCTCGGTCAGCGCGAAGGCGCCCAGCATCTCGCCCTGCGCCAGCGGCCGCAGCCACTGTTCCTTCTGCGCATCGTTCGCGTACATCATGGCGATGCTGCATACCGGGCAGTTGTTGACCGAGATGATGGTCGAGGTGCCGCCGTCGCCGGCCGCGATCTCTTCCAGCACCAGCGCCAGCGACACGTAATCGAGGCCGGCGCCGCCGAGGTGCTCCGGCACCGCCACGCCGAACGCGCCGAGCGCCGCCAGCTCCTTCAGTTCTTCCTTCGGGAAGTGGTGCTCCTTGTCCCAGCGCGCCGCGTTCGGCGCCAGGCGCTCCTGCGAAAAGCTGCGCAGCGCGTCGCGGATCATCTGGTGTTCTTCGGTCAGTATCATTCAGTGTCGCCTAAGTTGCGGCCTACCAGGGAATTGGCGTGCCGTCGTGGTTCAGGAAGCGGCCGTTGTCGGCAGCGCTCAGTTTGCTCAGGGTGAGGCGCAGGTCGTTCACGCTCTCTTCGACCGCCAGCGTGGCGCCTTCGCCGCCCATGTCGGTCTGCACCCAGCCGGGATGGAACGCCACGCAGGTCGCGCCGTGCGGCCCGAACAGGATGCTGGCATCTTTCAGCACCGAGTTCAGCGCGGCCTTGCTGGCGCGGTACAGCGAGCCGCTGGTCGCGCTGCGCGCCTCGATCGATCCCATCTTGGAGGACAGCACCGCCATCGTGCCGCGCGAAGACGCCACGATGGGCCCGAGCAGCGGCAGCAGCCGCATCGCCGCCAGCACGTTGGTGTGCATGACGGCGTCGAAATCGGCCTCGGACGGAAAGCCGTCGTCGCGCGGCCCGTACAGGCCGGCCACCAGCACCGCGACGTCGAGCTTTTCGTCGTCGAGGTTCCAGCCGAGGCCCGCGATCGACTCGGCGCTCAGCACGTCGAGCGGATACGCGGTGGCTCCCATCGCCGCCAGCGCCGCGCAATGCTCCGCGCTCCTCGCGGTGGCGATGACGCGCCAGCCGTCGGCCAGGTACTGGCGCGCCATCTCGCGGCCGATGCCGCGCGAGGCGCCGATGATCAGTGCGGTCGGCATCAGATCATCTCGAAGGCCATGGCGGTGGCTTCGCCGCCGCCGATGCACAGCGCCGCCACGCCGCGCTTGCCGCCGGTCTTCTTCAGCGCGCCGAGCAGGGTGACGATGATGCGCGCGCCGGAGGCGCCGATCGGGTGGCCCAGCGCGCAGGCGCCGCCGTGGATGTTGACCTTGCTGTGCGGGATATCGAGTTCCTGCATCGCCGCCATCGGCACCGCGGCGAACGCCTCGTTGATCTCGAACAGGTCGACGTCCGACGCGCTCCAGCCGGTCTTTTTCAGCAGCTTCTGCAGCGCGCCGATCGGCGCGGTGGTGAACAGGTTAGGCTCCTGCGCGTGGGTGGCGTGGGCGACGATGCGGGCGATCGGCGCCAGGCCCAGTTCCTTCGCCTTCGATTCGCGCATCAGCACCAGCGCGGCGGCGCCGTCGTTGATCGACGACGACGAGGCGGCGGTGATGGTGCCGTCCTTCTTGAACGCGGGGCGCAGCGACGGGATCTTGTCGAGCTTCGCCTTGAGCGGGCCCTCGTCCTTGTCGATCACGGTGTCGCCGCCACGGCCGCTGACCGTCACCGGCGCGATCTCCCACTTGAAGTGGCCTTCGCTGGTGGCGGCCTGCGCGCGCTTGACCGATTCGATCGCGAACGCGTCCTGCGCTTCGCGCGTGAGCGAGTAGGTGGTGGCGCATTCTTCGGCGAAGGTGCCCATCGAACGGCCGCCGCCGGTTTTCTCGTCGCGGCTGTAGGCGTCTTCGAGGCCGTCGAGCATCATGTGGTCGAACATCATGGCGTGGCCGATGCGGTAGCCGCCGCGCGCCTTCGGGATCAGGTAGGGCGCGTTGGTCATCGACTCCATGCCGCCGGCGACGATGACGTCGGCGCTGCCGGCCAGCAGCGTGTCATGCGCGAAAATCGTGGTCTGCATCGCCGAGCCGCACATTTTCGACAGCGTCACGGCGCCCGCCGACAATGGCAGCCCGCCCTTGATGGCGGCCTGGCGCGCCGGCGCCTGGCCCTGGCCGGCCATCAGGCAGTTGCCGAAGTAGACGTGTTCGACGAGGTTCTTGTCGACGCCCGACCGCTCGACGGCGGCGGCAATCGCCACCGCGCCGAGGTCGTTGGCGCTCTTCGAGGAAAAATCGCCCTGGAACGCGCCCATGGGTGTGCGGGCTGCGCCGACGATAACGACAGGATCATTCATTGTGAAGGTTCTCCAGAAAGGATTGCGTGAATACCGGCCGCGCTGGCGAGGCCGGGGTGGTTAAAGAAGGTGAGGCCAAAGCCTGATTACAAAAGCGGATTTTCTGCGGGTACGGATAAACGTCTTCGATGTGGCCGTCCATAATGCGCTGTTTGCGCGCCTGCCAGAAGTCCCGCGTCAACAGGTCGGCGTGGTGCAGCATGAAGTACTTGCGGATCTTCGCGTTGCCCAGCAGGAAGCGGCCGAACTGCTCGGGAAACACGTCGTGCTTGCCGATCGGGTACCACGGCTCGGCCGACATCTCGTCTTCCTCGTTGCGCGGCACCGGGATGTCGCGGAAATTGCAGTCGGTAATGTACTCGATTTCGTCGTAGTCGTAGAACACCACGCGGCCGTGGCGCGTCACGCCGAAGTTCTTGTACAGCATGTCGCCGGGGAAAATGTTGGCCGCCACCAGTTCCTTGATGGCGTTGCCGTACTCGACGATGCCGTGTTCGATCAGGGCGTCGTCGCCGGCCTGCTCGGCCTTGGAGAGGAATATATTGAGCGGCACCATGCGGCGCTCGATGTACAGGTGACGGAGGATGATCTGGCCTCCCTCGACGTCCACCAGCGACGGCGCGTGCTGCTCCAGCTCGGCGATCAGCTCCTCGGAAAAACGTTCCAGCGGAAAGGCGACGTCGGAGTACTCGAGCGTATCGGCCATGCGGCCGACGCGGTCGTGGTGCTTCACCAGCAGGTATTTTTCCTTGATCAGCGCGCGCGTGGTTTCTTTCGGCGCCGGGAAGAAATCCTTGATCACCTTGAACACGTACGGAAACGACGGCAGCGCGAACACCAGCATCACCAGGCCGCGGATGCCGGGCGCGATCTCGAAGCGGTCGGAGGTGTGCTTGAGGTGCTGCAGGTAATCGCGGTAGAACAGCGTCTTGCCCTGCTTTTGCAGGCCGAGGATGGTGTAGATCTCGCTGCGCGGCTTGCGCGGCAGCAAGTTGCGCAGGAACTGCACGTACGCGGACGGCACTTCCATGTCGACCAAAAAGTAGGCGCGCGTAAATGAAAACAGGATGGCGATCTGCTCCTGGTCGTGCAGCACCGTGTCGAGCACCAGCTGGCCGTGGCGGTTGTGCAGGATCGGAATGATGAACGGGACCTCGCGATTGCCGTTGATGCCCTTGCCGACGATGTAGGCGCCCTTGTTGCGGTAGAACAGGCTGGAGAGCACCTGGACCTGGTGGTTCGGCTCCATCGTGCCCGGGCCGAAGAGCTGCTGCAGGCTCGCTTCGACCAGCGCGACGTCGCGGTCGAGGTCGGCGAATTGGCAGTCGAGCTGGAAATTGGTCACCACGCGCTTGAGCGTGAAGCGCAGGCCGTCGACGTGCGGGTAATACACGCGGTAGGTCGGCAGCAGTTCCTCGGTGTCGATGTACTCGGTGGACACCACCGGGCGCACGAAGATGAAGTCGTTGTGGAAGTAGGTGCGGTGCAGGATGTTGCAGCAGACCGAGTTGAAGAAGGTTTCGGCCAGTTCAGGCTGCTTGTGGTCGGACAGCATGCCGATGTAATGCAGCTTGGTTTCGCGCCACACTTCGTCGGTCAGTTCGCCGCCCGTGTAGTCGTCTTCCAGCGCCTGCACACATTCCTGCACGCGCTTGTCGTAGAAACCGATGCGCTCGCGCGCGGCCTGCTGCGCCACCGCCCAGGCGGCCGTTTCGAAATGGCGCTTGGCGGCCTGGCTGGTCTGGCGGAACAGCCGGTAGTGCTTGTCGAAGCCGTCGAGAATCGTGCGCGCGATGTCGAATGCGATCTGGGACGACAGCAGTTTCGGGAACGCGGCTTGGGTCATCGTGCTTCTCGTAGGGTCAACCAGCTTATTCTACGTCGTCCTCGCGTACGCGGGGACCCCATTCCTTCGAGTAGCCCGGGCTTTATCGATGGCCCGGGAACGTTGCGAAATGGGGTCCCCGCGTGCGCGAGGACGACGTGCCAAAGTCGGCGGTGCAAGCGGGCAGTTAACGGGTCTCGGCGTACAGCTCGCGGCCGATCAGCATGCGGCGGATCTCGCTGGTGCCGGCGCCGATCTCGTACAGCTTGGCGTCGCGCCACAGCCGGCCGACCGGGTACTCGTTGATGTAACCGTTGCCGCCCAGCGCCTGGATCGCCTCGCCGGCCATCCAGGTCGCCTTCTCGGCGCTGTACAGGATGGCGCCGGCGGCGTCCTTGCGCAGGTTGCGCACCGCTTCCGGCGTGCTGGCGCGGTCGCACGCCTGGCCCACCGCGTAGACGTAAGCCTTGCACGCCATCATGGTCGAATACATGTCCGCCAGCTTGCCCTGCATGAGCTGGAATTCGCCGATCGGCTGGCCGAATTGCTTGCGGTCGTGCACGTACGGCACCACTGCGTCCATGCACGCCTGCATGATGCCGAGCGGGCCGCCCGACAGCACGGTGCGCTCGAAGTCGAGGCCCGACATCAGCACATTGACGCCCTTGCCGAGGCCGCCGAGGACGTTTTCGGCCGGCACTTCGCAGTCCTGGAACACCAGTTCGCCGGTGTGCGAGCCGCGCATGCCGAGCTTGTCGAGCTTTTGCGCCACCGAAAACCCCTTGAAGCTTTTTTCGACGAGGAAGGCGGTCATGCCGCGCGCGCCCGCTTCGAGGTCGTTCTTGGCGTACACCACCAGCACGTCGGCGTCGGGGCCGTTGGTGATCCACATCTTGGTGCCGTTGAGCACCCAGCGGTCGCCCTTGAATTCGGCCTTCAGCTTCATGCTGACGACGTCGGAGCCGGCGTTCGGCTCGGACATGGCGAGCGCGCCGACGTATTCGCCGGTGAGCAGCTTCGGCAGGTACTTCATCTTCTGCTCTTCGGTGCCGTTGCGCTTGATCTGGTTGACGCACAGGTTCGAGTGGGCGCCGTACGACAGGCCGACCGAGGCGGACGCGCGCGAGATCTCTTCCATCGCGACGATGTGGGCCAGGTAGCCCATCTGGGCGCCGCCGTACTGCTCGTCGACGGTGACGCCGAGGATGCCGAGGTCGCCCATCTTGCGCCACAGGTCCATCGGAAACTGGTCGCTGCGGTCGATTTCGGCAGCGCGCGGAGCGATTTCGGCGGCGGCGAACTGTTGCACCGTTTCGCGCAGGGCGGCGATGTCTTCGCCATGGTCAAAGGTCAAGCCGGGCAGATGCAGCATGTGGTCCTCGCAGAGGTTGGGCAAACGTGGATGATATGTGACGTTTACGTAAACGTAAAGCAAAAAGCGGGTGTCAGGTCTGACATTCGGACATTTCCAGAAGCCAAATGTACGAATGTCAGACCTGACACCGGCGCTTGACCGGCGCTAGGCGGGGTCGGCCGTTTCGGCGCCGCGCCGTTCGACTTCGGCCAGCATACGCTGGCACTCGTCCTCGTGGGCGCTGATTTCGGCCAGCGCCATGTCGATGTCGGCCTGCTGCTGCTCGAGCGTCTCGCGCTGATGCGCCAGCACGCCGAGGAAACGGTTCATCTGCGCCACGGTGTCCTTCGGCGACTCGTACATGTCGACCAGGCTCTTGATTTCCGACAGCGTCAGGCCGAGGCGCTTGCCGCGCAGCGTCAGCTTCAGGCGGGTGCGGTCGCGCGCCGTGTAGACGCGGCTGCGCCCGCCCGCGCCTTCGCGGCTGGGACTGAGCAGGCCGTGGTCTTCGTAAAACCGGATGGCGCGCGCGGTGAGGTCGAATTCGCGCGCCAGTTCAGCGATGGTGTAGGTGGACATGGTGATCGTGGCGGTGGAAAGTGCATTTGTCGGAATCCGCTTAGAATGAATGGCGGCTTCCGTTTACGTCAACGTAAAGCACATTGTAGCGCGCCCTTCGCTTTTATGAACACGAAAGATCTGCCCATGAATGCTCTCGAGTCCCAGCTTGCCTACCCGCTCGGCGATACCTTGCCGGCCCTCGGCGCCGTCCACCAGCTCGCGCCCGGCCTCGGCTGGCTGCGCATGCCGCTGCCGTTCGCGCTCGACCATATCAACCTGTGGCTGCTGGGCGACGAGGTGGCGGGGCGCACGGGATACAGCGCGGTCGACTGCGGCGTCGCCACCGATGCCACGCGCGCCGCGTGGGAGCAGGTGTTCGCCGGCCAGATGCAGGGCCAGCCGCTGCTGCGGGTGTTCGCCACCCACTGCCATCCCGACCATATCGGCCTGTCGGACTGGCTGTGCCGCCGCTTCGACGCGCCGTTCTGGATCACCACCGGCGAGTATGGCTTCGGGCGCATGATGTCGGCGGCGCTGCCGGGCGTCGACGGCACCGCCGCGATCCCGCATTTCCGCCGCCACGGCCTGGCCGGCGACGAGCTGCTCGAACAGATGCAGACGCGACGCAACTATTTCCCGTCGCTGGTGCCGGCCGTGCCGCAATCGTACACCCGCATGCAGGACCGCCAGCAGGTCGTTATCGGCGCCCACCAGTGGCGCGTCATCACCGGGTTCGGCCATTCGCCGGAGCACGCGGCGCTGTATTGCGAGGCGCTGGGTGTGCTGATCTCGGGCGACATGGTGCTGCCGCGCATTTCGACCAACGTCTCGGTGTTCGCCGTCGAGCCGGAGGGCAATCCGCTGCAGCTCTACCTCGATTCGCTGGCCAAGTTCGACGCCCTGCCGGCCGACACGCTGGTACTGCCGTCGCACGGCCGTCCGTTCCGCGGGCTTCACACCCGCATCGCGCAGCTGCGCGCCCATCACGAGGAGCGGCTGGCCGAGGTGGAGGCGGCCTGCGCCGAGCCGTGCAGCGCCATGGACATTGTGCCCGTGATGTTCCGGCGCGCGCTCGATGCCCACCAGCTCACGTTCGCGCTCGGCGAGGCGCTTGCGCACCTGCACAAATTATGGTTCGACGGTGTCTTGCGGCGGCTTGTGGACGGCGATGGCATGATCCGGTTTCAACGTACCCGCGCGCCGCATGCATAATGTGAGAAAGTGACGTGGCGTGGAATTGGACTGGTATTGGCCTGCAATTGGTCCGCTTTCCGTGCTATCGCAAAGGGCGGGATTAGGGCAGAATATTTACGACCCCTAAGGCTCCAGGACAAACATCACAGATGTTTCCCCCAAGGCATATACTCACCAAAGTGTTACATCGTGATAGCGTGATTGTCACGATTGGTCTGTTCGTTCAAGCGACTGACTTTCAAACTCATGCATGAAATAGTGCCAACCATGAATTCATCAAACGAACGGGAAAGTTTCAGTGTGCGCCTGCAACAGGCACTGAAGAACGCCCATTACTCGCCAGACAGCCCAACCCGTCTGGCCCGCGAATTTAATATTCGCTTCGACGGACGACCGATCACGGTACACGCTGCCCGGAAATGGCTGGTGGGAGAGGCTATTCCTACCCAAGAGAAACTGCGGATGATTGCCCAGTGGCTGGGCGTCCCTGCCGAATGGCTGCGCTTCGGCGGCGCCGAGAGCGCGGCGCCAAGCGGCGACACGCTGAACGGTTTATCCCGTTTCGAGTCGGCGGACGTAAAATTAATTGCCGATTTACAGCGTTTGGACGAGCATCATCGGCAAATTGCACGAGAATTTATTCGCATGCTAGTGCGGATTAATTACCAAAAGTAGTTATTTGTGGCGGGTCGGCAAAAAATAAGCGTCACCTCGGACCCCGTTTGAGTCGTCGCGCCTTCTCTCGGCAAATCCCCGCTGTGCTATCGCCCCCGCCAATTAGTTGAGCGAATGTAACACTTCTTCCCGATTACGATTAATCATTGCATTGCTGAGTTTTTAATGCACAATGTAAAGGTTACGTTCGCGCAAAATTCTGTGTGGAAATTTGGAACACAGAGCAGCACACGGCGTGGCTTACGGACCATAATCAGTGCAGTGCCCTGGCAGTTTTGCCATCCAGTTTCGTCACGTAGCCGAGGATTTAGCCGCCTTATGAAAAGCAACTACAGCAATACCGCGCAGCTCAAAGACTTGATGACCGTTCCGCCGATGACCGCCGCGCAGCACGCCGAAGTGATGCGCAAGCGCATCCAGCATCGCAGGATGGTCGAGGAAGCGAAGGAAATGAAGAGGGACGAACGCTGGCAGTTCGACAAGCGCTGATCGCGTGACTGCCGGCTGGGCGCCGGCAGAATAGTGAGTCGCCCGCGGCCGGATTCGGCCGGTCGGGCGTGACGCCGGCGCGTGCGCGCCGGGGCCTTGGCGCTTAGTTATTCAACAGCGTCTTCAGCTCGCCCGATTCGAACATCTCGTTCATGATATCCGAGCCGCCGATGAATTCGCCGTTGACGTACAGCTGCGGAATGGTCGGCCAGTTCGAAAAATCCTTGATCCCCTGGCGCACTTCCGGGTCATCCAGCACGTTGACGGTGGCGATGTTCTCGACGCCGCACGCTTTCAGGATCTGGATGGCACGGCCGGAAAAACCGCATTGCGGGAATTGCGCGGTGCCCTTCATGAACAGCACTACCGGCGTGGTGCTCACGGTCTCTTTGATCCAGGTATGTACGTCGCTCATGGCTGCCTCAGTGAAAAATGGATGGAATTACGGCATTTTATAAGAAAACGCGGCAGGGAGTGGGCGCGCAGAGCGCAGCACGTCATCGTCGCGGAAGCGGGGACCCACACTGAGCGAGCATATGTGGTGAAAAATGCTCAACATGGGTCCCAGCTTCGCGAGGATGACGGCGTAACGGTTTAGCCGCGCAGCTTGGCGAAAGCCGCCGCCATGCTGCCGCCCGGCGCCGGCGCCTTCTCGGTCTTCTGATGCTGCGCCAGCCGCTTGCCGTCGGTGCGGTCGCCGCGCTGCTCCGGCTTCGATCCAGGCTGCGGCGCGCTGTCGGTCAGGCGCATCGTCAGCGCGATGCGCTTGCGCTTCTCGTCCACTTCCAGCACCTTCACGCGCACCACCTGGCCGGCCTTCACCACCGAATGCGGATCCTTGACGAAGGTGTTCGACAGCGCCGAGATGTGCACCAGGCCGTCCTGGTGCACGCCGATGTCCACAAAAGCGCCGAACGCGGCGACGTTGGTCACCACGCCTTCGAGGATCATGTCCGGACGCAGGTCGCGCAGCTCCTCGACGCCTTCCTTGAAGGTGGCGGTGGTGAACTCGGGCCGCGGGTCGCGCCCCGGCTTTTCCAGCTCCTTGAGGATATCGGTAATCGTCGGCACGCCGAACTTGTCGTCGGCATAGCGTGCCGGATTCAGCGTCTTGAGCAGCGCGGCATCGCCGATCACCGCCTTCATGTCCTTCTTGATGTCGGCCAGGATCTTCTCGACCAGCGGGTACGATTCCGGGTGCACCGCCGAGGCGTCGAGCGGATTGTCGCTGCCCATCACGCGCAAAAATCCCGCCGCCTGCTCGAACGTCTTCTCGCCCAGCCGCGGCACGGCTTTCAGCGCCGCGCGCGAGGCAAACGCGCCCTTCAGGTCGCGGTAGGTGACGATGCTCTGCGCGACCGAGGACGACAGGCCCGACACCCGCGCCAGCAAAGGCGCCGACGCCGTGTTGACGTCGACGCCGACCGCGTTCACGCAATCCTCGACCACCGCGTCGAGCGAGCGCGCGAGCTGGGACTGCGACACATCGTGCTGGTACTGGCCGACGCCGATCGACTTCGGATCGATCTTGACCAGTTCGGCCAGCGGATCCTGCAGGCGGCGCGCGATCGACACCGCGCCGCGCAGCGACACGTCCATGTCGGGCAGCTCGCGCGAGGCGAATTCGGACGCCGAGTACACCGACGCGCCGGCTTCCGAAACGACGATCTTGGTCAGTTTCAGTTCAGGGCGCTGCTTGATCAGGTCCTGCGCCAGCTTGTCGGTCTCGCGCGAGGCGGTGCCGTTGCCGATCGAGATGAGCGACACGTTGTGCCTGGCCGCCAACTGGCCGAGCAGGTGCAGCGAGCCGTCCCAGTCGTTTCGCGGCTGGTGCGGATAGATCACCGCGGTGTCGACCACCTTGCCGGTGGCGTCGACAACAGCCACCTTGACGCCGGTGCGCAGGCCGGGGTCGAGGCCCATCGTCGCGCGCGGGCCGGCGGGCGCGGCCAGCAGCAGCGCCTTCAGGTTCAGCGCGAACACGTTGATCGCGTCCAGTTCGGCCTTCTCGCGCAGGGCGCCCATCAACTCGGTCTCGAGGTGCATGAAGCTTTTCACGCGCCAGGTCCAGCGCGCGGTGTCTGCCAGCCACTTGTCGGCCGGCCGGCCCAGGTTCTTGATGCCGAAGCGCGCGGCGATGCGGCCTTCGCACGGGTTGTGCGGCGCATCCCACTTCGGCTTCTCGGCCTCGGTGTCGAGGCGCAGGATCACGTCGAGCATGCCTTCGCGGCGTCCGCGCAAGAGCGCCAGAGCGCGGTGCGACGGCACGGTGCCGATCGATTCGGAGTAGTCGAAGTAGTCGGCGAATTTTTCGCCCTCGTCCTGCTTGCCGGCGACGACCTTCGATTCGACGATGCCGTGTTCGCGCACATACTCGCGCAGCGACGCCAGCAAGGTGGCGTCTTCGGCGAAGCGCTCCATCAGGATCTGGCGGGCGCCGTCGAGCGCCGCCTTGGTATCGGCCACGCCAGGGTTGTTGCCGTGGTCGCTGGTGAAGGCCTCGCGCAGGTACTTGGCCGCTTCCTCCTCCGGATTATTGGCCGGATCGGCCAGCAGGCCCTCAGCCAGCGGCGCCAGGCCCGCTTCGATGGCGATCTGCGCCTTGGTGCGGCGCTTCTGCTTGTACGGCAGGTACAGGTCTTCGAGGCGGGTCTTGTCTTCGGCGTGGGTGACGGCGTCGAGCAGCACCGGCGTCATCTTGTTCTGTTCGGTGATCGACGCGATGATCGCGGCGCGGCGGTCTTCCAGCTCGCGCAGGTAGCGCAGGCGCTCCTCCAGCAGGCGCAGCTGGATGTCGTCGAGACCGCCGGTCGCTTCCTTGCGGTAGCGCGCGATGAACGGCACGGTGGCGCCTTCGTCGAGCAGGGCAATGGCGGCGGCAACCTGCACCGGTTTGGCGGCAAGTTCAAGAGCGAGGCGTTGTTCGATAGTAGGGAGCATGAGGGCCATCCAGGTGAGTCAAGGCTGGAATGATACGCAATCGAGCGCAATGTACCAGTCTTGACAGCCTAAAGGCCGTGTGCAACATGAAACCAGGGCCCTGCGCTATGCTTACTCGGAGGAAACTTCCGGTTGCGGGGTTTTTTGCGCAGCCTCGAAGTCCGCATATCCTTGCATGACCAGCTCGTAAGTCTTGTCGATATTGCTGGCGATATCGCCTTGCAGCACCTTCAGGCCATTCAGGATTTCGCGCCCTTCCTGAAAGCCTTTTTCCATGCCGCTGCGAATGGTGTCCATGAAACTTTTGAGCGCCGTGTCCGGGTCTTCGTCAGGGTGCTGCGCCTTGTACGCCTCGAAGAAGGCGGTCGACAGCGTCACGATCCGACCCGCCGTGCCTTCCGGCGTATTGTCCTCGCCGGCGGCGTTCTGAATCGCGTTCTCGCCGAACTGCGGCTGCAAAGCTTCATTCAGGTTGGTGATCGCAGTCTTGTACAACAAGGCCAGCGGTTCGTTTTGGGTGTTGATCGATACCTCGAGCGAAGCCTGGACGATAGAAATGTTCAACAGGTTTTTTGCTTCGACCGCCGCCGTGCTCTTGTTGTTCGGCTTGACCGACGCGGCGCCGGCGTCATCGGCGGGTTTAGCCGCGGTGCCGCTGCCGATAGTGGGAAATGACATTGCGTTCTCCATGTACAGAAGTGGGCGACGACCAGGAAATGCCGGTCTTATGCTACTGGTAACGGCAGAAATCGGCGGAACTGCAGCCGGCTCCGCCAATCAGCCCCGGCGGCTGCCGCGTTACCGCCCCCGGTCGGAAGGCTGAGCGGTGGCATAAACGCCACACCGTCCGGCCCGCCTGCTCCCGCGCCGCCCGACCCCTGTTGACCTGACCGGCTTGTTTTAGCGGCGGTTTGAGGCGATGATGTCAGACCAACGCTCCCGGCTGCCTGTGCAACACGGCCGACGTGACAGTTGCGACTGTTGCATGGTGTAATCTTTTTCCGGTGCGAACGAACCGGAACAAAACAAGCGCCCGAGGATGACGCATAATATCGGGTCTTGTCTTTTTTGATACAGAGTGCGAAGAACAATGCGAACAATGGATTTGATGCGCGACGCCCCTCCTGATGTCCCCGCGGCGGCTCCGGCCCAGCCGGCTTCCCCCTCGCAACCGCTGGCCGCGCCAGTTGCCAGCTGGCTGCAACGGGTCGATGCCGCCGCCCACCCGCAGCCGAAGCTGAACGCTGAAATCAAGGATCCGAAACTCGCGCAGTACAAGTTCGTCTACGTGCTGGCCCCCACCAGCGGCGGCCGCCACGTCGCCCTGTGCCTGTGCAAGGCGCGCCTGCGCCCGAACGGCGAAGTGGCTGCCGCCAGCCCGGTGTCCGAAGTGTTCTCGCTGCTGTCGGCGCCGCCGGCCTACCTCGAGGGCGACGACGAGGACCTGGTGCGCTTCTTCATCGCCATGCGCAGCGGCGCCTCGCAAAGCAGCACCGCGACCGAGCCGAAGGGCAAGATCGGCGCGATCCTGCTGCAGATGTTGCTCGAGCAGGACAAACTGCTGTGGGCCAATTCGTGGCCCGACATGTCCAGCGGCCTGGTCTATCCGCTGCAGGCCGGCCCGGTGCGCAAGGCCAACCTGGTGTGGCGCGACGAAGGCCGCACCGCCCGCCTCGGCTGGCAGGTCGAGCCGGCGCCCGGCGCCACCCACAGCGCCGCCGACCAGATCGACTACATGCTGCCGACCGATCCGCCGTGGTACATCGACAACCTGTCGTGCGGCGCGCTGGAATTGAACCGCGGCGGCGTCGACATTTCGCTGGCCGAACTGCAGGCGCTGGTGGCGCAGGCGCCGGCGCTGACCGGCAGCGACAAGCGGCGCGTGTCGCAGCTGCTGCTGGCGCACGGCCTGCAGCAGCTGATGCCGCTGCCTCAGCCGCTGACCCAGCGCCTGCGCGACGACGTCAAGCCGCGCCCGCACCTGCTGCTCGATTCGGTGCAGCTGGCCGACGGCGCGATGCAGCGCTGGCACGACGTCGCCGTGCTGTCCTACGATTACGACGGCGAGCGCGTCTCGTTCGACCCGGCCCAGCGCGTCGTGCGCCAGGTCGGCGACGTCACCGAAATCATGGCGCGCGACGCCGGCGCCGAGGCCGCCGCGCTGGCAACCTTGAGCGCGCTCGGTTTCCGCAAGCCGTCGACGGCGCCGCTGAACGGCCTGACCGGCGCCTTGCAGCTGGAAAGCCAGGCGCACTGGCTGCGCTTCGCCGCCGGCGAGATCGACACCCTGCTCGAGGACGGCTGGCACCTGCAGCGCTCCAGGCATTACCGCTACGACGTGGTGGCGGTGGAAGACTGGTACGCCGAGATCGACCAGCCGGCCGAGGCGGGCAATGCCTGGTTCGAGCTGGAGCTGGGCATCGTGGTCAACCAGAAACGCGTGCCGCTGCTGCCGGTGTTGGTGCAGCTGATCCGCAGCGCGCCGAGCGACTTCGACCCGGACGTGCTGGCCGCGCACGGCGAAGCCGACCAGATGCTGGCGACGCTGCCGGACGGCCTGCGCGTGGCGCTGCCATGGGGCCGCCTCAAGCCCATCCTCGGCACCCTCGGCGAGTTGTATTTCAGCGACAAGATCAAGAAAAGCGTGCGCCTGTCGACGCTCGACGCCGGCCGCCTCGAAGAGCTGGCGCGCGGCACCGAGTTGCGCTGGTTCGGCGGCGAGCAACTGCGCGAGACCGGCCGCAAGCTCAGCCTGTTCGGCTCGGTGCAGAAGGTGGCGGCGCCGGCCGGCCTGCAGGCAACCTTGCGCGACTACCAGGCAGACGGCCTGGCGTGGATGCAGTTCCTGCGCGAATACGACCTGGCCGGCATCCTCGCCGACGACATGGGCCTGGGCAAGACGGTGCAGACGCTGGCCCACATCCTGGTCGAAAAGGAAGCCGGCCGCCTGACCAGTCCGGCGCTGGTGATCGCCCCGACCAGCCTGATGACCAACTGGCAGGACGAGGCGGCGCGCTTCGCCCCCGGCCTGAAAGTGCTGCTGCTGCAAGGCAAGGAACGACTCGAGCTGTTCGACCAGATCGACACCAGCGACCTGGTGCTGACGACCTATGCGCTGCTGCCGCGCGACGAGGAAAAGCTGCGCGAGCACAGCTATCACCTGGTGATCCTCGATGAATCGCACTACATCAAGAACAACCGCTCGAAGGCGGCCCAGAGCGCCGGCCTGCTGACCTCGCGCCACCGCCTGTGCCTGACCGGCACGCCGCTCGAGAACCACCTCGGCGAACTGTGGTCGCAGTTCCACTTCCTGCTGCCGGGCCTGCTGGGCGACGAGAAAACCTTCAACGCCCAGTTCCGCCACCCGATCGAGCGCCAGGACGATCCGTTGCGGCGCGCGCTGCTGAACCGCCGCATCAAGCCGTTCCTGCTGCGCCGCACCAAGGACAACGTCGCCAAGGAATTGCCGCCGAAGACAGAAATGGTGCGCAAGGTCGAGTTGTCGGGCGCCCAGCGCGACCTGTACGAAACCGTGCGCCTGGCGATGGACAAGAAGGTGCGCGACGAGATCGACAAGAAAGGCGTGGCGCGCAGCCAGATCGTCATCCTCGAGGCGCTGCTGAAGCTGCGCCAGGTCTGCTGCGACCCGCGGCTGGTCAAGGCGCTGCCGTCGCGCAAGAAGGAATCCGGCTCGGCCAAGCTGATCGACCTGATGCAGATGGTCGACGACCTGCTCGAGGAAGGCCGCAAGATCCTGGTGTTCTCGCAGTTCACCAGCATGCTGGCGCTGATCCAGGAAGAGCTCGACGCGCGCCGCATCCCTTACGCGCTGTTGACCGGCGACACCAAGGACCGCGCCGCCCAGGTGGCGGCGTTTCAGCAGGGCGCGGTGCCGATTTTCCTGATCAGCCTGAAGGCGGGCGGCGTCGGCCTGAACCTGACCGCGGCCGACACCGTCATCCACTACGATCCGTGGTGGAACCCGGCGGCCGAGAACCAGGCCACCGACCGCGCCTGGCGCATCGGCCAGGACAAGCCGGTGTTCGTCTACAAGCTGATCGCCAAGGGCACGCTGGAAGAAAAGATCCAGCTGCTGCAGCAAAAGAAATCGGACTTGGCGCAATCGATCCTGGCCGACGGCGAATCGCACAAGCTGGTGCTGACCCAAGAAGACCTGCAGCAAATTTTCGCCCCCCTCGAAGAATAGGAGCTAACCGATGAGCGCCAGCGCCGAACAGTTTCGTGTCATCGCCGAGATCGGCGGCGACGTTGCCTGGATCGTCGACTGCGCCACCGGGTTGCCGACCTACATCAGTCCGGCCATCGAGCAGCTGCTCGGCTACGGCTTCGACGACGTCCGGCGCCAGATGGCGGGCGGCGATGGCCCGCTGGCCGCCCCGTGCGCCGGCTTGCCGCAGCGCCTGGCGCGGCTTGCCGCCGGCGACCTGTCGCGCCTGCGCCTGGTGCGCCAGTTCGACCAGGCGCACCGCGACGGCCACCGCGTGCCGATCGAAGTGGTCTCCAGCGTGCTCGCCGACCCGTCCGGCCGGCCGACGTCGCTGGTGGGCATCGTGCGCGACCTCGGCGCCCGCCGCGAGCATGAAGCCGGCCAGCGTCGCTTCGCCAGCATGCTCAACCACGAATTCCGCACGCCGCTGTCCTCCATCGACGGCGCCATCCAGCGACTGGAAGTTACAGGAATCGACGCCGACCAGCCGACGCGCGATCGTTACCGCAGGATTTCGCTGGCGGTCGAGCGGCTGATCGGCATGCTCGACGAATACCTGTCGCCCGACCGCGTCGAGGCGATCGACGCCCGCCGCCCGGCCGACCGCATCGACCCGCGCCAGCTGCTGGAAGAGGGCGCGCAGCTGGCGCGCGCCGCCGGCCGCGACGTCGCCGTGGCGCCGGGCGACCTGCCGGAATTGCTGCGCTGCGAACCGCAAGGCTTGCGGCTGGCGCTGAAGGTGCTGGTCGACAATGCGCTGCAGTACGGGGCGAGCGGCGCGATCGCGCTGTCCGGAAGGCGCATCGACGGCGGCGTCGAACTGCTGGTGCGCGACCATGGCGACGGCGTGCCGCCGGCGGAACTCGAGCACATCTTCGCCAAGTCTTTCCGCGGCAGCAATGCGGGCGAGCGCCCCGGATCGGGCCTGGGACTGTACATGGCGCGCTCGGTGGTGGAGGTCCACGGCGGCACGCTGTCGGTACGTAATGTGGCGCCGGCGGGCGCCGAATTCCGCATTTGGCTGCCCGTTCGTGATGTTGTAGGGAAAGATGTTGCATCCGGCGGTCACAGGAGTGATAATTCCGGTAACAATTACCGGTTGGCATTGGACACGAAAAGCGTCCATGGTTAATGAGACAATTTGAATGGCCAACCCATGACGCAGATTTTGATCGTTGAAGACAACGGCGACTACGCCGGCGACATGGCCGAGTTCCTCGTGGAACTCGACCACGACGTGACGATCGCTACCACCGCAGGAGAAATGTGGGCCGCGCTGACGAAGACGCCAGCGGCGGTGGTGGTGCTCGACCTCGGCTTGCCTGACGAGGATGGCTTCAACGTGATTCCGCGCATGCGCCAGTTGTATCCCGAGATCGGCCTGCTGGTGCTGACCGGGCGCGTCGCCTTCGACAACCGCATTCTCGGCCTGCGCCTGGGCGCCGACCATTACCTGACCAAGCCGATCAAGTTCCCCGAGCTGGCCGCCCACATCGAGGCGCTCGACCGCCGCGTCCGCCCGCAGGAGCCGGCGCCGCAGCCGAGCAAGTGGACGCTGAGAGTGAGCGCCCGCCAACTTGAGCTGATGGGCTCGGTGATCGACCTCACCGAGAAAGAATGCAACTTCCTCCACCTGCTGACCATCAACACCCGGCCCGTGCCGCGCCAGGTGATCGTCGCCGGCATGGGCGGCGACGATCCCGACGCCAGCCGCCGCGTCGACATGCTGGTGTACCGCCTGCGCAAGAAAGCGCGCAGCGGCCTCGGCCAGGACCTGCCGCTGCGCAGCGCCTACGGCGAAGGCTACAGCCTGTCCGCTGGCTTTACACTTTCCTGAATGGCGTCATACTTGTCTTTCACAACGATTGACTTGACGCGACGGACGTCATCGTTGTACCATTGTCGCACCAACGCTCACACAGGTCTGTTCACCAAACCGAGAACCCAGTTCTCGGGAACAGGCAGTGTGAGCTTTTTACGTTTAGGCTCGCGTTTTATCGGGGCCTCCAACCAGGTGTCGCGTTCTTTCTTGAATCCATCACAAAGTGGGCAAGACGCATGACGGACCTAATAAGCAAGATCGCTAAGCGGTTTCGGCAGTTTTGGTCAAATATGAAAACGGTTAGCCCGGCCAATCCGTCCACAGAGCCTCAACTTTGGCAGGGCTTCCTGTCGGACAATCCTACGCTAACGCCGTATAACAAGCCTTATCTCAACCCTCAGGCGTTGGTCAGTAAAATGGCTGGTCAAGGGCTGAAAATAAAAAATTCAAAAGCCTCCGAAAAGATCATATATCGAAATAATTACTTCAGATTTAAAGCCTATGCCATCCCTTTTATCGATCTAACGACCAAAAAATATCACGTGGGGGTCGCCTTTGATGATATAGAAAACCTGTATCTATCAGATCAACGTCTTCGGGAATTTGTTTTTAGCTTAATCGGCGAGCTAGAGATAAGAATAAGATCTACAGTGGATAATGTCGTGACTTCTGCTACCGGCGATCCATTTTGGCATATTGATAGATCGCTTTTTGATAAGTATGAAAAATGCGCGCCCGCCATTAAGAAGGCGAATGGTCGGTTCCAGAGTAGCCAACTTGAATACGCGCTTCACTATAAGAATAGATACTACACGCCGCGCGGGTATGAAGACAGGAAAACTCCGCCTTTCTGGATTCTTTCTGAGATTTTAACCATTGAGCACTTGCTTAGCATCGCGAATGCGCTGAGCCGTCAAGCCCCGCCTTTCCTCACCACGCTAGCCGGAGACAGCAAATTAAATAAATGTGCCAGGGATTTTGGATTTAATTCTTACGATACCTTAATGACGAATCTCCAATGCTTATTGGAATTAAGGAATATTTGTGCGCATCATTCCCGGCTTTGGAATCGAAATCTCCAAGCTCCAAAAGATATTTCGAAGAAAGTAGTTTGGAAGCCGACCCATTCCAATAGGCTTTACTCTGCCCTGGTCATGCTTCGGATAATGTGCAAGGAGCAAGGAATACAGGATAACATCCAAGCAACGATCTCCTCACTGTTTGCCGCTACGCCAGTATTTGCTCGTGACATGCATTCCATTGGCTTCCCAGCTGCTTGGCAAACAGACCCCATATGGGGATGAGTTTTGCCGGCATATGAAGCCATGACCAGAGTGGTACGCTTTAACCTGAGCGACTGCAGGACAGCCTCTACTGTCCAAAAGCTGATACTCTATGTTCACGAGAGGATTCTTTGCGGAACTGAAATGACGACACCGCCCGAAAACTCTACCGTCCCTGAACTGATGCGGGCAGCCCCTGCCACGACAACAGGCGCTGTGGCAAGTCGCGTCTGCCGAGTGCCTTCCCAAACCATACCCTTTCTGGACGCGAAGGGGAAGGCTAGACTTGAGGCAGCGGCCCGAAATCCGAGCATTCCTCGGAGATACCCGGAACTGCCCGAATAAGAACTCTGCGGTGATTTCACTCACGGTCGGAGTAATCAGGGACAGTGTCGAGCCTTTCCTCCTACCCGCCGGGAAAAAATAGGGACGGGTCGCATGGATGCGGTAGAATCGCCGGACTTCATCGACTCCAACCGCCATGGCCCGCCTTCCCCGACTCGTTGTCCCGCACCAGCCGCACCATGTCATCCAGCAAGGCAACGACCGCCAGCTGATCTTCCGCGAGCCGGAGGATTATCAGCGTTTCCTCGGCTGGCTGAAGGAAAGCGCCAAGGAATACAAGGTTGCCATCCACGCCTACGTGCTGATGCCGGACCAGTGGCAACTGCTCGCCACGCCGGCCGACGCCGATGGCTTGGCGCAGGCAATGCAGCGGGTCGGCCGCTACTACGTGCCCTGGTTCAACACCAAATACGGGCGCTCCGGCAGCCTGTTCCAGGGGCGCTTCAAGACCTCGGTGATCGAGGCCGCCGCCTTTTTCATGCCATGCAGCCTGTATATCGAGTTCGCGCCGATCCGCGCGCAGGTCGGCGGCGACGCCTGGTCGAGCTACGAGCACCATTCCGGCGTGCGGCCCGATCCCGTCATTACCGACCACGCACTGTATTGGGCGCTGGGCAATACGCCGTTCCAGCGCGAGGTGGCGTACAAGGAACTGGCCGAGCGGTCACTGTCTGCTTCCCAGCTGCAAGTGATCGAGGCGTCGGTGTTGAAGGGCTGGCCGCTGGGCTCGGATGCGTTCAAGGTGGAGCTGCAACAGAAGGCGAAGCGGCAGGTGCTGCCGGCAAAGCGAGGCCGGCCCTTCAAGGTGAAGGCTGTCGACGCCGAATAGACACCATTGACACTGTCCCCAATTAATTTTTAAAGAGACGCGAATGGATTTAATTCGACTCCGACCCTAATTGTTTCGATTGACGGTTTCTGCTGCATTGCACTATTCTCGACGTTCATTCTGAAATAGCTGTGGAGAACGCGCATGATTGCCCAAGGTTTGTACGATCCTTCGAATGAACACGATGCCTGTGGTGTCGGTTTCATCGCCCATATCAAGGGCAACAAGAGCCACTCCATCATCGAACAGGGTCTGCTGATCCTGAAAAACCTCGATCACCGGGGCGCCGTCGGCGCGGACAAGTTGATGGGCGACGGCGCCGGCATCCTGATCCAGATCCCGGACCAGTACTACCGCGACGAGATGGCCAAGCAAGGCGTCGAGCTGCCGCCGCCTGGCGAATACGGCGTCGGCATGGTCTTCCTGCCGAAGGAAAACGCCTCGCGCATCGCCTGCGAACAGGAAATCGAGCGCGCCGCCCGCATCGAAGGCCAGGTCGTGCTCGGCTGGCGCAACGTGCCGATCGACGAAGCCATGCCGATGTCGCCGACCGTGCGCGCCAAGGAACCGGTGATCCGCCAGATCTTCATCGGCCGCGGCCCGGACATCATGGTCACCGACGCCCTCGAGCGCAAACTATATGTGATCCGCAAATCGTCCGGCCACGCGATCCAGGCGCTCAAGCTGCTGCACGGCAAGGAATTCTTCGTGCCGTCGATGTCGGCTCGCACCATCGTCTACAAGGGCCTGCTGCTGGCCGACCAGGTCGGCGTCTATTACAAGGACCTGCAGGATCCGCGCTGCATCTCGGCGCTGGCGCTGGTACACCAGCGTTTCTCCACCAACACGTTCCCGGAGTGGCCGCTGGCCCACCCGTACCGCCTGATCGCCCACAACGGCGAGATCAACACCGTCAAGGGCAACTTCAACTGGATGCGCGCGCGCGAAGGCGTGATGAAGTCGGCCGTGCTGGGCGACGACCTGCAAAAGCTGTTCCCGCTGATCTATGAAGGCCAGTCCGACACCGCCTGCTTCGACAATGCGCTCGAACTGCTGATCATGTCCGGCTACCCGATCGCCCAGGCCATGATGATGATGATCCCGGAAGCCTGGGAAAACCACGGCATGATGGACGACAACCGCCGCGCCTTCTACGAATACCACGCCGCCATGATGGAACCGTGGGACGGCCCGGCCGCGATGGCCTTCACCGACGGCCGCCACATCGGCGGCACGCTCGATCGCAACGGCCTGCGCCCTGCCCGCTATATCGTCACCGACGACGACCTGGTGGTGATGGCGTCCGAATCGGGCGTGCTGCCGATTCCGGAATCGAAGATCATCCAGAAGTGGCGCCTGCAGCCGGGCAAGATGTTCCTGATCGACCTCGAAGCGGGCCGCATCATCGACGACAAGGAACTGAAGGACACCTACGCCAACGCCAAGCCTTACAAGGCGTGGATCAACTCGGTGCGCATCAAGCTCAACGAGATCAAGCTGTCGGAAAGCCAGCTGGCGCACAACCGCGCGAAAGATGCTCCGGCGCAAGGCGAGAAGGTGTCCGCCTCGCTGCTCGACCGCCAGCAGGCGTTCGGCTACACCCAGGAAGACCTGAAGTTCCTGATGACGCCGATGGCGCTGCTGGGCGAAGAAGCAACCGGCTCGATGGGCAACGACTCGCCGCTGGCAGTGATGTCGAACAAGCTCAAACCCTTGTACAACTACTTCAAGCAGCTGTTCGCCCAGGTGACCAACCCGCCGATCGACCCGATCCGCGAGGCGATGGTGATGTCGCTGGTGTCGTTCATCGGCCCGAAGCCGAACCTGCTCGACACCAACAACGTCAACCCGCCGATGCGCCTCGAAGTGTCGCAGCCGGTGCTTGGCTTCAACGACATGGCGCGCCTGCGCAGCATCAGCCAGCATACCGGCGGCAAGTTCAAGTCGTACGAGCTGAACATCTGCTACCCGGTTTCGTGGGGCAAGGAAGGCATCGAAGCGTCGCTGGCCTCGCTGTGCGCGGAAGCGGTCGACGCCGTCAAGTCGGGCCACAACATCCTGATCGTGTCGGACCGGAACGTTTCCGCCGACCAGGTCGCGATCCCGGCGCTGCTGGCCACCTCGACCATCCACCAGCACCTGGTTGGCCGCGGCCTGCGCGCCTCCACCGGCCTGGTGGTGGAAACCGGCTCGGCCCGCGAGACGCATCACTTCGCGCTGCTGGCGGGCTACGGCGCCGAAGCGGTCCACCCTTACCTGGCGATGGAAACGCTGGCCGACCTGGCGCACGACCTGGCCGGCGACGTCACGGCCGAGACCGCGATCTACAACTACACCAAGGCAATCGGCAAGGGCCTGATGAAGGTGATGTCGAAGATGGGCATCTCGACCTACATGTCGTATTGCGGCGCGCAGATCTTCGAAGTCATCGGCCTGAACAAGTCGCTGGTCGACAAGTATTTCCGTGGCACCTCGTCAAGCGTCGAAGGCATCGGCGTGTTCGAGGTGGCCGAGGAAGCGTTGCGCCTGCATTCGCTGGCCTTCGGCGACGACCCGGTGCTGGCCGAAAAGCTCGACGCCGGCGGCGAATACGCCTACCGCGTGCGCGGCGAAGAACACATGTGGACGCCGGACGCGATTGCCAAGTTGCAGCACGCGACGCGCGCCAACAACTTCTCGACATATAAAGAGTACGCGCAGCTGATCAACGACCAGAGCCGCCGCCACCTGACCCTGCGCGGCCTGTTCGAGTTCAAGCTCGACCCGACCCGCGCGATCGCCATCGACGAAGTCGAGCCGGCCAAGGAAATCGTCAAGCGCTTCGCCACCGGCGCCATGTCGCTCGGCTCGATCTCGACCGAAGCGCACGCCACGCTGGCGATCGCCATGAACCGCATCGGCGGCAAGAGCAACACCGGCGAAGGCGGCGAAGATCCGGCGCGCTACACGCAGGAGCTGAAAGGCATCCCGATCAAGCAGGGCCAGACGATGTCGTCGGTGATTGGCGCGTCTAACGTTGTCGTCGACATCCCGCTGCAGGACGGCGATTCGCTGCGTTCGCGCATCAAGCAAGTGGCGTCGGGACGCTTTGGCGTCACCGCCGAATACCTGAACTCGGCCGACCAGATCCAGATCAAGATGGCGCAGGGCGCAAAACCTGGCGAAGGCGGCCAGCTGCCGGGCCACAAGGTGTCCGACTACATCGCCAGCCTGCGCTTTTCGGTGCCGGGCGTCGGCCTGATTTCGCCGCCGCCGCACCACGACATCTACTCGATCGAAGACCTGGCGCAGCTGATCCACGACCTCAAGAACGCCAACCCGCGCGCCTCGATCTCGGTCAAGCTGGTGTCCGAAGTGGGCATCGGCACGGTTGCCGCCGGCGTCACCAAGGCGAAGGCGGACCACGTGGTTGTTGCCGGCCATGACGGCGGCACCGGCGCCTCGCCGCTGTCGTCGGTCAAGCATGCCGGCACGCCGTGGGAGCTGGGCCTGGCGGAAACCCAGCAGACGCTGGTGCTCAATGGCTTGCGCAGCCGCATCCGCGTGCAGGCCGATGGCCAGATGAAGACCGGCCGCGACGTCGTCATCGCCGCCATGCTCGGCGCCGACGAGATCGGTTTCGCCACCGCGCCGCTGGTCGTTGAAGGTTGCATCATGATGCGCAAGTGCCACCTGAACACCTGCCCGGTCGGCGTCGCGACGCAGGATCCCGTGCTGCGCGCCAAGTTCTCCGGCAAGCCCGAGCACGTGGTCAACTATTTCTTCTTCGTCGCCGAAGAAGCGCGCCAGCTGATGGCGCAGCTCGGCATCCGCACCTACGACGAGCTGATCGGCCGCGCCGACCTGCTCGACAAGTCGAAGGCGATCACCCACTGGAAGGCGCAGGGCCTCGATTTCGCCGCCATCTTCTACCAGCCGAAGGCGCTGCCGGGCATGACCAACTACCATACCGAGCAGCAGGAGCACGGCCTGGAAAAGGCGCTCGACCACAAGCTGATCGCCCAGGCCCGTGCCGCGCTGGAAAAGGGCGAGCGCGTGTCGTTCATTTCGCCAGTGCGCAACGTCAACCGCACGGTGGGCACCATGCTGTCGGGCGAAGTGGCCAAGCGCTACGGCCACGCCGGCTTGCCGGACGACACTATCCACATCCAGCTGCAGGGCACCGCGGGACAGTCGGCGGCGGCGTTCCTGGCGGCCGGCATCACGCTCGACCTGGTCGGCGAAGGTAACGACTACGTCGGCAAGGGCCTCTCGGGCGGACGCATCATCGTGCGGCCGAACACCGAGTTCCGCGGCTGGGCGGTGGACAACATCATCGTCGGCAACACCGTGCTGTACGGCGCGATCTCCGGCGAAGCCTTCTTCAACGGCGTCGCCGGCGAACGCTTCGCGGTGCGCAACTCGGGCGCCACGACGGTGGTCGAAGGCTGCGGCGACCACGGCTGCGAATACATGACCGGCGGCACCGTCGTCGTGCTGGGTGCGACCGGGCGCAACTTCGCCGCCGGCATGTCGGGCGGCGTGGCGTACGTCTACGATCCGGCCGGCGACTTCGAGAAGCGCTGCAACACGACGATGGTCAACCTCGAGCGCGTGCACAGCGCCAAGGAACAGGGCGACGTTTCCGGCTGGCACAGCCAGAGCCGCGACAGCGAGCGCGAGTCCGACGAGGCGATCCTGAAGCGCCTGATCGAGCGCCACTTCAAGCACACCGGCAGCACGCGGGCGCGCTACCTGCTCGACAACTGGGCCGAAGGACGCGCCAAGTTCGTCAAGGTCTTCCCGACCGACTACAAGCGCGCGCTGGAAGAAATGCACAACAGCAGCATGGAAGAAGCGGCCGAGAAAATCGCTGCCTGATGCACATAAATAAAAGGATTTATCGTGGGTAAAATCACCGGTTTCATGGAATTCCAGCGCGAGGAAGAGGAGTACCTCGCGCCCGTCGCACGCGTCAAGAACTACCAGGAGTTCGTGCTGCACCTGACCGACGGCCAGGCCAAGCACCAGGCGGCGCGCTGCATGGATTGCGGCATCCCGTTCTGCCACACCGGCTGCCCGGTCAACAACGTCATTCCCGACTGGAACGACCTGGTGTATCACAACCAGTACCGCGCCGCGCTCGACAACCTGCACTCGACCAACAACTTCCCCG
>JAZKFW010000014.1:0-24445 GCA_040386255.1 Pseudomonadota bacterium
ATTAAGACATTCACGCGTGAATGTCTTAATGTCAGACCTGACACCAGCGTTTTGCGCCTCGTTGCCACCCACGAACAGGAAGTACCATGACCAATCCAACCTTGCCGAAGGCGCTGGGCCACATCCGCGTGCTCGATTTGTCGCGCGTCCTGGCCGGCCCGTGGTGTTCGCAGAACCTCGCCGACCTCGGCGCCGACGTCATCAAGATCGAGCGTCCCGGCTGCGGCGACGACACGCGCGCCTGGGGCCCGCCGTACGCGAAGGACGCCGACGGCAACGACACCACCGAGGCGGCCTACTACCTATCGGCCAACCGCGGCAAGCGTTCCGTCACGGTCGATATCGCCAGCCCGGAAGGCCAGGCGCTGGTGCGCGAACTGGCCAAGCACGCCGACGTCGTGCTGGAAAATTTCAAGGTCGGTCACCTGAAACGCTACGGCCTCGATTACGACACGCTGAAGGCAATCAAGCCCGACCTGGTGTACTGCTCGGTGACCGGCTTCGGCCAGGACGGGCCCTACGCGCACCGCGCCGGCTACGATTTCCTGATCCAGGGGATGGGCGGCTTCATGTCGATCACCGGCGAGCGCGACGACCTGCCCGGCGGCGGTCCGCAAAAGGCGGGCGTGGCGATCACCGACCTGATGACCGGGATGTACGCGACGGTGGCGGTGCTGGCCGCGCTCACCCACCGCGACCGCACCGGCGAAGGCCAGCACATCGACATGGCGCTGCTCGACGTCCAAGTGGCGATGCTGGCCAACATGGCCGGCAATTATCACGCCAGCGGCAAGGCGCCCAAGCGCATGGGCAACGCGCACGCGAACATCGTGCCCTACCAGACCTTCGCCTGCTCCGACGGCCACATCATCGTCGCCACCGGCAACGACAGCCAGTACCAGAAGTTCGTCGAAGCGGGCGGCTGCGCCGAACTGGCGGCCGATGCGCGCTTCGCCAGCAATCGGCTGCGCGTGCAGAACCGCGCGCTGCTGGTGCCGCTGCTCGCGCAGATGGTGGCGCGGCGCACGCGCGCCGAGTGGATCGCCACGCTCGAAGCGGTGGGCGTGCCGTGCGGGCCGATCAACGACATCGGCGAAGTGTTCGACAATCCGCAGGTGAAGGCGCGCGGCATCGCCGTGGAGATGGCGCATCCGAGCGCCGGCAAGGTGACGCTGGTGCGCAGCCCGATGAAGCTGTCGGCGACGCCGGCGGCGGCCGACCGGCCGCCGCCGCTGCTGGGCCAGCACACCGACGAGGTGCTGCGCGATGTGCTGGGACGCAGCGACGAGGACATCGCCGCGCTGCGTGCGCGCGGCGTTGTATAGACTAGTGCAGCTTGTGCTTGAGCTCCGAGAGCTCGGCATGCACCCTGGTGACGGCGGTTTCAACCTGCGTCGAAATATGGGCCTCGCTGCGGCTCATGCGCTTGGCGTCGTCGCCCATGTCCTCGAGACGGTCGACGCATTCGACGATCTTTGCCTGGTCGTTTGATTTGAGTATCTGGTCCACCTGCTTCGACTCGCGCGCCAGCTTCTGGATGCAGGCCTTCAGTTCAGGTGGAGTATCGGCCGAGGCCATGCAGGCTTGCTCCGCCTGGCCGATGGTTTGCTGGATGTGATCGATCCGCTGCTTGATTTCGTTGGCTTGTAACATGATGCTACTCCCATCAAATTGTTAGAAGTCTATGGTACTCCGATCTCACGAAAGGTGGATTTTTCCTCAGGTCGCGGGCACCAGCTGAGCCAGCGGCACCAGGCGGCGCAGCCACAGCGCGATGGCGCAGGCGATGCACAGCGTGGCGCCGAGCAGGCCGACCACGCCGGGCCAGCCGGCGCCGCTCCAGACGATGCCGCAGACCGAGCCGATCACGCTCGAGCCCAGATAGTAGAAGAACAGGTACAGCGCCGAGGCCAGCGCCCTGGGCGCGCGCGCGCGCCGGCCGACCCAGCTGCTGGCGACCGAATGGGCGGCGAAAAAGCCGAAGGTAAACAGCGCCATGCCGAGCACGATGACGACCAGCGAAGCGGCGAGCGTGAGCAGCAGGCCGGCGCCCATCAGCGACATGAATATCCATAGCACGTTGCGCCGGCCCAGCCGGTCGGCCAGGCCGCCGGCCCACGCCGAGCTGAACACGCCGACCAGGTAGAGCGCCGCCAGCAGGCCGACCGCGGTCTGGCTCAGTGAAAACGGCGCGCCGAGCAGGCGGTAGCCGATGAAGTTGTAGACGCCGACGAAGCAGCCCATCAGCAGGAACGACAGCGCGAACAGCCATGGCAGGCCGGCGTCGGCCAGGTGGGCGCGGATGCCGCCGAGCAGCGCGTCGACGCCGCGGCGCTGGCCGGGACGGAAGTTGCGCGACTGCGGCAGGCTGCGGCGAAATTCCCAGGCCGCGTACAGGCCGGCGGCGCCGATCACGGCCAGCGCCACGCGCCACGAGTAATGGTCGCTCAGCACCGCCGACACCAGCCGGCCGAACATGCCGCCGAACGCGCTGCCGCCGATGTACAGTCCCATCGAGGCGCCGAGCGACGGGCCGTCGATTTCCTCGCCCAGATAGGCCATCGCGATGGCCGGCATGCCGCCGAGCGCGGCGCCGAGCAGGCCGCGCAGCACCAGCAGCTGCAGGTAATCCTGGGCGAACGCCGACGCCAGCGTGCAGACGGCGGCGCCGAGCATGGCGGCGACCATCATCGGCTTGCGGCCGATGCGATCCGACAGCACGCTCGACACCAGCAGCGACAGCGCCAGCGCGGCGGTCGACACCGACAGCACCAGACTGCTCTGCGCCGGGCTCAAGCTGAACTGCAGCGCCAGCAGCGGCATCAGCGGCTGCACGCAGTACAGCAAGGCGAAGGTGGAAAAGCCGCCGAACACCATCGCGCGGTTGATGCGTTTGAAGGCGGGACTGCCGGCGGTGATGGCGAAATGGGACATGGCGCTATCTTAGGATTGCGCTTTAATACTGTCCAATATATATTTGGCGCGTCATTAATACTTTAAATAGATCATGGAATTGCGACACCTGCGGTATTTCATTGCGGTGGCCGAAGAGCTGCATTTCACCCGCGCGGCCGAGCGATTGCACATCGGCCAGCCGCCGCTGTCGCATGCGATCCAGGTGCTGGAGGCGGACGTCGGCGCGCGCCTGTTCGAGCGCACCAAGCGCTGGGTGCGGCTGACCGGGGCCGGCACGCTGTTCCTGGCCGATGCGCGCAAGATCCTGGCGATGGCCGAGCAGGCCGGCGAGACGGCGCGGCGGGCCGAACGCGGCGAGGCGGGCGAGCTGCGCATCGGTTTCACCTATTCGACGCCGCTGACGCCGCTGTTTGCCGACGTCATCAACCGCTACCGCCAAAAATTTCCGCTGGTGACGCTGACCTTGCACGAAATGGCGACCTTGCGCCAGCTCGACGCGCTGGGGCAGCGCACGCTCGACCTCGGCTTCGTCCGGCCGCCCGAGGTGGCGCTGCCGGCCGGCATCGCGCTGACGCCGCTGCGCGAGGATCCGCTGGTGGTGGTGTTGCCGACCTGGCATCCGCTGGCGGCGAGGCCGGCGCTGGCGATCAAGGAGCTCGAGGAGCAGCCGTTCGTGATGTACCCGCCGGGCGGCGGCACCGGCATCTATCCGCAGATATTCCGGCTGTGCCGCGCGGCCGGTTTCGTGCCGCGGGTTGGGCAGACGGCGGGGGAAGCGTCGACGATCATCGGGCTGGTGGCGGCCGGCAGCGGCGTGACGCTGTTGCCGGCATCGTTCGACCGGATTCGCATGGACGGCGTGTGCTACCGGCCGATCCTGGATGCGGAGGCGACGACGATGCTGCTGCTGGCGCAGCGCGACGGCGAGCATGCGCCGCTGGTCGACGCGTTCGTGGCGCTGGTGACGGATGCGGTCAAACCCAAACCCGATTAGAACTCGAAACAGGACTCGACACGCCCGCTCGTCATCCTCGCGAAAAGCGGGGATCCCATTTTGCGCGCGCCGCCAATAGCTCAACGGAATGGGGTCCCCGCGTGCGCGAGGACGACGGCGGTGGGGCTAACCAGTCAGGAGTAGTCGGCGTCGAGCTCGGAGCCGGCGTAGTTTTCCAGCTCGGCAAACAGCGTCTTCATCGCCGTGCGCGTGCGCATCTTCTGGATCACCGTGCAGTGCTCGCGATAGGAGTCGATGCGCTCGGCCATCACGGCCTGGTGCTGCGCCGGCACCTGCGCCATCAGCTCGGCCCAGCCGGTCTCGTAGTCGGGCTTGTTCTTGCGCACCGATCCGACCAGCCGCTCGAAGTCCTTCTGCCCGGTGCGCGCGACGATCCGCCCGCCCCCTTCGACCGCAAAAATGATCGCCAGCGCAATCACGCCTTCGGCGTTCAGATCGGGATCGTTGATCGGCCCCTGGTAGTGGTGGCGGCGCAGCCAGCCGGCCGCGCGCACGATCGCCTGCACGCCCTTGCGCTGCTTGTATTGCAGCTCGTAACGCTCGGGGCCCGACCAGTTCTGGCTCGGGTCGGCGCTGCAGATGTCGACGAATAATTCCTTCAGGCGCCGCTGCACGTACACGGGGTCGAGGTCGTACTCGCCCACCAGCGAATCTTCCGGCAGTTGCGACAGGTCGCGGATCATGCGAAAGCCGGCCTGGAACGCATGCTCGGCGCCATGCTCGACCAGGAACTCGAGCGCGGCATCGTCGCTGGGGTGTTCCACCTCGTGCTCGAGCCCCAGCGACACGCCGCCGACGGTGAGGAAAAACGCACGCTGTATCCCTTCGGCGGTCTTGTCGTTGGTGAACTTTTCGGCCACCATCGCGGTGATGCCGGCCAGTTCGTCGGCCAGCATGATCGCCTCGTCCTCTTCGCCGCAGCCTTCGAGGCAGCGGATCGCCCGCACCAGGCGCGGCAGTTTTTCTTCGACAACAGCAACTTGCATCGTCTGCGCTTCGGCCATCACGAGAAAATGCCCGTGCCGATGCTCTTGCGCGCGCCACGCTTGGGCACGCTGCTGCGCGAGGACGGCACCTGCTTGCGCAGCCGGTACAGCAATTCCTTGGTCGAGCGCTGCATGAACTTCGGCTCTTCGTCGGGGTCGTCGGAGAACTCGGCGTCGGCCAGGTCGGCGCTGTGGCGGAAGTCGGGGAACAGCTCGAACAGCGAACGGTCCCAGCCGTCCTCGCTGGCCTTGGCCAGTTCGATCGCCAGCGGCACCAGGTCGCTGTCGGACGAGGTCTGGCCGGTGATGTACGGCCCCTTCGAAATGATTTCGCCGGCCACTTCGAGGATTTCCTTCGGCGCCATCGAGAACAGGATGGCGAAGATGGTGGCGCCGTGGTCGCTGGCGGACGCTTCGGCCAGCAAGTCCATGCGGCGGTCCGGATCGTCGGTCGAGAAGACGATGCCGTGCACGTGCGAGAACAGGCTCTCGGCGACGCGCTCGGGATCGTCCTCGATCATGTCGTCCGACCAGGTTGCGGCGAAGAATGCCAGGCTGTCGGCCCAGGCCTTGGGCGGCACCAGCAGCGTCGCCAGCGAGGTCTTGCCGCCGTCGAAACCGGACAGGTGCAAGGCGGTCACTTGCGGCGCCAGGGTCGCCAGCACTTCCACCACGGCGAGGTCGCCGTGCTCTTCGACCGCATCGGAGAATGCCTGCTCCGCGTGGCTCAGCGAGCCCGCCAGCACCAGCTCGCTGACCTGCCGGGTCAGCGCCGGCAAGTTGCTGTTAGCGCTCATTGTTGTCCTCCGAATCGAACATGCCGGCGAAGTCGTCGGTGACGCCGTCTTCGTCCTGGTCATCGTCGCCCTCGTCGTTGCGGCTGAGCTGCTCGAGCGACTGGTCGTCGTCGTCCCACTTGCGCGGGTGCTTGAACAGGAAGGCGGCGATGATCGCCTGGCGCGCCAGGTCCGGATGATTTTCCGTCATCGCCTGGTACATCTTGCCGGCCTCGCCGTCGCAGCTGGCCATGGCGAACACCGCTGCCGGGTCGCCGCCTTCGTACTCGGCCGCCTCGGCCAGCAGGCCCTTCGGATCGCTGAACTTGATGTGGTCGACCAGCGCGAAGCTCATCATGTTGACGTCCTCGATGCCGCCGCCGCTGGCGTATTCGCTGGCCAGCGCGCTCTGCATCATCGCGTAGTTCTTGCGGTTGGGCGGGTCGCCCAGGATGCCTTCGATCTGGCCTTCCAGTTCGCGTGACTGATAGGCAAATTCGGGATGTACTTTTCTCATGTTCTGATCCTGTGGTGTGACGTATTCGGTAGGTCGACTCAGGCCGGCAGCTCAGGCAGGCAAGTTCACGCCGTTCAGGCTGAACAGGGAACGCCATAATTCGTAGGCCTCTGCCTCGGAGTCGAGAATGATGCGATGGTTCACGCTCTGGTCGTATTCGCTGCGCTTGACGGGGTCCGACAGCAGTTCGTACGCCTTGGTGACGCTCTTGAAACGCACTTCGGCGGCCGGCGCGTCGTTGCGGTCCGGATGGTAGCGCATTGCCAGCGAGCGGTACACTTTCTTGATCTCGTCGTCGCTCGCATTCGGCGCGACGCCGAGAACGGCATATAAATTTTCCACGTGAGATCTCCGGCCGGGGCCAAAACCATATAAAGGGGGATTATCCTATAGAACGGCGTTGGACCGCGCAAGTTCCCCCCGCCATACGGTAAAATGCCGCAACCCCATCATTTCAAAGCACTTTTCAATGAGCAACGATAAAAACAATGCGGCGCCGGCGAATGCGCCCTCCTCGAACTTTCTGCGCGCCATCGTCGAGTCCGATATCGCCGCCGGCACCTACCGCCGCGACGGCTTGCCGCCGGTAATCACGCGCTTCCCGCCGGAGCCGAATGGCTACCTGCACATCGGCCATGCGAAGTCGATCTGCGTCAATTTCGGCCTGGCGCGGGACTATAGCGGCGTCTGCCACCTGCGCTTCGACGACACGAACCCGGCCAAGGAAGAGCAGGAATACGTCGACACCATCATCGACACCGTCAAGTGGCTGGGGTTCAGCTGGGAACAGAACGCCGGTGACCGGGTTGCACACCATCTGTACTACGCCAGCGACTATTTCGAGCAGCTGTACCAGATGGCCGAGTACCTGATCGGCGCCGGCCACGCCTATGTCGACAGCCAGAGCGCCGAGGACATGGCGAAGAACCGCGGCAACTTCGGCACGCCCGGCACCAACTCGCCGTTCCGCAATCGCCCGGCCGAGGAATCGCTGGCGATCTTCCGCGACATGCGCGCCGGCAAGTACAAGGACGGCGAACACATCCTGCGCGCGAAGATCAGCGAGGACGGCATGGCCTCGCCGAACATGAACATGCGCGACCCGGCCATTTACCGGATCCGCCACGCGCACCACCACCGCACCGGCGACGCCTGGTGCATCTACCCGATGTACGACTACACGCACCCGATTTCGGACGCGCTGGAAAACATCACGCAGTCGCTGTGCACGCTCGAGTTCCAGGACCACCGGCCGTTCTACGACTGGCTGCTGGCGACGCTGACCGAAGGCGGCTTCTTCAAGCAGCCGGTGCCGCGCCAGTACGAGTTCTCGCGCCTGAACCTGACCTACCTGGTGATGAGCAAGCGCAAGCTGCGCCAGCTGGTCGACGACGGCATCGTGTCCGGCTGGGACGATCCGCGCATGCCGACGCTGGTGGGACTGCGCCGGCGCGGCTACACGCCGGAATCGATCCAGCTGTTCTGCGAGCGCATCGGCGTCTCGAAAGCCGACGGCTGGATCGACATGAGCACGCTCGAAGGCGCCCTGCGCGACGACCTCGACCCGAAGGCGCCGCGCGCCACCGCGGTGCTGCGCCCGCTCAAGCTGATCATCGACAACTTTCCGGAAGGCGAATCGGTCGAGTGCACCTCGCCGGTCCACCCGCACTTCCCGGAGCGCGGCCTGCGCACCTTCCCGATCACACGCGAACTGTGGATCGAGCAGGACGATTTCATGGAAGTGCCGACGAAAGGCTACTTCCGCTTCTACCCGCCGATCGGCGATGCGCCCGGCAGCCGCGTGCGCCTGCGCCACGGTTATGTGGCCGAGTGCGTCGGTTACGACAAGGATGCGGACGGCAAGGTCGTCGCCGTGCACGTCAAGTATTTCGAGGACAGCAAGTCGGGCACCGAAGGCTCGAATACGTACAAGGTCAAGGGCAACATCCACTGGGTCAGCGCCGCGACGGCCTTGGCGGCGGAAGTGCGCCTGTACGACCGCCTGTTCACCGATCCGCAGCCGGACGGCGGCGGCAAGGACTTCCTCGCCGCGCTCAACCCGAACGCGCTGGAAGTGGTGACCGCCTACCTCGAGCCGGGCATGAGCGAGGCGCAGCCGGACCAGCGCTTCCAGTTCGAGCGCCACGGCTACTTCGTTGCCGACCGCGTCGACAGCGTGGCGGGCAAGCCGGTGTTCAACCGCGTGACGACGCTGAAGGACAGCTGGGTGAAGTAAGCCGGCTGCTGAAATAATCCAGAATCCCGCTCCGGTGTAGACCGCAGCGGGATTTTTTCGCTATGTCCCCGCCTGTGGGAGGTATATTGCTTCGCCTTCCTCCGTTCGCCGGCCGGCGCCACAGCGCGCTTGGTGCCGTGCCCTATACATTCTACTAGGGACGAATTCAGATATTTTGAGTAACTTAGGCCCATAGCAATTTCTACACTTCCGGCGCGTCGTCCGCGTGTCCGGCTCGCGATCGAAAGCCAAGTCTGATGCAATCGTTCACCGACACATACAAGAAATCACCGTTCGCGAGAGCCGCTTTCTGGATTGGCGCACTCCTTTCTTCGGCGGTCGGATCGACCGTGTATTTTGCTACGGCGAATACGATCGAACGCAACGCGCAGGCGCGCTTCGACAGCATGGCCCACAGCGTCCAGAACACCATCGATGGCCGCATCAAGAGTTATAACGACGTCTTGCGCGGAGCCGCCAGCCTGTTCCAGACATCATCGACTCTGTCGCGCGAGCAATTCCACCGATATGTGGAAGGATTATCGCTGGAAAAAGAATTTCCCGGAATTGAGGCGATTAATTTTGCCCGCTACGTTACCGATGCCGAGCGGCCGGCTTTCGAGGCCGCGATGCGCAAGGAAATCGCCGCCATTTCAAGCGGCTATCCGGCATTTCGCATCACTCCGCCCGGAATACGGCCGAGCTACGTCGTGCTCACCTATATCGAACCGATTGCGACCTGGGCGAATCGCTTCGGCGTCGATCTCACCGCCGGCCGCGAGGTTCCGGCCCACTCCATATCGCGCGATACCGGCACCCTCCAAACGGGGACCACACCGCTTCCCTTTTTGTCCGGTCCCAACCGCATCGGCCTGTCCATGAGATTGCCGATCTATCGGATTGGTGCGCCCCTGAGCTCGGTTGAAGAACGCCGCGCAGCCTATGTCGGCACGATCGGCATCGGCTTCACTGTTCGAAAATTGATTAAAGGAGTCATCGAACAAATGCCGGTGCGAGGCGTGCGCCTTACCTTGTCCGATGTCGGCCCGCATCCGCGCGTCGCGCGGTCCGGCCGTATCGAGCCGGCGCTGGTGCTTTTCGACAGCAAGGCGACCGACGCCTTGCCGCGCCCGCCGGTGGCCGTCCGCGATCGTGACACGTTCGTCAGCACTTTGCCGGTGGGCTACAGTGCGCGCTTGTGGGAAGCCCACTTCAGCATCAGAAAGGCTGACCTCTACACGTCGTTCGACAAGTACGCGCCATGGTGGGCGATGCTGGCGGGCTTTATTACCACGACCATGGTGTACAGCCTGTTCCACACGCTCAGTGCGTCGCGGCGCACCGCAGTCGCCCTCGCCGAGGGGATGACCAAGGAATTGCGCGCCAGCGAAGCGAAGCTACAACTATCGAATGAAAATCTGCGCCGCTTTGGCGCCCATGCGGAACACATCAAGGAGTTCGAACGCAAACGCATCGCGCGAGAAATTCATGACGATCTCGGGCAAAACCTCCTTGCGTTGCGGATCGAAGCGGACATGCTGTCCTCGCGCACCGGCCAACGTCACCCTCACCTTCACGCGCGGGCGCGCGCCACGGTCAACCAGATCGACACGACGATCAAGAGCGTGCGCCAGATCATCAATGACCTGCGTCCCAACGTCCTCGATCTGGGCTTGAATGCCGCGGTGGACTGGCAAATCGCCCAGTTTCGGCGCCGCACCGGCATCCAGTGCGATGTGGTGGAGACCCACCAGGACATCCGCGTGAGCGATCAGTGCGCGACCGCACTATTTCGCATCTTGCAGGAGTCGCTCAGCAATATCTTGCGCCACGCGGAAGCGACCCGGGTGCAAGTCGTATTGCGGGCGGAGAGCGACTGGCTGTGGATGTCCGTCAGCGATAACGGCATCGGTTTCCTTCCAGCGGGGCGCGACAAGGTCGGCTCGTTCGGTCTGGTCGGCATCGAGGAACGCATCATTATCCTTGGCGGCACCTTCGAACTCCACAGCGAGCCAGGTACCGGCACGATCATCCGCGTCGCCGTGCCGATGCACAGCGTCCTGTCGGCGCCGGCCCCAGCCAGCGAACAGATCACTGAACCAGAACACGGAAGTTTGCTTGTCTGACGAAGCCCCTTGTATCTTCCTACACGCTCCCTTCCAAACACCCGACGGGATGTGACTGTGGCGCCCAATCCACGCGATTAATTAGTTGAGCTAACGCAAGTTCAGCGTCTTCTTTGTGAGCAACAATCACCTTAATGCTTCGGATCAATACATGCCGAAGCAGTCAGCTTCCACACCGCAGCGCAACCATTTCAGGAGAATCGATGAAGGCAAGAGGTTCTATTCTACTCGCATAATAACCAAGAGTTACAATTCCAAATACTTTGAGGATACGCCATGAACTCCAATACAGAATTCGCTAGCATCGCGCAACTCGATCTCGACCCGATCAAAGTGAAATTGATGCACAAGGAATCCGGCGAAGGCTGGTCGCTTGCACACGCCACCTTGATCGAAGGGGAATATCGCCGCTTCTTGTGCCTCATGAAGCTCCATCCCAACGAACCGATGGCGCCGCTGTTCGACGTCGATATCTTCTGGCACTACCACATCCTCGACACCATGAAATACGCCGCCGATTGCGATGCAATCTTCGGCTACTTTCTCCATCACTTCCCCTATCTTGGCCTGCGCGGAGAGGACGACGAAGCTGCTCACCATCGGGTGGGCGCCCGCATGAAGGAATTGTATGAGGCGACGTTCGGCGCCAGTGCCCCGCCTGAGGGAACCGCTGCGACGGTGCAAACGGCCTGGTCGATGAATGGCGCAGCGAGCGAGGGCGCGAATGCATCGCGGCCGGCGCTGGCAACGATGGGCACAGCATGGTCGATGAGCGGTACGCAGGACGGCAGTGTCTATGCGACGCGCCCGACGCTGGCAACGATGGGGACGGCCTGGTCGATGAGCGGCGCACAAGACACTGCCCGCCCTTCTTTGCGAAACGGAATCACGGCATGGTCAATGAATCAGCCGCAGAATGACGCGCGGGGTGCGGCGCCACCTTCGCTGGCAGGAGCGGCCACCGCCTGGTCGATGGCGACGCCTCCCAACCGCAGCGGCGCCCTGCAGCCCCCAGTGCTGCGACACGCAGCCTGACCCCAAAGCGCGGGCGCTAGCGCCCCAGATTAGGAATTCGACGGGCAACAGCGCAACGCTGGCGCCCGTCGGCAGCATGGTTCCGCCATACTTCCAATTTCCCTCGTCACTGATCTCGTCCCCTCGCTTTCAGCGTGCTGCGGAAATCTGCCGAGCTCGCTTCACATTTGATTTAAATCAAGTTGCCAATACATAAAGTGTTCGATATTTGATTATCGTCATGGTGCTGCAATCTGTAGCCGAAGCAGACGAACTCCGTTATCGAAAAATCACTCAATAAGAAGGCACCTAAAATGAACACCGAAAATCATTTCGCGCCCATCGCTGCACTGGATCTGGACCCGATCAAAGTAAAGCTCATGCATCAGGAATCCGGTGAAGGCTGGTCGCGTGAATACGCCGACGCGATCGAATTCGAATACCGCCGCTTCCTGTACTTAATGAAGAAATTTCCGCATGAACAGGCGGCCCCCTTGTTCGACGTCGATATCTTCTGGCACTACCACATCCTCGACACCATGAAATATGCCGAAGACTGCCACGCCGTATACGGCTATTTCCTGCACCATTTTCCGTACGTAGGCCTGCGCGGCGAGCAGGACATGGAGGTGCACCACCAGGTCGGCGAGCGCATGCGCGAACTGTATGAGCAGACCTACGGCGAAGCGTATATTCGGGAACATGTCCCGGCACATGCGCCTGTCGCGGGCACAGCCGCCTTCTCGATGACGGCAGGCAGAGCGGCATTCTCAATGAATGCCGCGACCTTCGCGTTCTCGATGAATGGCGCTAAGACGGCCTTCTCGATGCAAGCTGGAAAGGTCGCTTTCTCCATGAATGGGGGCAAGGTCGCTTGGTCGCAGGACACCGACACGGCGACTAACGACACTCTCGCCCAGGTCGCCGCAGCGAACTTCAATTCATCCCGGCCAACCCTGGGGCGCGCGGTCTAGAACGACGTTACTCACGCGGACGACGGTGTCCCCGATTTGGGCGGGCTGGTCATCAGCGCGCGCAGTTCGCGGATGCTGAAGTTGCTGACGTCATGCATGCGCAACAGAATGGTGGCACCGATTGGCAGGGTGCGGTGGCGAATCTTGCTGATCACAGGAGGCGCCACGTTCAGCGCGCGCGACAGTGCGGCATCGTTTTTCAATTTGAGCTTGGCGATGATGGCGTCGAGCAGTTTTTCGGGATTGTAGATAGCCGTCTCCGGAACCGTCTTGGTCATGTCTCAATTCTTTCCAGAAGTAAAAAGCGGCGTCAAATTCGCCGCGAATCCGTGTTTAGAGGTGAGTTCGGTGGCGTCGCCACCCCAGCGCAACCGTTTAGCTGGCTGCAGTGGATGAGGAAATGATACACACCCGACTTGGCGTTTTCTTAAGCCAAACTTATTTCGGGGTGCGAGCGGGGGAGATTGCGCGCGAGGCGGCGAACAGCCAGTCGAGCACAAGTTGTCCTGTCAGATGGCTGAAGGTCGACGGAAGCAGGCACAGCCGAAGAACGGCGCGCTCCGGTTCCTCCGGTGTCAGACGCCAGCCAAGCTGGCGACGGATTTCGGCCGGCGGCGGCGGCGGTCGGCGGTCGGCTTCGCGCTGCAGCATATAGGCGCGCACCTGTTCCTTGGTGGGATGCTTGATTTGCCGGTCCATGATCCGCTATCACATGTCAAAAAATCTTGGGGAGACATTACTCACGATAGGACCGAACCGAGTTTTCCGCTTGACGAAAGTCAATCGTGTGCTGTCGAGCCGTGAATCAACAGAATGCTTGGGGCAACGAGCAACATCGGCTACAGCAATCGTTACAAGAATTCATAATTACCTAGCATAAGTACGCATTGACGATGGCGCCGACGCCATGGTCTGATCGTCTCGTATCGGCCCGATATAGCCGCGCCGATTCCGAGTACCACGGGTGCTCGGCGCCGCCGGGACACGTCTTTCCGTCACGCGCCCGGCCGATCCCGTCCGATAAAACCAGGGGCGAGATACCATGATGCGCGAAAAGAAAGTGTCAATGTCGTTGCCGCGGTTGTTCTCAGGCGGCTTGATGATCAGCCTGACCGCAGCGAACCTGCCGCTGGCGGCGCAGGAAAACATCGACGTGGTGCACATTACGGGAACCCGGATCACCTTGCCCGGCACCAGTTCGAACAGCCCGATCGCATCGATTAGCGCCGAAGAACTCCAGGCTGCGCAACCGATCGCGGTCGAGGAATTTTTCAAGAATCTGCCGGCGGCGGCGGCGGCTATCGGACCCGGCACCAACAACGGCACCGGTGGCGCCGCCACCATCGATTTGCGCGGTCTCGGCCCGAGCCGCACCCTCGTACTTGTCAACGGCCGCCGTCTGGTGCCCTTCAACCTGGGCGGCGCGGTCGACACCAATGCCATCCCGCTCGCACTGCTCAGCCGGGTCGACCTGATGACCGGCGGCGCCTCGGTCGTGTACGGCGCCGACGCGGTGTCGGGCGTGGTCAACTTCAATCTCAAACGCAATTTCACCGGCGTCGAGCTGACGACCTCGTACGGCGCCACCGCCGAGGAACGCGACGCCAGGCACCGCCGTGCCGACATCACCATCGGCACCAGCCTGGCGGACCATCGCGGCAACGTCGTGCTGAGCGTGGGCAAGACCGACGCCGATCCACTCACCCAGGGCGCACGCCAGTACGGCGTCGTCAGCCTGAACTCGGTCACCGGCGGTCCCACCGGTTCCCCTACCACGGTCCCATCGGCTTTTTCCACCGGCAGGGGACCCGGCGGCACTGACGCCCTCGCCGGCACCTGGCAGATCGATACGGCCAGTGGCGCCCTGGTCCAGCCGGTGCAGCTCTACAATGCCAATCCACCCAACTATTACGCCACCGGCCTCGCACGCACGCAAGCGACTTCTCTGGCGAACTTCAAGATCAACCATCACGTCGAAGCGTTCGCCGAACTGTTCCATACTCGCAGCCAGGTCGGTGCCACGCTCGCGGCGGCGGGCACGTTTAACAGTACCTTCAATGTGCCCATTGGCAACCCGTTCATCCCGGTCACCGCGCGCCAGCAATTGTGCGCGCGCCGCGGCATCGCCGCCGCCAACTGCGTCGAGGGCAATCCCACCTTGGTCCCCCTGCTGATCAACCGCCGCCTGGTGGAACTCGGACCGCGTTATTACGACTTCGATACCAGGACGCTGCAATACACGCTGGGCCTGAAGGGCGCGATCTCGGACAACTGGCGTTACGATGCGTACTGGAGCCGCGGCAAAGCCGACCAGGTCGGTACCCGCCGCCACTGGGGATCGCAGTCGAAGGTGGTGCAGGCGCTCAACGCGCTCAACAAAGACACCTGCGTCAACCCTGCCAACGGCTGCGTGCCGCTAAACGTCTTCGGCGCCGAGGGCTCGATCACGCCGGCGCAGCTGGGCTTCATCAACCTGAGCACCGTGATGCTGCAGGCGGTGCAGCAGGATGTCGCGGCGCTGACGATTTCGGGCGACCTCGGCAACCGGTTGGCCAGCCCGTTCGCCGGTCAGCCCGTCAGCGTGGCGCTGGCGCTTGAGCAACGCAAAGTGCTGGCGTACACGCGCTCTGACGCCGCGTTGCAGGTGGTCGGCGAAGTGCTGGGCAACGCCGCCACCACGCCGGATCGGTCAGGCCACTTCCGGCTCCGGGAGAGCGCGGTCGAGATGCTGGTCCCGCTGGTGAGCGACAAACCGTTCGTCAAGGCGCTGAGCCTGGAGCTCGGCTATCGCCGTACCCAGTTCGCGACCACTGGCAAGGCGCATGACTACGGCAGCCGGAAATATGGCGGCGAATGGGCGCCGCTGCGGTCGCTGCGCTTGCGCGGCATGGTGCAGACGGCAACCCGCGCGCCCAATGTCAATGAATTATTCGCGCCGGTCGTGCCGTCGCTGTCGAACCTGGCGGTCGATCCGTGCCAAGGCAACCGCATTAGCCAGGCAGCCTCGGGGGTTGCGGGCACGCTGTCCAGCCTGTGCCGCCTGACGGGCGTGCCCCAGGCAGAGATCGGCAGCTTGCCGGCACCATCGCAAAGCCAGATCAACACGCAGACAGGCGGCAATCCCCTGCTGGGACCGGAGGAGGCCAGGACGAGGACGATCGGCTTCGTTTGGGAACCGGTGCCGAGGGCGGCGCTGACGGTAGACTACTACAGGATAGACATCGACAAGGCGATTTCGAGCCCCACTACAACCGACATCCTGGACGGCTGCTACAGCAGCGTGTTGAATCCGGGGCTAGTGCCGAACGCCTCGTGCGCCTTGATCGGACGCAACACCATCAACGGCACCTTCAACGGCGTCGAGGCAAAGGGAATCCGCACCGCGCTGTCGAACCTGGGCACGCAGAGCACCAGTGGCATCGACGTGAATGTCGCCTACAAGCTGAATGCCGGAAGCTCAGGCGCCTTCGACTTCAGTGGCGGCTTCAACCAGGTGCAAAGCTTCAAGTTCCGCCCGACGCCGGTGTCGTTGGAGCGTGATTGCCTAGGCTATTACAGCGTGGCCTGCGGCGCGCCGATCTACAAGCGCAAGTTCAACCAGCGCACGACGTGGACGATGGGCGCTTTTTCGCTGGGCTACAACTGGCGTTATCTGAGCGGCGTGATCGAGGAGCCGGGCGGCACCGAGTTCCTGCCTGCGTTTGCCAAAATCGACGCGTATCACTACGTCGACGTCAGCGCGGCGTGGCATGTCAGCAAGATGCTGCGGCTTGCGCTCAGCGTCAACAACATCGCCAACAAGCAGCCGCCGATCGTCGGCGGCACCATCGGCACCACCTTTACCAACAGCGGCAATACCTTCCCGCAAAATTACGATGCGGTCGGCCGCTACGTGACGTTTGGCGCCACGCTGAAATTCTGATGCGCCTGCTTATTTCTTTTCCCGCACGCGCTGCTGCTGCTTCTTCTGCGTCTGCGATTTGTTCTGCTTCGCTTCGTAGAGCGTGACGGCGTCCTTCTTGGCCTGCTCGAGCGTGCACATGTCGGGCTTGTCGTCATGCTGGACAAAGAACTCCGCGTCTTGCGCATCGACCACCAGCTTGATGGCGGCGGCATCCTCGAGATCGTACAGCTCGGTGAGGATGGTGGTTACTTCGTCCAGGTATTCTTCGTAGGTCATGGCGCTTTTCCTTGTTGAGGGCGTCATTTTAACAGCGCCATCCGCGCCAGCGCGTCGCGCACCTCCGGGTAGCGCAGGCGCACCCCGAGTTCGCGCTTGATGCGGTCATTGCCGATGCGGCGCGATTCGGACATGAACGACAGCTTGATCGGCGACACCTCGGCGGCCAGCGCGGCGCGCGCCACCCTGGGCGGGCGCGCCAGGCCGAACGCATCGGCCACACTGTCGAAATAGTCGCCCATCAACATGTGGGTGTCGTCCACCGCGTGATAGATCCGTCCCGGCAAGGCGCGAAACAGCGCCAGCGCGACGATGCCGGCGAGGTCGTCGGCGTGGATGTGGTTGGTGTAGACATCGTCCTGGCGCAGCAAGGCCGGCGTGCCTTGTTGCAGGCGCGCCAGCGGCAGCCGTTCGCGCGCGTAGATGCCGGGGGCGCGCACGATCGCCAGGCGCCCTCGCGCGCGGCGGGCCCAGTCGCGCAGCACGCGCTCGGCGTCGACACGGCGGCGCGCGCGCGCATTGTGCGGCGCGACGGCGCGCGTTTCGTCGATCAGCGCTCCCTGGCAATCGCCGTAAACCCCGGTCGTGCTGACATAAACCAGCCGCGCACCGTCAGGTAGAATGGCGGTCAGGTTGCGGGTGCGGCGGTCGAGCGTGCCGTCGCCCTGCGGCGGCGCCAGGTGAATGACGTTCGGCGCCAGCCGCGCCAGGCGCTTGAGGCTGGCGGGCCGGTCGAGGTCGGCGACGATCGGAATCGCGCCGGCCGCGCGCAGTTCGGCGCACCGTTGCGGGTTGCTGGTGACGGCAAACACCCGGAAGCGCGCGCGCACCAGCGGCAGCAGGCGCATGCCGACATCGCCGCAGCCGACGATCAGCAGGCGCGGCAAGCCCATTTTTTGTTTTGTGTTGTTCTTCATGTTGAGGATTGTATGACTTTCCAGATCACTGTCCAGCCCAGCGGGCATCGCTTCGAGTGCGAGCAGGACGAAACCGTCCTCGGCGCGGCGATTCGCTCGGGCATCGGCTTGCCGTACGGCTGCAAGAATGGCGCCTGCGGTTCGTGCAAGGGCAAGGTCGTCGAAGGCGCAGTGACGCACAAGCCGCACCAGCAGCGCGCCCTGTCGGAGCAGGAGGCGGCCGACGGCTATTCGCTGTTCTGCTGCGCCCTCGCCTCGTCGGACCTGGTGATCGAAGCACGCGAAGTGTCGGGCAGCAGCGAATACCCGGTGCGCAAGATGCCGGCGCGCGTGGCGAAGCTGGACAAGGTGGCGCCCGACGTCATCATCATGAGCCTGCAATTGCCGGCCAACGAAGCGCTGGCCTACCGCGCCGGCCAGTACGTCGAGTTCCTGCTGAAGGACGGCAAGCGGCGCAGCTACAGCATGGCCAACGCGCCGAGCAGCCTCGACTCGCCGCTGACGCTGCACATCCGCCACATGCCCGGCGGCCTGTTTACCGACCACGTGTTCAACACGATGAAGGAGCGCGACATCCTGCGCTTCGAAGGCCCGCACGGCAGCTTCTTCCTGCGCGAGGAGTCCGACAAGCCGATCGTGCTGCTGGCCTCGGGCACCGGGTTCGCGCCCGTGAAAGCGCTGGTCGAGCACCTGATCCACCTGAAGTCGCCGCGCCAGGTCAGCCTGTACTGGGGCGGGCGCCGGCCGCACGACCTGTACATGAACGAGCTGTGCGAACAGTGGGCGATGATCCTGCCGAACTTCCGCTACGTGCCGGTGGTGTCGGATCCGTTGCCGGAAGATGCCTGGAACGGGCGCACCGGCTTCGTCCACGCCGCCGTGCTGCAGGATTTGCCGGACCTGTCGGGCCACCAGGTGTATGCCTGCGGCGCGCCGATCGTGGTCGACTCGGCGCGGCGCGATTATGTCGCGCTGGCCAACTTGCCGGCCGACGAATTCTTCGCCGACGCCTTCACCAGCGAAGCGGATCTGGCCCAGCCGTAGTGTCGCGCCGGCGGGCCGGCTTTTGCGGTATGTTGCGAATGGCGCGGGCAACAACCGGCGCCATTCGCGTTTTCCCAACCTCGATGGAAGCGATCCGACATGCCCTGCAGCGCCCGCTCGCCCGCCACCTCATCCATGCGGCGGCGGCCGGGGTCGTTGCCAGCGCGCTTGACGGACATCGGGCATAATTCCTGGCAGCATCCTGCCGAAAGTGTCCATGTCCAGCCACTCCCCGTCCAGCGGTTTCGCCGTCCTGCGCAACCGCAATTTCGCCTGTTACCTGTCGGCGCGCGTGCTCGGCACCCTGGCGATCCAGATGCAGAGCGTGGCGATCGGCTGGCAGGTGTATGAAATTACCGGCGACCTGTTCGACCTCGGCCTGATCGGGCTGGCGCAGTTCGCGCCCTTCCTGGCGCTGATCCTGTTCGCCGGCCACGCCGCCGACCGCTACAACCGCCGCAACATCATCGCCATCTGCATGGGCGTGCAGCTGCTGTGCTCCTTGCTGCTGCTCGCCTTCACGCTCAGCGGCAGCCACGTGGTGTGGCCGGTGTTCGCGATCCTGGTGCTGTTCGGCAGCGCGCGCGCCTTCATGATGCCGGCCACCCAGGCAATCCTGAAGAACATGGTGCCGATCGAAAGCTTCAGCGAGGCCGTCGCGCTCAGTTCGTCGGCCTTCCACGTCGCCGTGATCGCCGGCCCGGTGCTCGGCGGCCTGCTCTACCTGGCCGGGCCGCGCAGCGTCTACCTGACCGGCGCCGCCCTGCTGCTGTCGTCGGTTTTTCTGATGAGCAGAACGCGCAGCGCGGCGCAGCCGGTCAACACCGCGCCGGCCAGCTGGCACACCGTGCTCGAAGGCCTGCGCTTCGTGCGCTCGCGGCCGATCGTGCTGGGCGCCATTTCGCTCGACCTGTTCGCGGTGCTGTTCGGCGGCGTCACCGCGCTGCTGCCGGCTTACGCGCGCGACGTCCTGCTGGTAGGCCCGACCGGCCTCGGCCTGCTGCGCACCGCGCCCGGCGCCGGCGCCGCGCTCTGTTCGGTGGTGTTGGCGATGGCGCCGATCCGCCGCCATGTCGGCGCCTTCATGTTCGGCGGCGTCGCCGTGTTCGGCGCGGCGACCCTGGTGCTGGGCGCCACCAGCAGCTTCGCCGTCGCGCTGGTGGCGCTGTTCCTGCTCGGCGCCGGCGACATGGTCAGCGTCTATATCCGCCACCTGCTGGTGCAGTTCGAAACGCCGGACGAAATCCGCGGCCGCGTCAGCGCCGTCAATTCGGTGTTCATCGGCGCTTCCAACGAACTGGGCGAATTCGAATCCGGGCTGACCGCCAGCTGGTTCGGGCTGGTGCGCGCGATCCTGCTGGGCGGCGCCGCCACGCTGGCCGTCACCGGCATCTGGGCCTGGGCTTTTCCGGTGCTGTCGCGCATGGACCGCTTCCCGCACCACGCCAAGGATCAGGCGGCCTAGAGCGATGATGGCCGCTGCCCTGTCCCCACTGCTGGCGCCGCTCGAGGCGCGTGTCGCATGCGAGGCCGACGTCGAATTCCTGGCCCGCCTGTATGCGTCGACCCGCACCGACCTGCAATCGGCCACCGCCGATCCGGCGCTGGTGGCGTCCATCATCGGCATGCAGCAGCGCTTGCAGGGCGCGGGATATCGGCGCGACTTTCCGCAAGCCGCGTACCTGGTGCTCGAACAGGCCGCCGTGCCGTGCGGGCGCATCGTCGTCGATGCCGGATCGTCGGCGCTGCGGCTGGTCGATATTGCGCTGCTGCCGGACAGGCGCGGCCAGGGACTTGGCCGCCACATCCTGGGCGCGCTGCAAGGCTGCGCCACGGCCGGCGGATTGCCGCTGACGCTGGCGGTGCACCATGCCAATCCGCGCGCGCGGCGCTTGTATGTTGCGCTGGGGTTCGAGTCGGTGTCGCGAGACGATGTCGCCGAACAGATGGTGTGGCGTCCTCAAGCGGTCCTGCCGAGCGTTGTCAAATCGGCGAAAGGTGTAAGATAAATCCATGGATGCAAGCCGGAAGTGCGGCTGGCACTTGATGAACAACCAGGAGTGACTTATGCAGATCAACATCAATACCGACAAGACCATCGAACGCCACAAGGGACTGGACGACCATGTCGAGTCCGTCGTGAATGCAGCGATTGGCAGATTTGGCGAACACATTACCCGCGTTGAAGTGCATCTCAGTGACGACAACAGCCAGAAATCGGCGGACGGCGGCAACCGTTGCCTGCTCGAAGCCCGCGTCACCGGCTACCAGCCGATCGCCGTGAGCGACCATGCGGTTACGCTGCACGTGGCGATCTCCGGCGCCGCCGACAAGCTCAAGCGCGCGCTCGACAGCGCCCTCGGGCGCCTGCACGACAAGCAGATGCACCGCACGCCGACCGTGGCCGACGAGCCGCTCGACGAAGTGAACGAATAATCCGCTGCCAATGCGGTAATCAAAGCGGCCTGCATGGCCGCTTTTTTTACGCCAACAACTTTCCCTCGGCAATCTGGCGCAGGTAGCGCAGGCCGGCCACCGAGCGGCTGCCGTACCACGACATCATTTCGCCATCGACCAGGTGGACCGGCTTGCCGGTCTGGCGCTGCAGCGCGTCCGCGTGCGCTGCGGTAAAACGGTAGGGCTCGGTCGATAGCAGCACGCCGTCGATGCGCGCGAGCAGTTGCTCGTGCCACTCGAAGCGCGGATAACGCGCCGGGTCGTCCAGCGGCGGCACGCTCCAGCCGATCTCGGCCATCATGCGGGCGATGTAGGTGTCCTGCGACACCGCCATCCACGGGTCCTGCCAGATGCAGTACAACATCGTCTGCGGCGGGCCTTTCGGCGTCGCCTGCAGCGCCGCGTATTCCGCCTCGAACCGCGCGCACCACGTTTCGGCGGCGGCGTCGACGCAAAAAATGCCGCCCAGCAGGCGCGCCAGCGCCAGGTTGTCGCGCGGCGCCAGCGGATGGGTCACGACGATGTGCGGCACAAATTCGGCCAGCGCCTCGACCGTCGGCTTTTCGTTTTCGTCGATGTTGACCACCAGGTGGGTCGGCGCCAGGCGGCGGATCTTGTCGATGTTGACGTCCTTGGTGCCGCCCACCTTCGGGATCGCCGCCACCACCTCGGCGGGGTGGATGCAGAAGCCGGTGCGGCCGGCCACCTGCGCGGCAAGGCCGAGTTCGCACAGCAGCTCGGTAATCGACGGCACCAGCGAGACGATGCGCGCGGCGGGATCGGGATGGTGGCGGGCGCCAACGGCGTCGATCAGGGTCATGCGGTCTCCTTGGGTGTATCCGCTATTGAAACACTGTTGTTTATCGCGCGCCAGCCCCTTGCGACGGTGACAATGCGTTATCATGTTATTGCTTATGAGAATTATATTTGTGCCACGCACCTGAAGGATTATTTTGGAACACATCGGCGCCTTCGGGGCCTCCGGCTACGGCATTCGCGACCTGCAACTGTTTCGCGATGCGGATGAAGGGCAAATTTCGGCCGCGCTGACGCAGTGCGCCGTGTGCCGCCTCGGCCATGGCCAGCGGCTGAAGGACACCTTCCGCGCGCGCCTGTACATCGTGCTGCGCGGTGCGCTCGAAGAGGTGTCGGCCGACGGCACCGTCAGCAAGATCTTGCGTGGCGAAAGCGTCGGCGAGCAATCGGTGCTGGACGAAGCGACCAACCTGGCCGACATCCGCGCGGTCGACGACACCGAGCTGCTGGTGATCGAAGCCGACCTCGTGTGGCAGCTGATCGACCAGTCGAACGGCGTCGCGCGCAACCTGCTGCGGCTGCTTTCGTTCCGCATCCGCGCGGCCAGTGCGCTGCTGCGGCGGCGCCAGAAGCTGGGCGAATTCTACCGCCAGCTGTCGATGAACGACGGCCTGACCGGCCTCTACAATCGCGCCTGGCTCAACGACATGCTGCCGAAGATGGTGACGACCGCGCAGCACGCCGCCGGTCCGCTGTCGCTGGTCATGATCGACCTCGACCATTTCAAGCGCTTCAACGACACCCATGGCCACCTGGCCGGCGACGACGCGCTGCGCGCCGCGGCCGGCGTCATCCATGCGGCGCTGCGCCCGTCCGACTACGCGGTGCGTTACGGCGGCGAGGAAATGCTGGTGATCCTGCCCGACACCAGCGAAAACCTGGCGCGGATGGTAGCCGAGCGGCTGTGCCAGCGCTTGCGCAAGGCCGTCATTTTCGATGACATGCGGCTGCCGCTGCCGCAGTTGACGGGCTCGTTCGGCGTTGCCTGCCTCGGCGCCGAAATGACCGAGAAGCAACTGCTGGCCGCCGCCGATTCCGCGCTGTATCGCGCCAAGGAAGCCGGCCGCGACCGCGTCTCCCTGTAACTGTTCCAAAACCGGGGTCAGACCCAAGTTTTCCAACTTTTGTCGAAAAAGCCGGTGCTCCAAAACCGGGGTCAGACCCAGGTTTTGAAAAATTCGATGCAAAACCCGGGTCTGACCCCGGTTTTGCAATACATGGCGCTGAATGAAACTTGGCGCCGACGTAGCCGCGGCGGCGGTTTTTGTGACACCATACGAGCCGCCGCGCGACCGCGCCCACTGAATATCCCGATATGACGAACCACACCTTTCTCTGGCACGACTACGAAACCTTCGGCGCCCTGCCGCGTCGCGACCGCCCGGCCCAGTTTGCCGCGATCCGCACCGACGCCAGTCTCAACGAGATCGGCGACCCGATCATGCTGTACTGCCAGCCGGCGCCCGATTTCCTGCCGGATCCGCAGTCGTGCCTGATCACCGGCATCACGCCGCAGCAGTGCCTCGAATGGGGCGTGCCCGAGCATCAGTTCGCCAACACGATCGAGGCGGCGTTCAGCGCGCCGGGCACGATCGGCGTCGGCTACAACACCATCCGCTTCGACGACGAGATCACGCGCCACCTGTTCTGGCGCAACCTGATCGATCCGTACGCGCGCGAGTGGCAAAATAATTGCGGCCGCTGGGACTTGCTCGACGTCGTTCGCATGACGTACGCGCTGCGCCCGGAAGGCATCGAGTGGCCGCTGCGCGAGGATGGCAAGCCGAGTTTCCGGCTGGAAGACCTGGCGCGCGCCAACGGCCTGCTGCACGAGGCGGCGCACGATGCGCTGTCGGACGTGCGCGCCACCATCGCGCTGGCGCGCCTGATCCGCGAGCGCCAGCCGAAACTGTTCGATTTCTGCCTCGGCCTGCACAAGAAGGACAAGGTGGCGTCGGAGATGGGGCTGCACCTGGCGGCGGCCACGCGCCAGCCCTTCCTGCATGTGTCCGGCATGTTCCCGGCCGAGCGCGGCTGCCTGGCGCTGGTGTGGCCGCTGGCAACCCATCCGACCAACAAGAACGAAGTGCTGGTGTGGGATTGCAGCCACGACCCGGCCGAATTGTTCGCGCTCGACGCCGACACCATCCGCCTGCGCATGTTCAGCCGCAGCGCCGACTTGCCGGAAGGGGTGACGCGGCTGCCGATCAAGAGCGTGCACGTCAATAAGTCGCCAATGCTGGTCGGTAACCTGAAGACGCTGAGCCCGGCCATGGCCGAGCGCTGGGGGATCGATCTCGACCAGGGCCGCGCGTTCGCCCAGGTCGCCGCGGCCGGGCCCGACATGGCGGCGGTCTGGGCCGAGGTTTACCGCCGGCCGGCGGCGGCGCCGGCCGATGTCGACGAGGACCTGTACGGCGGCTTCGTCGGCAACAACGACCGCCGCAAGCTCGAGTCGCTGCGCGGCGAGA
>JAZKFW010000015.1:0-11927 GCA_040386255.1 Pseudomonadota bacterium
ATGTGCAACAACAACGGCCACTGCCGCAAGTTCGACGCCGGCACCATGTGCCCGAGCTACCGCGTCACCAAGGACGAACAGCACCTCACGCGCGGGCGCGCCAACACGCTGCGCCTGGCGCTGTCCGGCCAGCTGGGCCCCGACGGTTTCACCTCCGACGCGATGCGCGAAACGCTCGATTTGTGCGTCGGCTGCAAGGGCTGCAAACGCGATTGTCCGACCGGCATCGACATGGCGCGCATGAAGACCGAATTCCTGTTCCAGTGGCAGAAGAAACACGGCCTCAGCCTGAAAGACCGCATGATCGCCAGCCTGCCGCGCTGGGCGCCGTGGGCGGCGCGCTTCCCGGCGCTGGCCAATCTGCGCGACACGCTGCCGGGCGCCGCCGCCCTGTCCGAGAAATTCTTCGGCCTGTCGGCCAAGCGCTCGCTGCCGACCTGGCGCAGCGACACCTTCATGAAGCACGTGGCGCCGCGCGTCAATCCGCAAGACGCCACCGTGGTGCTGTTCGCCGATACTTTCAACAATTATTTCGAGTCCGAAAACGCAGTCGCCGCCTTGCAGGTGCTGGAAGCGGCCGGCTACAAGGTGCACGTGGCGCGGCCGGCCGCCGGCGACGCCGAGCCCGACCGCGCGCTGTGCTGCGGTCGCACCTACCTCGCCAGCGGCCTTGTCGACGAGGCCAAGGCCGAAGCGCGCCGCGTGGTCGCAGCGATGCGCCCGTTCATCGCGCGCGGCATCCCGGTGGTGGGGCTGGAACCGTCCTGCCTGCTGACGCTGCGCGACGAATTCCTCGTCATGGGCCTCGGCAAGGATGCCGACGCCCTCGGCGCGCACGCTTTCCTGTTCGAAGAATTCCTCGCCCGCGAGCACGCTGCCGGCCGCCTCAAGCTGCCGCTGAAGGCGCTGCCTGTCAGCAAGGCGCTGCTGCATGGCCACTGCCACCAGAAAGCGTTCGACGCGGTGCGCCCGGTGCAGGCGATTCTCGGCCTGATTCCCGGTCTCAAGGTCGAGCTGATCGAGTCGAGCTGCTGCGGCATGGCCGGCAGTTTCGGTTACGAAGCGGCGCACTACGACGTCTCGATGAAGATGGCAGAATTGTCCCTGCTGCCGGCGGTGCGCGCCGCTGCCGCCGATACGCTGGTGGTGGCCGACGGCACCAGCTGCCGGCACCAGATCGCCGACGGCACGCGCGGCGCCGACGGCCAGCAGCGCGAGGCGGTGCATGTGGCGCGCGTGCTGGCGCGCGCGCTGGCCTGATTCGAAAAAACCAACTGCGGAGGGTACGATCATGAGCGACCAGACAGGCAAAGTTCACCTCACCATCAGCGACGGCATTGCCGCCATCCTGATCGACCGGCCCGAAGCGCGTAATGCGATGACGTGGCCGATGTACGAACAGCTGGCGGCAATCTGCACCCAGATCGCCGCCGACACCAGCATCCGCGTCGCCACCTTCCGCGGCGCCGGCGGCGAGGCTTTTGTCGCCGGCACCGACATCGAGCAGTTCTCCACGTTCAAAGGCGGCGACGACGGCGTCGCCTACGAAAAGACCATCGACCGCATCGTCGGCCAGATCGAGGCCCTGCCGATGCCCACTATTGCCATCGTCGAAGGCTGGGCGATCGGCGGCGGCCTCGCCATCTGCGCCGCCTGCGATTTCCGCGTCGCCACGCCGGAGGCGACGTTCGGCGTGCCGATCGCGCGCACTCTCGGCAACTGCCTGTCGATGTCGAACATCGCGCGCGTGGTGGCCGCGTTCGGCGTACCGCGCGCCAAGCGCATGCTGCTGCTGGCCGAGACCATCACCGCCGGCGAAGCCGAAGGGTTCGACTTCGTCACCGAAGTCGCCGAGCCGAGCGAACTTGATGCAACGGTGGCGCGCATGTGCAAGCGCCTCTCCGGCCACGCTGCCGTGACCATGCGCGTCTCGAAAGAAGCGATCCGGCGCCTGGCGCAGGAAAGCCTGCCCGATGGCGAGGACCTGATCCGCGCCGCTTACGGCAGCGCCGACTTCGGCATCGGCGTCTCCTCCTTCCTGCAAAAGAAAAAACCTGAATGGACGGGCGCCTGATGGCCAATGAATTGAAGAAGCACACCGGGCCGCTGGCCGGCCTGCGCGTACTCGAACTGGCGCAGATCATGGCCGGCCCTACCTGCGGCATGATGCTCGCCGACATGGGCGCCGACGTCATCAAGGTCGAAAAGCTGCCTGGCGGCGACGATGCGCGCGGCTACCGCGAGCCGCGCGTCAACGGCGTTTCGGCGCCCTTCCTGATCCTGAATCGCAACAAGCGCGGCATCGCCCTCAACCTCAAGCACGAGCAGGGCAAGGCCATCCTGCTGCGGATGGTGAAGGACGCCGACGTGCTGACCGAAAACTACCGCAAGGGCACGCTGGAAAAGCTCGGCCTCGGCTACGACGTGCTCAGCAAGGTCAACCCCGGGCTGATCTACTGCGCCGTGTCCGGTTACGGGCGCGACGGCCCGTATGGCGACAAGCCCGGCTTCGACCTGATCGCGCAAGGCTTCTCCGGGCTGATGTCGGTGACCGGCGAACCTGGCGGCCCGCCCGCCAAGACTGGCAACTCGATCGCCGACATCAACGCCGGCATCCTGGCGGTGGTCGGCATCACCGCCGCCTACGTGCACAAGCTCAAGACCGGCGAAGGCCAGGTGGTCGACACCTCGCTGATGGAAGCGGCGATCCAGCAGACTTACTGGCAGGCGGCGATCTTCTTCGCCACCGGCCAGTCGTCCGGCGCGACCGGCTCGGCGCACTTGCTGACCGCGCCCTACCAGGCCTTCAAGGCCAGCGATGGCTGGGTCAACATCGGCGGCGCCAACCAGGGCAACTGGGAACGCATCGCCACCGCGCTCGGGCATGACGAATGGCGCGAAGATCCGCGCTTCTCCACCAACTCCGCGCGCATGGAAAACCTCGGCGTGCTGATCGCCCTGATGAACGAAGTCGTGATCACGCGCAGCAAGGCGCACTGGATCGAAGTGCTCGATGCCGCCGGCGTGCCGGTCGGACCGGTGCACACGATCGAAGAAGCGCTGACACACCCGCAGACCTTGTCGCGCGAAATGGTGGTCGACCTGGTGCACCCCCAGGCGGGCGCGACCAAGGCGCTCGGCTGCCCGATCCACTTCTCCAAGACGCCGACGCGCATCGACCGGCCGGCGCCGATGCTGGGCGAGCACTCGCGCGAACTGCTACGCGAATACAACTACAGCGACGCCGAGATCGACGGCTTCCTGGCGAATGGCGTTATCGAAGAAGCAGCAGGGGTCTGACCCGGTTTTTCTGTTGGGGTCAGACCCCGGATTAGAGAACGCCTGCAAATCCGGGGTCGGACCCTGGAAGAAAAAACGGGACTCGCCGTCCCCTGCTGTTACGTGAATTAAAAACCACAGTTTCCCGGAAAGCAGCGCCTATACTCATGGTGCGTCGCACAAAAATGCGTGCGTTCAGACTGTCACCTTGAACTTTACTCCGGGGAAATGCTATGACCATGACGACCACCTATTCCACCCTCGCCCCCACGCTAGCCGTGGCGACCCAGAACCCGCTGATCGATATGTTCACCAGGATCAACACCATGTATTCCGACACCTTCCAGGCCGACGCCAGCCAGTTGGTCATAAGTTCGGCGCGCATCATCCAGGATCACACGCTTCAGGCGCTGATGAAGGCATCGCAGGACTGCATGGCCGCCCTGACGCAAAACGCCGCCAGTATCCAGCAGCAGTCGATGGCGCACCTCGGCAACGCCAACCTGAAGGCAGTCGAGATCATGTCCACGGCGATGACGAATGCGCTGACCGTCAGCTTCAAGCCGTCGGTGTGAGTCGTGCCAGGCTTGTTGCCTGGGCCGTCCATAACAAGGGCCACCGTTGAGGTGGCTTTTACAATAGCGCTGAACACCTTGAGGTTCTTAACCAAGTAGGTTAAATTGCCCTCATGGAGAAGATCACACCTCATCGCAAGTTATCCGTGATAAAAGCGATGATTGATGCTGGCAAGGTGCGAGCTTCGAGTTCTGCGAGCAGAGGCGCGACTGCATTGGGGCTGGATTTCGACAAGATGGTTTCCATTGTACGGAACCTGACTCCCGGAGACTTTTACAAGAGCATGACAACCCATGCTGATCACCGCATCTGGCAGGACGTGTACCGCCCGAGCACGGCGGTGGGCACGATCTATTTGAAGCTCACCGTCATCGACGACGTGCTTATTGTGTCGTTTAAGGAGCTTTAATCATGAAATGTCCAATCTGTGGCGCCGCGGAGTTGTCTGCTGACACGCGCGACGTCTCCTATTCATACAAGGGCGAGTCCACTATGCTGCCCAACGTTACCGGTGACTTCTGCCCCGCCTGCGATGAGTACATTCTCGAGGCAAATGAGTCTCGGCGTACCATGAACCTAATGTTAGCTTTCAACAAGCAAGTCAATGGCTCCATCGTCGACCCGGATTTCATTGCCAATGTGAGAAAGAAGCTTAAGCTGGATCAGCGCGAAGCGGCCGAGCTCTTCGGCGGCGGCGTCAATGCATTTTCGCGGTATGAAACTGGAACGACCAAACCGCCATTGGCTTTGGTGAAGTTGCTGAGACTGCTGGACCGCCATCCCGACCTGCTCGCCGAAGTAAAAATGTCGTGACGTCTACCGCGGCACGGCAAACCGCCGCTGCACGCGCCGCACGAGCAACGACAACGCGAAGCACAACACGAAATAGACGACGGCCACGAACGAATACATCTCCACCAGCCGGCCGTCGCGCTGGGCAACTTTGCTGGCGGCACCGACAAAATCCGGAATGGACAGCACGTACACCAGCGAGACGTCCTGAAACAGGATGATCGTTTGGGTGAGCAGCACCGGCAGCATGTTGCGCACAGCTTGAGGCAGCACGATGTGGCCCATCACCTGCGCGTACGTCAGCCCCAGCGCTTCCCCCGCCAGCACCTGCCCGCGCGCTACCGACTGGATGCCGCTGCGCATGATCTCGCAATAGTAGGCCGCCTCGAACATGACGAAGGTGATCAGCGCGGACGCGAAGGCGCCCACCTTCACCGGTTCCGCCGCGCCGATGACCCACGCGGCAATGTACGGCACCAGGAAGTAGAACCAGAAGATGACGAGCACCAGCGGCACCGAGCGCACCAGGTTCACGTAGGCCGCGGCCGGCAGCGACACGGGTTTGCTGCCCGACAGTCGCATCAGCGCCAACAGCGTGCCGAGCACGATGCCGCCGCACATGGCCAGCACCGTCAGCTTGAGCGTGAACACCATGCCGGTCCAGAACAAATAGCCGGCCGACCGGACAATCACGTCGAAGTCGAAGCCGGCGAACATGTCACGCGCCCTTTGTGCTGGCACCGATGGAGCCGGGCACCGCCACCCTCTTCTCCAGTAACTGCATCATGTACGCCACGAAAATGTTGATGCCGAGGTAGATGATGGTCGCCGCCGTAAACGCCTCGAACACCTGGAACGAAAATTCCTGGATCGCACGCGCACTTGCCGTCAGCTCGACCAGGCCGATGGTCAGCGCCACCGAACTGTTCTTGATGATGTTGAGAAATTCGCTGCTCAAAGGCGGCAGGATCAGGCGCAGCGCGATCGGCAGCAGGATGAAGCGGTAAGTTTGCCTGCGCTTCAGCCCGAGCGCGGTTGCCGCCAGCGTCAGCCCGCGCGGCAACGCTTCGATGCCGGCACTCACCTGCACCGCTACCCGAGCCGACGTGAAGAACGCCAGCGCAATGACAGCAGTGTAAAACGCCGCATCGGGCAGCGCCTTCAGCCACGCTCCAGCCGTCGCCGGCAGCACCTCAGGCATCACGAAATACCACAGGAACATCTGCACCAGCAGCGGGATATTGCGAAACAGCTCCACGTAGGCGTTGCCAAGCGCGGCAACTGCACGGTTGTTCAAGGTCCTGGCGATGCCGACCGCGAGGCCCAACACCAGCGCAATCACCCACGCCGACAAGGCAGTCGCCAGCGTCCACGCGGTCCCTGCAATCAGCGTATCGAAGTAGGTGTTCACGCCGTCGGGCGACAGCTCCCGGAAAATGTGCCAGTTCCAGTGATAGTTCACTTCGCCAGCGCGGCATAGACCGCGGGATCGCCGGAATCAGTAGGCTGCGCGAACACCGCCTTCAGCTGCGGCGGCATCGGGAAATTAAGGTTGATCTGGCGCGGCGGGATCGGCGCCATGAACCACTTGTTGTAGATGGCGTTGATCTGGCCCGACTTGTACACCTGCACGATTGCCGCATCCACCACCTTCTTGAAAGCCGGGTCGCCCTTGCGCATCATGATGCCGTATGGCTCGACGGACAGCGGCTGCTTGCTGATCTCGTACTGCGCGGGATTCTTGGCACTTGCCACTTGCGATGCCAGCAAAATATCATCGTTCGCTTCCGCCGCCGCGCGGCCGGTGTCCATGATCAGGAACGATTCGGGGTGGTCTTTGCCGACCAGGATAGTCATGCCGAGGTTCTGTTCCTTGTTGAGCATGGTCATCTGCTTGAGCGTCGACGTACCGGCGGTGGCGACCAGCGTCTTGCCCTTCATGTCGGCCAGCGTCTTGATGTTCGACGCTTTTTTCGACAGCAGGCGGCTGCCGATGACGAACATGGTCGGCGCGAACGCCACGTGCTGCTGGCGCTCGAGGTTGTTGGTGGTGGACCCGCACTCGAGGTCGATGGTGCCGTTCGCCATCAGCGGAATGCGGTTGGCCGAGGTGACGGGATTCATCGCCGCCTTGAGGTTGGGCATGCCGAGCTCGCGGCGCAAGGCGGCGACGACCTGCAGGCACAGGTCGACGGAGTAGCCGATGTATTGCTGCTTGTCGTCGAGGTAGGAAAACGGCACCGAGCCGTCGCGCACGCCAAGCGTGACCACGCCGGCTTTCTTGATCTTTGCGAGGGTGCCGGCCGGTTCCTGCGCGCGCGCTACGGTGGCGCAGGTGCACAACACGACTGCGGCCAGTATTGCCGAAAGCGATGCCTGAAGCGGAGCCATAGCAATCTCCAAACGAAGAAACGCCGGCACGCATTGCGCCGGTATCTTCCATTTAGATTATAGTGCGGTTTTGTTGCACCTCAAGCTTGAGGTACAACGGTCTCGCGTCATTTTTCGACGAAGGCGCGTTCGATGACGTAGTCGCCCGGCACGCCGATGTGCGGCGAGGACTTGAAGCCGCGTGCGTCGAGCATTGCGCAGCTGTCTTTCAGCATTGCCGGGCCGCCGCAGATCATGACGCGGTCGGTGGCCGGATCGAGCGGCGGCAGGCCGATGTCTTCGAACAGCTTGCCGCTTTCGATCAGGTCGGTCAGGCGGCCGCGGTTTACGTAAGGCTCGCGCGTGACGGTCGGGTAGTAGATCAGCTTTTCGCGCACGTCTTCGCCGAAGAACTCGTTGGTCGGCAGTTCGTCGGTGATGACGTCCTTGTAGGCCAGTTCGCTCACCTGGCGCACGCCGTGCAGCAGGATCACTTTTTCGAAGCGCTCGTAGGTGTGCGGATCCTTGATGATCGACAGGAACGGCGCCAGGCCGGTGCCGGTGCCGAGCAGGTACAGGTGCTTGCCGGGCAGCAGGTCATGCAGGATCAGCGTGCCGGTCGGCTTGCGGCCGACCAGGACTTCGTCGCCGACGGCCAGGTGCTGCAGGCGCGAGGTCAGCGGACCGTTCGCCACCTTGATGCTGAAGAACTCCAGGTATTCGTCGTAATTGGCGCTGGCGATGCTATAGGCGCGCATCAGCGGCTTGCCGTCGACCTGCAGGCCGATCATGACGAAGTGGCCGTTCTCGAAGCGCAGGCTGGCGTCGCGCGTGGTCGTGAAGGAGAACAGGCTTTCGTTCCAGTGGTGAACGCTGAGTACGCGCTCCGTTGCAAAATTTGCCATAAATATGCCTTAAAAAAACGTCCGATACCTCAATGTTACCTTGTCCGGCGAAATCGCACTTTCCGCAGGCCCATTTTGAGGGGAAAGCGCGCTAGCGCCAACCGGACTGATCAGGCCGTTTCGCAATGGATCAGCCGAATTCCGGTATGACTATGGCCGCTTGCCCACTTCGGCCTGCTGCGCCGTCCAACCGCGCGCCTGCTCGCTCATGCTCACGCCGATGCCCGGCAGGGTTGGCACCAGCATGCGCCCGTCCTTGATCGCCAGCCGCTCGTTGAACAAGGGCTCGAGCCATTCGAAGTGCTCCACCCAAGGTTCGCGCGGGAACGCCGCGGCCAGGTGCACATGCAGCTCCATCGCAAAATGCGGCGCCAGCAGCACGCCGGCGTGCTCGGCCAGGGCTGCCACCTTCAGGAACGGCGTGATGCCGCCCACCCGCGGTGCGTCCGGCATGATGTAGTCGGCGCTGCGGTGGCGAATCAGGTCCCAGTGTTCGGCGGCGCTGGTCAGCATTTCGCCGGTGGCGATCGGCGTGTCGAACTGCGCCGCCAGCGCGGCGTGGCCTTCGAAATCGTAGGCGTCGAGCGGCTCCTCGATCCAGATCAGGTTGTACTGCTCCAGCACCCGGCACATGCGCTGCGCGGTCGGACGATCCCATTGCTGGTTAGCATCGACCATCAGCGGGAAGTCGTCGCCGAGGTGTTTGCGCACGGTATCGACGCGGTGCAGGTCGAGCTTGCGGTCAGGCTGGCCGACCTTGAGCTTGATGCCGCCAATGCCCTGCGCACGCGACCTGGTGGTGTTGTCGAGCAGTTCTTCGAGCGGCGTATGCAGGAAGCCGCCGGAGGTGTTGTAGCACTGCACCGAATCGCGGTGCGCGCCGAGCAGCTTGGCCAGTGGCAAGCCGGCCCGCTTGGCCTTCAGGTCCCACAGGGCAACGTCGAAAGCGCCGATGGCCTGGGTCGACAGCCCGCTGCGCCCGACCGACGCGCCGGCCCAGGCGAGCTTGTCCCACAGTTTGGCGATGTCACTTGGGTTCTCGCCCAGCAACGCCGGCGCGATTTCCTTGGCGTGGGCAAACTGGCCCGGCCCGCCGGCGCGCTTCGAATAGCTGAAGCCGATGCCGCAGTGGCCATCCCGTGTTTCGATTTCGGCGAACAGGATCGCGATCTCGGTCATCGGCTTTTGCCGGCCGGTCAGCACCTTGGCGTCGCTGATCGGATTTTTGAGGGGCAGAAAAACGGAAGAAATGCGGACCCACGCAATGCTGTCGTTGGCGGGAATGCTGGCGGCAGTGTTCACGGATACTCCTTTGGATGTCCCGCCTGCGCGGTTCTCAGGTTCGGGTTCATATGAAAAAAAGCGCCGTCCGATTTCGGCGGCGCTGGCTTTGCGAGCGGATCTTGTCAGGTGATAGGCGCGGGGTTGAAGAGGGTCAGCGCGTTGTGCAGCTTCCAGTGCTCGGCCCAGGTCTTCTTGCCGCTGGCCACATCCAGCATCAGCTTGAACAGCTCCCAGCCCACCTGCTCGATCGTTGCCTCGCCGGTGGCGATGCGGCCGGCGTTGACGTCCATCAGGTCGTGCCAGCGGCGCGCCAGGTCGTCGCGCGTCGCAACCTTGATCACCGGTACCGCGGCCAGACCGTACGGCGTGCCGCGCCCGGTCGTGAAGATGTGCAGGTTCATGCCGGCAGCCAGCTGCAAGGTGCCGCAGACGAAGTCGCTGGCCGGCGTGGCGGCATAGATCAGTCCCTTCTGCCTGACCTTTTCGCCCGGCGACAGCACGCCGGAAATCGTGCTGCTGCCGGACTTGACGATCGACCCCATCGCCTTTTCGGTAATGTTGGCCAGCCCGCCCTTCTTGTTGCCTGGCGTGGTGTTGGCGCTGCGGTCGACGCCGCCCTTTTTCAGATAGTCGTCGTACCAGGCCATCTCGCGGATCATGGCGTCGGCCACTTCCTGGCTGGCGGCGCGCGAGGTGAGCTGGTCGATGCCGTCGCGCACTTCGGTGGTCTCGGAGAACATCACCGTGGCGCCGGCGCGCACCAGCAGGTCGGTCGCGAAACCGACCGCCGGATTGGCGGTCACGCCGGAAAACGCATCGCTGCCGCCGCACTGCACGCCGACAATCAGGCCGGCGGCGCTGCAGGTTTCACGCTTGCGCAAATTTAATGCGGCCAGCCGCAGCCTGGCCATGTCCATGATCGACTGGATCATCGATTCGAAGCCGACGTGCGCCTCGTCCTGCAGCGTGACGATGTACGGGCCGTTCTGGATCGGGATCGATCCTTCCGGCAGCAGGCGCGACGGTTGCAGCTTTTCGCAGCCGAGACTGACGACCATCGCCTGGCCGCCGAAGTTCGGGTTCAGGCTGATGTTGCGCAGCGTGCGGATCGGGATGTCGGCGTTCGGCGCGTCGATCGCCACGCCGCAGCCGTAGGTATGTTCGAGGCCGACGACGTCGTCGACGTTCGGATAATCCTTCAGCAGTTCGTCCTTGATGCGCTTGACGGCGTGCTCGACCACGCCGGCGACGCACTGCACGGTGGTGGTGATGGCCAGAATGTTGCGGGTGGCCACAGTGCCGTCGGCATTCCTGTAGCCTTCGAAGGTGTAGCCTTCGAGCGGCGCGGCCGGCGCCTTGAGGCGCGTCGACACCGGCAAGCCGGTCAGTTCACGCGCCGGCGCCATGCGGACCTGCGATTCCTCGATCCAGCTGCCCTGCCTGATGTCATTGACCGCATAGCCGATGACGACGTCGTAGCGCACGATCGCCTCGCCTTCGGGAATGTCGACCAGCGCGATCTTGTGGCCCTGGGGCACGCGCGTCTGCAGCACGAACTCGCCCGGAAACTCGGTGCCGGCCGGCAACCCGCCATCGTTGACGACGATCGCGACGTTGTCGTTGGCATGCATGCGGATGTAGAGCGGCTTGCTCGGCGCTTTGATAGCGATCGGAATAGTGGTCATGTGATTCCCCTCGTTGATGGCGGCGGCGCGTGCACTTCGACGCGGAAGCGGCGGCTCGCAGACTGTGATGCTTATGGCGCCGGATCGTTCCCGTTTCGTAGTCATCAGTCGTCTGACAACCGATGTCGTAGTATAATCAGCGCCATTGGAAATAGCAACCGCGTTTTTTTCAAACTTTTTCGCTGCCCACACCTCCATGAATTCAACACCGCTACCCTCCGCGCCGCCCAAAAAGCATCGCAACTTGGCTCAGGGCGTTGTCGCTTACATAGCAGACAGCATCCGCGACGGCGCCCTCGAACCGGGCGACAAATTGCCGACCGAATCCGAGATCATGCGTATCCTCGGCGTCAGCCGCACGGTGGTGCGCGAAGCGATCTCGCACATGCAGGCCGCCAACATGGTCGAGACGCGCCACGGCATCGGCACTTTCGTTCTCGAGCCGCCGCCGCCGAACACGCTGGGCATCGATCCGAACACGGTGATCACGATGCGCGACGTGCTGGCCTTGCTGGAACTGCGCATCAGCCTCGAGAGCGAGGCCGCCGGCCTGGCGGCGCTGCGCCGCACCGATGCCCAGCTGCAGCAGTTGCGCGGCGCGCTCGACACCTTCCAGGCGTCCGCCCGCAGCGGCGGCGAGACGGTGCCGTCCGATTTGCAGTTCCACCTGCTGGTGGCCCAGGCGTCGGGCAACCGCTACTTCCACGATATTTTAAGCCACCTCGGCACCAACATCATTCCGCGCTCGCGCCTCAATTCGGCCAAGCTGGCGAAGGACGACCCGAAAGTGTACATGGAGCGCGTGATCAACGAGCACGAGGATATCTACAACGCGATCGCGCGGCAGGACCCGGAAGCGGCGCGCGCGGCGATCCGCACGCACCTGAGCAACAGCCGCGAGCGGCTGCGCCGGGCGCAGGAGCAGATCGAAGGCGCCGCCGGATAAAACGCTGGTGTCAGGTCTGACATTAAGACATTCACGCGTGAATGTCTTAATGTCAGCGCAATAATCGGCGGGGCCGCAAATCGCGCCGAA
>JAZKFW010000016.1:0-40061 GCA_040386255.1 Pseudomonadota bacterium
TATCAACGCCGCTTCCCGTGAGCATGGCGTAACGTACAGCGTATTCATGAACGGCTTGAAGAAAGCATCTATCGAACTGGACCGTAAAGTCCTGGCCGATATGGCAGTGATGGACAAGCCGGCGTTCGCCGCGATTGTCAACGCCGTCAAGGCAAAGATCGCTGCGTAAGCACGATGTAGCCAAAGCGCTGCCTTCGGGCGGCGTTTAAAGAGCGGGGCAGAGGTTCAAACCTGTGCCCCGTTTTTGATTGTGGCGCGCAGCGCTGCACCCAGACAGGAAACCACACACGCATGAACTCCCTGGAAGAACTCGTCGTTGCCGCGCAGGCTGACTTTATCGCCGCCGAAGACGCTGCCGCACTGGAAAACGCCAAAGCCAAGTACCTTGGCAAGACCGGCCAGATCACCGAACAGATGAAGGGCCTGGGCAAGCTCGACCCGGACCAGAAGAAGTCGCAAGGCGCGCTGATCAACGCCGCCAAGGTGCAGATCGAGGCCGCGCTGACCGCCCGCCGCGACGCGCTGGCCAATGCCCAGCTCGAGCAGCGCCTCAATGCCGAGGCGATCGACGTCACGTTGCCTGGCCGCGGCCGCTCGATGGGCGGCATCCATCCGGTGATGCGCACCTGGGAGCGCGTCGAGGAAATCTTCCGCTCGATCGGTTTCGACGTCGCCGATGGCCCCGAAATCGAAAACGACTGGACCAATTTTACCGCGCTCAACAGCCCGGAAAACCATCCGGCGCGCTCGATGCAGGACACCTTCTACGTCGAAGGCAACGACAGCACCGGCAAGCCCTTGCTGCTGCGCACCCACACCAGCCCGATGCAGGTGCGCTACGCGCGCACCCACACGCCGCCGATCAAGGTGATCGCGCCGGGCCGCACCTACCGCGTCGACAGCGACGCCACCCACTCGCCGATGTTCCACCAGGTCGAAGGCCTGTGGATCGCCGAGGACATCAGCTTCGCCGACCTGAAGGGCGTGTACCTCAATTTCGTCAAGGCCTTCTTCGAGACCGACGACCTGCAGGTGCGCTTCCGCCCATCGTATTTTCCGTTCACCGAACCGTCGGCCGAGATCGACATCGCTTTCGGCAGCGGCCCGCTGAAGGGGCGCTGGCTGGAAGTATCGGGCGCCGGCCAGGTCCACCCGACGGTGGTCAAAAACTTCGGACTCGATCCGGAAAAGTTCATCGGCTTCGCGTTCGGCTCCGGCCTCGAGCGCCTGACGATGCTGCGTTACGGGATCAACGACTTGCGCCTCTTTTATGAAGGCGATTTACGTTTCCTGAAGCAGTTCAACTAAAACCTTATTCGTCGCAAGGCACGCATATGCAATTTTCCGAAAAATGGCTCCGCACCATGGTCAACCCGGCGATGACGTCGGATGAACTGTCCCACCTGCTCACCATGTCCGGCCTCGAGGTCGAAGAAGTGGAGGCGGTGGCGCCGCCGTTTTCGAACGTGGTCGTGGCCCAGGTGCTGGAAGTGGTGCGCCATCCGAACGCCGACCGCCTCAACGTCTGCACCGTCGACGTCGGCACCGGCACGCACCTGAATATCGTTTGCGGTGCGCCGAACGTGCGCGCCGGCATGAAGGCGATCTGCGCCATGGCCGGCGCCGTGCTGCCGCCTGGCGCCGACGGCAAGCCGTTCGAAATCAAGGTCGGCCTGCTGCGCGGCGTCGAGTCGCAGGGCATGATGTGCTCGGCGAAAGAGCTGAAGCTGTCGGAAGAAAGCAGCGGCCTGATGGAACTGCCGGTGGACGCGCCGGTCGGCACCAACATCCGCGACTACCTGGCCCTCAACGACCTGAAGTTCACCATCAAGCTGACCCCCAACAAGGCCGACTGCCTGTCGGTGCTGGGCGTGGCGCGCGAAGTGTCGGCGCTGACCGGCACGCCGCTGGTGCAGCCGGCCACGCGCATCGTCCCGGTCAACGGCGACGAAGTGCTGCCGGTGAAGATCAGCGCGCCGGACCTGTGCGGCCGCTTTTCGGGCCGCGTCATCCGCGGCCTGAACGCGCGCGCGCAGACGCCGTCATGGATGGTCCAGCGCCTCGAGCGCAGCGGCCAGCGTTCGGTGTCGGCGCTGGTCGACATCTCCAACTACGTCATGCTGGAACTGGGCCGGCCGTCGCACGTGTTTGACCTCGACAAGATCCACGGCGGCCTCGACGTTCGCTGGGGCATCAAGGGCGAGTCGCTCAAGCTGTTGAACGGCAATACCGTCGCCGTCGACGACTGGGTCGGCGTCATCGCCGACGCTCACCAGATCGAGTCGCTGGCCGGCATCATGGGCGGCGACGCCACCGCCGTCACGCTCGACACCGCCAACATCTACCTGGAAGCGGCGTTCTGGTGGCCGAACGCGATCCAGGGCCGCGCGCGCCGCTTCAACTTCTCGACCGATGCGGCGCACCGCTTCGAGCGCGGCGTCGACTTCGCCACCACGGTCGAGCATATCGAGCGCATCACCGCGCTGATCGTCGAGATCTGCGGTACCGGCGCCACCATCGTCGGCCCGGTCGACGACCAGGCCGTCAACCTGCCGCAGCGCTCGCCCGTCGTGCTGCGCACCGCGCGCGCGCAAAAGGTCATCGGCGTGCCGCTGACCGACGCGGTCATCGCCAACATTTTCACCCGCCTCGGCCTGCAGTTCACGCAAGAGGAAGGCAAGTTCGCCGTTACGGCGCCGTCGTTCCGCTTCGACATCGAGATCGAGGAAGACCTGATCGAGGAAGTGGCGCGCGTGTACGGCTTCGAAAACATTCCGGCGCTGCCGCCGGTGGCCTCGAGCGCGATGATCGTCACGCCCGAGCACATCCGTTCGCTGTTCGCGCTGCGCCACCGCATGGCCGACCTCGGCTACCAGGAAGTGGTCAACATGAGCTTCGTGGAGTCGTCGTGGGAAAGCGATTTCTCCGGCAACAACGACCAGATCAAGCTGCAGAATCCGATCGCCAGCCAGATGAGCGTGATGCGCTCGTCGCTGATCGGCAGCCTGGTGGCCAACGTGCGCTACAACCTGAATCGCAAGGCCGGCCGCGTGCGCGTGTTCGAAATCGGCGCCATCTTCCTGCGCAATCCGTACGCGGTCGACGGCGCGCTGTCGATTGCCGGCTTCGACCAGCCAAAGCGGCTGGCGGCGATCGCCTACGGGCCGGCGCAGGACGAGCAGTGGAGCCAGCCGTCGCGCCCGGTCGACTACTTCGACGTCAAGGCTGACCTCGAGGCGATGTTCGCGCCGTTGCCGCTGCGCTTCGTGAAGACCGAGCATCCGGCGCTGCACCCGGGCCGCTCGGCGGTGGTCGAGCTCGACGGCAAGGCGGTCGGCTTCATCGGCGAACTGCATCCGCGCTGGCTGCAGAAGTACGAGCTGGCGCAGGCGCCGGTGCTGTTCGAAGTCGACGCGGCGGCGTTGCAGCAGCGCCCGGTGCCGAAGTACGAAGAGATTTCGAAGTTCCCGGGCGCCACCCGCGACCTCGCGCTGGTGGTGCAAAGCGGCATTGCGGCGCAAGATCTGCTCGATTCTTTCGTTGCTGAAAAGCAGGTAAATCCTGCCGGAAACATCGTGCAAGCCATTGTTTTATTTGATGAATATCGCGGAAAAGGTTTGCAGGCGGATCAAAAAAGTCTTGCATTCCGCTTTAGCTTGCAAGATACTCAGACCACATTGCAGGACGATGTCGTCGACGCGCTGATGGCGGCGATGGCGGACGCTGCAAAGAAAAAACATAACGCAACAATGCGTACCTGAGTTTCTCCAAAACGCAGCTAGATTGATAAGGCAGGGCTGGAAAATTAATAACAACGACGTTGATTCGGCCGTACTCCAATCGGCATTGGCGGCCGACCTGCATCGGGCGATGCTGGTCGCCAAGGTGCGCCAGGAGGCCGAGAAGGACTTGCCGACCCTCACCAAGGCCGAGCTGGCCGAGCTGCTGTTCGAGCAGGTCGGCCTGAACAAGCGCGAGGCAAAAGATATGGTCGAGACGTTCTTCGACGAGATCCGCAATGCGCTCGAACGGGGCGAGGCGGTCAAGCTGTCCGGCTTCGGCAACTTCCAGTTGCGCGACAAGCCGCAACGGCCAGGGCGCAATCCGAAAACCGGCGAAGAAATTCCGATCACCGCGCGCCGGGTCGTCACCTTCCACGCCAGCCAGAAACTCAAGGGCATGGTCGAAGCGACCAGCCCGCTCGCCCGCGCGGCTTGAATTGATCCATGAACGATCGTCCGAGCAAGACCGATCTCATCGTGCTGCCCGCTATTCCGGCCAAGCGCTACTTCACGATCGGTGAAGTGAGTGAATTGTGCGGGGTCAAGCCGCACGTGCTTCGCTACTGGGAGCAGGAATTTACTCAACTGAAGCCTGTCAAACGACGTGGAAACCGGCGTTACTACCAGCATCACGAAGTGCTGCTGATCCGCCGCATTCGCGAGTTGTTGTACGAGCAGGGCTTCACCATCAGCGGCGCGCGCAACAAGCTCGATAGCCGCGGCGGCGAGGCGCTGCTGGCCGACGGCGTCGACGCGGCGGGCGGCCACGATTCGGGCGCCGGCCCTGGCCAGCATCCTGACAATGCCATGATCCGCGGCGAACTTGCCGCCATCCTGGCGCTGCTGAAGCAGGTCGTGTAAACCATCTGGCGGGCACAGGCGTTAGGGTACTGGCTGTATGCCGCCACCAGGTGATAGAATATTGATATTGTAGTGTAGCACCCAACGCATGCGCAGCACCGGGCGTGAGGTTCGCCTCGGCTCTTTCCTATGCCAGGAAAATATAAGGGAAGACAATGATACGCGTTGCCATTTGTGACGATCACCAAATTGTACGAGCAGGATTCAAACAGATTTTTTCGACCTCCGGCGATGACTTCACCGTCGTTGCCGAAGGCGCCACCGGGCGTGAAGCCCTCGATATCGCGCGCCGCGAAATTTGCGACGTGCTGTTGCTCGATATCGCCATGCCCGACCAGAGCGGCATCGATATCCTGCGCACCATCCGCCAGGGCCAGCCGAACCTGCCGGTGCTGATCCTGTCCGGCTATCCGGCGCAGCAGTACGCGCTGAACCTGTTCAAGATGGGCGCCAACGGCTACCTGAACAAGGAGTGCGAGGCGGACGAACTGAAGACCGCGGTGCGTACCGTGTTCCAGGGCCGCCGCTACGTGTCGTCGACCGTCGGCGAACTGCTGGCGCAAAGCTTCGACCGCGATCCCAACACGGCGCTGCACACCGAGCTGTCGGACCGCGAGTTCCAGGTGTTCCTGCGCCTGGCCAAAGGCGCCACCGTGTCCGATATCGGCGTCGCGCTGTCGCTGTCGATCAAGACGGTGTCGACCTACCGCACCCGCATCATGGAAAAGATGGGCTTGCAGTCGAACAGCGACCTGACCTACTACGCAATGAAAAACAACCTTCTTGACTAAGCGCCCGGTGGCTTGACCCTGACGGCCTTGCACATTTAACAGATGTGCTCGGCTGCAACGCTCGGAGTCCCGGTCTATAATGCCGACAGAGTCACTCTGCAGCGCGCAAAGGAAACCGAGGATGTATTTCACCACCGACTCCGCGGGCAAGCCGGGTCTGCCATTCTACAAAACCCTGCTGTGTTTGCTGTGCGTCCTGATCCTGGTCGTCAACGGCATCAGCCTCGCGCGCAACCTGCAGTCGCTGCGCAGCGCCAACGACCTGCAAAGCCAGGGCGCGCGCGTCAGCGATAAAGTTCAATACGTTAATTTACTGGTGATGGATGCCGAAGGCAGTCTGCGCGGTTATTTCCTGTCGGGCTCGGATTCCTACCTGGGCCCGCTGCGTACCGCGCGCGCCGAAATCGACACCCAGATCAACGAGGTGCAACAGCTGCTGGCCGACAGCCCGGCGCAGCTGACCAACCTGGCGCAACTGCGCACGCTCATCAACCGCAGGCTCGCCCTGATGGACCAGACTCTGGCGGTGTACCGTTCCGGCGGACTGCGCGACGTGGTCAAGATTGCCGAGACCGCGGAAAGCCAGAACATGATGGACGAGATCCGCCTGCTGGTCGTCATCATCGCCCGCGAGCAGACCGAACTGATGGCCGCGCGCAGTGCCGCCTTCTACAAGGAATACCAGAACGCGGTGATGCTGGGCATCAGCATCAACCTGCTGGCGATCCTCGTCATCGCGCTGTTCTACCGGCTGATCCGGCGCAGCTTCTTCTCGCGCGTGCTGGCCCAGCGCGCGCTGCAGCACGCCAACGACAATCTCGAATCGATGGTGGTGCTGCGCACCGAGCAGCTGTCGGTGCTGTCGCGCCACCTGATCAGCGTCAGCGAGGAAGAAAAGGCGAAACTGGCGCGCGAACTGCACGACGAGATGGGCGCCAACCTGACCGCGATCAGCATCGACATCAACGCCGTTTCCGAAAAGCTGAGGCCGGAGCACGCGCCGCTGGCGGCGATGCTCGAGCGCGCGCGGGCGACGCTGGTCGACACGGTGCAGCTGAAACGCCGCATCGTCGAGAACCTGCGCCCCAGCCTGCTCGACAACCTGGGGCTGGCGGCGGCCTTGCAGAGTTACTGCGACGAGTTTGCCAAGGTCACCAAGGTAGACTGCGAAGCGTTGATCGACAACGACGTCGATGCGGTCGGGCCGATGCACGCGATCGCGGTGTTTCGCATCGTCCAGGAAGCGCTCAATAACGTCGCCAAGTATGCATGCGCGCGGCATGTCATCGTGCACCTGGTGCGCGAGGGCGGCAACCTGCTGCTGGAAGTGATCGACGACGGTGTCGGCATCGAAGTCGATGCGGTGCGCGAGCCGAAATCGCACGGCTTGCTGGGCATGCGCGAACGCGCCTTGCTGCTTGGCGGTAGCCTGAAAGTAGAACGCGGGATCAATGGCATCGGCACGTGTGTCGAAGCATTGATCCCGCTTGTGCAAGACGGCGCCGCGCAGGGCGCCGCAGTCGATGCGATCAGCGCGCCACATCCTCCAGCAGGCGATCGTATTCCGTCTTCGCAACCTTGTAGCACTCTCCCGCATATTCCTCAAGACCTTGACGGTCAATTACGGTGATGTTGCCACGGCGGTACTGAATCAGGCCGTCGTCCTGCAGTTTGCCGGCAGCGGCGGTGATGCTTTCGCGGCGCACGCCCAGCATGATCGAAATCAGTTCCTGGGTCACCTTCAGCTCGTTCGATGGCGAACGGTCGAGGCGGTCGAGCAGCCAGCGGCACAGCTTCTGTTCGATCGAGCTGTGGCGTCCGCCGACAGCGTTCTGCGCCATCTGGGCGAACAGGGCGTTGGTGTAGCGCATCAGCAGCTGGGGCAGGGCGCCGCCCTGGTTGAAGGCGTCACGCAGGTACTGCGACTTCAGGCGGTAGCCGTAGCCGGCGCTCTGCACGACGGCGCTGCACATTGCGCGCTCGCCCATGAACAGCGACATGCCGACCACACCCTCATGGCCAATCACGGCGATTTCAGTGGTGGCGCCGTCTTCCATCACGTACACCAGCGAGACGATGGCGGTGGTCGGGAAATAGACATTTTCAAGTTTGCTGCCGTACTCGAACAGTTCCTTGCCAGCCGGCAGAGCAACCAGTTCCAGGTGGTCGAACAGGGTTTCCAGGTCATGGCGCGGCAGCGCGGCGAGCAATTCGTTCTGCTGGGTGCCGCTATAGCTGACGACGGGCTTGGACACAACTTTTAATTCCGGCGAAAGGCCAGGAATCTGGTTTACCGATTGGTTCTTTTGCGCGGTACCACCAAGTTGAGTGCTGTTCATTTTTATCCTCATTATCTCTACATGACATCGGGAGCGTTGCGGCTTTTTATGACTGTTGCCGATTCGCGATGTATGAACGATACGGGCTTAGTCTGTTGCCGAACATAAGATTAGCAGTCGCCCCCATGTAGGCTGCATGCATAAAGCTTTGTCATCCTAGTCCTACTGGGGGCGCCGGGCTGAGCGCACCGGTTTTTGTTGGGATCGAGAACGAAAATGCCCCATAATGTGCGTTCTCTGGCAACCATTGGCAGCACACATGCACGTATTACTGGTCGAAGACGATGCCGTGCTGGCCGACGGCCTGTCGCGCATCCTGGAAGGGCACGGCATGCAGGTCGAGGTGCTCGGCGACGGCACGCTGGCCGACCAGGTGCTGCAGCGCTCCGAAGCGGCAGTGGCCGTGCTCGACATCGGCCTGCCCGGCATCGACGGCTTCGAAGTGGTGCGCCGCCTGCGCGCGCGCGGCAGCGCCATGCCGGTGCTGCTGCTGACGGCGCGCGACGCCGTCGAGGACCGCGTGCGCGGCCTCGAGACCGGCGCCGACGATTACCTGGTCAAGCCGTTTGCCACGGCCGAACTGGTGGCGCGCATCAAGGCGCTGGCGCGCCGCAACGCGCCGCCGCCGGCGCTGCTCGCGCTCGGCGAGCTGCGACTCGATACCTCGACACGGCGCGCCCGCATCGGCGAGCGCGTCATCGACCTGTCGGTGCGCGAATGGGCGGTGCTCGAATACCTGCTGCAGCATGGCGGCCGGGTGGTGTCCAAGCAGCAGATCATCGAGGCGATTCTGCCGTGGGGCGACGACCTGACGCTGAACGCGGTCGAAGTCTACATCTCGCGGTTGCGCCTGAAAATCGCCGACGCCGGCGTTGCCATCCGCACCATCCGCGGCTTCGGCTACATGCTCGAAGCAGCGCATGGCTAGCATCCGGGTTCGCCTGCTGAAGTGGCTGATCGGCCCGATCCTGCTGGTCAACCTGGCCGGCGCGGCGCTAGCGGCGATGCTCGGCTGGACGCCGTCCCAGCTGAGGCTGGAGCAGGGGCTGTCGGCCACCGTCGGCGCGCTGGTGGCACTGGAAGCGCTGTTTACCCTGGTGCTGGTCGGGCTGATCTGGTTTTCCGTCACCAATGGCCTGCAACCGCTGGCGCGCCTGTCGGCCGAATTGCGCGCGCGTGAAGGGGACGACCTGGCGCCGGTCCGCGCGGCCGACGTGCCGGTCGAGCTGGCGCCGGTCGTCACCGCCTTCGACGACCTGCTGGCCAAGCTGCAGGCCGGCGCCAACGCCCAGCACGACTTCCTTGCCAACGTCGCCCACCAACTGCGCACGCCGCTGGCCGGCGTCAAGCTGCAGCTCGAATGGCTGGCCGCGCGCCACGCGGCCGACGCCGACAGCGTCCACTCGATCCGCCTGATGCTGTTGTCGAACGAGCGCATGATTCGCCAGACCAACCAGTTGCTGGCCCTGGCGCGCGCCGAGCCGAGCCACTTCGAGAAGACCCGCCTCGAGCCGCTCGACCTGGCGGCGCTGGTGGAAGAGTCGATCCAGCATTTCGTCGACCTTGCCGTCAGGAATGGCATCGACCTCGGCTTCGAGCTGGCGCCGGTGCCGATCGCCGGCGACCGCTTCCTGCTGCGCGACCTGATCGACAACCTGGTCGACAACGCGCTGCGCTATACGCCGGCGAACGGCACGGTGACGGTCAGCTGCTATCGCGACGGCAAGCACGGCGTGCTGGCGGTGGAGGATTCCGGGCCCGGCATCGCGCCGTCCGAGCGCGAGCGCGTGTTCAACCGCTTCGTCCGGCTCGACGACAAGAGCACCGGCAGCGGCCTCGGGCTGGCGATCGTGCGCGACATTGCGCTCGCCCATGGCGCCAGCATCGCCATCGACAGCCGCAGCAGCGGTGACGGGGCAGTCTTCTCCGTGCGTTTCCCCACGTAAATCTTCCCAATACGCATCTTTCTCAAGGTTGTCAGGAATTTGTCAGCATTTCCTCAGGGAAATGACAGCTTCCTGAGGTACTATCATCGAAGAAGGTTGCCGTATGGAATTATTTAATGGTGCGGGGCAAAGCAAATGAAAAAACGATCGACCGGTTTTACCTTGGTGGAGCTGCTGGTGACGCTGGCGGTGGTCGGCGTGCTGACATCGATCGCGGCGCCGAGTTTCCGTGGCCTGGTGCTCGACACCCGCCTGTCGGGCCAGGCCAACGACATGCTGATCTCGATGAAGTTCACGCGTTCCGAGGCGATCAAGCGCAATGCGCGCGTGACGATGTGCAGCAGCAGCAACGGCACCGGCTGCCTGGCGACGACCGCCGCCACCGCCAGCTGGCAGGGCGGCTGGATCGTGTTTGCCGACGAGGGCGTCGTCGGCACGGTTGACGGCACCGACACTATCCTGCGCGTGCAGGGCGCGCTGACAGGCGCCACGCTGATCGGCGACGGCGGCGTCACCAATTTCGTTTCCTACCTGGGCAACGGGCAGACCGGCGCCGCCGCCGGCGGTTCCCAGGTCGGCGTCTTCAGCCTGTGCAGCCCGCTTGCCAGCGCGCGCCGCCGCAAGATCGCCCTGACCCAGGGCAGCGGCTGGGTCGGCGTGCAGACCGTCGCCGCCGCCGCCACCTGTACCGCGGCCTAGATCGGAGAACTCGATGAAACATCAACAACAAGGTTTTTCGCTGCTGGAAGTGCTGATCACGATGCTGATCGTCAGCTTCGGCATGCTCGGCATTGCCGGCCTGATCGTCGTCAGCCTGAAGAACAACCAGGGCTCGTACGCGCGCGGCCAGGCCAGCCTGCTGGTCAACGACATGGTCGACCGCATGCGCGCCAACCGCGGCGCCGCCGAAAAATCGCCGTCGCCGTACAACCTGGCGCTGACGGCGGCGCCGGCCGGCACCACCGTCGCCGCCAACGACCTGGCCGAGTGGCGCGCGGCGCTGGCCGCCAGCATCCCGTCGGGCACCGGTTCGGTGGCGGTCGACGATGCCAGCAAGAAGGTCACGATCACGGTGCAGTGGAACGATACCCACGGCACCGCCGACACCAGTCACGGGGTCGGCCTCGCCACGCAGCAGGTGACGGTGGAGGGCCGCTTATGAACCGCCATCACTTTTCGCGAGTGCGCCGGCAAGCCGGCCTTGGCCTGGCCGAAGTGCTGGTGGCGATGGCGATCGGCCTGGTGCTGCTGGGCGCGATCGCCTATCTGCTGATCGGCAGCAAACAGATGAGCAGCACCCAGGAGGATGTCGGCCGCATGCAGGAAAGCGCGCGAAACGCCATGGAAATGCTCGGCAAGGCGGTGCGCCAGGCCGGCTATCAGCTCGACGTCGACCAGGACATCGCCGGCGAAGCGATGGTCGGCACCGATTACGGCGGCACCGGCCCGACCGCCCAGGCCGACACCTTGACGCTGCGCCACGATCCGTCGTGGGTGAAGGACACGGCGGTCACGCCGAACCTGCTGAAGGGGCAGGAAACCAATTGCGAAGGCACGCTGGTTACTTCCAACAATGTCGCCGACCTGACCACTGGCGTGCGGCCGGCCAACACCAACCTGATCGAGTATGCCTTCTCGGTCAGCAATAACCGGCTGCTTTGCAAGGCGGACGCCAGCAATCCGGCCACCGGCGGCGTGATCGTCGCCGACAACATCGAGAACATGCAGGTCACCTACGGCATCGGCAACGGCGCCGAAATGATCACCGAATATACGGCGGTGCCGACCGCCACCCAGTGGGCCCACGTCGCCGCGGTCCGCATCACCCTGCTGGTGCGCGGACCGACCCCGAACCTGGCCCCCAACAACAGCCAGACCTATACCTACAACGGCGTAGCCACCACGTCCACCGACGGCCGGCTGCGCCAGGTCTACACGTCGACGTTCGCGGTGCGCAATCAGGCGAGGTGGAAATAATGAACAACTTCAAACCGACACGCCAGCGCGGCGCCGTCCTCATCACCGGTGTCATTTTCCTGGTGGTGGTGACGATGATCGTGCTGGCGGTGCTGCGCAGCGGCACGCTGGAAGAGAAAATGGCGCGCAACTCGCGCGACGCCCAGGTGGCGCTGCAGGCGGCCGAGTCGGTGCTGCGCGAGGCCGAGGCGACCTTTTCCGGGCCGCCGTTCGACCCCTACGATCCGAGCGCCTTCACCAGCGCCTGCACCAACGGCTATTGCTTCAAGCCGGCCGCCGGCGCCACCTGGCAGACCATCGACTGGACCTCGACGACGCTGACGCGCACCTTTGCCGCCGCCACGTCGCACATCGGCGGCCTCAACTCCCAGCCGCGCTACATCGTCGAGATCATCGTGCCGCCGGTGAAGGGCAGCAGTGTCGGCCAGTGCGAAAACGGCATCGCCAAGGTGACCGCGCGCGGGGTCGGCAACGGCAACGCCGCCAGTTATGTGCAATCGACGGTCCGCTTCAAAGTGTTCACGAACATCTGCGATTTTTAAGCAAGCCCGAAACTGTATCGGAGAATCACCATGCAATCGAAAAAGAAACTGTATATCCGTGCCGGCGTTGCCGTGCTCGCGCTGGCCGGCCTGGCAAAGGTGATCGCGGCCGTGGCGTTCGCGCCCAACGCGCAGCCGGTCGGCTATGTCGGCCAGCCGGTGGTTTCCAATTCGAACGTGGCAAGCGGCACGGCGAAGATGTATTCGATCGACTACGACTCCAACACCTGGAGCGGCAACCTGCACTCGTTCCCGGTCTCGAGCGAGGGCGCCATCAGCACCGTCGACGACTGGGCCGGCGGCGCGTCGGCGCAGGTCAAGGCGCAGAGCGTGGCCGGCACCCGCAACATCGTCACCATCAAGGACGGCGCCGGCGTGCCGTTCCAGTGGGACGCCCTGTCGGCCGCGCAGCAGAGCGCGCTCGACCCGGCCAGCGTCACCGCGGGCGTCGATTCGCCGCTGGTCGAATACATCCGCGGCAGCGCCAACAACGAAGGCACCGGCGCCAGCCAGTACCGCGTGCGCCCATACGGCCTCGGCGACATGATCCATTCGACCCCGGTGTACTGGAACGACGGCGCCAACCGCACCGTCTTCGTCGGCGCCAACGACGGCATGCTGCACGCGATTGACGCCGCCACGGGCGCAGAGCGCTTCGCCTACGTGCCGTCGGTTCTGCTCGGACGGCTGTCGGCGCTGGCCAGCAAGACCTACGCCAGCGCGCACCAGTATTTCGTCGATGGCCGCATGGACATCAAGAAATTCGGCACCACCACCATGCTGGTCGGCACGCTGGGGGCGGGCGGCAAGGCGCTGTTTGGCCTCGACGTGACGACCGTGGTGGCAGCCGACGAAGCCGCTTTCGCCGCCAAGGTCAAGTGGGAAATCTCCAACGCCACCGCCGGTTTCGCTGAACTCGGCTATACCTACTCGGCGCCGACCTTGCTGACAATGCCCGACGGCACCCCGGCGCTGGTGGTCGGCAACGGCTACAACAACAGCGGCACCGGCCGCGCCGTGCTGTACCTGATCAACGCCACCACCGGCACGCTGATCCACGCCTTCGACACCGGCTCGGGCAGCACCGCCAGCCCGAACGGCCTGTCGTCGCCGACGCTGTGGGACAGCGATGGCGACGGCAAGAAAGACACCGCGTACGCCGGCGATATCGACGGCCACCTGTGGAAATTCAACCTGGTGTCGCGCAGCACGCCGACCACGGTGACGTCGCTGTTTGCCAATACCGCCGGCGCCGCCCATGCCATCACCATGGCGCCGGGCGTGTCGGCCCATCCGCTCGGCGGCGTGATGGTGACCTTCGTCACCGGCCGCATGCTGACCGCCGCCGACGCCACCGATACTTCCGACCATTACGCCTACGGCATCTGGGACGGCGCGCCGAGCGCCAACGACACCATGCTGGAGCAGACCCTGACCGAGGCCAGCTACACTGGCGTGACGCCGAACATCCGCGTGCGCATCGCCACCACGCTGAGCCCGAACTGGACTGCCGGCATCGGCCACCACAAAGGCTGGAAGACCAGGCTGCCGATCGGCGGCGAGCGGGTGGTCGGCGACGGCGCCTTCGTCACCGGCGGCGTGATCCAGTTCATGAGCACCAACCCGACCATCAACCCGACCGAGATTCCGCCGGGCGAAAACTGGTGGATGCAGCTCAACGTGCTCACCGGCGGCGATACCGGCGTCACCCAGTTCGACCTCAACAACGACCGCGAATTCACCTCCGACGACCAGGTGACGGCGCGCGATCCGGTCGGCCGCCACATGGGCGGCGGCGTGCGCTCGCAGCTGATCGCGGTGTCCGCCGACGGCGTCGACGTGTTCCAGTCCAATTACGACAAGAACAGCGCGCCGGTGATCGAACCGACCATCACCGAAACGACCACCCAGGTCACCGGCGACCGCGGCGTGTCGGGCGGCCACTTCGACTTCGACGTCTACTGCTACACCAACTGCGGCGACGGCATCGGCGCCAGCAGGAGCAAGGGTTATTACTACCTCGGCCAGAACAGCGAGATCAACACGAGCGGCCTGAACTGGACGCACATGCACGAGTACGACGACATCTACGACGTCACCGGCGTCAACATGCTGGCGCCGAGCCAGTCGCTGTTCAAGGCCTCGCGCGTCAAGTACGGCAGCGGCACCGGCACCAGCACCACGACCCACGTGCCGGACACGCCGTCGCTGGAAAACGACGAACTGGTGCCCGGCTCCGGCGTGACGACGGTGTCGACCACCACTGACACCACCGCCCGCTCCGCCAAGCGGCTGCCGAGCAAGACCTTCAATTACGTCGACAGTGCCTGGACCGCGGTAGCCGGCTTCCCGACGTCCACCGCCAACACGACGACTGTCACCAAGACCACCAAGTCGACCTACCGCACCACGCTGACGACGGTCGAGCCGGTCACGACCGGGCCGAAGAACAGCGCCGGCCGCTGGCCGTACAACCTGAAAACCGTGGTGCGCTACTGGGATACCGTGGTCACCACCGTAACCACCACGCCGCTAGTCAAATTCAAGCTGCTGATGGCCAACCAGGCGTATTCGCCGGCGGTGACGTTTGCGCTGGCCGACTCCGGCTACACCTTCACCGCCAAGGCGCACACCTTCCAGAGCACTTCCGGCCTGACTGCCGCCTCGCTGCGCACGTTCAGCCTGTCGCCGGTCACCGGCGGGGTCAGCGCGCTGCAGGTGAATATGCCGCTCGACGCCTTCAAGACCAAGGACTGGGGCACCGGCGTCGAGCGCGCCGGCCTGCACCCGACCAAGGCGGACTGCGTCTACAACAATCCGCGGCTCGGGCCGTTGAACGAATGGCGCAACGGCGCCCTGACGATCCAGCTGATCGACCCGTCCACCGCCGACAGCGACATCCAGCTGAACGTCGCCGGCCGGCCCGACATGGGCTACCGCCTGAAGTCGTCGAGCATGCGCGCCAAGCTGATTGCCGAGTACACGCTGTTCTGGCACCACCCGAACAACCTGTGCATGGCCGACCTGGGCTGGACCCGCAAGCCGCCGCAGGACAACAGCCCGTCCGACGCCGTGGCCGGCGTCAAGGCCGAAGGGGGCGATCCGGTCGGCGTGTTCGGCGGCGACGAGAACGGCACCGGCGGCACCGTGATGACGCCGGGCACGACGACGACGACGGTGACGAACCCGAACGGCAGCCAGACCACCACCACCGTCGTGATCACCGCCAACGCCAGCGGCGGCTACACCATCACCACCACGGTGACCACCGTGCCGGCGTCGGCGCTCAGCACCAACACCGGCATCGTCACCGGCGGCGCGGTCGGCAGCAATGGCAGGATCGACACCGGCGGCATCGACAAGAATGCCGCCGATCTTGGACGTATTACATGGCGGGAGCTGCAGAAATGATGAAACAGACAAGCAACCGGCGCCAGCGCGGCGTCACCCTGATCGAACTGATGGTGGTGGTGGTGATCATCGGCATCGTCTCGGCGATCGCCTATCCGTCCTACACCCGGCACGTGCTGAAGTCGAACCGCAGCAACGCCCAGGCGATGCTGATGGAGAACGCGCAATTTCTCGAGCGTTATTTTACTGTCAACAACACCTATGCCAATGCGGCGGTGGTGTCGGCGGTGGTGCCGAAGGGCGCCACCGGCAGCGGCGTCAAGTACAACGTCAGCTTTTCGGTGACGCCGAGCGTCACCGGCTACACGGTGCAGGCGGTGCCGGTCAACAGCCAGACCGGCGACAGCTGCGGCACGCTGACGCTGGCCCACACCGGCGCCCAGACCCCGGCGACGGGTTGCTGGTGACGGCAAATGAGTTCACACGGGTGGCCGCGGAATCGGTAAAATTACCGGTTTTCTTGCATGGGCCATCCGATGGGCTCCAATATGGCCACCGATTCTGATCTGAACACGCCGGACACGTCCGAAACCATTGCCGCCAAGCCGGCCGCCGTGATCGCCCGCGAGGTGGCGCGCCGCCGCACGTTCGGCATCATCTCCCACCCCGACGCCGGCAAGACCACGCTGACCGAAAAGCTGCTGCTGTTCTCGGGCGCGATCCAGATGGCCGGCACCGTCAAGGCGCGTAAGAGCGGGCGCCACGCGACGTCCGACTGGATGGAAATCGAGAAGCAGCGCGGCATTTCGGTGGCCAGCTCGGTGATGCAGTTCGAGCACCGCGACCACGTCATCAACCTGCTCGACACCCCCGGCCACCAGGACTTCTCGGAAGACACCTACCGCGTGCTGACCGCCGTCGACTCGGCCCTGATGGTGATCGACGCGGCCAAGGGCGTGGAAGCGCAGACCATCAAGCTGCTGGCCGTGTGCCGCATGCGCAATACGCCGATCGTCACCTTCATGAACAAGATGGACCGCGAGTGCCGCGATCCGCTCGAACTGCTCGACGAACTTGAATCGGTGCTCAATATCGAATGCGCGCCGGTGACCTGGCCGATCGGCATGGGCAAGAACTTCCGCGGCGTGTACCACCTGCTGCGCGACGAGATCATGCTGTTCAAGGCCGGCGAGGAAAAGGCCGACGGCGCCTTCGAGATCATCAAGGGCATCGACAATCCGAAGCTGCAGCAGATGTTCCCGCTCGAGATCGAGCAGCTCAAGACCGAAGTGGAGCTGGTGCACGGCGCCTCGCACCCGTTCGATCTGGAGCGCTTCCTGGCCGGCATCCAGACGCCGGTGTTCTTCGGCTCGGCGATCAACAACTTCGGCGTGCGCGAGATCCTGTCGGCGCTGGTCGACTGGGCGCCGGCGCCGCGCGAGCGCGACGCCACAGTGCGCGTGGTGTCGCCCTCGGAGCCGGCCTTCACCGGCTTCGTCTTCAAGATCCAGGCCAACATGGACCCGGCCCACCGCGACCGCATCGCCTTCCTGCGCGTGTGCTCCGGGCGCTTCGAGCGCGGCATGAAGGTCAAGCACCTGCGCCTCGGGCGCGAGATCAAGGTGTCGTCGGTGGTGACGTTCATGGCGTCCTCGCGCGAGCAGGTCGAGGAGGCCTACGCCGGCGACATCATCGGCCTGCCGAACCACGGCAACATGCAGATCGGCGACAGCTTCTCCGAAGGCGAGATGCTGACCTTTACCGGCATCCCGTACTTCGCGCCGGACTTCTTCCGATCGGTGCGGATCCGCAATCCGCTGAAGATCAAGCAGCTCCACAAAGGCCTGCAGCAGCTCGGCGAAGAGGGCGCGGTGCAGGTGTTCAAGCCGGTGCAGGGCGGCGAACTGATACTGGGCGCGGTCGGCGTGCTGCAGTTCGAAGTGGTCGCCAGCCGCCTGCTCAACGAGTACGGCGTCGACGCCGTCTTCGAGGGCACCAGCATCAGCAGCGCGCGCTGGGTCAGCGGCGACGACAAGCGGGTGCTGGCCGATTTCGAGTCCTCGCTCGGCCACAACGTCGCCTACGACGCCGCCGGCAACCTGGCCTACCTGGCCACCTCCAACGTCAACCTGCGGCTGACCCAGGAACGCTGGCCGAAGCTGACCTTCCACGCCACCCGCGAGCACGCGGCCAAGCTGGTCTAAGGCTTAGCCGCGCGGCGCCGGCAGCGCCGGCGCCGCGCGCGCCAGCAGGTAGGCGTCGACGATGGCGCCGATCCAGCACACCAGCATCGCCACCGCCGCCACCGTGCCCAGGCTGGAGGCGCCGCCGCCTTGTTCGAGGCGCGCGGCGATCGCCACCGGGTCGGGCGCCACCGTGCCGGCCATGACCTGGGCGGCGATCTCGGTCGCCTGCGCGAATGCCTGGCCGAGAAATATCGCCACTGCGGCCAGCGTCGGCAGCAGGAACAGCAGCGCCCGCCGGCCTCGTTTGAGGTACAGGTGGCCGGCTCCCGGAAACACCAGTGCCGATATCAAAGCGGCAATCACTGGACGGCTCATTCGACTCCTTTTTCATCGCGTTCGCACGCGTACTTGGTTTGCGGGAACAGTTTGCGCAGGCGCAAACCCGCGCCGCGCCGAGGGGGTAGATTTACCCATGCGTTTAAGCAATACCAACGCATGGCGCGCGACGGCGCCAGCCATCATACCTGCCCGCGCCAGCGACGGCGCGCACAGACCAAACGGAGGACACACCTTGAACGTGCTCTCGAAACTGAAGATCGGCCCCAAGCTGCTGCTCGCGCCCGGCGTCGTGCTGCTGCTGCTGATCGTGCTCTCGTGTGGCGCCTATTACGCGATGGTGCGCCAGAACGATTCGCTCGAGACCATCGTCGAGCAGCGCGCCGCGCGCCTGCGCGACGCCGCCGAGCTGGTCGCCTCGGCGCACCACGCGCACACCGAGATGTATCAGCTGCTGACGTGGATCAGCGCCAGCTTTTCGACCGCCCGTGTCGACGCGCTGATCCGCGACATCCACCAGCGCCACAGTGTGCTGCAGCGGCGCTTCGCCAACCTGACGCGGGTGACGGCGGCGGCCAGCGCCGAGCGCCGCTTCGTCGAGCAGGCCGAGAGCGCGCACGCCATCTACGTCAAGGCGATCCTCGACGTCATCGAACTGTCGCAGCAGGATCATTCGATGAGCGCGAGCGCGATGTCGAAGGCCGAACGCGCGTTCGACGTGGTGGCGCTGCGCCTGGGCGAACTGTCGCGCCTCGAGCAGGAGCTCAGCGAGCAGGCATCGAGCAGCGCGCAGGCGGACTTTCGCACCATCTCGACGCTGATGCCGATCGTGATCGCGCTGTCGATCGTGCTGTCGCTGGCGATCACGATGGCGGTGCGGCGCGCGCTGCTCAAGGAAGTCACCGAGATCGGCGACGCCGCGCTGGGCCTGGCCAACGGCAACCTGATGGTCGGGCCGCGCAACTACGGCAAGGACGAAATCTCGGACACTTCGCGCGTGCTCGACACCAGTATTCGCAACCTCAACGCCACGCTCAAGGGCATCCTCGAATCGGCGCGCTCGATCGACAGCGCCTCGCGCGAGATGGCGCTGGGGAACGCCGACCTGTCGAACCGCACCGAAGCGCAGGCCAGTTCGCTGCTGCAGACCGCCTGTTCGATGGAAGAACTGACCGCCGTCGTCAGCCAGACCGCCAGCAATGCGCAGGTGGCCAACCGGCTGGCCGAAAACGCCTCCAGCGTGGCAATCAAGGGCAGCGACGTCGTCGGCCGCCTGCTGGCGACGATGGCGTCGATCCGCGGCAGTTCGAGCCAGGTGGTCGACATCGCCGCGGCGATCGACGCCATCGCCAGCCAGACCTCGATGCTGGCGCTGAACGCCGCGGTCGAAGCCGGGCGCGCTGGCGAACAGGGTCGCGGCTTTGCGGCGGTGGCGTCGGAAGTGCGCACGTTGGCGCAGCAGTCGGCCATCGCCGCGCGCGAGATCCGCGAACTGATCGCGCAGTCGGTGGCCGAGATCGACGGCGGCCGCGCCTCGGTGCTCGAAGCGGGCCACAGCATGGCCGACCTGGCGACGTCGGTGCAGCAGGTGGGCGACATCATCAACGAGATCAGCCATGCCAGCGCCGAGCAGGCCACTGGCATTTTCGAAGTGAGCCAGGCGATCGTCCAGATGGACCAGATGACGCAGAAGAATTCGGCGCTGGTGACGGAGGCGGCGGCCGCCGCCGAAAGCCTGCAGCAGCAGGCGGTCAGCCTGGCGCGCGCGGTGGCCGGCTTCAACCTCGACGAGGCGGCGCTGCTGCCGCTGCCGTCGCTGCCGCGCAACGGCGTCAACGGCCGCAAAAGCCACCTGCGCCTCGCCTCCAAGCGCGCCTGACCCCACCCCAAACGCTGGTGTCAGGTCTGACATTAGTACAAGAGTCTGCTTATTCTGGCGGCCTCTTGTACTAATGTCAGACCTGACACCAGAATTGCTGACGAAAAAAATGGGCCCGCAGGCCCATTTTCACTCGCGGCGCGTGCCGCTTACTCGTAGTCGCTGACCGGCGCGCAGCCGCAGAACAGGTTGCGGTCGCCGTAGGCATTGTCGGCGCGGCCGACCGGCGGCCAGTACTTCTGGCGCCGCAGCGAAGCGACCGGGAACGCCGCCACTTCGCGGCTGTACTTGTGCTGCCAGTCGTCGGCCATCACCACTTCGGCGGTGTGCGGGGCGCCCTTGAGCGGGTTGTCCTCGCGGTCGTATTCGCCGCGCTCGACCTTGACGATCTCGGCATGGATCGCAATCATCGCGTCGATGAAGCGGTCGATCTCGGTCTTCGACTCGCTCTCGGTCGGCTCGATCATCAAGGTGCCCGGCACCGGGAAGCTCATCGTCGGCGCGTGGAAGCCGAAGTCCATCAGGCGCTTGGCGACGTCTTCATTGCTGATGCCGGTGGCGTCGGTGAGCGGGCGCAGGTCGAGGATGCATTCGTGCGCGACCAGGCCGTCATGGCCCGAGTACAGCACCGGATAGTGCGGCGCCAGCCGGCGCGCGATGTAGTTGGCGTTCAGGATCGCTACCTCGGTCGCCGCGGTCAGGCCTTCGCCGCCCATCATCGCGATGTACATCCACGAAATCGGCAGGATCGAGGCGGAGCCGTACGGCGCCGCGCTGACCGCGCCGATTCCGGCTTCGTCGCGCATGTAGCCGGTCGAACGCTGGTTCGGCAAGAACTTCGCCAGGTGCGCGCCGACGCCGATCGGGCCGACGCCGGGACCGCCGCCGCCGTGCGGGATGCAGAAGGTCTTGTGCAGGTTCAGGTGGCTGACGTCGCCGCCGAAAGCGCCCGGCGCCGCCACGCCGACCAGCGCGTTCATGTTGGCGCCGTCGATGTAGACCTGGCCACCGTGCGAGTGGATCACTTCACACAGCTCGTCGATGCCTTCCTCGAACACACCGTGGGTCGACGGGTAGGTCACCATCACGCACGCCAGGTTCTTGCTGTGCAGTTCAGCCTTGGCCTTGAGGTCGTCGAGGTCGACGTTGCCGCGCGAATCGCAAGCGGTGACGACCACCTTCATGCCGACCATGTTGGCCGACGCCGGGTTGGTGCCGTGCGCCGATTGCGGAATCAGGCAGATGTTGCGGTGGCCTTCGCCGCGCGATTCGTGGTACGCCTTGATCACCAGCAGGCCCGCGTATTCGCCCTGCGAGCCGGCGTTCGGCTGCAGCGACACCGCGGCGTAGCCGGTCAGCGCGCACAGCATGTCTTCGAGCTGGCCGATCATTTCGCGGTAGCCGACCGTCTGCGCATCGGGCGCAAACGGGTGGATGTTGGAGAACTCGGGCCAGGTCACGGGAATCATCTCGGACGTCGCGTTCAGTTTCATGGTGCAGGAGCCGAGCGGGATCATGGTGCGGTCCAGCGCCAGGTCCTTGTCGGCCAGGCTGCGCAGGTAGCGCAGCATCTCGTGCTCGGAGTGATAGCGATGGAAGGTACGGTGCGTCAGGTAGGCGCTGGTGCGCGCCAGCTGGTGCGGGAAGGCGTCGTCGCCGAGCGCGTCGAAATCGGCAGCGCCGGCGCCGAAGATCTTGCACAGCAGCGCGATGTCCTCGCGCGTCGTGGTTTCGTCGAGCGACACGCCGACATGACCGGCATCGACCTTGCGCAGGTTGACGCCGTTGTCGACGGCGGTGGCGTGCAGCGCATCGGCGCGGTCGGTGGCGATGGTCAGTGTGTCGAACCAGGTCTGGTTGGCCAGCTCGAAGCCGGCCTGTTGCAGGGCGCTCGCGAGGATCGAGGTGAAGCGGTGCACGCGGTTGGCGATCTGCGCCAGGCCCGCCGGGCCGTGGTAGACCGCGTACATCGACGCCATCACCGCCAGCAGCACTTGCGCGGTGCAGATGTTGGAGGTGGCCTTCTCGCGGCGGATGTGCTGTTCGCGCGTCTGCAGCGCCAGGCGGTACGCCTTGTTGCCCTGGGCGTCGATGGTCACGCCAACCAGGCGGCCGGCCATGCTGCGCTTGAATTCGTCGCGGGTGGCGAGGTAGCCGGCGTGCGGGCCGCCGAAACCGAGCGGCACGCCGAAGCGCTGGCTGTTGCCGACGACGACGTCGGCGCCCCATTCGCCGGGCGGCGTCAGCAGGGTCAGCGCCAGCAGGTCGGCCGCGACCACCACCATGGCGCCGGATGCATGCAGCTTCTCGCAGGCGGCGCGGTAGTCGCGCACGTCGCCGTTGACGCCCGGGTACTGCAGCAGCACGCCGAAGCAGGCGTCGGTGATCGACTCGACGTCGCCGGCGGCGACGGTGCGCACTTCGATGCCGATCGGCTGGGCGCGCGTCTCGATCACTTCGCGCGTTTGCGGCAGCACGTCGTCGGCGACATAGAACACGTTGGAGGCGGATTTGCCGACGCGCTGGATCAGCGTCATCGCTTCGGCCGCGGCGGTGCCCTCGTCGAGCATCGACGAGTTGGCGATGCCCATGCCGGTCAGGTCGGTGATCACCTGCTGGAAGTTCAGGATCGCCTCGAGGCGGCCCTGCGAGATCTCCGGCTGGTACGGCGTGTACGCGGTGTACCATGCCGGGTTTTCGAAGATATTGCGCAGCACGACAGGCGGCGTGATGGTGTTCGCGTAGCCCTGGCCGATCATCGACTTCATGACCTTGTTCTGACCCGCGATACCTTTGAGCTTGGCCAGCGCCGCCACTTCCGGCATCGGATCGTAGAACTGGCCGAGTTCGAGCCTGCTTTTGTTGCGGATGTTCGGCGGCACGATGGCGTCGATCAGCGCGGCGCGCGAGGCGTAGCCGAGGGTCGACAGCATCGCCGCCTGTTCGGTGTCGGTAGGGCCGATATGGCGCGGAATGAACGCGTCGCGTGCTTCAAGTTGGGTCAGGCTGGAACGGGTCATGGTAGGGGCCAAAAAATATGCTGGCCGGCGGCGCAAAGGCGCCGGGGGCCGGGGTCAAGGAAGAGGGCGGGGCGCAGCCCGGCGCGGTGCCGGGCGCATGGACGGACTGTCAGTCCGCGGTGTTCTTGCCGTAGGTGTCGGCGTCGAGCAGGCCGTTGATCGCATTCGGGTCGCTCGGCTGCAGCTTGAACAGCCATGCCGAGTAGGCGTCGGCGTTGATCGACTCCGGTCCCGCGGCAACGGCGTCGTTGACCGCGGTGACGGTGCCGCTGACCGGCGCGTAGATGTCGCTGGCCGCTTTCACCGACTCGACCACCGCGGCGTCGTCGCCGGCGGTGTACGACTTGCCGACCGTCGGCAGCTCGACGAACACGATGTCGCCGAGCGCGTCCTGCGCGTACTCGGTGATGCCGACGGTGAGGGTGCCATCGGCTTCGGCGCGGACCCACTCGTGGGACTCGGTGTATTTCAGGTCGGCTGGGATGTTCATGTGTGGCTCCAAAGTGGGGGAATTCGAATCGGTGTTAAGGACAAGTCAGGCAACTAGGATTTTACCGTTTCGTACGAACGGCAGCTTCACGACGGTGGCGGCGAGCTGCTTGTCGCGGATCTCGACCTTGACGGTGTCGCCGACGGCCACGCTCATCGGCACGCGCGCCAGCGCGATCGCCTGCTGCATGGTCGGGCTGAAGGTGCCGCTGGTGATTTCGCCTTGCGAGCCGTCGGCGCCGATGACCTTCTGGTGGGCGCGCAGCACGCCGCCTTTTTCGCGCAGGATCAGGCCGAGGAACTGGAAGCGCTGGCCCATGCTCTTCAACGCGTCCTTGCCGATGAAGTCGCGCTCGGACACCAGGTCGATGGTCCATGCCAGGCCGGCGTCGAGCGGGTTGACCGTTTCGTCCATGTCCTGGCCGTACAGGTTCATGCCTGCTTCGAGGCGCAGCGTGTCGCGCGCGCCGAGGCCCGCCGGCTTGACGCCGGCCGCCACCAGCGCGTTCCACAGCGCGTCGGCCTGCGACGCCGGGAAAGCGAGCTCGAAGCCGTCTTCGCCGGTGTAGCCGGTGCGCGCCACCATCACTTCGCCGAACGCGGTGTCCTTGACGATGACGGCGTTGAATGGCTTGAGCGGCTCCGACGCCGCCTGCGCCGCCGGCAGCACCTGCCACACCTTGGCGCGCGCGTTCGGGCCCTGCACCGCGACCAGTGCCATCGCATCGGCACCGTCGCGTCGTCCGGTGATGGTCACAGCGCTGCCGGTGGCGGCGTTCTGCTGCTCGATCCAGGCGATGTCCTTCTCGGCGGTGCCGGCGTTGACCACCAGGCGGAACCAGGTCTCGCTGAAGAAGTACACGATCAGGTCGTCGATGACAAAGCCTTGCGGATTGAGCATGCAGGAGTAGAGCGCCTTGCCGGCGACCTGCAGCTTGTCGACGTTATTGGCCAGAAGCCCGCGCAGGAAAGGGCGCGCGTTGGCGCCTTCGATATCGACGACGCACATGTGCGAGACGTCGAACATGCCGACGTCGGTGCGCACGGCGTGGTGTTCCTCGATCTGCGAACCGTAATTGACGGGCATGTCCCAGCCGCCGAAATCGACCATCTTGGCGCCTGCGGCGCGGTGGGCGGAATTGAGCGGGGTCGTTTTGAGCGTCATGAAATCCTCGAGGCAGGGTAAACAAAAGGGTCGCCGACCAGCGTGGACAAGCGCGTGCGCCTGCCGATCGATGATCGCGCCCCTCTGTCCTTGATACCTGAGAGATAGCGGAAGAAGCGTCCGCCTGCCCCTTCGGTGGGCCGCCGGCTGTGCGCCGCGGCCGCTCTCCAGAGTTTGATGCAGCGGCACCTGTGCCGCCGACCCTTGACCGGTCCTTTTGCCTGAGAGTTTTTGGGTGATGCCCCTTCGGCGGCAGCGCTGGGCTGCCCTCTCCCGATCAAGAGTGTGGAGGATATGCCAGCGGGGGGCTGGTGTCAACCTGTTGGGCTCGTCCGCGGGGGGAATCAGTAGCAGCAGGGAAAGCTATTTCCTATGCAAAACAAATAAACGGCGCAAGGCTTGATCCGGCGCGCGTCATTCGATGCCGCGTGGCGGGAATTGCGCGGCGCGATCAAGGCAGATGGGGCAAGAATCGGTTATCCCTTGAATGATGGCAACGCGCGCACGACTGCTGCCGGCGCGAGGCTTTCTCCACCTCTATTTGTTAAAATGAGGCATCCACTTTGCGGGCATAAACATCATGAGCGAAGAATCGGCAAAACATCCAAAGGAAGCGTGGTTCACCCTGTCCGGTGACGTCAACAGCGATATGGTCCACCGCGTCTTCGAAGCGGTATCGACCATGACGGAAGAGGGGATCGAGACCGCGCACATCCTGGTGCAATCGAATGGCGGCTATGTCAGCGACGGTCTGTGCCTGTACAACTTCATGGCGCGCGCGCCGATCAATTTTGTGATGTACAACGGCGGCGCGGTGGCCTCGATCGCCGTCATCCTGTTCCTGTCCGGCAGCCGGCGCTACGCCAGCGAGACTGCGCGCTTCATGGTGCACAAGTCGCACGCGACGGCGTCGCCCGGCGCGCGGCCCGATGCGCTCAACATCATCGTCGAAGGCCTGCGCGCCGACGACGCCCGCACCGAGGCGATCCTGCGCAAGCACATCGAACTGTCGCCCGAGCAGTGGGCGATCCACCAGTATTCCGACTTGCACCTGACCTCGCGCGACGCCAAGATTGCCGGCATGATCACCGACATCGGCGACTTCGCCCCGCCCAAGGGCGCCCACCTGCGCAACATCTGAATGGGGCCCGCTGTGCGCGGGCGCTTTCGACGAATGGAAAAGAGCCTGTCAACGGCGGGGCCGCTGCAGACTCTTGCGTTGTTCCTGTTTGGCCACTGTATGGCAGCGCCCGGGAACCCGGCGCTGCCCAGCAAAACTACCTGGTCGCGATACCGCGCGAGCGCTCAGCGCTTGTCGTCGTTCTTGTGGCTTTGACGGCCGGCTGCAGCGTGCTGCTCCGGCGAACCACCGCGAGTGCCGCCGCCCGAACTTGCCTCCGACTGCTTGCTGTCAGCGCTGGACGAACCGGACTGCTTGCTGCTGCCGGCATCATTCTTGTGGCTTTGACGACCTGCTTCGACGTGCTGTTCATGGGTGCCGCCCTGGCCGCCGGAGCGTGTGCCCGAGTCCGAGCCGGACGAACCGCTGCCCGAACCTTGCGAACCGGACTGCTGGCTCCCGCTGGAACGGTCGCTCTGCTTGCTCGATTTCGATCCTGCACCTTGTTTGCTGCTGCCCTGATCTTTCTGGTTCGACTTCATGTTCATTCCTTTACAAAGTTTGAAATGTCGTGCGCCGGTTGCGATCGGAAAAAAATGGTTTTCGGTAGCGTTTCCGGAAGCACAATGATGCGATTGACACTATTGGATCTGTATCGGAAGAGCGCTTGGACGCGTGTAGGAGATAGGCCTACAGGATTGAAATTTTCCGACGCAAGTGCGCCGGCGGCCGAACTGGGGTCAGACCCCGGTTTTAGAACTTTTCCATTCCGCCGGCGGCTAAACCGGGGTCAGACCCCGGTTTTAGAACTTTTTCGACTCGATCGGACTCAATCTGGGTCTGACCCCGAATTAAAATTCTTCCCAGTCGACGTCGGGCTTGGGGGCCGTGTTGCGCTTGGCCGCGGCGGCGGCCCGCAACGGCGCGGCGCTGCGGGCGCGGCGCGGCGCTTCGGCCTTGGCGGCGGCAGGCTTGGCGGCGTTGCTGGCAATCAGGTGGATCTGCGCCGCCGGGCGAACGTGATCGGCGCCGAGCACGAAGGCGCCGATCACCCGGTTCAGGCTGCCCGCGTGCTCGCGCATCGAGGCCGCCGCCGCCGCCGCTTCCTCGACCAGGGCGGCGTTCTGCTGGGTGGCCTGGTCCATCGCGGCGATCGCCTGGTTGACCTGTTCGATGCCGGTGGTCTGCTCTGCGCTGGCGTCGGCAATCTCGCCGATGATGCCGGTCACCCGCTTGACGCTGGTGACGACCTCGTTCATCGTGTTGCCGGCCTTGTCGGCCAGCAGCGTGCCGGCGTTGACCTTTTCGACCGAGTCGTCGATCAGCGCCTTGATTTCCTTGGCCGCCGCCGCCGAGCGCTGCGCCAGGTTGCGCACTTCGGAGGCAACCACCGCGAAGCCGCGCCCCTGTTCGCCGGCGCGCGCCGCTTCGACGGCGGCATTCAGCGCCAGGATGTTGGTCTGGAACGCGATGCCGTCGATGACGCCGATGATTTCGGCGATACGCTTGGACGAGTCGTTGATCGAGGCCATCGTGCCGACCACCTCGGACACCACTTCGCCACCCTTGACCGCCACTTCGGACGCCGACACCGCCAGCTTGCTGGCCTGGTGGGCGTGGTCGGCATTCTGCTTGACGGTGACGGTGAGCTGCTCCATCGACGACGCCGTCTCCTCCAGCGACGCCGCCTGCTGCTCGGTGCGCGCCGACAAGTCGAGGCTGCCGGTGGAAATCTCGCCGGCGCCGCTGGTGATCGATTCGGTGCCGGAGCGCACCTCGACGATCATGCCGACCAGCTTGTCGTTCATTTCCTGCATGGCGCGCAGCAGCAGGCCGGCTTCGCCACGCGCCGAGCTGTCGATCTTGTTGCTCAAGTCGCCGGCGGCCACGCGCCGCGCCACCAGCACCGCCTCGTGCATCGGCCGCGCCACCTCGGCCGCCAGCCACATGCACAGCAGCACCGCGACGACCAGCTCGAGCGCCAGGAACACCATGCTCCAGCTGTGAGCGCTGGCGTACTCGGCACGGGCGGCCGCCGCCTTCGGGCCGGCCTGCGCGGCCAGCTCGCTCATCTGCGCCATCTGCCCCAGCAGCCACACCGAGATCATTACGCCAAGCAATAGCACAATCGCAAAACACGCATACAGCTTGGTGCTCGTTTCCAGCTGGCGGATCGATTTCATGAAGATTCCTTTGCTTAGGCGGAGGGCAGATCCTTTATGTTAAGGAAACTGCTTCTGGGCACCATTGCGGGGTATCAACTTCAAAGGCGGCTGCAATCCCGGCGCCGACAATCAGATTTGTGGCGAAAATCATGACAACGCGAAAAAACTGCCCAAAATAGCTTTTTAACTATTGCCTTGTGGAAATAATCTGCCAAAATGGGTAGGCGCATTGAAAGTTGCGATCAAGGCAAACAGACCCATGGCTCCTATTACTCCAGCATTGCAGACGGCACCGAGGACGACAGTCGCGTCCGCGCACGCGCAATTGGATGCGATGGTCGTGCTCGCCACGGGCCAGCTCAACGAGCAGCTGATGCCGATGATCAACCGACTGGTGGCCGTCATGCTCGACATCACCGACCCCGCGCTCGACGCCCACAGCGTCTACCACCGCGTCAAATCGGGCAACCTGCTCAAGAATAACGCCTACGCCTACTTCCACATCGCCAGTACCGAGCTCGACCGCAGCCTGCGCAAGGAAGTGGCGCTGCTGGCGCCGCCGCGCAAAAAGGCCAGCGCCGCCGAAGCGCTGACGCTGGTGCCGCTGGCCGACATGGACCGCAGCGTCGCCTTCGGCGGCATCAGCCGGCCGTTCGAGGCCGCCTGCGCGGAGCAGCTCGCCACTCTCAACGTCCGGCTCGGCTACCTGCTGGGACGCGACACTCTGCGCATCGGCCAGAACCCCTTCCGCCCCGACCTGATCCTGCTGGCGCTGTACCAGGCGTGGACCGAGTTCGAGCCCGACGCCGAAGCGCACGCCATGCTGGCGCCGCTGCTGCGCCCGGCCGTGCTGTTCGATTTCGCGCCGGTGTACGACGCCCTGAATCAGTCGTTGATGGACAACGGCGGCCAGGCCGACGCACTGCGCATCCGCAAAACCGACAACGCCGCCCGCGCCAAGGCCCAGCGCGCCACTGGCCAGGCCGCGCTGGCCGAGCAGCTGCGCCAGTATTTTTCCGGCGCCGACGCGGCGGCCGGCGACGACGCCGGCATCCCGCTGATCCCCGACCTGCCGGCGATGCCGACCGGCAGCGGCGGCTGGCGGCCGAGCGGCGCCGAGGCCTTCCGCGGCAGCAGTGCATTCGCGCCGAACCAGGCCCAGGCACATGCCCCGGCCTCGCCGATGCTGGCCGGCACCCACGACGGCCGCAGCGGCCGCGCCGCGCCGGCCCACGGCGGCGTGGCGACTTACCCGGGCTTTGCCAGCCACGGCGGCGCACAGCACGGCGGCCATCCGGCATCGGGCGACAGCCATCCCGGCCTGCTCGAGATGCTCGCCAAGCTGCAATTGAAGCTGCCTGAACAGCTGGCAGGCGGGGCGGGACACGCGCCTGCCGTGGCCGGCGGCGCCGGCAACGTGTTCTACCTGCCGCGCCTGAAAGAAAGCCTGCCCAAGGGCAGCCTGTCGCGCGGCGACGAAAGCACGATCGACTTGCTGTCGCGGATCTTCGAGACGGTCTTCGTCGATGACAATATTCCAAAGGAAACGCGCGAACTGATCCAATATCTGCAGGAACCCGTGCTGAAAGCGGCCTTGCAGGACAAGAATTTCTTCTTCCAGGAAGCGCACCCGGCGCGCCGCATGATCGACCTGATGTCGCGCATGGGCTGGGAGCAGCGGCGCGGCGCCGACGATCCGCTGTTCCAGGCGATGCAGCGCGGCGTCGACCGGGTCGGGCGCGACTTCGATGCCGAGGTCAGCGTGTTTGCCGACGCCGTCGCCGACCTCGAAGCGAGTATCGAAGCCGAAGAAAGCGTCGCCGCCGCCGAGATCTCGGCGCCGATCGCCGCCGCGCTGAAGCAGGAAAAAGTGACCGCCGCCAACAAGTCGGCCAAGACTGCGGTGGCGCTGCGGATCGGCAGCGGCGACCTGGTCGCGGTGGTCGAGACTTTCCTCGCGAAGAAGTGGACCTCGGTGCTGACGATCGCCTACAGCGTCGAGCCGGACAAGCCGGGCGCGGTCGGCAGCGCCACCCGCACCATGGACGACCTGATCTGGAGCGTCAAGCCGAAGATCACGCAGGAGCAGCGCAAGCAGCTGATCGGCAAATTGCCGGGCCTGCTGGCCACGCTGAACAAGTGGCTCGACATCATCAAGTGGCAGGATGCCGAGCGGCTACAGTTTTTTGCCGAGCTGGCCGAATGCCATGCCTCGATCGTGCGCGCGCCAATCGAGCTGTCGCCGGAGCGCCAGCTGGAGATCGCGCTGGAAGTCGCGCAGCAGGACGCGCAGCGGCGCATCGACAAGGAACAGGCGCTGGCGGCGGCGGAGCAGGCCGCGGCGCAGCAGGCCGAAGCCGATCCGGCGGTCGTCACCGTCGACGGACTCGAGCGCGGCATGTGGCTGGAATTCACCCAGGCCGACGGCAGCGCGCAAACGGTCAAGCTTGCCTGGATCAGTCCGCTGCGCACGCTGTTCATCTTCTCGACGGGCGCGCGCAAGGAAGCGTTTTCGCTGACGGTCGAAAAGCTGGCCGAGGCATACCGCAACGAGACGGTGCGGCTGGTGCGGCAGGATGGCGTTGTCGCGCGTGCCCTGGCCGAAGCGATGAACGATCCGGGCGCCGCCGTCGCCTGAATCAGATGTGCTCGTGGCGGCACATCGCAATTGGGTCCCCGCGGTCGCGAGGACGACGGTTTTTAGACTGTTGGCCCCAAGGCCGTCATTCCCCCCACTGGCGCAAATGACTCCTCGCGCAAGCGGGGCTCCCATTTCGTCGCACAGCCACTCACATCTGCTTGAACTGCTCCACGTAATTGCGGCTCACCACAAGTTGCTCCGTCCTCCCCTTCAGTTTCACCATCAGCCGCCCGCGAAAATCCGTGTGCGTCGCCTCGATAAACTTGGCCGACACGATGATTCCCCGGTGGATCTGCCAGAACTGCGCCTCCGGCAACTGCTCGCGCAATTGCCGCAGCGGGGTGCGGATCAGGCTCTCGCCCTCCTGCAGGAACACGCTGGTGTACTTGTCGTTGCTCTGAAAATACACCACTTCGTCGATCGAGATCAGCCTGGTCTCGCGCCCGTGCGCCGCGCGTATCCAGTGCAGCGGCGCGACAACGGGCGCCGCGACCTGCGCCACGCCCAACTGGCGCAGCAGCGCCCGCAATGCCTCCGCTTCGCCCGCCGGCTTGTTGCCCAGCGCCGCCTTCAGCTTGCCGACGGTGCGCGTCAGCCGCTCCAGACTGGCAGGCTTCAACAGGTAGTCGCAGGCCGAATGCTCGAAGGCGTCCACCGCGTAGTGATCGTGCGCGGTAATGAAGACGATATGCGGCCCGCGTCCGTCGGCGGCGAGCCGCGCCGCCACGTCGAGTCCGGTCATGCCGGGCATCCGGATGTCGAGGAACACGATGTCCGGCGACAATTCGTCGACCAGGCGCAACGCGTCGACGCCGTTGGCGGCCTTGGCCACCACCCGCAATTGCGGCCATGCACTGGCCAGCTGGGTTTCCAGGTAATCGCGCAGATGCGGTTCGTCGTCTGCGATCAGGGCGGTGGGTTGGTCGATGGCGACACCATTTCGATAGGCAGCAGCACGCGCACGATCATGCCGCAAGGTTGATTTTCAAGTAGTTGCACCTGCGCGCCGGCGCCGTACAGGCTGCGCAGGCGCGCGCGCAGGTTGGCCAGGCCGACGCCGCCGCCGGCCCGCGGCGGCGCAGCGCTCAGGCCGGCGCCGGTGTCGGCCACCTCGATGCAGAGGTGCTCGCCGACATGCTGCGCGCGCAGCACGATCTCGCCGCCCTCGACCTTCGGCTCCAATCCGTGCATGACGGCGTTTTCGACGATCGGCTGCAGCAGCATCGGCGCGATCCTGGCGCCGCGCGCGGCAGCGTCGACCTCGATCCGGTAACGCAGCCGCTCGCCCATGCGCACCGCCAGCACGTCGAGGTAGGCCGCCGCCAGGTCGAGCTCGGCGCCCAGCGTGGCATGCTCGGCGCGGCTGGCGGTCAGGCTGGCGCGCAGGAAATCGATGAAGCGCTCGAGCATGTGGCGCGCCTGCGCCGGCTGCGTGTCGATCAGGCTGAGCACGTTGGCCAGCGTGTTGTACAGGAAGTGCGGCTCGATCTGCGCCTGCAGTCCGCGCAGTCGCGCTTCGGCCAGCAATTGCGCCGCGGCGGCGATCTGCTCGTTCTGGCGCGCCGCCAGTGTCTCGGTGGCGATCCGGCGTTCGCTCGACATCAGCACCATGAAGATGAACAGCGCCATGATCAGCGCGAACGGTATCAGGGGCGCCAGCGCGGTGCCGCGTTCGAGATAGTGAAACGGATGAAAACCTTTCAGCAGCGCGTTGCCGACCGCGATTCCAATCAGTACGCAACCGCCGATCACCACCAGGTGATAGACCACCGCCGGCAAGCGTTTCAAGCGCGACGGCCAGCCGCGCAGCACATACTCCAGCGCGTTGAGCGTGCCGTGCACCGTGTAGCCGACCACGTTCGAGATCAGCCACACCGGCACGAAGTGAGTAAGAAAACTGCCGCCATTGCGCACGAACATCATGCCGGCGCCGGTCAGGAACACCGCGATCATGGTGTTCCACACGCCGGTGTAGACAAAATTGCGAACGTGCGAAGGCGGCCAGCGCCGGAACAGCGGTATCAGGTCCAGCGGATGGGAGCCGCATGACGCGGTGCTATATGCCATGGTCAAAAGTCCAGATTGCGTTAAGCCGGCAAGAAGTTACCATGAAAACATATCGGCGTCCGATATGCCAGCCGCGCCAGCGCCAGCGGGCCGTCGGCGACGTGGGAGGCGTCGAACACGGTCATCACCGTTTCGCCTCTCCGCGCATCCTGCGCCACGCCGACCAGGTAGCCGTCGGTTTCCGAGCGCGCGTTGCGGCGCGGCACCAGCACGTGTTCCTCGGCCAGCCAGCCGGCGTCGAAGCGGAAGCTGTCGGCCTTGCCGGTGTCGGTGTCGACCAAATTGACGGTGTCGAGCATGTGCTCGCGGTTGCGCGCCGCGCTGCTGAGCACCGCGAGCTTGCGATGGCGCCGGCCGACCACCTGCGGCATCACGCGCGGAAACTCGCTGGTGCCGAACAGGCGCGCCTGGTGCGCCTTGCCGCTCGCATAGTCGAGCGTGAGCTGCGCCGTGTAGCTGTGTTCCGTCAGGTTCGGCTGGCGCTCGCCGCGCATCAGGGCGCCGAACGACGCCAGCGCGCCGCCGCCATGCAGCACGACGTCGAGCCGGGTAGTCTGGCCATCGTCGAAGGCATTACCAAAATGGAAGACCATGTGCGGATCGAGTTCGAACACCCGGCGCAGCCGCAGCGTCGCTTTCGACACCACCACCGCCCGCATCGGCCGCGCCGCCGGGCCGCTGCCGGCCCAGGCGTGGCGTTCGGCGAAACTGAGCGATGCATCCGCCAGCAGGTCGTAGGGCGGCACCAGGAACACCAGGTGCTGGCCGCTGATCACGAAGTCATGCACCATCGCCAGTTGCGGCACTTCCACCACGGCAGCCGACAGCAGCGCGCCGTCGGCGCCGATGTGGTATACCGCCAGCCGGCCGCTGCCGGGCAGGGCGCCGAAATTCCACATGCTGCCGTCCTGGTCGATTTTCGGGTGCGCCGAGAACGGCATCGACTTCAGGTCGTCGCGCCAGGTGCGGATGCCGATGGTGCCCAGCGTGCGCGGGTCGAGCTCGGTGGCCGAGCCGCCTTCCCACAGCGCATACAGTCGTCCGCCGAACGGCAGCAGGTTGGTGTTGGCCGCGTTCATCGTATCGTTGCCCTTGACCCCGCGCCGGGTGATCTGCGTGCCGAAGCCGGGATACAGGAATTGGCCGGCCTCGGTCTCGTCAATGTATTTCTGGGTGGCGACGAACTTGCCGCGATGGCTCACCTTACCCTGCGATATCTGCCAGCGCTGGGCAAAGCCGTCGCCGTCGAACCAGTGATGGTAACGTTCGCCGCCAAGCTCGAAACGGCCCGGACCGTTGCGGAAGAAGACGCCGTCGAGGTCGGCCGGGATGCGGCCCTTGACGGCGGCATCGCCGGCGCGCTCGCCGACCATGTTAGCGAACAGCGCCAGCGATGGATCGCGTTCGAGCGCCGCGTGGAATTGCTGGTAATAGTCGGGGTTGGCGAAGGCGGTGGCGGGCAGCAGGCCGAGGGCACCGGCGGCGAGCAGTTGGCGGCGGTTCATGGTCGTCTCCTTGTCAGCGCAGGCTGACGCGCATGCTGGCGCCGGCGGCCGGCAGCGTGAAGCGGGCCGCCTCGTAGGTTGGCGGGCCCATCTTGCCAAGCGCGTTATTGCTGAACGCGTAGTCTTCGGTCGGAATGCCGAACGCATTCTTGTCGAGCTTGTCGTTGGCGTTCGCGTCGTGGAATAGCGCGAACGCGTATTCGCCTTCAGGCAAGCCTTTCAGCACGACCGTGTTGGCATCCTTCGCCGCCGCGGTCTTGCCCGACCCGGCGGCAGTTTTCATGAAGGTGCCTGCAGAATTGTAGAGCGCCACCTGGATGTTGCCGCCGGCGGCCTTCAGGTCGTCGATATGGATGGTCAGGTCGGCGGCGCCGGCGTTTGCGGCAAGCAGTGCGGCGCAGAAGGTCAGGGTGCGAATTGTTTTCATGCTCGTCTCCGGTGGTTGAGTGTTGCGACGGAGACTAATGTAGCGGCCACGAACGCGGCCAGGCGGCCGCTGCGACGAAGTGCTGCGGCGTGGCGCCAGTTGCCGCACGCCGGCGTGAAATGCGCGGCGTCAGCGGCCCGAACGGGCCAGACCATCGGGGTCAGAGCTCTAGGTCTGACCCCGATTTGAGGTAAAGCAAACCGGGGGAATCGCCACCAAGCGCCTGAGGCGGTCCAGCATCGACGTCCGCGGCCGGTTCGCCTGGATACGCGCGGAGTTGCTGGCCACTAGCGAACCCCAGTGCTGCGCCAGTTGCGAGCACGTGCCGCGCAACACCGGCGGCAGGCCAGGCATCGCCGACAAGGCCTGAAAATGGCGCTCGATCGCGAGCGACAAATTCGCCCCGGCGCCAGCGTTGTCGATATCGGCAAGGTAATGCGACATCAGGTGCAGCACCGACGCAATCAGCAGTTCGGGAGACGGCGTCGCGCCGGTCGTCTGTTCTTTGGCTGGCATGGTTCCTCCGGGATCACTATAAATGATAATCATTCGCATTCATGATAAGCCCGATGGACGGCCGATGCAATAACTCTTTGAATCGCTTGTTATGACTTATGCTATATTTCCTAATTGAAAGTCCGGGGCTAAGGCGATGGCCGTGCCCGCGGTCGTTCGCCAACCATGTCGAGGTTTCATGCGCCTTCATTTCGTCGTTTTGCTGGCTGCCTTCGCCAGCCCGATCGGCTTTGCGGCCCAGCTGGCCGCGCCCAAAGCGGCCCGCGTGGTTGCCGACGCCAGCTACGTGCGTGGCGCTGCGCTGCCCAGGTGGGCGCAGGCGCTGGCCGAGATTCCGCCTACCGAGCGCACCGACCCGGTAGTGACGCGGCTGGCCGAAATCCAGACCAGGGTCGGCGCCGCGCCGGCGATGCTGGTGAACCAGGCCATTCAGGTCAACGACCCGGGCTCGCTGAGCGAGATCGGCCAGTACTCGCTGAGCTACTTCCCCAGCTATCAGAAACTGTTGCTGCACCGGGTCGCGATCATCCGCGCCCACCAGGTCATGGACCGCACCGCCACCGCCAACGTCCGCCTGCTCGAGCGCGAAGCGGGCATCGACGCCGGCGTGTATGGCGGCGAAAAGTCAGTCCAGCTGCTGCTCGACGACGTGCGCGCCGGCGATACCTTGTGGATCACTTATACGGTCGAGGGCCGCAATCCCGTCTTCGGCAAGCGCTGGGCGCAGGATTTCAGCTGGGACCGCGGGACCCCGGTGGAACTGCGCCGGCTGACGGTGCTGCATCCGCCCGGCCAGCCCATTTATTGGCGCCAGCTCGGCGACGTCAGGGCCGAGCCGATCGTGCCGCTCGTCGACAGCGCCGCCGGCGTGGCGCGCATGCGCTTCGAAAGCCGGGCCATCGACGCCGTCCAGCACGAGTCGTCGATTCCGCCGGACTTCCTGCCGTACCGGCGGCTGCAGCTGAGCGAATACCCGGACTGGCAAGCGGTCGCGGTATGGGCCGGCGGCCTGTTTCCGGCGGTGGCGCCGTCGCCGGCAATCAAGCAGTTCGCCGCCCGCTTCGAAGGCGAGAAAACCCGTCTCGCCCAGGCCAGCGCCGCGCTGCACTGGGTGCAGGACGAGATCCGCTATTTCAGCGTGTCGATCGGCGAAAACTCGCATCGCCCGCAGCCGCCCGATACCGTTTTGGCGCGCCGTTACGGCGATTGCAAGGACAAGGCCTACCTGCTGGTGAGCGTGTTGTCGCAACTGGGCATCAAGGCCACCCCGATCCTGGTCAATTCCTCCGCCCCGAAGACGCCCGCCAAGGTGATGCCGTCGCCGACCTGGTTCGACCACGCCATCGTCCGCATCGAGCTCGACGGCGAGACCTATTACGTCGACCCGACCCGTACCGGCCAGAAGGGCCTGCTGACCCGGCTGCCGGCCATATTGCCGGGAGCTGCCGGACTGCCCGCCGCCGCCGACGCCACCGCGCTGCTGACGCTGCCGGAAGACAGCGACCAGGCGCCGCTGTTCGAATATATCGAGAACATCGTCGTCGCCAGTTTCGACGGCGACGCCGCGCTGGAGGCGCGCCTGGTCTACCGCGGCGCCTACGCCGACTGGGCGCGGCGCCGCTATCCGCCGATGGCGGCCGCCGCGCTGAAAAAGCAGCTGCTGTCGAATTACGAGAAGCGCTATCCCGGCGTCACGATGGTGCAGGCGCCGAAGCTGGTGGACGAGGCCGGCGGCGGCCGCTTCGACGTCGTCGCCCATTACACCTTGCCCAAGCCGGTGTCGTTCGAGGAAGGTCGCCACGCGCTCGAATACGACAGCCAGATCATGGACGACACGATCGTCATTCCGGCCAAGGTGGTGCGCAATTTTCCGTTCCGCCCGCCGCAGGGGAAATTTCGCGGGCGCTACCGCCTCAACCTGCTGTGGCCGGCGCGGGTGCGCGTCAGCGACGCGCCGGTGTTGAAGTCGCTCGACAATGCGTTCTTCTTCGTCAGCGAGGAATACACCCTGCGCGGCAATCTGGTCAGCTACATGATCGACTACCGGATCAAGACCGACCACGTGGCGCCGGAGGCGATGCCGGAATTGAGCAAGCAGGCCAGGAAGCTCACCCCGTTTGCCACCGGCCGCTGGCTGGTGTCCGAGAACAAGCTGGCGCGGGCCGACGCGGCGGTGGATTCGTATCGCAACTATGAGACCTCGGTCGACGCGCAGGTGATGGCCGAGGTCGCCGCCAAAGTGGAGAAGGGCACGAACGCCGACGTCGGCGACGCCGGCTGCGAGCTGGCGCTGCGGACCGGCCGTCTGGCCGAGGTCGCGGATGCCCCAGCCGCGGCGGAGATCGCCAAGCTGCCCGCCGAGCTTGCAAAGGACGTGGCCAAGCCGCAGGTGCGCCGCTGCCTCGCGAATTTCCAGTTCGCCCAGGGGAAATTGGCCGAAAGCGTTGCGCTGTACAAGGCCGCGCCCGCCTTGCAGGACGACGACGTCCTGTTGCCGGCGCTGGCCTGGGCCCGCTTCCACGGCGGCGACGGCAACGGCGCGTTGGCCGACATGGCGCGTTACCGCGCGGCGCGCGACAAGGCCGGCGAACTGAACGGCTTCGACATCGCCCACGCCATCGCGCTGCTGCAGCGCCTGGGCGAACCGGTGCCGCCGCCACTGCTCGCATTTGGCAAGGACGTGCCCGACGGCCCCTGGCCGCGCCCGCTCGTGGCGATGCAGGCGGGCGTGCTCGCCGAGGACGCCGTGCTGGCATTCGCGGCAGCCTTGCCAAGGGATGCGCGCGAACTGGCGCTGGCCGAAGCCTGGTTCTTCATCGGCCAGCGCCGCCTCGCCGCGGGCGATAATGCCGGCGCCCAGGCGGCGTTTCGCTGGCTGCTTGGTAACGGCATTCGCAGCGGCCGCGAGTATCCGCTCGCCCGGCACGAGCTGGCGCGCCTGACGCCGGGCGACGCCGGCGACTTGCTGCGTGCGGCCGCCGAAGCCGGCGACGCCGCGGCGATGGCCGAGCTGGCGTTTCACTACACGAGGGGCAGCATGGTCGCCAGGGACCCCAATCTGGCCTTTGCGTGGTTCGCAAAAGCGGCGAACAAGGAACATGCGGTCGCGAAATACATGCTTGGCCTCAGCTACCGCAGCGGTGAAGGTGTCGTGGCCGACTCCGCCAAGTCGGTCGAATGGTTGGAAAAAGCGGGCGCCGCCGGCTTCGCGCCGGCGTACGCGACCCTTGGCGACACCTTCATGGCCGGTGCCGGCACACCGGCAGACCCGCTGCGCGGCGCAGGCTATTTGCGCCAGGGCGCCGTGCTGGGCGACGCGGCGTCGCAGCAGTCGCTGGGCATGGCGCTGCATTTCGGCCGGGGTGTCGACAAGGATCACGCCCAGGCGGCCGCGTGGTACCGCAAGGCGGCAGACCAGGGCATGGAGGTGGCGCGCAATAACCTGGGCGACCTCTTCGAGAATGGTTTCGGCGTGCCGCAGGACTATGCCCGTGCCATCGGCCTCTACCGGCAGGCCGCCGCCGCCGGCGTGCCGATCGGTTTCATCAGCCTGGGCTCGATGTACGAAAAAGGCCGCGGCGTGGCGGCCAGCGCGCAACTGGCATACACGTATTTGCAGCTCGGCCTGAAGGCGAGGGGCGCCGCCAGGGATCCGCAAACGTCGGCGCGGCTGGCCGAGATCGGCAGCCGGTTGAGCGCCGCCCAGCGCGCCGAAGCGGACGCGCTTGCCGCGGCATGGAAACCGGGCGCCCCCTGGCCGGGCGACGCCGGCCGCTAGTCGCCGGGGCCGTCGCCGGGCATGGTGTCGGCCATCAGGCGCAGCTCTTCGGCGCTGAGGGGAGGTTCGGCCGGCGCGGCGGCGCCGGCATCGTGTTCCGCCATCGCCTGGGCGGTGGGAAACGGAAACGGGCCATGTTCGCGCGCAGTGGGGAAATGGATCTCGGGGAGGGGCGTGACTTTCATGGCGCTGGCCGCAATCTTCGGTTGAAAGTTGTTTGACCGCACCGGCGCCCCGCAGTTCAGGCTGACAAAACGGCTATTATTTCCGCGTCGCAACTTCCGCCGGTCGCTGGCCAAAGCAACAAATGGTATGATCCTCGTCTTCGCCATAGGGTAATGTAAGCAACGTGCGCCTCTCTTCGATCAAATTGTCGGGATTTAAGTCATTTGTCGATCCCACCAATTTCCAGGTGCCGGGTCAGCTCGTGGGCGTGGTCGGCCCGAACGGCTGCGGCAAGTCGAACATCATCGACGCCGTGCGCTGGGTGCTGGGCGAATCGAAGGCATCCGAGCTGCGCGGCGAGTCGATGCAGGACGTGATCTTCAACGGCTCGACCCATCGCAAGCCGGCCGGCCGCGCGTCGGTCGAACTGGTGTTCGACAATAACGACGGCAAGGCCGCCGGCCAGTGGGGCCAGTACGCCGAGATCGCCGTCAAGCGCACGCTGACGCGCGACGGCACCTCGACCTATTACATCAACGGCCAGCCGGTGCGCCGGCGCGACATCCAGGACATCTTCCTCGGCACCGGACTCGGGCCGCGCGCCTACGCCATCATCGGCCAGGGCATGATCTCGCGGATCATCGAATCGCGCCCGGAAGAACTGCGTGTGTTCCTCGAAGAGGCGGCCGGCGTCTCGAAGTACAAGGAACGTCGCCGCGAAACCGAGAACCGCCTGGGCGACACGCGCGAGAACCTGCTGCGGGTCGAAGACATCCTGCGCGAATTGAACGCCAACCTCGAGAAGCTCGAGGCGCAGGCCGTGGTGGCGAACCGCTTCCACGCGCTGCAGGCCGACCAGGAAGAGAAGCAGAAGCTGCTTTGGCTGCTGCGCAAGAACGAAGCGCAGGCCGAGCAGACCAGATACTTCCGCGAGATGGAGCAGGCGCAGACCGACCTCGAAGAGCAGACCGCCAAGCTGCGCCACGTCGAACTCGAACTCGAACACATGCGCC